>NZ_JAUXOY010000020.1 GCF_030684185.1 Methylotenera sp.
TCGGGCTGACTTTCATCTTTATTTGTTGATGATTTACGAAGCAATTCAACAAGTTAAAATTTGGTCGGCGTGGAGAGATTCGAACTCCCGACATCCTGCTCCCAAAGCAGGCGCGCTACCAGGCTACGCTACACGCCGAAGGGCAGAAATATACTGCAAACTGGGCTGGAGGTCAAATCTATTATGATAAAATGTTACTTTATTTTCAATATTTCTTAAAAAATAAGTAAACCAAGATCAAATGACCGCTCAAATAATTGATGGCAAAGCCATTGCTGAAAATCTCTTAAACTCGATTAAAGTTCGTATTAATAATCGCCTGCAAGCAAATAAACGTGCGCCCGGCTTGGCGGTTATCGTCCTCGGCGCAGATCCTGCTTCAAGCATCTACGTGCGTAACAAACGTTTAGCCTGTGAAAAAGTCGGCATTCGCTCAGTCGCTTATAATTTGCCAGCCTCTACTTCGGAGTCTGAGCTACTTGGCCTGATTGAACAATTAAATCAAGATGATACTATCGATGGCATTCTTGTGCAGTCACCTTTGCCGCCTCAAATTAAAGATGAACACATCATTGAACATATCAGCCCAAATAAAGATGTAGATGGATTTCATCCTTACAACATCGGCAGACTGGCGGTACGCCAACCCACCTTGCGCTCCTGCACGCCTTTTGGCGTGATAAAGATGCTACAGGCAGCAAATATAGAATTAATGGGCTTAGATGCGGTAGTTGTGGGCGTTTCTAACCATGTAGGCCGTCCAATGGCGCTAGAGTTACTGCTCGCAGGCTGCACAGTGACTAGCTGCCATCGCCATACCAAAGATTTAAGTAAAATCATTATGCAGGCTGACTTGGTTGTAGCCGCTGCAGGCAAGCCTGGACTCATACAAGGGGCTTGGATTAAGCCTGGCGCAGTGGTCATTGATATTGGTATAAATCGATTGGCAGACGGGACTATTGCTGGTGATGTGAATTTTAAGGCAGCCAAAGAGCGTGCCGGCTACATCTCCCCAGTGCCTGGAGGCGTAGGCCCTATGACGGTGGCAACATTGATGGAAAATACCTTGCTGGCTCTTGAGCTACAAGAAGCTCGAGTACAATCTTGTAAATAATTCAAGCAATTAGGCTTACTTTGCATCAAAGCTTTATTCGGTGTACACTCACGCGCTAATTTTTATAAATGCTTATTTTATTAAGCGGCTTTTTAAATAGGTCTTTTTAAGTAACTCTTTTTAAGTTTCTGAGGCACACAATGGCAGAAGTTATTACTAAACAATTTACCCCTTACCAGCCAAAACCTGACGAACAGTATATGAGCAAACATCAGCTCAATCACTTTCGCAAGATTTTAAATGACTGGAAAGCCGAGCTAAGCCATGATCTTGATCGTACTGTACACACGATGCAAGATGAAGTGACTATGTTTGCAGACCCAAACGACCGCGCCAGCCAAGAGTCAGATATGACTTTAGAGTTGCGTAACCGTGACCGTGAACGTAAATTAATTAAGAAAATTGATGAAACTTTGCGCAATATAGAGAGCGAAGAGTACGGCTATTGTGAGGGTTGCGGTATTGAAATCGGTCTAAAGCGCTTAGAAGCGCGTCCGACTGCAACACTTTGCATTGATTGCAAAACACTTGATGAGATGCGCGAAAAGCAAGTCGCTAAATAACAATTAAGTCATCAGGTAATTTAAATAAAAAAAGCACTGATATAAATATCAGTGCTTTTTTTATTCTACAGTCCTCTAAATTACATTTCTAACTGCGGACGACTTGCTTCTGGCCAATCCAAGTGGTAGAACTGACCACGTGGTTTGTCAGTACGCTCATAAGTGTGCGCACCAAAGTAATCACGTTGACCTTGTAGCAAATTAGCCGGTAAAACTGCGCTGCGGTAACCATCATAATAAGCCATTGCAGCAGCAAAACCTTGTGCCGGGATGCCGTTAGTGACTGCCAAGGCAATCACTTTACGCCAGCCTGCTTGACCTTCGTTCATTGCATTAGTGAAGTATGGGTCTAACATCAAGTTTTTCAAACGTGAATTCAATGCATAAGCATCTGTGATTTTTTGCAAGAAACGTGCACGGATGATACAACCGCCACGCCAGATTTGCGCGATCTCACCGAAGTTAAGTTTCCAATTGTAAGCTACCTGTGCTTTATCAATCAGCTGGAAGCCTTGCGCGTAAGCACAGATTTTTGAGCAATACAGCGCGTTTTTAATCGCATCGATAATTGCTTTTTTATCTGTCTCAACTTTAATCGCTGGCCCTTTTAGAATTTTACTTGCTTCAACACGCTCTTCTTTTAAGCTTGAAAGCGCACGTGCGTAAACCGCGGCAGCAATAGCGTTGGCAGGAGCGCCTAATTCAAGCGCGTTCGCTGCAGTCCATTGGCCTGTACCTTTTTGACCGGCAGTATCTAAAATCTTGTCTACCAAGAAGCCAGGGCCCATAGGATCTTTTTGTTGCAGAATATCAGCAGTGATTTCAATCAAGAAGCTTGATAGCTCGCCTTTATTCCACTCTTCAAAAACTTTTCCGATTTCATCAGCTTGCATACCAAGCAGGTTTTTCATCAACCAGTAAGCTTCACAAATCAACTGCATGTCAATGTATTCAATACCATTGTGCACCATTTTCACATAGTGGCCAGCACCGTCCGGACCAATATACTCAGCACAGGCAAAACCGCCTACCACTGGCTTGCCCGGTTTACCCCCTTCCATAGGTTCACCAGTGACTGCATCGACTTTTGCCGCGATGTCACGCCAAATCGGCTCTAAACTAGACCACGCTTTACGTGTACCAGATGGCATGAGTGAAGGGCCAAAACGTGCGCCAGTTTCACCGCCTGATACGCCAGAACCGATGAAATCAATACCTTTAACTGCAAGTTCTTTTTCGCGACGGATAGTATCTGTCCACAATGAGTTGCCGCCATCGATAATAATGTCGCCCTGCTCTAAGAAAGGCAATAAAGCGTTGATAGTCACGTCAGTTGCACTGCCTGCTTTAACTAACAAAATAATCTTACGTGGGCGTTTAATACTTAAAACAAATGAAGCTAAATCAGCATGTCCTACAACACGCTCATAAGAAGGTTCGTTCTTTTTGCATTCTTCAATGAAGTTCACCATTTTTTTTGAGTCACGGTTGTATACCGCAATGGTGTAGCCATGATCGGCAATATTTAAAGCCAAATTCTGGCCCATAACAGCAAGGCCAACTAGGCCAATATCAGCATTTTTCGTAATCATTTATCTTCTCTTTTGGAGTTGTTTAATGGAAAGGGTGTTTTTGTACGCAAGATTATAGAACTTTTAACGGGTGTAATTGTTAAAAGTTGAGAAAATTAACAGTATATTTTTGATTTTTATTAAAAAATGAAAAAACAGGTCTAGGTCTTTCCTTAAAGACAATTTTCTTAAAGAAAACTTTACGCCATCCCATCTATCACTAAAACAAGATGAAAAACGTTTCCAAATAAATATCTAGAAGTCACTACTTCTTCCTGTCGAATAGCCTTGCGGAACGTCGTTCTGCAGTTCACCGCAATCTGCACAGCGATGATCATGCATGGTTGGACTCAGCACTAAGTCCGCACTTCCACAAAATTTACAGTGCTTGGCATGGACTACAGGTGTTTTATGATGTGTTTCATGGTGCTCTGTCGCCACTTTGTTACTACCTAATCCGTATTTATTATCCATGGGTCACTCCATAGGAAATAGATGCTTAAACCTCAAAACTACGCCTTTTTAGCAGTGTTTGCAAGACTTAAATCAAAAGCCAAGCAGTGAAATACTATTTCTTAATCTGCGGTTTACAACCTGTGTAGGCAATTTTCTCACCATCATCTAAAGTGGTTTCGTCACCGTTCATCATTAAGGTAATTACTCCGCTGGTAAAGTGATTTTTATTATCTGCAGATTTTGTTAGATTCACTTCATGGTCTGGATACATGAGCCAAGCATCATTACCATTATTGAGCATGCGCACATAAAACTGCTTATTGCCATCACATATAAAGGCTGTAGCGTTTTGTGGTGTCCGCGACTGCTCTTTTGTATTTGAACTAAACGGGTTGAGATTAACAGCGCTACATGATGCCAGCGCCATTAAACCAGTCGCCATGAGTAATTGCTTTAATTTTTTAGTCATATTTGAACCTGCATATATTAAGAAAATGGATTTTGCTTGTTTTAAATTATTCAATCTGCTTATAAATATAAATTGGGATTATATGTTTAATTAGGCTTAAATCCAGGTTTATCCTTTATAACCTGCTCGACTTAACCGGTCTAGAACCGCCACCCATGCTGGCGCATTTGGCGGCAACTCGGCCAAAATACAGTCCACTTGTAGTGCATCCAAGCCATGTAGCGCACCATACAATTGCTCGGCCACTTCATTGGGCTGACTGGTTAACTGCACAACTTGGCAGTTAGGCTGATTTCCCTCACCAATGATCAAGGCAGCACATGTTTTGCCTGCTTGCATTAACACCTCAGACTCTTGAATGAGATTGGCTCTATTATTAAATAACATTAGTGGCGTACGTGGCGAGTAATGCAATGCGTGTTGACCAGGGACCTTTGGCGTTTGCGCTTGAATTGTTTTTTCATCTTCACTTTCAACTTTTATCTGCTGCTTACTACCTACTACTTTTAGAATATCGGCCTCGCTAATCATGCCTGGTCGTAACAACTGCCATTGCCCATCAGCTGACACGCTCACAATGGAAGATTCAATGCCTACTTGGCATGCGCCCCCATCCAACACAGGTATTGCCACGCCTAAACCAGCCTCGACATGCGCCGCTGTAGTCGGACTAAGTTGCGTAAATAAATTAGCGGATGGTGCAGCAACGCTCAATCCACTCAACTTAAGCAAAGCAAGCGCAACGGGGTGATTGGGAACGCGTAACGCGATGGTTGGCTCACCGCCTCGCACTACTTTTGAAACATGACTTTTTGCAGGTAATACCAAAGTGAGCGCCCCAGGCCAAAAAGCTTTAGCTAGTTTAACTGCAATCTCGGGAAAGCTTGCAGCCCAATCAGTTACATGACTAATATCACTAATATGCACAATTAACGGGTGGTCTGCGGGGCGTTGTTTGGTGGTAAATATCTTCTGCAAAGCAACATCATTAGTCGCATCTGCAGCCAAGCCATATACAGTTTCGGTAGGAATTGCCACCACTTCCCCATTGCGAAGTCTTGCTACTGCATCTTCTAAACTAATACGCATATAAAATTCATGACTGACTCAAAAAAAGCTATTTTACTACTTATGCTACTTTACAATAACAATTCAGCAGCGATAGGCTAAAATAGCGCATCTTAACTATTTAAAGAAACCGACATGAGCCAGGCCGCAGATAATCAAATCATTGTAGAAAAAAATCCAGATCAATCTCGTTTAGACGCACTCAATGTAAGTAAATGGCCAACTTGGCAAAAAGAGGTTTCTGTATTTCCCTGGACGTTTCCTGAACAAGAAATCGCTTATATTCTAGAAGGTGAATGCGTGATTACACCAACAGGCGGCACGCCAGTTGTTTTTGGTAAAGGCGACTTAGTCACTTTTCCTGCAGGCATGACGGCCAGCTGGGTAGTAAAAAAACCATTACATAAGCATTACAAGCTAGACGGTAACTTGATTAGCCAAACATTGAGACGCATTAAAGCAGCACTGAAGTTGTAATCCATTTAGCCTGCCCTGCGAAAAGTCAGGTTATACCGATACGCACCCAAAATTGGGTGCGTATTCATTTTAAGCGGCAAAATGCCGTGAAAATTCAAGCGGGACTCGCCGCCCCACACCACAACATCGCCATGCGCTAGTGGAGTTTTAATAGACTTATCCGAGCGGCTTAAGCCACCAAATTGAAAAATGGCAGACATGCCTAACGAAACACTGACAATCGGCTGACTAAAATCCAGCTCGTTTTTATCTTGATGCAAACCCATGCTCGCACCCATTTTATATTGGTTAATCAAACAAGCATCAGGTTGAAAGTCTTTAAATCCGACTTCTGCTGCGGCCTGATTAGCAAGCTGCTGAAAACTGACTGGTATTTTTGGCCAAAGATTACTGGTTACAGGGTCTTTCACATCATAACGATACCCTTTTCTGTCGCTAGTCCAACCCAATGCGCCACAGTTGGTCATTGCAGCGGACATGGCAAAGCCCATTTTTGTCATCATATGTCGCAATGGCGCTTGGCTAATAATAGCTGCCAAATCAGCTAGAAGCACCTCTTCATTCTCTTGCGCATACCCTTTTAGCAAATAGGCATCCCTAGCAATTTCCAGCTTGCTAGGCTGCACGTCATCAAACAAATCCATCTAAAGCTTTACTTTCGTTTCAAATTGTAGCTAATAGATCAATCACAAAAATTGGATTGAAAAATTTATTAGTCTAGGATTTTTTATCAGCCTAGAGTTTGATTTATCCAAAAGCGCCATCTGCTCTCGGCTTTAGCAATATTGGCGTATAAATCACTACAAAAATAGCAAAAGCCAATATCCAAAAAATAGCGGCAACGAACACCCAGCTTGGATAAAACTGCATGGTGACCATCGGCACAACTGCACGAAATATTACACTTGCCACAACGCCTGCAAAGGCAAAACTCATCCATCGTGAAGGCTTTCTAATGTCCCGCCCTGTATGACCCAAAGCCACCCGTGACATCATGCTTAACGTCATTAAACCTATACCGCCAATGGTGAATATATGCAGCGTCAAGATAGACAAATGGCTAAATAGCGTTTGTAATCCATAGCAGAAAAAACCTAGATTAATCAGCCAAGCCGATAAATACAAACTCCATAACAAGGGCACACGCCATATCCCGGCAGTATGCCAATTGTATAAACGGTAGCCATTCAAGGCAAATAAAACACCTGCCAGCAATGACGTTAGCGATGCGATTTGTAGAAAGATGACGTTCAGGAATAATGCTACAAAAACCAACAATATGCTGACATCTAGCCATTTATATTGCTTTAGCTGAATTTTATATTCCACACCGCGTTCGATGAAAAATGGAATGACTCGGCGGCCAATCATCAAAATTAAACTAATGAACAACAACACCGCACCATTAATGGCATACAGCATGCCACTTGCCAGCACGCCAAAACAACCAAGATAAAAAACCAGATTACCAACCCACAGCAAAATGATTTTACTCACTACTGCAAGTTGCATCCATTGCTTTGCCTTAACAATCGGGATGGCAATCGCAACAATTAATATAAGCCCGAATAGCAAATCTGCCGTTGCCGCCCAAG
The DNA here is from genome assembly GCF_030684185.1 of Methylotenera sp. Taxonomy (GTDB): domain Bacteria; phylum Pseudomonadota; class Gammaproteobacteria; order Burkholderiales; family Methylophilaceae; genus Methylotenera. Next base: position 7,314 of record NZ_JAUXOY010000020.1, read on the forward strand.
GCAATAGCGCTGTACCAAACAAAAATAATACTCTTGCAGTACACCACAGCATAAACAACAGCATTAAAGGCTTGCCATGCAGCGTTGAGATACCTGTCCAGTTTTTAACCGCCGTTAATAAGAAGCCTGCAACTACTGCCATGCCGTAGCCGTATAACATTTCATGGGCATGCCACTGGCTGGTAGAGACATTCTCAATTCTCACAGTACTTAAAGAAAAATAAATAAGCATCCACGATACAATTGAAATAACCGCAAAAATACTCGCCCCTAAAAAGAATGGGCGAAAGCCAAGATTAAACAATGCGAGCTTTTTCATATCATTTTGGTTGGGTTTGTTCATTTTAATTTGCATACTAGCCTCTTAAACATGCCTATAACAAGATACCTGAAAAATTTTGAAATTTCGTAAACCATTATTAATAATAACTTCATTATCAAACCGTTACCTTGATACAAGGCAAGATTCAGCAAATGATTCCAAAAAATTACGACTTAATAAAAGCGACCAGCTATTTGACCCGCGTTGATGCAGACTGGGCTTGGTTAATCAACACCGTGGGACCCTGCACATTCGTGCTCAGGCCTGAGCGTGAGCCTTACGAAGCATTAATCCGTGCGGTTGCTTATCAACAATTGCATGCTAAGGCGGGCGATGCAATTCTGGGGAAATTCATCAAACTTTTTAGTGGGATTGATACTGATCAAGCCTCAGCGACTCAATTTCCTTCACCTGAACAAGTCATGGCAGCGGAATTTAATGATTTACGCGCATGCGGTTTTTCTGGCAGAAAAATTGAAACGCTGAAAGGCATTGCTGAAAGCACATTAAGCGGGCTTGTACCTTCACGCAATGACGCTGAAGCAATGATTGATGAAGACCTGATTCAGCGCCTGGTCGCACTTAAAGGTATTGGCCGCTGGACGGTAGAAATGTTACTGATATTCACCTTAGGGCGTCCAGATATACTTCCTGGTGATGATTTTGGTATAGCAGAAGGTTATAAGCGCCTTAAAAAACTGGATATAGCGCCTAAACGAAAAGAAATCACTGAAATCGGTAAGGCTTGGAGCCCATATCGTACCGTTGCCAGCTGGTATTTGTGGCGAGTGCCCAAGTAGCCATAGCTAAATGGTTAGTGCGCCTAATCTATATCGGCAGAGTCACACTAGGTCAATGACGACTCATCGGCGAAAATTTCTCGCTAAACTTAATTAGCAAGCAACCCCGCTTACTGCCTTATTCACTGCACTAACCGACAGGATTCTACCACGCTCGGCTCTGTAAGGTATTTGCACTTATAATCTCACCTATGGACTTATTCAAATATCACAACTATGCTTTTGCCAAGCTTTTAGCGTTTCGCATTCAAATGGTACTAGCTTATCAAATCATGGCAGTAGTGGTGGGCTGGCACATTTATGAAATCACCCGCGATACACTCTCACTAGGTTTAATTGGTTTAGCGGAAGTAATCCCTTACTTTGCCTCAGCATTGTTTGCCGGACATGCAGTTGATCACTTTTACTCACGTCGATTATTCGGCGCACTATCCGCTGTGCTACTGATGCTTAACGCTTTTACACTCACAGCATTGGCCCTTGGCTGGTTGAATGGGAATGCTACGCTATGGATTTACGGCTCTATTGCATTTACAGGTATTGCACGGGCTTTTATAGCGCCTAGTTACAGCACGCTCTTTGCCATCATTTTACCGCGCGATCAATACGTGCGCGCTGCAGGCATAGGTACAGCGGTCTTTCAGGCAGGGCTGGTATTAGGCCCGGCAATAGGCGGTTTATTAGTAGGGTTTGGTAGTAAAACGTTAGCTTATGCGGTTGCTACTTTACTATGCCTGGGCGCAGCTATAGCGATGCTTTTACTTAAAGTAAAAGAGCCTAAAAAATCTGAAAACATACCCGTATTCACCAGCATTGCACAGGGCTTACGCTTTGTGTTTAACAACCAGATTGTATTGGGCGCATTATCGCTGGACATGTTTGCTGTGCTATTTGGTGGTGCAGTGGCCATGTTACCCGCCTTTATTCACGACATATACAAAACAGGGCCTGAAGGCTTAGGTATTTTACGCGCCGCGCCCGCGTTAGGGGCCATCATGACTGGGCTATGGCTCGCTCGCCACCCGATTAACCTGCACGCGGGGCGTTGGTTATTAAGTGCAGTGGCAGGATTTGGTATTTGCATTATAGGCTTTGGCTTAAGCACCAGTTTTTGGATGGCGGCTGTTTTACTGCTATTCTCGGGTTTATTTGATGGCGTTTCAGTGGTCATGCGCCAAACCATTATGCAGCTTGCCACGCCAGATGCAATGCGCGGACGTGTATCCGCCATTAACGGCATTTTTATCGGCTCGTCTAATGAGTTAGGCGCGTTTGAATCAGGCGTTGCCGCACGCTTAATGGGCTTAGTACCTTCAGTGATATTCGGCGGAGTCATGACACTTAGCGTTGTAGGAATTACTGCTAAATTAGCACCCAAACTAAGAAAGCTGGAATTACATCAACTGCAATAACTTGTTCTGCTTCTAGTTAAATGTTTTGTTAATTTTAGGCCAAACACTAAATGCAGGTACATACTTATTTTCTTGGTGCAAAAATGCTGGTTATGCGAAATTTTGGTGCATAAAAATACAAATATCTCCTTGATTTGTATAAATATAGCTGTTTTTCTTGGCGTAATTATTGCATGATAATCAGTACCTGATACGGAATGCAATTATGATGCTACTCCATCGACATATTGAATCGCCTGTAAGTCCGCCTGCATCTTCATTTGTGGGGTTTAAACGCACTGGCGATTTTGCAGAGCAAGCTGCGTTGCTTCAAGGATGGAACCAGGATTACGCTCAGCTTTCGTCAGGACGCTTTGAAGGTTATGTTTCTGAGATGCGTTTTGATGGCATCCATTTATTTCTTGAGTACACCAGCCAAAGTATGTTTCAACATGGGCAATTACCTGAAGATGTCATTGCCGTAGGCGTGCCGCTGCAATTTGGCAGCAACGGCTTATTCTGTGGCTCGGCCTGTGATAATCATTCTATACATATTTTTTCAGGTAAAGAGGGCTTTGAGTTTTTCTCGCCTACACAATTGCTGATGGGCGGAATTTCAGTTGAACGTGACTCGCTGTTAAATTCGCTAAGCGCGGAAGACAGAGGGGTGGCACTGCAACATATTGCACATGCAAATCTGCTTAATCTAGATAACATAAGAACAAATACCGTACGCAACTTTATGGCTGGGGTATTTGAAATGATACAACTGCAACCTCAATTACTTGAAAATACGCAAAACAAGGCATCGCTTAGTCAAACTATCATCTCGCTGTTAACAGACTGTTTAATCGACAGCACAACCACGGCAGATAAATTGGCAGATCACGCCATCACCAATGCAAAGTGCTGGAATATCCTTGCCGAAACCCGCGAATTGGTCCGTAAACATGCGGATATGCCTATCAGCGTTGCTGAAGTATGCCAGCAACTGAGTATCAGCCGACGTACTTTGCAGTATTGTTTTCAAAACCTGCTAAACACAACGCCAATGGCTTACTTAAGGGCTGAACGATTAAACGGTGTACGCAGCATGCTTAAAACAGCAAACTCAGTGACTGAGGCTGCCGCACATTGGGGGTTTTGGCATTTTGGACATTTTTCTCAAGAATATAAAAAAATGTTTGATGAGTTACCTTCAGCGACCTTTAAAAGGTTGCATCCAATTAAGATGGAATTTATTAACGTAGCTAAAGTGATTCAACCTTAGTTTAGTAAAATACAGTTTAGTAAAATACAGTTTATTCAACTACAAACCACTTGTCACATATTCATTACAGTTTACTTATGTGCAGCATGGATTTCTGGTCAATTTCCTGAATATCACTTTCATCTTTTAGCGCTACCCCAGACACTTTAAGCCGAGCGGCTTCTTTTGCTAACCATAATAATTTTTTTGCAGCGCCCACATAGTGCAGACCTTCAGGGCGTACATTAGAAATGCAGTTACGATCGGCATCACTTAAGCCCAGCCTAGGATGATAGGTAAGGTAAATACCTAAACTATCTGGAGAACTCAGCCCTGGCCGCTCTCCTATGAGCATTGCCACCATACGCGCACCGAGCACTTGTCCTATCTCATCAGCCAATGCAACCCGCGCCTGACTTGCAATGACGACAGGGCCCAGCTTCCATTCTGCTGGTATATATTTAAGCGCCTCAGCAAGCAGAGGTGTTACGTGATGTGCTACTGCCAATGAAGATAACCCGTCACCAACTACAATCATAAAATCAATAGTCACAGCTGCGTTCCTGCTAAGCATAGCCACACGCTCTAACTCTGCCAAGCTCTGATCAGTCAACCTACGGCCTAAATCCGGCCGAAGCAGATATGTTGGGCGATCTGGCGCTTTGCTGTGTACCCTGATAGTTTTAAAACCTTGTGACTGTATACCGCTTTCCAGCGCATCGATATCTAGCATTAAATGCACAGCGTCACGCGCCATGGCATGTGCTAAACCAAAATCCAATACTTCTTTGGTTGGTAGGCTACTTCCCGCGCGCCCAAGGGCAATACGTGCACGAGTAAAACCTTTGAGTTGACGCCAGGGGTCTACTGATAAATGCGCCGCTGGCGAAATGTCTTTAGGTATTTTGCTCATAAATTATCAATTGCCATGCTGAGCATCAGCAAAATTTAAGCTGCGCGCTTAGCAAATTTTTTGGCATATTTTGCAACATGCTATGCGTTTTGCTCACTGGTTGGATTTGACCTTGAGCATCCATAATATTCATCGTTTTTAACCATTGCTCAAATTCTGGCGCAGGGCGTAAGCCCAGCACTTTACGCAAATAGAGTGCATCGTGAAACGAAGTGGTTTGATAATTAAGCATAATGTCATCAGCGCCCGGTATACCCATGATGAAGGTCAAACCAGCGGTAGCAAGTAATGTCATTAAAGTGTCCATATCATCTTGATCAGCTTCAGCATGATTGGTATAGCAAACATCACAGCCTAAAGGCACACCTAGTAATTTGCCGCAGAAATGATCTTCTAAGCCTGCGCGGATAATTTGCTTGCCATCATACAGATACTCAGGGCCAATAAAACCAACGACAGTATTGGTCAATAGTGGAGATAGATGCCGCGCAATGGCGTAAGCACGCGCTTCGCAGGTTTGTTGATCAACCCCGAAATTTGCATTTGCTGAAAGCACAGACCCTTGCCCTGTTTCAAAGTACATGACGTTACTGCCGCCATATTCATTTTTAACGGTACCGCGATTTAGCGAAAGTGCGGCAGATTGCGCCTCTTTTAGTAGCGCAATGTCGATACCAAAACTTTTGTTGGCTTTTTCAGTCCCTGCAATAGATTGAAATACTAAATCGACAGGCGCACCTTTTTCTATTAACTGAATTTGATTAGTGACATGGGTAAGAATGCACGATTGCGTAGGAATATTGTACTGATTGATCACTTCATCTACCAGATAATACAAATCCATCAGTGCAGGTAAACTGTCAGTAGCGGGATTAATACCAATCACCGCATCACCCGCGCCGTATAACAAACCATCCAACATAGAAGCAGCAATGCCTCGGGCATCGTCAGTGGGGTGATTAGGTTGTAAGCGTACAGAAATGTGGCCTGGCAAACCAATGGTGTTTCTAAAGCTAGTAATCACGCGGCACTTTTTTGCAACCAAAATCAAATCTTGGTTACGCATCAGCTTGCTAACAGCAGCAGCCATCTCAGGCGTGATGCCAGGTGCTATACGTTTTAAAGTCACCGAATCCGCTATATCTGACAACAACCAATCACGGAAATCACCTACTGTAAGATGGCTAATTTCAGCAAAAGCCTCTTTATCGTGTGTATCTACAATCAGCCGTGTGACTTCATCAGTTTCGTAAGGAATAATTAACTCCTCTAAAAACTGCTTAAGTGGAATTTCTGCCAAACACATCCTAGCTGACATACGCTCAGCATAAGTTTCAGCAGCCAAGCCAGCAAGATAATCGCCTGAACGTGCAGGCGTAGCTTTGGCCAACACTTCTTTTAGGTCGGAAAATTGGTAAGTTATCGTACCGACAATGTAGCGATAAGCCATGATGCAGTTACCTTTGTATAAATCTGACAGGCCAAACTAAAAAGCTTACACCGCGCCAAAGAAAACTAACGCGGTGCAACTCTATCAATTTAAGCAACAACCTTGTTATCAGCAGAAGCATCGCGATGATGTTGCGTCAAACTGAAATAAACATAACCTAACGCCATTAAACCAAAAAATACTAAAGTAATTTGTTGATTAAAGTAAATCATGGTGACCAAGCAGATGAGTGCCATTACCAGCGCAATAGTTGGAAACAATGGATAGGCCACCGCCGCAAATGGACGCTCTAAATCAGGTTCTTTTTTACGCAATGCAAACAAGCTCATCATAGAAACAATATACATGACGATTGCACCAAACACTGCCATGGTAATCAAGTTGGCAGTGAGGGTTTGCCCGGCAAACTCAAAGTTATCACCTAAAATAGCCACCATTCCAACTACTGCACCAGCAATAATTGCACGATGTGGCGTTTGGAATCTATCATTGATGACACCAAAGAACTTGGGCATATAACCTGCACGCGATAATGCAAAAATCTGGCGCGAGTATCCAATAATAATACCGTGGAAAGAGGCAACTAGACCAAACAAGCCAATCCACACCAGCATATGTAGCCAGCCGCTATTTTCTCCCACAATCATCTTCATGGCTTGTGGTAATGGGTCATTGATATTAGACAGCGCTTTCCAATCACCAGCACCGCCGGCAAACACCATAACACCCATAGCCAGGAATACCAATGTCAAAATCCCGCCAATGTAAGCCCTTGGAATGGTTCTTTTAGGGTCCTTTGCTTCTTCTGCCGCCATGGCAACCCCTTCAATGGCTAAGAAAAACCAAATAGCAAAAGGTATGGCCGCTACAATGCCAGGTACTGCCGCCATACTAAAATCATTTTGCCCAGACCAGCCATTAGCTACAAAATTACTCATAGAAAAACCTGGTGAAACCACACCCATAAACACCAACAGTTCAAAAACCGCTAGTAATGTGACGAATAATTCAAAAGTAGCGGCAATTCGTATTCCAATAATATTCAACGAAACAAATATCAGATAAGCACCCATTGCAAAGAGTTTAGGATCAACGCCTGAAAACTGTACATTCAGGTAAGCACCGATTGCCATAGCAATGGCGGGGGGCGCAAACACAAACTCGATTAAAGTTGCAAAACCCGCAACATAAGCCATTCTTGGACCAAAAGCACGCCTTGCATAAGCAAAAGGCCCACCCGCATGCGGAATTGAAGTGGTTAACTCGGTAAAACTAAAAATAAAGGTGGTATACATAACAGCAATTAAAATGGAGGTGACTAAAAACCCCAAAGTGCCTGCTTTATCCCAGCCATAACTCCAGCCAAAATACTCACCCGATATCACTAAACCGACGGCAAGACCCCATAAATGCCAACCATTCAGCGTTGCTTTTAATGATGAACTCATAAATAATTCCTTTTAGTTATAGTGCTGCTTATCAGAATAATTTCATTAACAATCATCGATCTTTAAGGTCTCCACCTTGACAAAGGCTCGTTGATATTGCACATAATGAAACTTAGTTAGCAATTGCACTATCCCATTTTGGCAAATTTTAGACCCTAAATTTAAATCTTATCTGGCATCAGTTTAATTAGCCACGCAGTTACTTCAAGGCGGATACGCGTTAAAACTCTATATCAATAGGCAGAATCAAAACAATATGACGTTATAAATACGTGGAAAGATGAAGTAAATTCAGCGCCAGTTTTATTTCTTGCTCATTCTGAGTTCACTGGGTAAGGCAGACGTTTTTGAGCAATAATTTAAGCCAACATTTGGCCTGTTCTCTATCGATTGATTTTGTGACTGAATGGGTATTATTGGTTAACTTGAGTGAAGCATTAAAGCTTTAACGCAAGCATGCCGTTGTAATAATTACTCACTGCAAATTTCAAAGAGAGGCGCAAAATGATTATCTATCAAGTGGTAGACGAGGAAAATAACTTAGTGAGTGAATATTCACATTTAGAAGCCGCACAACACAGTGCAGAGGATTTAACGGTTTGGTTTGCAGACCACTACTACCATGTTGAAGCGCTGACTTTTCAAGAACCAGATGAGGCTTATAACTAGCGCAGCTTGTGAGTGTGTAAATTATTTTGCTAAATGGCTGATACACGCAAAACGCACATAAGCACAACATCAAACTCACTGGCTAGCACTCAGTAGTCACATCAAAAATACGGCTACTTAAAAGCTATTCTTACTTTTTAGGAGTGCTCGATTTCGTAGGTATAACAGACCCTGACGGCACCACGACATCTTTACTCTTCTTAGGTTTTTTAGTTTCTTTGTTACTTTTAATTTGACCTTTAGCCATCATGCTTCTCCTATTGTTAAACTAAGTTTCATCATAGGCTGATGCGCAAATATAGGTGGATTATTTTACTTACAGTTAAACGTAACGGGCAGCAAAAAGGACTATGACATAACGCCATAGTCCAACAGAATTTAATAAAGACTCATTATTTAATTATTTTGGCAAACCCGATCTGCAGGGGTTGAGATACCTAAGTATGAAGACAATGAAACCAGCTTTGCCGAGTTGCAAGCACGTATCGCCAAAACCATTGCATTTATTGATACTGTGCAGCCAGCGCAAATGGAAGGTAGCGAATTACGTGAAGTGACAATTACTGTGCGCAATGTAGGTTTGAAATTTACAGGGCAAGACTACTTATTGAAATGGGTGAACCCCAATGTGTATTTTCACGTCACCACCGCTTACAACATCTTGCGCCATAACGGTGTTGAACTAGGCAAGCAAGATTTTTTGGGGCCTAGGGATTAAGTTCAAATAACTCTGCAGGGAGTATTACGCAGTGAAATACGCCGAAAGAAAAGTTCGTAAGGCCCTTCGTACGACCTATATCACTTTATTTAGCCACCTCTACGGGCTGTGCTAACTAAAAAAGATGCGCTGCAAGCCAATATCCATAAGGTTCTTTTGGCAGATCTTATATGCCATTTTAAAGGGAATTGATTACTAAGATTGATTACGATGGGCAACTGGTTGCCCATCGTAGGCTTACTGGCGGAGCGGACGGGACTCGAACCCGCGACCCCCTGCGTGACAGGCAGGTATTCTAACCAACTGAACTACCACTCCGTAAAACTTTTCGTTTTTGCATTATCAATCTACAAAACAAAAAACGCATTTAATTCGTACACTAGATTTTTAAAAAAATAGAAACGATAAGTCACACTTGCAGGATTTCTGGTGGGTGCTAACGGGGTCGAACCGCTGACATTCGCCTTGTAAGGGCGACGCTCTACCAACTGAGCTAAGCACCCTGCCTAACTAACGAGGTGCGCATATTACATGAAAATTCCGAAATTTTCTGTTGTGGGCTTCATAAGATGCTAGTTAACTATAAGTTAAATCATATAGTTGCTACCATACGCAACACCATAAGGTGCAATCTACATATCCCCATAAGCTGCAAGTTTCTGCTGAAATTTACGCATAAGCTGCTACTCGTAAATTGCGTCCGCAATTTCCCCTCAAAAATTCGAAATCAATTTTGTATATTTGCTCTTCCTAGAGGAGACCCCTAGTTAATAGTGTTCTACCCAGCGATATCCAACACAGATCACTAACTAATTAGGAATAAGCAAATGAATTCACTACAGCGTTACTTTTTAAAAGAAGCAATAAAAGCAATACAATTTTCGGCTGGAAATCTTATTAAAGATGGGGAAATTGATGCGATAACTTTAGTGTCAAGCATGGAAGAATTTTTGATCTATATAAAAGATGCTGAATCAAAAATTAACTCTAAAATTGACTTCCCATTCAACTTATTAGAATACCAAAAACGTATAGATCACAATGAAGTCATTAATCAAAAGCCTCTATTCGTTAAGCCAAGAAAATAAAAGTATCCAATCTGGATGAGTTTCATCATAAAAAAATCTGAAAATTTCTCCATGTTGCATTTGAATTATGATTATCTTTCCATCTGAGGAAGCTCCACTAGTCTTAACTGATAATATTTTTTCTTTATCAATATATGTATGCCCAGTGGTAGCTTCCTCATGAGGCAATGTAATTAGAAAACTATCACTAATTGCAATAAATCGAGCCATTAATATTCCTTTGAAAATTGAGATGTTAAGGAATTCGCATCCTTGTGAGGTTAATGTTAGGCAATTACTTCCAAACCAGGGACATTATCTAACTCACCAGACAAGTTGCCCCATGCATTGATTATCAATAGTGCAATATTAAAGCAATTGACGGCTGCATCACCACTGACTTGTTGAATGAATGGAGGCTCTATTCTTACTGGCATCAGTGTAAAATCTAAAGTAGTCATGAATTGACCATTCCCTAGATTGGTTTGCTTAGCTGGCGGCATTATGTATCTGCCGGCTAGTTCGGATAACTTGTAATGAACAAGGTTGTTCCTTAGTGAGACAAGATTCTCAATATCATTTAGCTGCGTTTCCCCTAAGGAGTGATTGTGCCTGCGTTCAAACAGTATCCTTAACTTTGCAGCTAAAGAAGATTCCTGTTCTATTTGTTTGTATGCTTTTCGTAAACGAACGAAGTCATTTAACTCCTCTTTCGGGATTAGATCTTCAGATATCTCATTGGCAAATGCCTCTAGTGCCATTGCTGAAAACATGATTGCAATAACACTCGACGCTAACAAACGTCCTTCCTTATCGTCTTCTTTCGATTTGATGGCATGCTCATAAGCTTGATCTAAGTAAAATCTGATAAGTGAAAAATGGAAATATCTTACGGCATTTGAACCGTCTATTTTTGCTTCATATACTGTAGGCATATTTTTACGTGATGTTTAATTAGTGGGTAGCTATGTGAAGAGTGTTAAATGAAATTGGAGGCGACTTTTTCAGATGCAAGAACTGCATCCAGTAAACTAAAATCATAAGTTTTAACGTAATTATTTTGTGCGAGTTCACTAACCATTTGCGACAGAGTTCTCTTCTTTACATCCTTACCTATTACCGTGTTAATTGCTTTAATTTGGCCGGAGTAGGGTGGTTTATAAGAGTATTTTTCAAGTTTGCTCTTAATGTCGAATAGTACAGGCCCCGGTGGGGACGACCAGCATACGACTAACAAATTAATCGCATCATGTAGCTGCTTGGCTGTAAGGTCCCATTTCGTACGTGCACCTTGAATTGTTCCGCTAGTACCAGTGCCCCTCGTTCCACCTTGCGTGAGCAGGGGGTTGAATAAAGGTAGCCCCGCGTGACCTATAAGTTGTAAAAAATCCTTCGCCGCGTATTCGCCACAGAGAATTGTTCCTTGGTCTGCATTTGTGCGAGACTTGTAAAAAAAACAATAGTAAGCATCTGTGAGTGCATCTCCAGTGCAGCTTGTTTTAGTTTGGCCGGCCAGCAGCTGTACGTATGCGATGGGATGCAACTCATAGCTTTTAACGATTTGTCGTCTTGTGTTCTTACCTCGGCAATACATGTAAAACCTCTCAAATGATTAGTGCCGCTGAATTACTATAATTAATTAGAGTAGCTCCTACTAACGGTGCTACATGTTCAAGTACTTCTTGATCAGCTTATTTTAATTAACTTTTCATATGTAAGGGATATTGCCATCTGCACATCAATAAGTACTTCGGTTATTTCATGTGTAGTTAAGCGAATTTCACGTCCTTCTTGCTCAAGCTCTTTGGCTCGTTTCATATATTTGCGATCAATGACACCTAAATTGTGGGTTATTGGGTGTCTTTTCTCGAACGCCGACTTGAGTTTTTCAGAAATTGCCCCCTCTAATGGGTCTTGACTAAACATTGAACACAGTTCCTTCTGGGTTCTGTCGATATTTTGGAATGCATTACCCAGCTTTTTGAATGACGACTCAATTTGATCTGCTGAGTCGCCACGCACAGTCATTGCGCGTCTTACTATGGCACGCATAGCAGCTTCAAAAATGGAAACAGCATCTTCCAGGCAATTTTCTATATCTTTTGCTGCTACACGTTTTCCAAGCTGGGTTTGTCGTCTTTCGACATCTTCCAACATCAACCGCGTTACTGCTAATTCCGCTTCGATGTGAGTAAGAAAAATATCTTCCCCACAGTCAGCACACCAAGTGGCTAATCCAAAAACAGTTTGATCCAGTGTGCAATGTGGGCAGATCACATCCCGTCGCACTTCATCCTCGAATGGACGGTGCACATATGGCAAAGAACCGGGATCGTAGGATATTTCCATCGAAATGAAGCCTCCACCAAGCTTCTTTTTTCCAGATGATCCAAGTTCTAAAGCATTTCGAACCATGTCATTAACACCTTTGTGAGCTTCTCTTAATGCCATATCTTTTGCATAACGTATTTGTTCTTGCGTAGAAAAGTCATTTGGCTCTGCCTCATGCCTACAGTACGGACAATATGCCACGTTTTGACCATCTGCAATTCCTGTCCCAGACGTGACTTTGAAATACCCTGGTGAGCATTCCGAGCTAGGACACTCTCTTGCCATTCGGCCATCCTCATCGGCGGGAATTGAAATAGTCATACTGTATTGGTCATCACCAAGGTCTTGAATTCGGTGCTCACCACCTTCTTTAAATAATCCCATTTTTTATCCTATATTTAAGATTAAATAGCAGACTCTATACATCAATTGTGTGGGTCCAACCCGGAACCCCACTTCGAGCCAAATAATCAACAAGTGTTTTAGTACCATAGAACCGAATCTGCCCGTTGTAACTATAAGCGAGCGCTGACTGGTCTACCTTTAAGCCAGATACTCGCGCCTTAGCAGTTAGTTGTGCTAACAGCGTTGCATTACCTGAATCACCTGAGCTTGATTTAGCATCAAAAACTGCAAAATTTATCCATCCTCCAGAGGTTGAATGTTCTCTAAGATGGGCAAGATTGATTTTCATGATTTTCCTTTGACTTAATTACTAAATGATAATAAAAAATGCCTACCACGAGGTCAGCAACGATGAGCGCTGAGATATCCTAACCTTTCGGTGGAAAGGGATCATTCCCATAGCTGTTGCGTTCCCGTATTTGTCCATTTGTACCATGTATAAGCAGTTCAGATTGCTGATTTTGAGCAATTTCTTTAGCACGCTGAATAGCTTCTTGTTGCGTTGAGTATACTGCGGTTGCTTTGGAATTTCCTTCACCTACTACTGCCCATTGATTATCATGTGGGACAACATGTTGATTTTTAGCCAATTTGAATCTCCTTTATTTATCTAACTGGGTTGGTTTATGAGCAAGCTGGTAGCGAAAGTAAGTTATCGTTCCAGTGACCATCTGCGTAAGTGCGAATATATGGCGCATGATTTTGTGGCCGAACTACACCAACCTCTGCACGTTTTCCTGTCTTAGAATCTAAAACATAAAAAGTGTTAGTCTTTGCATCAATGCTCTTTACCACATCTTCAACTGGCCACTTCCAGCCTACTGTGGGGTTGCCAACATGTGTAATATGTTCATGATTGCCATTTTGTGGTTTTGTAATACAAGTAATTCGGGTATCAGCCATAATGTTCTCCTAAGCTTTAATATCGATCAGATACAATTAGGTATCATATGAACAGTGGCTCTAAAACTATGACCTTGCAGACACTACATAAAAAATATTTTTGATATTTGTCTGTATAGTATAAAAAAATAGCCTTTAACACTTGTGGGAGGGTCAATCTTGATAAAAACAGAAAAAGCACATGATGTTTTATCTGTAAGTGATTTTAGAGAGCGCATCGATTCCTTGTCAGAAGCAGAATGGATAAAGCTCGGTAAGTCAGCAGATTATTTATGTTGGGGATTGGCTATCGAAGGCCAAGACCTTCTTAACATTGCATTTTGTAAAGCTTTGGAGGGGAAACGGAAATGTCCAAGAGATCTTCCAGCGATAGTGTTTATATATGGAGTTATGCAGAGTCTAGTATTCGCATATTTAAAAAAACGTAAACGTGATCCATTGGCGCAATCAGTAGAAATGGTAGTTGAAGACGATCTATTAGAAGGCCTCGACCTAAAACCTAACATCGACACGCCTGAAGAAATATTAATTGCAAATCAAACTCTCGAAAATATTAATCAAGTTTTGAGCGGTAATGAAACTATTGAAATGGTTTTTATGGCACAACTCGACGGTTACAGTCCTCAAGATATTCAAAACCTTGTGGGATTAAGTGCAGTCCAATATGCAAGCACCTTAACCGCCATTCGTCGTAAACTAAATAAATTGGATAAAGAGGAGTCAACAACATGACAGAATCCAAAGATCCACGTGAGCAATTAAACTCATTTGCTCAATTGTTAATTGATGACTTACTCAACACACCAGATGCAGAACTCTTGCAAGAAGCATCTAACGATAAATCTTTAGCACAAGCAGGTGTGAATGCTAAAAAGAGTTATCAAAATGCGATTCAATCTACAGGAGCAAAAAGACTTGAGATTGCGAGAGCAGAAATGGAACAAGAAAATAATAAAACTAAAGCGAACGTAACCAACATAGATTCTGCACGCGCACATAGAATAATTGCCAAATTATCCGCAGCTAATGACTCTAACCTTACTCTTGCCGCACGAAACTTGAATAATATCAGCGATACTGAAGCTATAGAGTTGGTAAAGGAGTTGTTGGAATTAGGTGCAATTAAGGATGATGAATCCTGAGCTCAACTAACAACCTGTCTAAAGCCGAGCGTAGACTATTAGAGCTTGGAATTCACTCACCTGAGGCAATTGATTTAGAAGCAATTGCATGGGACGAAGGTGTTCGTGTGCAATACAAAGATTTGATTGGTTGCGAAGCACGGTTGGTAGGATATAACAATCGTGCAATTGTTACTATCAGGAATCAATCCGATCTACGAAGAAAAAGATTTTCCTTGGCGCATGAGTTAGGTCACTGGAATTATCATAGAGGTCGTTCTTTTGAATGCAGGGTCGATGACTGGGTAGATGGTTACGCCAGCAAACCTACTGAAGAGCGAGAAGCAGACACATATGCCTCAGAGCTTTTAATGCCAAAGTATATGTTTGATCCTTTAGCCAGAAAACTCAAACGCCCCACCTTTGATGGCGTAAAAGAGTTAGCCGATAAATTTAATACGAGCATTACTGCCACTGCTATTAGGTTGGTAAATATCAACGTTTGGCCACTAATTCTAGTTTGCCACTCAAAAACTGGGCGGGTATGGTTTAACCGCTCAAAAGATGTTCCTGAAAGATGGTTTCCCCAAAAAGAACTTAGCCAAGACTCAATGGCTTTCGATCAAGTATTCGGAAATGAAGAGCGTGTCAGAGCACAAAAAGCTACTGCTGACACATGGTTTGATAATCGAGAAGCTGAACGCTACGAAATTATTGAAGATGCAATGCGCATTTCAAATAATCAGGTGCTCAGTCTTTTATGGTTAGAAAATGATGAAATGCTAAGAGATGTAAGCAACTCTCGCTTTAGTCGTTAATTGAATTTGTTATTAAATTAAAGTGAAAGTTAAAAATGACAACTAATCTACAAAATTTAGCCAATGCATTTAAAAGCATCCAGAGTGAGCGTGACTTTGATCAATTCCGAAAAGTTTTTTCATTCAGTAAAATTAATCCCAAAACTGCAAGCGATGTATTGGGAATTTACGAAACTAATATTGAGAATGCATACTTAACGGTGACACATAGATGGTTCGACCGATGCCGACCATTCTCTATTCAACCAGACGGGAATAAGCTGTTGCTTGAGATCGAGGGCGCACAACCTATGAACGTAACCTACTTAGATGACATGTAATTACACTACATGCCATCAGCTTATCTCCAAACAGATTAGCCTTTCAACTTGCTCATGAGTAAATCAGCAATCTTTTGAGCTGAATAGCTTGCAGCTGAGACATAGCCGAGCGTAGGGGCAAGCCCGTCAATATCAACATCGTCAATTTTTACCGGGAGAATGTATTCATTACCTTTCTCTTGCAGCGCACGCGCAGTTGCACTGCGTCGTTCGTGCGTAGTCCACATTCTGTCTGCATATTCCTGTGACAGAAACATTATGCAATAGCGAGACTCTTTGCGATAAATGCGATCAAAGGTTGCGACTAAATCTTTACCCCATAGCTGTTCAGGGTAGAAGTTGTCGTAGAAAACGTTGAATCCGTTGTCTTTTAAAATAGTGGCGATTTCTTCAACTAGGGTGCGTTCGGTACCCGCGAAAGAAAATGCCACGTCGTAGCGATAGTCAGAGGTTGTTGTTTTAGTGGTCACTGGCAGAGCTTTCTGTATTGGTGCTTTCAATATAGGGGCTTTAGCCGTAATAGCTTTCGCCGCTTTAGACAGAAAGCTCATCCCCCATGGCTCTAATGTCGCGTGAGCATCTAGTAGCCCTTTAATCCCTTCTGCAAAATGTGCGGCGTGACCGTCAAACCATCTGTGTGCGACCTCGGCGTTTGAGCTAAACAATTGATTGCCATTGCTCTCGAATGGTGTGAATCGCCACCAACATCCCTCAAAATCATACTCAGGGCAATCAGAAAACCACTTAAACCCACCGAGGAAGTATATAACGGACTGAAACTCACTGGTTAAAGGCATATGCTTCGCACGGTAGTGTGTTGTCCATCCCTTGTCACTCCCGCCCTCGATCCATGTAAAGACAAAATGGAAAAACTCGTCTTGAGATTCCTTCATTCGTTCAATTTTTGATGCTGTGTGACCGTTGCCACGGCAATGAGATACAGATGGCATGCGTCGATTTGCCGGCTTGCTATAGAAAAATCCCCAGCCTTCTGGTTGCGCTACGAATAGCCCGCAATTTTCCAGATGAGACGCTGCCTTCTGGAACGAGACTAAAGATTTTTGAATAGCGTTACTAAGTCCTGTAACGTCAAGGTCTTGTGGGACCGCCATGCAGAAACATTCGCTAGAATGAAATTCGCAGGCAGAGCGACGAAATCCAATTAGAGAGAGAAAGTCCGTGCTTTGAATTCCGGAACTAGACCATGTGTTTGGTCTGGCATGCAGCGTATCAGTGAAATTATCTTTACCGTTCTGAAGGCGAATGAGCTTGTAATGAATGCCATGCGCTGTATGGTCATTGAGAACTGTTGTTTTAAGGGCGGAATGAAGGGCTGTCATGGAAGTTTAGTTATTACCATTCTTTTAAATAGTTGTTTGGTGTCCGTTATACTAACTTTTTTAATTTCGAGTATCCGTATCTATGATTGATAACAATCACGAAATGCGGATTTACAGTCTTTAACTGATCTGTTTCCAAGACCTAACCTCAACACCATTTCGCGTCATGTTCTCGCTGCCACCATAAACCAGTTGCGGTGTTAATGCGGCATTCCCTGCGATTTTCATCCACTTATTGATGCCTGTCAGAAAGTCAGAGTTGAAAGTCTGACCAGATTTAATCTCCATCGGCATCAGTTTTTCACCTTGTTCAATCACGACATCAACTTCATCTCCGGTATTGTTCCGCCAGAAATACAGGTTAGATGCCAAGCCTTGATTGTATCTCTGCTTTAATAATTCGCTCACCACAAGGTTCTCAAACAGCGAGCCACGTGCGGAGTGAATCGACAGATGCTCGGCATCACGAATGCCCAACAGGAATGCAGCCAAGCCGGTATCATGGAAGTATAGTTTCGGCGTCTTGACTAGGCGTTTACCGAAGTTCTGATGGTGCGGCTGGAGCAGGAACACTACATAGCCTGCCTCAAGCACCGACAGCCAGCTACGAATCGTGTTATGCGACACTCCGCAGTCTATCGCCAGACTGGACATATTAATAAGCTGTCCGACACGAGCAGCACACATCTTGATAAAGCGCTGGAACAAACTCAGGTTCTGCACTTCCACGACCTGACGCACATCTCGCTCGATATAAGTCATGACATAGTTGGCAAACCACTTTTCTGGTGCAAGATTACGGTCGTAGATGGGCGGATACATGCCACGCCAAAGGACATCATCCAAACTCAAAATGGGTGTATTCGCAGCCTGCAGTTCCTGTAATGAAAAAGGTAGCAGTTGAATAAGCCCGACGCGCCCAGCCAGTGTTTGCGTGATATTCGACATCAGACCGAATTGCTGTGATCCAGTCAGCACAAACAACCCCATTCGCTTCTCAGCGTCGACGCGCGTCTGCAGGTAGGAGAATAGATTCGGGCAGCGCTGGGCTTCATCGAGGATTGCACCATCAGGAAAGCGAGCAAGGAATCCGCGAGGATCCTGATCAGCGAACTCGCGCTCATCAAGGTCTTCCAACGATACATAGCGCTTATCAGGGAAGGCGGATTGAGCGAGCGTGGTCTTGCCGGCTTGGCGAGGTCCAGTAATAGCTAGGATCGGATAGCCTTTGGCAAGATCCAAGAGTACCGCTTCAGCTTGACGTTTAATCATTTCTTACAAATCGTAAATTAGATTTACAAATTGTAAAGTAACGGCGATTAATGTCAAGCCAGATTTCTCGCTGGATGTTGATACCAATCAACAAATATGGATACCCTTAATTTCTGGTATATGAACCAAACAATGTACTAGTCATCGGCATATTTTGCTCTACGCCTGATAGCTTCCTGATTTTATTCAACTGAGATTCTGTCAATGGGCTATCATCCATTTCATAAGCAGGAATGATCTCCCTTGCCAATTTAGATAAAGCCAAATGAACCACATCTGTTTCATTCAAACCGAGTAAATCACTCATTCTTTTAACGGTAGCTTTCTGAACACCAAAGACACTATCTCTAGCTTTAAATTTCAATAACATGGTGGCTGAAACAGCACGTTTTGAATATGGGCCCGGCGTAGGTTTCATTTTAGCGCTCATATAGTGGTGGGGTTCACTGGACAATCAGTCACAATTAGACGTTTTTTAGCTTCTGCTTAGCAAGTTTCTCAGCAATTCTCAGTTTCGAATTTTCCCACAATTCAGCCGCGTCCTTTGGTGGAAAACCAAGGTCAAGAAAGATGTTTGTGCCTGGTTGAGTGATATAACTTGAGCCATGAAACTCTGAATCTGTTTTAGCTGGTTCGTTTTTCAATTTATTCATACTGCTTCTCCTCAATCATTATTGAGTTGTATTCATCTAAACAAATACGCCATGTTCGATACGACCTAGGGTATCCATTACACTCTGGATGCCATCCTCAGTATCTAACAATGAAGCTGGAATGCCACCTAAAGACGGGTTATGTGAGTTAAGCCACCATAAGCCTTTCTTGTCATCACTGAAAACCTCTGCAACACGTTTCAATACATCTGCTTTTGTAATGGTATTCATAGTGTTCCTAATTAAACAACACCGCCATTAAGCGGTTTCAATTTCGGTTAATCGAAGTTGCGATTTAAATTTTGTTTCATGAGCCAGTTTGCCCAATAACACAAAAGATAGTGGCCGCAAGCTTTACTCGGCGTTAACCGACTCTGAGGATCGGGTGCGGAACGTAAAGTTTATGACCGTAATCATAATACCGATATACTCACATCTGTAAAAATTCTAGCATGTAATAGAGGCTAAGGAGAGATACATCATGTCTATTCGATTCGAACGACAATCATTATACGAAGAGGTCTGGTCTGAGCCGCTTACCCGACTGGGTAAAAAATATGGGCTTTCTGATAACGGTTTACGTAAAGTCTGTATAGCTCTCAATATTCCTTTACCAAAAGCTGGCCATTGGACAAAAATAGCGGCCGGTCATCAGGTACCCAGAGTTCCTCTTCCTGAAAAATCCGATAAAACAGAATTTATAAGTAACCCTAAGCCAGCTGAGGCCGTTACCATAGAGCAAAACGAAGACATGACGTGGCTTAAAGAACGCGAGGCGTTTGAGTCAAGTCAAGCCAATCATATCTATGTGGACCTTCAACCAAAGAAATTTCACAGTATGTTGATAGAAACCCACAATCGTCTGGCGGAAAAACTAAAAGAAATAGAGAAAACCAGAATTGAAGCCGAGAAGGAGGCCAAACGGCCAGCAGGCAGGAAATGGGAACCCAACATGAACTCAAGTACATTGAGCTATTTTGAAAGTCGGGGTCAGCTTCTCGAATTGCACAGATGGGGCATGCCATTCAGATTCACTCCCAAGACGTGTGATCGCGGCTTGGCTATCGCGAATGCCTTATTCTCAGCTGCCGAGAGTCGAGGCTTTAAAATAGTAAAGGACAAAGAAAGTAATAAACTCAACTTTAAGCTTGATGATGGATTGGTCTATATCCGCATGAGTGAAAAGCTGAAGCAAGATGTACGCATATTGAAAAATCCGTCAGATTTAGATTTACGCTTGAGTCAAGAACACATCAAGATTCCTACAGGGACTCTTCGATTTCATCTTTGCGCTTCCGGAAGCTCATCCGAGGTTGAAATGCCTGACACTGATGACAAACCACTGCAAGAAAATTTAAATCAGGTGTTCTGCAGGATTTATAAGCTGATAGTTCAAAGTCGAGCACATAGTCGAAAATTGGCGGAGTGGCATCGTAAATATGAAGAAGAAAAGCGACAACGTGAGGAAAAAGAGAAGATTCGCCAAGAGGAGATTAAGCTTCAGGAAATGGAATTACAAAAACGAGCAGCCCTGCTAAAAGAAGCCTCGGATTGGCGAAATTCCGAGCTGATATACAAATACATAGCCCATCTGGATAACACACTATCCGGTATAGGCTTGGACATTTCAAAGGAAAAAAATTATCGCGAATGGAGAAACTGGGCTCTCAATGCTGCAAGCGCGCTGGATCAAACATCTCAAAGAATAAACGAATTAATTAAAAATTAGGCTTACCTGCCTGCAACCGAGTTCCCCTGATTAGGGATTCTGACGGGGTCGTACCAGGTCAGTGAATGTTGCCACATCCATTAACCATGATTTCTGGGCAGGTGTATAAGTCTGATGCAGATCCTGCGGCAAAACAAGTTGCACTCCAATCAAGTTGGCCGTACGAGCCCGTAGGCTCGTAGAGGCAAAACAATAGACTAGCAAATTTAAAGTGAGCAAACAGGGTTGCTCTCTGCAGATTAATCGCACAAAATATTAACAAGTTTGACAATGGCAATTTATATGGCGGAGCCATATAATTACCCTATGAAGAATCCACATAAAGAACGCCTTTATCTCCGCATGAGGCAATACCATCGTCACCATCAGTGGCCAGTGGGTGGCAGTGGGTTATTCATTCCGCATGCGTACCCCAAGCTCCTAAATCTGTCCTGGTGGGATGATGTTGGCTTTATTCTGAACGGGCGGCGTATCATGGTTTGGTGGATGCATCCACGCATGAAATATACTGATGCTATCAATGATCTGGCTTGGCAAGAAGCTGGCGATCCACCGTTACATGGTGCCGATCTATTTGAACGCAGCGAAAAGCAATGGAAGAAAGTTGGGCGTTCACGAAAGAAAGTGATTTCTTATGTGACACGTCAAACACCAGATGCTCAATGGGCTTACTACGACAAACTGAATAGCATCGAAATGCGTATGCAATCCGAAGGCATTGATTCAGTTATTTCCCCATCACTATCAGTAGAAATCTTACCTTGGTGCAGGGGTATCAGTCTCTGCGCGCCAATAGAGGTGCGCGACAAAAAAGCGTTAAGTGATTTAGCTGCGCTGGCAAAGCGATTGATCAAAGGCGAAACAACTTTAATCAAGGAGTTTCCAAAATACCAATATGGACGAGAGGATTGGCAATTAGAAGCTGATTTGCGCATCAAAGACAGAGAAGCAAGGGATGAAGGAGTTTGATGAACCTACATCCTGATGCCGCTGCTAAAAAAAGCAACGCTAGAAACTTGGCATATGAATTATCCGCACAATCAATATCCACTCACATTGATGAGCTTGGGACGAACGCAGAAAACGGAAAAAATTGTACGCTAAGCTAAATTCATCACACTTTATCGGTTTTTTGCTAATAAGCGCACAACGGTTGACGGATGTACCTGAAATAACCTAGCAGCATCGGCCCCTGTTTTTTGGCCAGACGTTACTAACATGATAATTTCTTTCTGTTATTGTGGCGTAGGTTTAGGTCGCCGCCCACCAATTCTGCCTTCTTGTCGTGCTGCTGCAAGTCCATTTTTAGTACGTTCACGTAGCATAGCTCTCAAACTCTGCAAATAAACCAACGATTTGCATCATCATTCGACCAGCTGGTATAGATGTACCATCGCTTCGGTCAGACTTTGAAAGTCCGCTCCCGCTTCTTCGATCTTTTCCAGCGTGAGTTGTTTTGCACATTGCCTAAACAATAAGTTCCACTGTAACTTATTGTAATAGCTGCTCGAAAGATTCGTTGAAAGGCTTTGCTCGCTCAGTGCTGTTGTAAAACGGCAAGCCCCACATCACATATTGCCTGTTACTCAGCATCGCGTTTAAATTAAATTCGCCTTTTATTCTAGTAAGAAATTGCTCTTTCCATTCATCTGTTTTTAGCAAATGACCGCCTTTTGGTTCAATAAAAACCTGATAGTGCATGGTGTCAATCTCGTCTTTACCTATTAGATATAGTAAGAAATCTGGCTCTAACGCTCTTTCGTCATCAAAATGATAGAGCTTAAAGTGTTTTTCATTGCGGATTAAATAAACTTCACTATATTTTTGTATAAGCTCGTCATATCTCTTTTCAATATACTTAATCAGCAACTTTTCCTCAGAACTGCCGAAACAGTCATCAAAAACATACCAGTCTTTAGTAGTTAAATCTAAATAATAAGTGCCAGATTCAATTGCACTGCACATTGAGCGTCCTGTTTGTTGATCGTCACCGATTTCTGTTGAAAAACTCATCTTTTTGTCAGTGAACACACTTTTTAATGCTTTGGGCCTAAAAGTTTTAGTGCCTTTATATTCAATCTCACTAGATGCAATTGCAGTGGCAATACTTTTTAGCACTTGCAAGGTTGCAGAAATCCTAGCATCTACGCTTAAATTATTTAATTGTTCAGCTTTACCTGTTATTTCAAGTTTTAAATTACCCAAATAATTTTCCGCGTTAATAAACTCATTGCTAGACACTAAATTTGGTAAGTGATTTTTGAGATTACTGAAAGTGTAAAACGGTAATTTTTGCATTGCTTTACGGATAATGCTTTCACCAAAATCTACCAGCTTGAAATCTTTACTCTTAACATCTTCACCAGTGCTAACAATTTTTTCATTAAAAATTTGTGTGGTGCTTGTGTCGCCTGTGCGTAATTTAATTTTGTAAACACTATCAACAATCGCAGGGTTTAATCCAAGCGCACTTTCACGTAGATTTTTTTCTTGCTCATTCAAAAAAACATAGCCATGTTGATACAAGTGTGTGTTTTTGAAAGACTCTTTTAGCTTCAGGCTTTTTTCAAAACTGCTAGTAGCCTTCATGCCAATTTGTACAAGTGCCACGTTAAGTTCTTGAATGTATTTTGGGTTGTACTCACTGTGATAATACAATTCCTCGCAAACACGCAATTCATTATCTAAATCTGCGTCGTATTTACGCATGTCAGGCGTTTGGTCAGATGTGATTTGAAACGGGCAGTAACGTGCACCACGACCAATTAACTGCGCCTCACTCATGGTGGTATTACCCACTCTATTATTTTTGCTATCTCGTGTATTGTATAACCGCACGATGTCAAACAAGTTCAACACATCCCAGCCCTCATTTAGCTTATCAACCGCAAATACAGCGCGATATTGATTGCCTGCATCCTCTAGCGTATTGACGGCTATTTGTTTGGCTTCACTTTCTTCTTTACTGTTTACTGAGATGAGTTTTTCTGCCGCAAAATCTTGTTTAAGCTCAATGACCAGATTTTCTAAACTGATATGGTTGTCATTAAAGAATGTAAGTGCTTTACTAATGGCAGGGTCGCTTGCATGGTTGAGTATTTCACTTAGTTTGGCCGCCGTTAAATTTTGTATTGCTAATGCAAACTCATCTTGAAATGCTTGGCTGTCTTTAATATATTTTGACTTGAATAGCACTACAGGCTTGACTATTTTTTGATGCTTGGCAAATACTTTTAGTCGATATTGCGACAATACAACCGCCAGCAATGCGCGTTCAATGGCTGTTAAGTTTGCTTGCAAGACTTTAACTTCCTTAGAGTAGCTATCGCGCCTAAACTCACGTAAAGGGTAATCAAAAATTAGTTTGGGTTTATATTTCGCGGCCAAATTAGCATCGCTTAAATCCATTGTGGCAGTAAATTCCAGCAATACATTATCTTCATGGGATTTGAAGATTTTTTCTACCGTGCCTTCCCAGCTTTGCACTTCAAATAAGTCTTCCTGTTTCTTTGACTTTTTAGTATCGGCATTGATGTGGTGGGCTTCATCTGAAATTAGTACGATTTTTGACTGCTCAAAATCCACATAAGTCAGCGAATTTTCCTTGGGCTTATTTAAGTCGGTATGTAAGCCCTGTATGGTTGAAAACACGATATTGATGTCGTCAGGATTAGCCGCAGAAAAGTTAGAGACTTCTTTGATAAAAACCTGCTGATTGTCAATATGAACGCTATTTGAGAACAGGTGTTTGTTAGATAATGGATTGAGAAAGTTATCTCGCGTTTTATCAATAATATTAGTGCTGTGTACAAAAAACAAAAAATTACGATAACCTTGCGCATATAAATGCAATATAGCGCCTGCCATCATCAGCGTTTTGCCGCTACCTGTTGCCATGTGAAATAGTAGCTGGTGGTTTTGGCGTGGCTTTCCCTCAAAATCTTCTAATAAATAAAATAGAAAACGCTTAAAAGCCTTAGCCTGATAAGGTCTTATATTGAATTTTGGATTTAAGTTATCTGTAATGTGCGCAGGAATTACAACTTGCCCTATTTGCTTTTCAACAAACGGATTGCTCAGTGAGTCATGTAGCGATGTGATGATATTCGTCATTATTCGCCGCCTACATCTTAAAAAACTGTTTATTTAAGGCTTTATCGCTTTCGGATACTGCATAAATAGCATCATCCATTTCTGATAGCGGCACATACAGCATATTTTTATCCAGCACATCCATCAAAAAGCGTTGCTGGTCAGCAAAATCTAGCTGATTGAAGTCAGAGGCATTTTCATTAAAGGTTTTAACGTCTAGTTGGTATGACAAAAAAGCGCGTTCTTGCATGGCTTGCCAGATGCCTAGTAATTCTTCGCTACTTTTAGCCTCTTGGATTTGATCTATGAATGTTTGGTTAGTTTTGGCAATTTCACAATAAACAAAACTACCGCCGCCTTTCCATTTCACGTTTTTAGATATGCCTGTTGTATCACCATTGATAACGTTTTTCAGTCTTACAACACTATCATTATCACCATAATCTAGCTGCTCAATTCCGATATACCGCCTACCCATTTTGTGAGAAACAGCACAAGTAGTTCCGCTACCAAGGTGAAAATCCAATACCAAGTCATTAGGCTCTGATGCAATCTCAATAATTCTTTTAAGTAATCTCTCAGGTTTTTTACCGTTTTTTAGAGTAACTCCGCCTTCATTGGCAATTGAATCCCACGATAAATCACTCCAAAAATCTGTAAGCCTTTGTGTTGGACAACGCACACCGTCAACAACTTTAAGTTTACTTTCATAAAAAGCGACCAACCGCCCATTCAACAAATAGTGATACCCATCATCGTCTCGTTCAATTGCAATAATTTTGGAAGGCGACTCTACGGAAAGTTGTATTCCTACTTTCATTCTTTCAGAAGGTTTATGTGGGCCATAGGTAGCAAAAACGCGATGAGAGTTATTCAAAGCAAACTGTTCGATTAATGGTTGTAATGACTCTTTCTGGATGTTTGGATTTTCTTCAGCGACTAAATTCTGAATATTTTTGTAAGTCCATTCACTTACTGGTTCAGATGGATTATTTATAACATATTTATAATCTGATTGATAACCAGCTTTAACATAGGAGTTTTTAATCGCTGATTTTTTATCACCCATGCAATAAATAAGAATGTGCTCTGCAACATTAACAAGTCCTGGATTTACAACTTTGAAACCTGCTGGGGTAGATGTTTTAACCGTAATATGGGGCAAAGCTCTATCTACTCCAAAAATCTCATCCATCAGCACTTTGATATAGCCAAACTCAATATAGTCACAGTGTACGAAAATTACACCGTTCTTTGAAAGCAATTGTTTAGCAGCAGATAATCTATTCCTCATGAACGTAAGCCACGTTGAATGATTGAATGAATCGTTGTAAAGAAATGAATCTCCATCTGTATTATACGGCGGGTCAATATAAATCAGCTTCACCTGCCCCGTATACACTTTTTGCAGGGTATGTAGAGCGAGTAAATTATTGCCCTTGATGATTAAATTGTCATTAACCGATATAATTGGCTGGCTGGCTGGCTGGCTGGCTGGCTGGCTGGCTGGCTGGCTGGCTGGCTGGCTGGCTGGCTGGCTGGCTGGCTGGCTGGCTGGCTGGCTGGCTGGCTGGCTGGCTGGCTGGCTGGCTGGCTGGCTGGCTGGC
>NZ_JAUXOY010000028.1 GCF_030684185.1 Methylotenera sp.
GTCATATATAAATTAACCTGTTTATCTGAAATGTGATTACCTGACACAGCGCCTCCTTATGGTTTGCTGTGCAGAACTCTATCAGATCAACTAGACAAGTTAATTGTCGCTAGACCAGACAAGATAATTGTCGCTCAATAATCGGTTAAACATAAGGTGCGAATACTGCCTTCTGGCGGTAAATGTTGCCCTATGCGCACCAAATGTTTTTGTGATTGATCCATGCCGTTACATAAGCGGCTATACACTGAAAATTGCAACATATCGTAACCATCGCGCAGTAAAAAAGCATGAAAACGCGTGTAATGGCGACGCGCCTCCTTAGTGGTGACGGGCAAATCAAAAAACAGTACGATGCGCATAAATGGTTGCCCGTTTTTCATGGTTTAATATCCCAGCTAAAGATGTAGCACTTCTATTTTGTAGGAGCGGTCTGTGACCGCGAACCCTCGCTTTCGCGGTCACAGACCGCTCCTACAAAAAACTTACCGCTCAACTCATTAGCTTAATACCAAATACTTTTGGCATGGTTGGTAGCAACAATTTATCTGGTTTAGCCAACTCTGTTGCCGTGCTTAAGCTTTTAACTAACAAATGAATAGTGTGTAATAAAGTATGTTTTTCACCTGCCGCCATGCAGGCCAATTGCAGGCTTTGTACTAGGCTGGCACGTTCTGGCAAGGTTAATTTTGCTTCCTCACTTTGCCCATGTAGGCCAATGTTATTTAAGCTTACATAAGCATCTACAAACGGGCGAAACGGCTCAATTAAATCATCCGCCAAGTTAAAGGCGTTAAGTTCACTGCAATGGTGGATGCCAAGGGCTGGTATAAAGCCAAACTGCACTAATTCACGCGCAATGGCGGCGCGTATAATAGCGTAGCCATAATTGAGTGCTGCGTTGGGTAAATCTTCACCATGCCGCTTAAACGCATCGTGGTTTACGCCATCAAACAGCACATTAAAATACAGCCGTGCGGCTTGTGCTTCACAATTTTGGCTATCGCCACTATCCACCTCAGTGGCTAATTTCGTTAAACGGGCGTGTTCTTTACCACATAGTTTTAAAGTGGCGGCTTGATTGTTAATTTTTTGCTTAATAACCAACTGCCATAATCGCTTGGTAAATGGTTTAGACCATGCTACTTGCGCACGCAACATGCCTGCTTGACGGCTGTGCGGTAAAAAGCTGGTGAATAAGCCGTTAGGCGTGTGCGTTTCATCGCAGGTGATAATGGCGATATTTTCATCGGCACAGGCAGAAATCAAGGCACTGGTGAGCGTAATTTGCGGCGATTCCAACACGATGCTGGCAATGTCTTCTAGCGCCAAATTCACCTCGCCAGTGTCTTGCTCGCAACGCAACTGGCGGTTTTTAAGCGAGAGCCGCGCAGGGCGGCTAATCAGAAGATTCTGCCAAGCCATGGCGTGGCTCCTGTTTAACTTCAAACACTTCGCCCAGCACATCCACTTGAAGTTTTTTGAAAATGCCGATATTTTGAACTCCTACACCAGTTCTAGCCCATGACCTATCATGCGCCTCAATGGAAATATTGCCGTTAGCTCTATCTGTACCTTTGTAATAACCTCGGATAAATGAGCCTTTTTCACCTTTTTTATCAGCAATCAAAATCAAATCATTATTACAAAGGCTAAAGGAAAATTGGTATGTTGCATCCATTTCAGGCCAATCTTGCTCTAGCGTTGCTTGCTTAATCGCTTTATTCGGCAGCACGCCACTGACGCGGTCAGCCAAATAAATGGGCACTAGGTAAAACTTGCCTGCTTTGGTGAATACATCCACACGTAACATTTCGCCGTTATCTGCCAAGCCCCCACGCACGAGTACGCCAGTTTTGGTGGTGCGCTCAAGCTTAACACCTTTAATTAAACGGCCAAAAGCATCGTCACTTTCTTCCCCGTTTTTGCCTAAATAAAATGGCTTGGCAAATGGCTCTTTGCCACCTGTTTCTATTCGCTTTTTCAACGCTTGGTATAAATTAGCG
Organism: Methylotenera sp.; assembly: GCF_030684185.1. Lineage (GTDB taxonomy): Bacteria > Pseudomonadota > Gammaproteobacteria > Burkholderiales > Methylophilaceae > Methylotenera. The sequence goes on from NZ_JAUXOY010000028.1 coordinate 2,007, forward strand.
TTGCGCGTTTCTTTTTCAGGAATGTTTTCTAAGCTTGCCAGCGTTAATGCTTGCAATTTCGTTTTGCTGGTCGTAATTGGGTTTTCTTTACTCATGCGCTTAGTGGAGCGAATGTTGGCATCATGCACGCCACCTGTCGCCTTGCGTGTAGGCGCACGCGAGACAAAAATTTCAGTCAACGCATCTTTAACATCTGCCCTAAAACTATCCCAAGGGAGCGGAAAATCTCGCCCTTCTTTTTTCTGATAATTAGTGGCAGTAATTTCGCCCGTATCGGTATCAATAATTTCTAGGTTTCGAGAGTAATCGCCAGATTTTTTATCACTCGCCCAAAGCTCTTTTTTACGTGAATAATCTGATACTCGTTTAACAAAGCCTTGTGTGGTACAAGCCACTACGGCGGCATCAAGCGCATGGTGCAAATCACCATCGGCACGCACTTTATGTAAACCCCAATGGGCGCGTAAAAACGAAGTGACTGCGCCATTGCGGGTTTGCACTTTGATTTTGTTTTCACTGGGTGCAAATTGCAGATTAAGCTTTAAAAACTCCTGCAAAAAGCGCGAGATATAACGCGTGTCATTTAAATTACGCTCTCTAAATTCCTGTTCGGCTTTTTCGTCAAAATCTACCCGTAATAAGCGGTTGCGCTTGGATTGCCTAAAGGCGTTGTGCGTTTCAATGCGTACCTTGTAGTCATGCCATTGCTGGCTGGCGAACGCGCCATTTAAATACTCATAAGGTGTTTTGTTGCCTTTATCGCGGTTGGCTTTGCTGGTGCATAACACTTTGTTTTTTAAGCTGTCATCCATACTGCGGCTGTACGGCAGAATATGGTCAATTTCGGCGTAGCCTTCTTCTAACAAACGCGCTGGCTCTAAATACACACCACTATAAGCACAGTAATTATATTCACGCCATAACCTGAATTTTGTAAACTCATCACCGCGTGGGTCACGCCCAAAAGTGCCGTTAAACTGCTTAACTGTGCGCTCTTTTTCCGCCTGAAACTCTTTTTGTTTACCTTCAATGTCTTTGCGCTCGCTATAAGGTTGCGATAACTCACGCGATAGCTCAATGTTAATCTGCGTAGGGCTGCCATAACGGCGAATCATGGCATTTATTACCTTGCGGGCTTGGGTAAGCGCACGTAACACCACGGGGTTACGTACTTCATCGGTTGGAATGTAAGGCAAAAATTGCTGTGGTTGTGCTTCGGTGGGCGCGGAGTGGTCATAGCCTGCCGCCGTGCAAGCTTCGTCATAACGTAGCCCTTGCGCTAAAAAGGGGTTGATATTGCGTAAGGCTTTGAGTGACAATGCCACGGCTTTATCAAATGACAACGCTAACACCGACTCTAGCAAGGCTGGTTCTAGTTGCTCAGGTGCGAGCATTTCACGAATTTTGTCATCGCTTTTGTACCAAGTAAGTGCAGTGGCAATGGCATCTAGCTTATCGGGCTGGCTGGTAAGGTTGCCCCACGCAAGCTCACCACAAGCCTTAGTTACTACACCACGCAACTGGTGGTAAGCTTTAAGTTCTGCAAAAGCCGCGTCTTCAGATTTATCAATTTCACCGCTTTTATATTGCACTAAGTTAAAACGAACTGATGCAGATAAATCTAAAGCTGTACGAATTTGACTATACTTAACTTTGGTTAATTTATACGCCATCGTTTCAATGGTTTTGCGTTGCGCTGCATCTAATGCGCGGCGTTCACCTGCTTCAATCAACATCAAGTTATTTAAGCGTGAAAGCAATACAAAACGCTCTGCGCTATAAGTAGCTTTTGCTGCACGTTTTTCATCAGGCTCAAACGTGCAAAAGCCCACCATATCTGCAATTTCGCCATCATCTACAGGTCGTTGCGAGGCGAAAATATTGGTGTAATCTTCCTCAAAACCAGTGCTTGCAAAAGCATTGCCAAGACCACGCTGCGCTTCAAACAAAGCTTTAATTTCAAGCAGTAAATCATCACGTGCTACGGTGTGGCTGTAATCTCCGCCTTTATTGCGCTTATGTTGCGCAAATTTTTCATCTTTCCACACCATTTCACCAATGGTGCGGTAATTTTTTTCATGCAAAAGCTTAGCATTGCCCGTTACGCCTTGTAATAATTTGCCGCCTTCTTTATCGCCAGCTTCACTTTTACGGTTAGATTTAAAACCACGGTGTTTGGCAATATGCAATAACACACGTGCCCAATCACGTTGGTTTAGTTTGCGTTCTAACCCGTCAGCACGTAGCAACCAAGGCGTTAAGTCATCCGCAGTAATCTCAGATAAGACTTCTGGCACAACATCATTGATTAAGCCTACGCGATAAAATAATCGTCGAATACGCGCCATACGATGCGCTCTGCGGCGAATGCGGCGGCGCATTCCTCGCGCCTCCCTTCTTGGTTTTGCTAGCGACTCTCCTGTTTTTGGCACTTCAGCCGCCACAAAAATGCGCGACCCTAAACCAATTAACGGTGTTATTTCTTGCGTGTCATCAATCGCCGCCCAACCAATAGATGCAACGCCAATATCTAAACCAAAAACAAGTGCCATAGAACTCCCTTTTTAGTATTATTTAGTGCTATCATTCTTTCAACGTAATCCTTCGGAATGGGGCACGTTGCTATAATAAGACTTAAATGTCGTAAGGTATCCCCCAAGAATGAAAATTTTTGGGGGTATCCTCCAAAAAAACTCAATATCAGTCAACAAATTACTAAATCTAACTCATGTCGCAGACTTCACTGCAAGTTCCAAAATCAGGTCAATCTTCTCGTGCTGAGCTTTTTAGCGATGGTGAAGATGGCCTTGCGCTGGCTGATTTAGCGCTTAAACTCAAAAACTCCAGCCCAGCTAAACCATTAATCATAATCACAGCTAACGCGTTTGATGCACAGCGCCTGTTAGAAGAAATCCCCTACTTTGCCCCGAGCTTAAGTGTGCATTTGTTACCCGATTGGGAAACACTGCCTTATGACCAGTTTTCGCCGCACCCTGATTTAATTTCAGACCGCCTGACTACGCTTTATCACATTGCGCAAAATGCTTGTGATGTAATTATTGTGCCGCTATCTACAGCGCTGATTCGCTTGAGTCCAAAAGCCTTTTTGAGTGCAAACACCTTTATGCTTAAAAAAGGCCAAACGCTGGATACCGAAGCATTGCGGCGTCAGTGTGCGGAAGCAGGTTATCACCATGTCACACAAGTGATTTCTCACGGTGAGTTTAGCGTGCGCGGCGGGCTGGTGGATTTATTTCCAATGGGTTCTGCGCTGCCCTACCGCATTGATTTATTTGATAACGAAATTGAAACCATCCGCACGTTTGATGTAGATACGCAGCGCAGCTTGTACCCTGTACCTGAAATTCGCTTGTTGCCTGCGCGTGAGTTTCCGTTAGATGAAACTGGTATTACACTCTTCCGAGGGCAGTTTAGAGAAGCTTTTGAAGGCGACCCGCAGCGCGCTAAGATTTATAAAGATGTCAGTAAGGGTGTGGCTTCTGGCGGCATTGAGTGGTATTTACCGTTATTTTTTGAACAAACCGCAACATTTTTAGATTATCTGCCAGCAGATGGTTTGCTTTGCCTACATGGCGACCTTGACCACAGTGCGCAGCAATTTTGGCGTGAGGCGCAATCACGCTATCGTACGCTGGCACATGATGCTGAACGACCTTTATTAACCCCCGAAAAATTACTGATTAAAACAGAAGACTTTTTTAGCGCCACTCATGCGTTTACACGCATTTTGTTGACGACTAATAACAAGTCAACTGGTTTACCTGCGCTAGACATTGAACGCCGTGCTGAACAGCCATTGCATAAACTTCAAAGCTACATTTCAGATTTCGCAGGGCGTATTTTAGTCGCTGCTGAAAGCCTTGGGCGTCGAGAAACCATCTCACAACTATTTGCCGAGCATAGTTTGCAGCCTGCCGTGATAGAAACCTGGGCAGAATTCAAAGACTCAAAAGAAAAGTTCATGCTGGGTGTTTCGCCACTACATCATGGATTTTGTTTAGAGAACACTGCAACTAGCAAATCGATTGCCGTCATTACCGAAGCAGAGCTATACGCTGCTACTGTACGCCAACAGCGTAGACGCGAAAAGGAAAAAGCGCGCAGCACTGAAGGCATGCTCAAAGACTTATCCGAACTGCGTATAGACGACCCGGTAGTGCATGAGCAGCACGGTGTTGGCCGTTACAAAGGGTTGGTGAATTTAGACTTTGGCGAAGGTGAAACGGAGCTTTTACTGCTGGAATATTTTGGCGAAGATAAGCTTTATGTACCAGTCTCGCAGTTGTTCCTAATTTCACGTTATTCTGGCGGACCGCCAGAATCTGCACCGTTACACCGCTTAGGTAGTGGCAACTGGGAAAAAGCCAAGAAGAAAGCCCTTAAACAAATCCGTGATACAGCGGCAGAACTCCTCAATTTATATGCGCAGCGCGCTTCACGGCGCGGTCATGCGTTTACGCTTAGCTTGCACGATTATGAATCGTTCTGCGAAGGTTTTCCGTTTGAAGAAACGCCAGACCAACTAGAAGCGATTGAAAACGTCATCAAAGACATGCAGTCCGGGCGCCCGATGGACAGACTAGTGTGTGGCGATGTAGGTTTTGGTAAAACCGAAGTTGCTCTGCGCGCTGCTTTTGTCGCGGTGATGGGCGGTAGGCAAGTGGCGGTTCTAGTGCCTACAACATTATTGGCTGAACAACACTTTAATAACTTTAAAGATCGCTTTGCTGAATGGCCAATCAAGATTGCAGAAATATCACGCTTTAGAACCGCAAAAGAACAAAAAGAAGCGCTGGCTGGATTAGAAGCAGGGCAAATTGACATCATTATCGGTACACACCGCCTCATTCAAAAAGACGTTAAATTCAAAAATCTGGGCTTAGTGGTATTAGATGAAGAACACCGTTTTGGTGTGCGTCAAAAAGAGCAACTCAAAGCTTTACGCGCCGAGGTTGATGTGCTCACACTCACCGCCACACCGATTCCACGCACGCTCAGTATGGCGATGGAAGGTTTACGCGAGTTCTCTATCATCACCACCCCGCCACAAAAACGCTTAAGCATTAAAACCTTCCATACCGATTATTCTGAAGGCATCATTCGCGAGGCTGCCATGCGTGAATTCAAGCGCGGCGGTCAGGTGTATTTTCTGCATAATGAAGTTGATACCATTCATTCCATGCGTGAGAAATTAGAGCGCATATTGCCTGATGCACGCATTGCAGTCGCTCACGGGCAGTTACGAGAGCGCGAGCTGGAACACGTGATGCGCGACTTCTACAACCAACGTTATAACCTGCTGCTGTGTACTACGATTATTGAAACTGGCATTGATGTACCTACTGCCAACACCATTATTTTGAACAAAGCAGATATGTTTGGGCTGGCACAAATGCACCAGCTACGTGGCCGTGTTGGTCGATCACATCACCAAGCGTATGCATATTTACTTACCGACCCTGACCGAAAAATTACCGTGCAGGCGCAAAAACGCTTAGATGCGATTCAACTCATGGAAGACCTGGGCGCGGGTTTCCACCTTGCCATGCACGATCTGGAAATTCGGGGTGCAGGTGAATTGTTAGGTGACTCACAAAGTGGCGAGATGCAGGAAATTGGCTTTCATTTATATTCAGACATGTTGAACCATGCAGTTAAACAACTCAAAGCAGGTAAGGAGCCAGATTTAAACGCACCGCTTGGCGTTACTACAGAAATTAACCTGCATACACCCGCCCTGCTCACCAATAAGTATTGTCCTGATGTACATGAACGTTTAGTCATTTATAAACGTTTAGCCAACTGTAACGATGATGACGAACTGGACGGCTTGCAAGAAGAACTGATAGACCGCTTTGGATTATTGCCGGAACAAGGCGAAGCACTCATCGCATGCCATAGGCTGCGCATAGCAGCCAAAGCAATAGGCATCATTAAAATTGACGCCAGTGCTGATGCGATTCAACTGCAGTTTAACCCGAAAGCAGATATTGACCCGCTTAAACTAATTAACCTGCTTCAGCGCGACAGACGCTGCCGAATGAATGGTCCGGATAAGCTGAGAGTAAGTGTGGGCTTGGAAGCAATTAACCTGCGAACTGACTTTGTAAAAACTTTATTGAAAGAGTTTATTTAGGAAAATGCTGATTTCACCAGTTTCGTCATGCCGGTCTGCTCTGAAATGACGGGGGTGAGTAAATCAGCATAACTTATCGAAATACCAACACCGCAATAGCAACCAAACCTACCGTTATCCAGCCAATGCGGTCCACGTACTGATGCAATGATTGTTCCATTTTTGCCCCACCCCATTTCATTAAGCCTGCCACCATATAAAAGCGCATGCCTCGCCCGATGACTGATGCAATAGTGAACGGCAGTAATGCCATTGAAAGCGAACCAGCGGCTATGGTAAAGACTTTGTAAGGAATCGGCGAAAAGCCTGCAACAAATATCGCCCAAAAACCCCATTTTTCAAACCAAACCACTGCGGTTTGGTAAGCATCCCAATAATGGCTGGCTTTAAGGTGTGGTTGAATGATATCAAATAATGTTGCACCAATGAAATAGCCCAACAAACCGCCCAGCACTGAAGCCACAGTGGTAATCAAAGCAAATCGCCAGGCGCGTTCAGGTTTGGCTAAACTCATGGGGGCTAACATCACATCAGGCGGAATCGGGAAGAATGACGACTCAGCAAAACTAAGCGCGCTCAAATACCATGGTGCATTTGGTAACCTTGCCCATACCATGGCACGCTGATACATCAGTGAGAATATTTTCATTTATTATTTAACCTTTTAAAGTATTCCTATCAACTAAGGGCCTTCCTAGATAACACATAGCCCCAGATGACCCATGGATTCAAACAGCCTAACCTGGGTTATATCAATCCAATAAAACTAACTTACTTATCGCCATAAAAAACACAGCGCATTTTACCTGTTTACTTTCATCTGCAAACAATATCGCATAGTTTTTTAGTTGCTCCCGATAATTTTCTGCAGCAATTTTTAATGTGGCGTTTGAGGCATCTGCTGTTAAAGCAATCGTCTTATAGTCAACAATCCATCTCACATCATTTTCAATAAAAGTACGGTCAACAATATAGTTTTTAACTTCGCCATTGTGCATGGATGTGATGCCTAGCTCTGCCTCACCGCGTGCTTTAAGTAACCACTGACCATCTTCACTTTGCAAGGTAACTTCAAGCAAATTTTGCACTCGCTGGCCTGCTTCCATGGCAATTTTTTCAGCATGCCCTTGTTGACGCAGCCAATGCTGCATGGCAGGGTTAAGTGTCGCAATACGTGCTGCCGACCAGGCTGCTAAACCTTGCTGTGCTATCATTTCCATATACCGATGAGCCAAAGTGCCAATATCAGCTTCCAGGCTCTGAACAAGGCTGGGCTGAGCGGCAAAGTTGTTTTGTGAAGTGGCTGCTATGGAATGTTTCGTTTGTAAAACCGCAGGGACTTGTAGCTGCTTTAAGCGCACCAAACGTGGCGTAAAGTTGGCAATGGTATCTTCTGTATCTACTTGTTGTTGAGGCGGTTCTGCTGATTCATACACCGTTGCTACCGCAGGCCATAGTAAATCTAAATAAGTGTTTTTGGTTGGGGAAACTTCACCTTTTGCGTTTTTATTAGCAATGCCCACCAGATGCAGTTGGCGCTCTGCGCGGGTGGCGGCTACGTACAGCACCCTTGCGTCTTCATTTGCATCGCGTGCGCTTTCGCGCGATTCTAAATAGTCATAAGCGCTGACTTTATCTTTATCACGCAAACCTTTGGGTATAAATGGCGCCGCCAGCAACTCATATTGGGCATGGTCATGATGTGGATTAACAAGGACCTCTTCCCACAATACAATCGGCTTATCACCATGATTACCGCCTATGCTTGCGCCCAACCCTGGCAAAATGACGGTATCAAATTCCAGCCCTTTAGATTTATGTATCGTCATCATTTGCAAACTTTCACCCTGGGTTTCTGGTGCGGCAAACAGTTTGGTGATTTCGGTTTGCATACGCTCGGGTGAAAACTGATTGCTACGGTCTAAATTATCTAAACACGCAAAAAACGCCTGTACATCAACGACGTCAGATTGCTCCCACAGGCAAGCAGTGCCGTTTAACATGAGCCACACACCGCGCACCCAGCGGCTAACATTCATGCGTCCCTGTGTTTCAAATGCCTCAGCAAATATCTCGCGCACATGGTGCAAACGCATTTTTCCATCAGCAGATAAGCCTTTCACGACTTCATCATTTTGCATCAGCGACCAGATGCTGTCGTGTTGATTATGCCCCGCCAGCGCATGCAAATCGTGCAAGGTTAGCCCACACCAAGGCGCGCGCAATATACTAAGCCAATGCACACGATCCGCTCTATGATGCAGCGCATGGGTGAGCGAGAGCAAATCCTGCACAATCTGGCGCCCTTCTAACGCCTCAATCTCAACCGCCTGAAAAGCGATTTCAGGGTGATTTCGACGCAACTTTGTCACCAGCGATGCCAAGTGCTTTTTAGCCCGCACCAACACCGCAATTTTTTTATTTGGGTCTGCTGCGCGCTCGCGTTGAATGATTTTGATCACCGCATCGGCTTCACGCTGGCTTGCAAGGGCTGATGATTCATCGACCAAACTCACAATAGGATGCACTTCAACCCCCGCTTGAATCGCATCAGGCTTAGTCGCAATAAACGGGCGATACTGAATTGCGCCTTGCGTTACGGCATCACTTGCCGGAAAAATTGGCGCGAACGTCTGGTTAATCCAATCGACTACCGCAGGACATGAGCGGTTATTGCGGTAAAGCTGTAATTTCTCAAGTTTTATATCACCGATACCATGGTTTGCTGCTTCAATAAACAGCCCGACATTGGCTTTACGGAAGCGATAAATCGATTGCATGGGATCACCCACGGTAAACAGTGTGCGACTATCACCCACTTGCCAGCCTAAAGTAAGCTGCTCTAACAGCTTGATCTGGCTTGGGCTGGTATCCTGAAACTCATCAACCAGCAAATGCTGAATTTGGTAATCAAGTTTCAATGCCAACTCGGTGGGTTCACCAAAGTTATCTGATAACGCACGCGTGGCACGATAAGCAATCTCCACAAAATCAACCTCACCTGCACGCTGAAACACCAGCCACAATTCAGCAACAGCCAAGTTGAGCAGCCTGGAAAGCGTGGTGATGATTTGCCAGCCTTCCTGATTGGTAGAAACAGCAGGTAATGTTCTGGTTTTAGCTAAAGACTCCGCAAAACTACCACCTGCCTCTAGTGAGGCTAAAAATGCATTAAAGCTGGCTTTCTCATCTTTATATTCTGCCGGAAAACCGGTGTTTTTATCAACTCTGGCACGGATTTTATCGTCTTTGGTGAGAACAAGCTCACGTACCGCCAGCCACATTGGCAATGCGTCAGCATGCGTCGGCAATGTGGACTCCCAATCTCTTAACAAGGCAATCGGGTGTTCACATGGCAACTGGCTAGCGGCAAATCTTGCTAACGGCATTAACTCATATTGAATGCGCGAATTAAAAACTGAAGCAATGGCTTCAAGCTCCTGTTCTACCAAATAACGCAAAGTGCTTTGTAATTGTTCGGCATCCACTTCATGTTGCGCATGATGCAGCCATTGGTCACGCTTTTCTAACATTGCAATCAGCAAATTCTTGAGCTGATTGGCGTCATTATCCACATAGCGCAACGCGTCTTTTACCACATCGCAATGTGTGGCATCTTCTAACAAAGCTAGCGTTTGCTCGGCCGCTTGGCCATACAGGGCGCTCGCCTCGTCAGTGACTCGGGGCTGCGAGCCAAAACGGCTCATCAGCGGCATTTGCCTGGCTAAGTGCGCGCACAAACTATCAATGGTAAAAATTCGCAGGCGCGCTGGGTTTTCAATCAGTTGCCAATTATTTTCTTGCGACTTCTGCAAGGCTTTCAGGCTCAATTCATAAGTAATCTGTTTATGAGCCTGCTCTGGCACATCTTCATTATCCGCCCTAATCAAACTATCCAAAATGCGTAAACGCATTTCTGCCGCCGCCTTATTGGTAAAAGTGATTGCGATAATTTCTTCTGGCGCGTTAACGGTTTGTAGCAGCTTCAAATAACGCTGTGTAAGCAGCTCGGTTTTACCCGCACCCGCTGGCGCTTCAACAATGAATGAAGTTAACTCGAGCGCGCGTGAACGGTTTTTTTCATCGGCTTCAAGATTTAAAGCTTGCGGAGTCGTCATGCCTTCTCCCCTTGAAACCGCTCAAACTGCAACTTACGTTCAGGCAATCGCAACAACGGCGTCACCTCGCAATAAGCCAACTCATTCTCATCGTTAAACCGCACCGCAGATTCACCTGCTTTAATCTCTTCGGCAATCTCTTCAATACTGGTTTTCCAGTGCATTAGCAGGTGCTGCCAATCAATAAAAGCTTTGGTGAAAGCAGGTTTGCGTTTATCCGGTTCAGCCTCAAAGTTCTCCTCTCCCACCCCTGAAAAAGCATGCTCTGCAATTTTAACCATACCGAAATAAACGCCTGCAACCTGCGCGATGTCTTCCGCATAAAAAGCTGCGTAAATGGGCAACTGAGGCTCGGTGATGCGGTCTTCCCCCCAACTTTTTGTTTTTGGAATCTGCCCGGTTTTATAGTCAACAAACACCAGTCCGCCGCTTTCAAGTTGGTGAATCCTGTCAATTTTAAGCGTGACTTCTATGCCGCAAATCTGTACTTGCTTCTCTGCCTCGCAAGCAACAATGTTAAACGCAACACCACGCGTTTTTTCAAATTGCAACCAGTCACCAATCAGCTTGCTTAGTCGTTCATGCTCAAGCTCCAACACTGTAGGCGAGGCAACGCTACTCTCGGCAGCAAAAGCTTGTAGCGTGCTTTGGATGGCTGCAATCAGCGCTTGTGAAAAATCAGCTTCACTCATATCTCGCAAGTCTGCAAAGTGCCGTTTACGCCAAAACCGCTCTAATACATCATGTACTAGTGAACCACGCTCCATGCTATCTAAACCGCTGGTGGGCGTTTTAAGCGCTTTTGCAGCTAGCCGATATTGGTAAAAAGCCCACGCAGGGCAAATGGCTTGTGCTTTAAGCAATCCTGTACCGCCTGAAACGTGATCACCAACTTGCACAGCTGGTGCGATGTGGTCATCAATCGTGGTTAAGTCTGCGTTACCGGCGTGGCTTAGCTGTTCGGCTAAAGTTTCCGCGAGTGGCATATCAGCTTCAATCATGACCACATCTTTCATGAGTGGCGAAGCACGGAGCTGGCTCTCGCCTTCTGTTTTGCTACTGGAAAAAACAATGTGTTTTGCAGAGTGCAGCAAGCGTTGGTGTATGGTCGCGGCGAATGCCGCTTGCACACTGTTATCTGCATTAGGCAATGCGGCAGCGCGCTGAATAGATGCAGGCAAAAGCGGATTAGGTCGTGCTGGCGGCGGCCAAATATGGTCGTTCATATTCATACACCACATAGCATCCACAGGCGCGCTCAATGCCTCCATAATACCTAGAATCTGTATGGCAGATTCATGCTCGGTTTCTGCCTGAAATACTTGTTCAGTGCATATCTGCTGTATCAAGTGTGCGGCCTCAGCGATTGACAGGGTTTTGCCGAGTACGTCTAATTTAGCCATTTGCTGCAAGGCTTTTTTCCATGCGTTAACGGCTTGATATTCAAGGCTGCTGATATTGCGCTCACCAGGCCAATTAAGGGCTGTAAGCAAGTTAGTTAAGATTTGCGCCCAATTTGAAGGCATTGCCTTTTTGGTTGGAACGGCAGAGGCCGCACGTAAATGTGTCAATAAACCTGAAATTCCCAAACCATTATCATGCTGCTGCTCTGCAAATTCCATAAAGCGTTGTAAGGTAAATTGCATAGGCAGCTTTTCGCGCATTTTGGCATCAAGCATGGCGCGCGCATCGGCCTCTTTTGTACTGGCTGACCAAAATGGTGATAACAAAACATGAGACACGTCAGCCTGCTGTAGTTGGTACGCGCTTAATAAACGAATCAGGTTTAATGCTGCCTGAATAATAGGTTGCTGGGCTAACGGCGTACCAAGCGAGAAATTATAATGGCGTGGCATCTCCGCCATGCCGGGGCGCACGCTGGCAGGGTAAAAACCGTCATCGAGCAAATCAGCCAATTGATTTCTAATATCACTTAATCTTGGCGAAACAATGGCAAGTTTCGCGTTTGGATTAGCTTCTAGCATGTGTTGCGCCCATGCCACCGCAGCGCGACATTCTGCCTCTTGGTTTTCCAAACTTATATGCTGTGTTTGCGCGGGTTCTACACAGATAGTAGCGTAATCCTCCACCTGCACTGCACGTGCCAGCAATACCTCACGCAGACGCTTTTCTTGCGGTGCCGTTTGGTCAAAACCCGCAAATGCAATTTGAGCAGGTAACGCAGCCGTGCTTTGCGCGATGCAATCCAGCTGCCAATCTATAAAACGCACATTCTCTAGCGCATTTAACTGAATACAACGTTGCCTGAAAGCCCATTGCCACTGCATAAACTGGCGTGATTCCTCTGCTGCAAGTTCACGTGGAATGTGCAAATTCCACGCAACCATGTAACGGTTTGCCTCCATGGCCGCACTCGCCAAACCAGACACATCAAACAACTCACCAAACGCATTCTTTTTGAGCGATTGCGTAATCACGTCTTCCCACAGCAATTGCTCATTAAACGGACTTAGCGCATAAGGCGGCATTTGCGCAGCATTTTGATTAGTCAGTAACTCTGCTTCTATAACAGCCTCTAACCATTGCGTTAGTGTGAGCACTGTCGGGCTAAGCCACTGCGCTTCACCCGCCTGTATATGTTGTTGCGCTATGTCGTTTTGAATACTGCGTGCAAGACGAGCCGATGGGCAAATAATGATGGAATGTGTGGTTAAAGACATGCCATGATTGTAGCGTTTAGTCGGCATTTATAGCGTTAAAACCAGATAAATATAATTAAAAAAGACCGCATTAGCGGCCTTTTTTAATTAGCTCAGATGTATAACTAAGTTCTTAGCAAATTACCTGCCGTTGACCCTGAGCCTACCTAAGGGCTGCTCCCTGAGCCTGTCGAAGGGTGTCGTGTTCAACATTCCCTTCGACAGGCTCAGGGAACGGCAGGGTCAGAACTCTTCCCAATCCCCATCATCGGTGCCGGATTTCACACTAGCCACTTTCACTGGTCTGGCAGGTGATGGGCTTGATTCTGCTGATTTTGAGGCTAATGGTCGGGCTGACCTGCCTGCTGAACCTCGCATCGGGTTGTTGATGACGCGTCGGTCACTTTGCTTGTTGATCTGGCTTCTATTCTGACTTTCACCTTCAAGCTGAAACACACTGACCGCATTCATCAGTTCATCGGCTTGTTCCATCATCGATTCAGCTGCAGCAGCGGCTTCTTCTACCAGAGCGGTGTTTTGCTGGGTCATGTCGTCCATCTTCATCACTGCGTCATTGACTTGTTCAATGCCGATACTTTGTTCCTGCGATGCAGCGGCGATTTCACTGATGATGTCGGATACCCGTTTGACTGAGGTGACGATTTCCTGCATGGTGTTACCGGCATTTTCAACTTGCTTGGTGCCTGCTGCGGTTTTGCTGACAGAGTCTGAAATTAGATCTTTAATCTCTTTGGCGGCACTGGCGGAGCGTTGTGCGAGATTACGCACTTCACCAGCCACCACAGCAAAGCCGCGACCTTGTTCACCTGCTCTGGCGGCTTCTACTGCGGCATTGAGGGCGAGAATGTTGGTTTGGAAGGCAATACCGTCGATGACTGAAATAATGTCTTCAATCTTTTTGGCACTGGCATTGATTGAGCTCATGGTACCGACCACTTCAGAGACCACATCGCCGCCTTTAACTGCCACGCTGGAAGCCGCTGTAGCAAGCTGGTTGGCTTGTTTGGCGTTGTCGGCATTTTGTTTAACGGTAGAAGAAAGCTCTTCCATGCTGGCGGCGGTTTTCTCCAGTGATGCTGCTTGCTCTTCAGTACGACGTGATAAATCGGCATTACCTTGAGCAATCTCTTTAGCCGCAGTGCTGATGGTTTCTATTGCTACTTTAACGGTGGCAATCGGGCTGACAATCATTTCCAGCGTTTCATTCACGCCTTCTACTATCTTGCGGAAGTCGCCTGAATGGGCGCTTGCATCAGCACGTACAGAAACACGGCCATCGTTGGCGGCGTTGGCTAACATTTGCACATCACCCACTAAGGCATTGATAGACTCGATACAGGTGTTGAGGTTGTCTTTAATATTGTTAAAGTCGCCGTTATAGTGGTCGGTAATCCTGTCTGGAATATCGCCACTGGCAATGTTTTCCAGCTTGCTAGCCGCCATATTCAGTGGCGTTACAATCGCATCCAGCGTTGCGTTTAAGCCTTCGACTACTTTACGATATTCACCCAAGTGTTTTTCAGCATCAGCTCGTGTCGTCAGATTGCCTGACTCCGCTGCTTCGGCCAACAAGTTGCCATCGGCCACCAGCGCTTTGATTGCATGTCCACATGCATTCAGGTTGTTTTTAATAATATTGAAATCACCATTATAGTTTGCGGTAATCTCAGCAGGAATAACCCCTTTAGAAAGGTTATCCACATAAGTGGCAGCCATATTTAACGGACCAATTACAGCCTCTAACAGGCGATTAGTGCCTTCACTGATATCACGTAAAAAGCCTGGCGGTAAGCTGGAAGCATCGATGCGTTGCTTCAAATTACCCGCCACCGTCTGCTCTATCAGTGCGGCTACTTTTTGCTCAGCCGCCACTTCTGCCGTGCGATCGACCCATTGCGTCATACGGCCCAGATATCGACCATCGTCAGCATCGTGAACCGGGTTAAGCAAAAGCTCGAGGTGATGACCCGCATTTACGGTATTTATTTGTTTAGGGCCCTGAAGTTCCAGCGCAAAATTTTCGCGGTCGGCATCGTTTTCAAGATACTGCCCTACTTTTGTTCGCAACATTTTATCTACAGAAAAGCCAGGATGACGCACAGCGATGCCTGTCGCCATGTTCTGGAACAATGCCTTAGCGCCTTTATTCATATAGATAAGCAAGTTATGTTCGTTAGAAATAGTCACCGCCATTGAGGCGTTGTCTAACGCGGCGGTAATACGATTAACGCCATTCAATGTTTCAACATGATCAAAATCCAGCCGTGTCTTTAAGGCGCGGTAAGAATCCATAACATCGGTCAACTCATCTCTATGCCCGGTGCGTCGCACGGATTCATGATCGAGGCCTTGTGCACTTGCCAGCAAATACCTGACGGCATCTTGCACGCGCGGTATAATCGCCTGATAGAGCATCCAGCCTAGCAGTCCAGCTAGCGCAACTCCAATGAGAATAAAGGCAATGCTGAGATTGCGCTGATAGCTGTAATTACTCTCTGCAGCTGCAAACTCATCGCCCGCCACTTTAAGTTGCAGGTTAATCAGTTCACTGATTTTATCTGACAACGGGTCTATGGTCGGATAAAGCTCAGAACTGGTAAATGTGGCGATGCGCTTAGCATCCTGGCTACGCAGTATGCTTTGCAAGGTGGCAGTAGTTGCATTAGCCTTGGCAAATAAAATTTCCGCTTCAGCCACCAGTTTTTTTTCCTCAACCACCAGATAAGTGCTGGTATAGGCTTTCCATTGCTTGTCCACTTCACCTAATGCTTTATCAACACTCGCCTCGCCCTGTGCCCACGTCATATTGCCGTTGCGCACTTTGTGCGAGGTATCGACTATATTCACCGCATACATATCAGCAACGACTTTGAGTTGTTGTAAGGGAATCACTCTATCTTGATAAACCGTGGTAAGTTTATCGTTACTATATTGAGTACCAGCCAGGCCGTTATATCCAACTGCCAGGCTGGACAATGCCACCACCATAAAAATGGAAATGATTCTGGATTTCAAGCTAAACTTGCTCTTGAAACTGTGGAATTTACCCAACATGCTCGCAGCCCAGCCCTGGCCTTCTTTGATGACACGGTGATAGCGCATGGCCCCCTCAATCTGCTGGCGCGATGCTTTTTTCCGCACAGAAATAAAGCCTACTACCTGACCACCTTCATTCACCGGCGAAACAACCGCCTCTACCCAATAGAAATCGCCGTTTTTACAGCGATTTTTCACTATGCCGATCCACGGCTTGCCTGTTTTCACGGTATTCCATAAATCGGCAAACGCCTCGGGCGGCATATCGGGATGGCGCACAATATTATGGCTCTGGCCAATCAACTCTGCTTCAGCAAACCCGCTAACCTCTATAAAATCTCGATTCACAAAGGTAATTTTACCTTTCAGATCGGTTTTAGAGACAATTTGTGACGACTCTTTTAACTCAATCTCGTGTTGAGTGACAGGCATATTGATTTTCATTTTAGTTCCTTTTTAACTTGGCGGATTCAAGGTTGAATCCGCGTTTAAATCTACATTCGCTTTTTTTAGTGGTCTGTGACCGCAAATAACACCGCAACAATATTCAACATCGCATTCGGGGTGAAGCACCCCTCCTACAATAAACCCTTAAAATTCTTCCAATTTTCTTTGTACCACAAGGGCACTCCGATTTTCTAAGAGATAAATCTCTTGAAAAGTCGTATGTAGGAGCGGTCTGTGACCGCGAATAACACCTAATTCAAACTCCCTCGATTCCACTTCATTTCATCGAGGCTACACTTGCTAACCGTTCCCTGAGCTTGTCGAAGGGAATACTCAAATACTGCCCTTCGACAAGCTCAGGGAACGACTTGAGGCTCATGGAACAGTTTGAGGCTCAAGAAATCCAATGTTTCTAATGTCCAAGTGCATGCACAACTTTTTCGGCTATCACGTTAAGTTTTGGCGATGCTCTACCCACGCTTTTATTGCTAATTTTACGCACGTCACCATCCAACACAAACACACTCACCACCGCTGTCATTTCTTCCGCTTGTTCCATCAACGATTCAGCGGCGGCGGCGGCTTCTTCAACCAATGCCGTGTTTTGTTGTGTGACATCATCCATTTTCATAATGGCATCGTTAATCTGCGCAATACCTGCACTTTGCTCGGTTGATGCGGCGGCAATTTCACCAATAATGTCAGAAACTCGTTTTACCGAGCCGACGATTTCCTGCATGGTTTCACCAGCCATTTCAACTTGCTTGGTGCCTTCTGTGGTTTTGCTCACGGAATCGTTAATCAGCTCTTTAATCTCTTTAGCCGCACCTGCTGAACGTTGCGCCAGGTTACGCACCTCGGCTGCCACTACCGCAAAACCCCGACCTTGTTCACCTGCCCTTGCCGCTTCTACCGCCGCATTCAAGGCTAGAATATTGGTTTGGAAAGCAATACCATCAATCACAGAAATAATATCTTCAATCTTTTTCGCGCTGGCATTAATAGCACTCATAGTGCTCACTACCTCACCAACCGCATCCCCACCTTTTACCGCCACACCGGAAGCTGCAATGGCAAGCTGATTGGCTTGTTTGGCATTATCCGCATTCTGTTTAACGGTCGATGAAAGTTGATCCATGCTGGAAGCGGTTTTTTCCAAACTTGCCGCCTGATCTTCAGTACGGCGTGATAAATCCGCATTACCTTGCGCGATTTCTTTAGCCGCAGTGTTAATCGCTTCTGCTGATTGTTTAACCGTGACGATTGGTTTAACAATCATCTCCAGCGTTTCATTCATACCCATGACGATTTTTCGGTAATCGCCCATGTGTCTGGCAATATCAGCGCGGACCATTACACGGCCTTCACGTGCGGCATCTGCCAGCATTTGTGCATCCGCATTCAATGCTTTCAAGTTGCTGCGCACTTGCTCAATCGCTTCATTGACGAATGCTTTTTTACCTGGGAATTGTTCAAGCGGCGCATCAAAATTACCTTCACCAAATTCTTTAACGCAAGCCAACGCTTTCTCGGTAAGTTCTATTTGCCCCGCTACAATATGATTGACTGATGAAGCAATTTCACTGAAACCACCTTTGAACATATGCGCATGCAAAGTCATATCAATATTGCCTTTTTCATGCTCTGCCGTCACCCATTTCACTGAATCTACAATACCCTTGAGTTTGCCGTTGAGTCTGTCTAAATTCTTGTTAATTTCAGCTTTTTTGCCCGGATATTGCTGCATTTTGACGTCAAAATCGCCATCCCCCAGCGCACGGACTAACTGAATCATCTGCTCTTTTTCTTGCACATGGCCACCCACCATATTATTTACGCCATGCACCATTTCTGCATAAGCGCCTTGATATTTGGTTTCATCAATCACCACCTCTATATCGCCAGCGTCATGCTCTTTAGCCATGTGCTGCATATCGGCAATAAAGGTTTTAATGTTGCTGCGTAACAGCTCTACACCTTCATTGATAAATGCACGCTGACCTGGAAATCGCTCCAACGGCGCTTCAAAATTACCATTTGAAAACTCAGCAATACATGCCGTGACTTTGCGCATGACGTCTGCCTGATTTGCGGCCATTTCATTCACATTTTCTGCCATGGTTTTATAGCTGCCATGAAATTTATCTGTATTGATAGTTGCTTTGATGTTGCCTAACTTGTTCTCTTTTGACATCGAACTTTGCTCGTCAATCACTGCTTTAAGGGTTTGCTGCATGGTAAGCATGGTTGCCATTAGGCTGTTTTTATCGCCACTTGCAAGTTCTATCTGGTAACTTAAATCACCTTCAGCAATCGTGTTGGCAATATTAGCCACCTCATCAGGCTCGCCGCCTAACTGTTTGCGCAAGTTACGTGTAATCATAAAACCCAAGATTGCGATAGCAAGCAAAATCAGGGCTCCAGTTATTAAGGACACATTTTTAGCTGCCTTTTTAATTACAGCTGCTTCTTCAGCCATATCCTTACCGAGCGCGACTTTATAGTCCATGTGCGCTGCAATATCATTATTGGCTTTTTCTGCAGTTGCACGAATATCAACATATAACTGATGTGCAAGGTCTTTTTTGTTGTTACGTGAGGCAGCTAAAATAGGCTCTAATCGCACATAGTATTCTTTCAAGCCAGCTTTATCGGCCTCAAGCATTTGCGCTTCTTTGTCATCAACCACATAAGCCTCATAGCCTTTGAAAAGTGTGCCTAGCTCATCCTGTAGATTTTTAATCGCCACTTCCACTTCGGCCATCTTGCTTGCATCAGTAATGATGGTGTGATTAGCCGTACGGATACGCAAGGTATTGAATTTGTACCTAACCTTATCCAGCTCAATAATGCTAGGCGCAATATTGGTATTGGCGTAATTGGTGTTGGTATAAACCTTTTCCATTTGCTGCTGGTTTAATACCATCATCCCTATCAGGCCTATCATGGCGATAAAGGTTAATAGCAACATTTTTTTGGCAACGGTCATATTCATTTCGCTCTCACATTTCGATACATAATAATTATCAAATTAAATTTTATTGCTAACGTATTCCACCATTTCGTTCCCTGAGCTTGTCGAAGGGCGTTCCCTGAGCTTGTCGAAGGGGACACTCACTGCCCTTCGACAAGCTCAGGGAACGACAGGCTCAGGGAACCGCCATCTTAAAACTCTTCCCAATCGCCATCATCCGTACCTGTTTTTAACGCTACTTTGGCCGTACTGGGTTTAACCACTGCTTTAGGTGCCAGACGCACGGCTGGCTGGCTAGACGCCCTCATTGGGTTACTCACTGTGCGGCGGTTATTGCTTACTGGGTTCCCACCGCTCAATTTAAACGCACTCACCACATCAATTAAGCTTTCAGCTTGCTCTACTAATGATTCTGCCGCTGCTGCCGCTTCTTCAACCAAGGCGGCATTCTGTTGCGTCACTTCGTCCATGCTGGTCACTGCAGTATTCACCTGGTCGATTCCTGCGCTTTGTTCTACTGAGGCTGCAGTAATTTCGCCCATGATGTCGGTGACACGTTGTACAGATGAAACAATTTCTTGCATGGTTTTACCTGCTTGTTCAACCTGTATGGTGCCTTCGGCAGTTTTATTCACGGAGTCTGCAATAAGCTCTTTAATCTCTTTTGCTGCGGTGGCAGAACGTTGCGCCAGATTGCGCACTTCACCTGCGACCACCGCAAAACCTCGGCCTTGTTCACCCGCTCTGGCGGCTTCAACCGCTGCATTTAAAGCAAGAATGTTGGTTTGAAAGGCAATGCCGTCAATGACTGAGATAATGTCTTCAATCTTTTTCGCACTGCTGTTAATGGCACTCATAGTATTAACCACCTGGCCGACAACTTCACCGCCTTTAACTGCGACACCTGAAGCCGCTGCGGCAAGCTGGTTGGCTTGTTTGGCGTTTTCTGCGTTGTTCTTCACGGTTGAAGCGAGTTGTTCCATGCTGGCTGCGGTTTCTTCTAAACTTGAAGCCTGCTGTTCAGTACGTTCTGAGAGGTCATTATTACCAGATGATATTTCACCTGCGGCGGTGTTGATGGTTTCACCCGCTTCACGCACCTGCACGATAACTTCGGTCATTTTGTCCATCAGTGCATTGACGCCGTCGCAAAGCGAAGCAATCGCGCCTGTTTTACCGTCTAGTGAAACACGGCTGGTTAAATCACCGGCTTTTGCGCCTTCAATAACGCCTCGGGTTTCTTCAACTGCATTGGCGAGTGTTTCTGCGCTGTTATGCTGCTCGGTAATATCCGTCGCGTATTTCACCACTTTGAATGGTTTGCCATTCATGTCTAAAATCGGGTTGTAAATGGCCTGTAGCCAGACTACCTTACCACCTTTACCAATACGTTTGACTTGACCTATTTGCGCTTCGCCACGGCCTAACGCATCCCAGAAGGCTTTGTATTCGTGGCTGCTACGGTAAGCAGGTTCTACAAACATACTATGATGATTACCGACGATTTCTTTTTCGCTGTAGCCAGTCACGTTGGCAAAGTTGTCATTCACTGCAAGAATTTTACCTGTGAGGTCAAACTCAATCACACCCTGCGTTTTTTGAATGCCGGATATCTGGCCTGCATTATCAGCCGCTTGTAGTTTAGCTTCGGTAATATCCATGGTGTAATTAACGATTTTGTATGGCTTACCATTTAAATCGACAATCGGGTTGTAAGAAGCTTGAATCCACACTTCTCTACCACCTTTGGCAATACGTTTGTACTGGCCTGCATCGGTGCCGCCTTTTACCAGTTTATCCCATAAGGTTTTATAGGCGTCACTCTTGGCAAAGCTTGGGTCTAGCACCATGCTCACATGTTTACCAAGCAATTCAGCTTCTTTGTAGCCCAGCATATCTAAGTAAACCTGGTTGACCTTAATGACAATGCCATCCAGACAAACTTCAATCACGCCTTGCGATTTACTGATGGCCGAGATTTGGCCTTCATAATCGGCATTTTTGATTTTTTGCGCGGTAATGTCGGTGGCGTATTTCACCACTTTGTATGGCTTGCCTGCTGCACATAAAATCGGGTTGTATGAAGCTTGTATCCAAATCTCTTTGCCACCTTTACCAAATCGCTGAAATTCACCGGCAATAGCCTCACCACGATTAAGTTTTTCCCAAAACTGTTTGAACTCGGTGCTGGCAGCGTATTCAGGTGCTACAACTGCGCTGTGGTGCTGGCCTACTACTTCAGCCAGGCTGTAACCCAGCACATTTAAGAAAATATCGTTGGCGGCAATCACTTTACCATCCATGCTGAACTCAATCACGCCGGTAGATTTACTGATGGCGGCCAGCTGGCCTTCATACTGAACTGATTGCTCTTTCACTTTGTCTGCCAACTCATGCTGGGCACTAATATCCGCGCCCAGCCTGGTTTGCATACCTTTTAATGACTGCAATACACTGCTCAACTCACTATTGCCTTGCACATCAATCGCTGTGTCGAATTTGCCTTCCTCAATTTGTCCAAACACTTGAATGGATTTTTCTAACGGTTTAGTAATGGAACGTGACACGACCAATCCGAGCCAGAACAAAATAGCAATGGCGCCACTTAACCCACCCAATGTAAGCAGGCGTATATTTTCATAGTTTGTGGCAGCTGCCTGATATTCTTGTTTGGCTACATCGCCTTGCAATTTAAGCAGCGCCGTCATTTCAGGAGCAGCTACGTCGTAGAGTTCACGCGCCTTGCCAGACAGTGCTTTTGTTTCTTCATAGTTATTTGCCCGCAATGCAGTCACAGCTGGATTCAACGCCTCTTTGACAAACTTGCCACGACTTTCTGCAAACTTATCCGCCAGTATTTTTTCTTCAGGCGTCAGGTAGGTCGCCATGTAACCTTTCCATAATCCGGTGATAAGCTCTATGTTATGTTCAATAGCATCAGCAGATTTTGCAGCCATTTCAGGGTTCATGACCAGCGAGGTTTTCTTTCCCGCAGTATCAATTTCCACTTCACTGAGCGCGATTCTCAAATATGTCCGGTTTTCCAGCATGAGGTTGGAGATTTTGCCTAAATCCCCTAATGGCACCATGCGGTCTTCATACACGGTTTTAAGGCTGTTGTTTGCCATGGATAGCTCGTAAAGACCTAATCCTGCCTGCGTCATAACCACCAGAGCCGCCAGTCCGACCATACCAGCCAGACGTTGGCTTACTTTCATGTTTTGCATAGAAAATTTCATTTTTAGTCCTTTAATCAAAAGTTCTTTGTTATTGGTTTTATGTAGGAGCGACGACTCGTCGCGATTGCACCACTGCTTCGCGACGAGTCGTCGCTCCTACAAAACTTTAATGCACTGCCACGTTGTCCATCAACGCCATTTCCTGACTGCTCATGAGTTGTTCTATATCTACCAAAATAAACATCTGCGTTTCTACTGAAGCTAAACCTACGATGTATTTAGTATCAATATTTGAAACTAACGATGGCACGTCACGAATTTGATCTTCTTTTAAGGCCATTACGTCTGAAACACCATCCACCACAATGCCGACCACGCGACCGTTGAGATTCAAAATAATCACCACGGTGAATTCGTCGTATTCAACTTTGCCGAGATGAAACTTGATGCGCAAATCGACAATCGGCACGATTTTGCCGCGCAGGTTTACTACGCCTTTAATGAAATCCGGCGTGTTGGCGATTTGCGTTACTGCGTCGTAACCACGAATCTCCTGCACTTTTAAAATCTCTAAGCCATATTGCTCATCACCCAAAACAAAAGTCAGGTATTCCCCTGCTGCATTTTTTGTTTTTGTTGAAGCGGTTTTTGAATTGGCTGCGTTATTTACGATATCTGTACTCATTTTGTAAGCTCCTTTGGTATTGCTTGGTTTGCGTAGTGTGAGAAGGCAAAAGCGCCAGTGAGGTAGTTGGTTGTTTGCCCCATTTGAATAATGGCTGAAACATCCAGAATCAACGCTACACCGCCATCACCCATGATGGTGGCGCCAGATACGCCCGGCACTTTTCTATAATTGGTTTCAAGGCTCTTAATCACTACTTGTTGCTGACCGACTAATCGATCTACAAACAGCGCGGATTTTTTACCGTCTGATTCAAGCAACACCAGTACGCCTTCAGTAGGGTCGGTAATATCGGTGTGGTGATTAAATAAACTATGTAGCGCGATAATGGGCAAATACTCACCGCGCACATGCACCATGCGACCTTCGCCTGTCACAGTCTTAATATCCTCCGCACGTGGCTGTAAGGTTTCTACAATGAGATTTAACGGGATAACATAAATGCTGTTACCCAATGACACTGACATGCCGTCTAAAATAGCCAAAGTCAGCGGCAGTGAGATTGAAATAGTGGTGCCGTAACCAAGGGCCGAGCGAATTTCAACTACGCCATTCATCGCGGCGATATTACGCTTCACAACATCCATGCCTACACCACGGCCTGAAACGTCTGTGACGACTTCTGCCGTTGAAAAACCTGGTGCAAAAATGAGTCCGAACACTTCGGTATCGGTCATGTTCTCGCTGACTGTCAGCCCATTCGCTTTAGCTTTTGCGAGTAATTTTTCACGGTTTAGCCCAGCGCCATCATCAGTCACTTCAATGACGATACTGCCGCCTTTATGTGCGGCAGAAAGCGTCAGCGTACCTACTTCACTCTTACCTGCAGCCCTTCGGCCGGCTGGCATTTCAATACCATGGTCCACGCTATTGCGTACTAAATGAGTAAGCGGATCTACAATGCGCTCGATTAAACCTTTGTCTAGCTCAGTAGCCGCACCTACAGTAACAAACTCTACTTTTTTGCCTAATTTGGCGGCTAAGTCGCGCACCATGCGCGGAAAACGTGAGAACACAAAGTCCATCGGCATCATGCGAATCGACATAACAGATTCTTGCAAATCACGCGTGTTACGTGTGAGTTGCCCTACACTGTTAATGAGTGGCTCATATTGAACAGGGTCAAGATTGCTAATACGCTGCTCTATCATGGCTTGTGTAATCACCAGCTCGCCAACCAGGTTAATCAATTGGTCTACCTTTTCTATGCCTACGCGTATGGATGAAGTTTCTGCACTGGCTGGTGCTTTATCAGATTCACGGCGACCTTGATTTCTCCTTTCTACAGCCTCTGCTGCTGTCTTTGTCGCTGCTTCTGCTTCAACCTTAACAGCCACTTCTGCCTTGCCTGAATTCGCTTCTGTAGTTAGCGTGTCATCACCAATCAGGGTAGCAACCGCTGCATCAGGGTGCGGTTTAAACGGCGCAAAAAAACCGTAACCTTCTTCTACATTTTCTTTGCCTTCTATAGCAAATAGCCCGTAACCCACTTCTTCATGAATGGCCACTTTACCTTTAGTTCCTGCATCTGCAACAACTGGTGTACTTGCTAATACTGGTTTATCGCTAACATCATCCTCAAATAATCCAAAACCGGCATCTTCAACGATTACCGCCTTTGCCTCAGCAATCACCGGCCTTACGTGTGCCGCTGTATGCGGTGCCAATGAAATAACTAAGTCATTAGGGTCAAGCACAAATGAGCAGATTGAAACAATGTCGTCTTGCGTTGAATCCGTACTGAGTACTAATACATAACGACCATGTTCATTTTTACTGGATGCCACTTCACCTAACAGGCCAAGCTCCTCTTGAAGATTGGTCGCATCTTTATCTGAAATTTCCGGCAAGAAAATATGAAAATGTGTTAATCCATCAGCAGGCACTTGATCTGCCGCCTGAGTTGCCACTTGTGCAGCGACTTCTGGCACAGCTGCCTTTTTCTCATCTACTACAGGTGTTGTTTGCGGTGCACTAACACTGGTCGCAGGCTTGTTTACCAAACCACCTGCTTCAGAAAGCGATTTCAGCATCATCTTGACGTCAGCTACCTGCTCCTGGTCAACCTCTGTAGCGAATCGGTGACCGTCCACTTCCATTTTTAGTACGTCTTTAGCTGCCAAAAAGGCATCAACATGCTCGGCTGTGAGCGCCATTTCATGTTTTCGGATTTTATCCAGCAAATTTTCAAGCACATGGGTAATTTCGGTCATATCCATGAAGCCGAATGTAGCTGCACCGCCTTTAATAGAGTGGGCGGCGCGAAAAATCGCATTCAAATCTTCGGTATCGGGGTTTTCTATATCGATGCCAAGAAGTAAACGCTCAGCTTCAGCTAACAGCTCTTCTGCTTCATCAAAGAAGACCTCATAAAACTGACTCATATCAATTGTCATTGCTGTACTCCGTTTATGTATTTAACTGCTTCTGTAGGAGTGGTCTGTGACCGCGAAAAAACGTGACCATCAACCGTCAATATTCGGGGTGAAACACCCCTCCTACAAATATAATTACGACCCAATCACCTTTTGCACTACTTCGATTAAGCGTTTTGGATCAAACGGTTTAACCAGCCAGCCATTGGCACCTGCGGCTTTTCCTTTAGCTTTCATTTCATCGCTGGATTCTGTGGTGAGCATTAAAATCGGCACTTTTTGATATGAACCTAATTCACGCAAGTTTTTAATGAGCGTGAGGCCATCCATAATCGGCATGTTTTGGTCAGTCAGCACTAAATCTACGGTCTTTTCCTTGGCTTTATCCAAGCCATCTTGCCCATCAACGGCCTGAACCACATCGTAACCAGCGGCTTTAAGACTAAATGCCACCATCTGGCGAAGAGAACCTGAGTCATCTACTGCTAGAATTGTTTTTGCCATTTCATTCACTCACTTTTTTCATTGTTAATCTTGCTTATCATTAATAAAGAACTCTTATTTTTAAGGAATTCTTTAAGCGTTTTAAGACTTATCACATACTACTTAACGGCATAAATTTCAGAATTTTTAGCCGTACTAATTAAAAAATATTGGCTAAAAAAGTTCAATATCTCCTGTTGCCATATCTTGAGACTTGACCGAAGGCCGCGACCCAGCTGCCAGGTTGTGACTACTGGCATGCAATTTACGGTCAACCTCTTCAAGAAAGTTAATCAACTGTTCTTGCTCATTACCTAGCTCTACTACTTCGTCATGTGTAACCAACTCTTGAAGCAAATCTTTTAATCCATTCACATGATTGACGGTTCTGGTTAACAACTGGCTAGTGAGATCTTGAAATTGCAAGCCAGTAATCACCGCATTCACTTCATTCACTATATTTTGCTTAAACACTTCAAGCTGCTTAGTTTCCGCATGATTAAAATGGTGTTGTTCAATCAATGAATCTAATATTTGCTGCTGCTTGGTGACAGAGTCATGCACTGAAATAAAACTTGCGCTTAAGTCTTCAATCGCTTTATTGAGTAAATATGTGGTCTGCAATAAATCAGCCTCCACTCGAAGCAGATGCTGCTTACCATGCCCTGATACTGCTGCAAGTAGGTGCCTTAATTTTAAAATCGGTGGAGTATCCATACGCATAATCATGTTCCAAAGTGCTTAATTTCAATTTAGTGAATACGACCAGTTAAACGAATCAATTCTATTTTTATTGTTTTAACCTGCAATAAGCGTTATGGATTCTTGATCGCTTCACTTACATCTGCTGCGGTTGAATCTGTTGACACGCTGACCGCTGCGCTGTCTTTTAACGCATTTTCTTCAGCTTGCTTGTTCATAATGATGATGCTGATGCGGCGGTTAGTAGCATTAAACGGATTTTCTTTATCAAACAAGCTTGCAGAAGAAAGTCCCACTACCCGCAATAATTTTGTTTCATCCATGCCACCCGCCACCAATTCACGGCGTGAAGCATTGGCGCGGTCTGAAGATAATTCCCAATTACTATATGATTTTTCACCAGTTGGGTATGGCGTTGCATCGGTGTGGCCTGACAAGCTTATTTTGTTAGGCACGTCATTAAACATTTGCCCCAGCTCTTGCAAAATCTGCTTGGCATAGGGCTGCATATCAGCTTTGGAAGAATTAAACATCGCTCGGTTTTGCTCATCTACAATCTGCACACGCAAACCATCAGAGGTAATATCCAGCAATAGCTGATTTTTAAATTTCTTTAAATTTGGACTATCATCAATCGCCGCTTCTATTTTCTTTTTTAGTTCTTCTAACTTTACTTTCTCTACTTTTTCCAAGGCTTTCTTCGCATCTTCTGCATCAAGCGTTTTTTTCTTGCCGTCAGGTCCGTCAACAGGTTTTACCTGCCCTTGTTTTTTAGTCAGGTCTTTACCGCCGCCGC
Source organism: Methylotenera sp. (assembly GCF_030684185.1). Taxonomy (GTDB): domain Bacteria; phylum Pseudomonadota; class Gammaproteobacteria; order Burkholderiales; family Methylophilaceae; genus Methylotenera. Next base: position 29,640 of record NZ_JAUXOY010000028.1, read on the forward strand.
CTTTTATCAAAGTGTCACTCGCGCCAACGGAAGTGCCGCCCATCATTGCCACTTTTAAAGGTGTTTTAAAGTAATCAGAAATGCCTTCTTTTTGCGCCTTTGAAGTAGAACCTAATAGCCACATCAGCAAAAAGAACGCCATCATGGCGGTCACAAAGTCGGCGTAAGCAATTTTCCATGCGCCACCGTGGTGCCCACCACCGCCTTTTTTAATCTTTTTTACGATAATCGGTCTTACGCGTTCTTCAGCCATTACATGCTCCGTATTCAGTCACTGTTTTATGGATGTCTCTAAAATTTAAACTTTTAGAGACATCCATCACTATCAAAGTGATGCTTAATAATTTGCTATTTGTTTTTAGTTTGTTTAACGTGTGTTTCAAGCTCAGCAAAACCTGGGCGCTCAGTTGAATAAAGAATTTTTCGACCAAACTCCACTGCAATCGCTGGCGCGTAACCATTAAGGCTTGAAATCAGCGTCACTTTTACCGTGTTATACATCTTGGTGCTCTCTTCAAGCTTTTGTTCCAGCAACCCAGAAAGCGGACCAACAAAACCATAAGCCAGCAAAATACCCAGGAATGTACCTACCAGCGCATGGCCAATCAAAACGCCTAATTCATTTGGTGGTAAATGCAAACTTTCCATGGTGTGCACCACCCCCATCACCGCCGCCACAATACCAAATGCCGGAAGCGCATCACCAAGCTTGGCAATACAATGAGCTGGCACATGGCCTTCCATGTGATGTGTTTCAATTTCGCTATCCATCAGATTTTCAATCTGAAAAGCATCCATATTTCCTGAACCCATGAGACGCAAGTAATCGGTGATAAACTCTGTCAGATGGTGATCATGAAGCAGTTTTGGGTACTTGCTGAATAGCGGGCTGGCTTCTGGATTTTCCACGTCGTTTTCAATCGACATCATGCCGTCTTTGCGAATTTTGGATAAAATTTCAAATAACAGTGCGAGTAAATCCATATAAAGTGCTTTGTTAAACTTAGAGCCTTTAAACAAGCTAGGTAGCGCCTTGACTGTGGCCTTGAGTGCTTTATTGTCATTACCAACAATAAATGCGCCTAATGCCCCGCCAAAAATCATCAGCACTTCCAACGGCTGCCACAAGCCACCCAAATGGCCGCCAGCCATAGCATAGCCGCCAAAAATGGTGGCGCATATCACAACGTATCCAATAATGACAAACATACTTGCGTACTCCAGAATTGATAAATGAAAATTACTAAAGTTAAATAAAGGGTTGAATAATTAGATTCAGAATATCAATCTATTGAGCAAATCAATCTGTGGAATAAAGGGGGATTTTCAGGCTTATATTGTGTTTAATCATTAACCTGCTGTTCCCTGAGCTTGTCGAAGGGAGTGCTCAAATACTACCCTTCGACAAGCTCAGGGAACGGCTTATTTACCCGTCGCAATTGTTGCATTGCTTCGTGGCAGGTCGTTACTCCTAAGCTATTTTCCACACATAAATTGCAGGAGAACTTTTACTGCCTTCAATATGCATTGTCGGCACGATGCCAGGAATCTCAAACTCCAGGCTAATCAGCAAGCTGCCTGGTAACATCTCCTGACTGGCTTTTTCCCACAAAGTTAGCATGGCTGCAGGCGACAAATAGGCAAAAATAACATCGTAATTTGCAAAGTCCAGCGCAGTGTAATCGCCCAGTTTAAATACGGCAGAAGATCGGCGAAATTTTGCGCGGACAAAACTTACCATCCACGGTAGCGGCGCAATTTCAATGCCTTCAATATGGCTGTCTGGCCTTATTTTGGCAATGTACATAGACATGTCGCCCAAGCCGCTGCCAATATCAATCAGGCGCACTGGTTTAGTTTGCGGAATGATTTTGGCGACCTGTTGCCAGACAATCGGGCGAGATGGAAAAAATGGCACTTGAGTGCGAAATGTAGTCCAAAATAGACTCAAGCTGATGATGAAACCTGCTAGATATAGCTCGCTGGGCACATGCCATTGGGACATACCCCATGCCGCAACCGGAAAACATAAGTGTATCCAGCGCCACCAGCTATCCATACCGGCTATATAAGAAAATATCGCGGCTAAAAGTGCCTGCATCAGCACCAAAGTGAAAATAGAAAAATTTAAATCTGTTTTAAAATAAGCTGCTGCAAGCCAGCCAGCCAGCCAATAACCCGCAACCAGCGTGATAAAAGCAGCGCATTGAATCAAAATTGCAAGTGTCGCAGGCGCTAAGTGTATTTTTGCGCGTAATGATTCAACAGTACGTTTTAATAATGCCTTTTTACTGACCAACCGCTCTGACTTAATCACTTGATTAAGGAACCGTTGAGACGAGCCAAACTTATTCAGTACTTTTTGCATGATTCAATAAAATGCCGTATTCATTAAAATACTGTATCAATTGTCAGTACGTGCTTACGCTGACATCGCAACAATTTTATAAGTCAGTTCTTTTGCTTTTTTAGTTTTACCGGCACGTGAAGGTACGTGGCATAAGTTACATACATATTTGTGATTTAAATCATAAGTGTTCACAATAAAACTACCGCCGCAGCAATTACAGTTTTGCATTTTCAACATTTTGCTTTCAACAAAACGTACCAATGTCCAGGCACGGGTCATTGATAAAACAGGTTCTTCTTCACCTTCTTGCACTACCTGTTGCAGGTAAAGACTATAAGCTTTGATAATGGCATGTATGCCTTTTTCATCGGTGTAGTCCACCATGAATTTATAAATATTGTAGAAAATAGACGAATGGATATTGGGCTGCCAAGTTAAGAACCAGTCTGTTGAGAAAGGCAACATCCCTTTAGGAGGCGATACACCTTTTAACTCTTTGTATAGTTTAATCAAACGCTCACGTGACAAACTTGTTTGTGACTCAAGCAATTGTAATCTAGCGCCAAGATTAATCATCTTAATAGCCAACTGGATTTGCTCTGATTCATTTACTACGCTTTTCTTTTCCATCATATTCTCCTTAACCTAAAGTCAAATTCAATGTACGTTAACTAATGCGCTATTGCCTCAGCGTTTTGGCCTGCCATTAAAACAGCCGTATGCAAGTGAGCTTGTGAACGGTCTTTTGTGTAGTTGGTCAGCATGCCTAAAATTGCACTGTCATCAAAACGGAAACGTGCTAGCATCATATTTGTGCTGCTGAGTTTTAATAACTGCAAGTTGCTTAAACCTTCTAACAGATCGGCAATATCTTTGCTGATACCTAAACGGAAGATTGCGGTTGCTTTATCAGAACGGATTAATTGTTGAGCCAACATTAGGTAGTTTAAATTGGCATCTTTAATTTCTGACATCATTTCAAATTCATTCATTTTTATTTCCCCATTCATTTTTACTTCGGTTGACAATAATGTGTTGCGCGTATGGGTTGTACTTTGAGCTTATTAACATGAGTTAACAATTAGTGTTTGTCGGTTTATTAAGTAAGACAAGCGGACGCACCCTTGTAGGTGTTTGTCTTACAAACACCTACAAGGGGCTAATGGAATCTATATTTTTCATACACTTAGGTGACGCTGCCACCTTCAAGTGCGGTTATAATTTATTTAAGTTAGTAATATCATTCTAAAAATATCCTAAAATTTCTCTAAAGTTTTACAAAACTTCACCGTTACCTCTGTCTGCTCATTTGTGTCAAATACTTAAAATACAGCGCTTCATTCAAAGTTACGGTATCAATTTCAAGTTCTTTAATTACCTGGCGAAAACAATTTCGGTTTCATCTAATAAATATTTATCGGCAGCACTTTAAAAAACTTTAGGGTTATTTCAAATAATAATTTAATTTAATTTACAAGCTATTGAATTAATTCACTAAATTATATAAAAATAATTTTAAAAACACCTTTTTTTAACCATTTATCACCTTCAAATAGTCACTTCCGCTTTAAGAAAGGGCGGCTTTCACCCTTTTATTCCAAAGATGCAATCGCATCAATTCGCCTAATAATTCATCCCATGCAGTAAAAAAAGTATTCAAAAAAGTAACACCAAAATTAACAGGCGTTCATCAGCAGTACGTGAACCACTTAAACATTAGGAATCGTCATGGCAGAAGACAGCGATTTAGAAAAAACAGAACAGGCCTCGCCCAAGCGCATAGAAAAAGCGCGGGAAGAAGGTGATGTACCCCGCTCTCGCGAGCTGGCGACTGTTGCTGTGCTGTTCACTACCGGCATGACTGTACTCATGATGGGCGAACATCTTAATGCAGCATTAAAAACATCGATGAGTGCAGGCTTACGTTTTGATCGCCAGGCGGCTTTTGACCCTATCGTATTGCTGATGAAAACAGCCGATACACTTTATTCATTATTATTGGCGTTTGCACCGTTGGCACTCATCATAGTCTTTGTGGCCATTGCTTCGCCAATATTTATTGGTGGCTGGGTGTTTAGCGGTAAATCATTTATGCCACAATTTAACCGCCTTAACCCAATAAAAGGCCTGGGCAATATTGTTTCTAAAAGATCAGCCGTAGAACTTATTAAATCTATCGCTAAAGTAACCCTGGTAGGAACTGTGGCCTACTTTGTAGTTTCACATGATATTGAACCTATCCTTTCGCTTTCAATGTTGCCGCTAAAAACAGGCGTATCACTAATCAATGATTTGATGATTACAGGATTTTTGACGATTGTGAGCACATTGGTGTTTATTGCTGCCATTGACGTGCCCTACCAGCTCTACCAATATGCCCACAAACTAAAAATGACTAAGGAAGAAGTGCGTCAGGAATCTAAAGAAACCGAAGGTAACCCTGAAATCAAAGCCAAGATTCGTCAGCAACAACGTGAAATGGCTAGACGCAGAATGATGTCTGAAATACCAAATGCAGATGTTGTGATTACCAACCCGACTCACTATGCAGTAGCCATTAAATATCAGGATGAAGGTATGCGCGCACCTGTGGTAGTCGCTAAAGGTGCAGATGCAGTAGCTTTGAAGATTCGTGAAATAGCCACAGATCACAATGTACTTATCATGGAATCACCAAAGCTGGCGCGTGCCCTATATGCACACACAGAACTTGGCAGTGAAATTCCCGAGGCTTTATATTCAGCGGTTGCAGAAGTATTGGCCTATGTATTTCAAATGCGTATTTTCAAGAAAGATGGCGGCTTCCGCCCGGAAACGCCAACAACTGTGCCAGTACCAGATGCGTTAGATCCGCACAGTTTATTGCCGGCACCTAATAATATGGATGCAGGAGTACCTGCCTGATGAACTCGAGTAACTTACCTAGCTGGATGAAAACATTCGGCAGCCGCAATGTGGCAGCACCGCTGATTATCGTCTTGCTGTTAGCAATGATGATATTGCCATTGCCGGCCATAATGCTGGACGTATTGTTTAGCTTTAATATCGCCATTTCAATCATGGTGCTGCTCATCGGTTTGCAAACCAAAAAGGCGCTGGATTTTATTGCTTTCCCTATCGTTTTGCTGATGACCACCATGTTGCGCTTATCACTTAACGTAGCTTCAACCCGCGTGGTGCTGGCGGAAGGCCATAACGGCCCAGACGCTGCGGGTAAAGTGATTGAAGCATTTGGTCACTTTTTAATCGGTGGTAACTACACTGTCGGTATCGTGGTATTCGTGATTCTTACCATCATCAACTTTACGGTTGTCACTAAAGGTGCTGGCCGTATCGCTGAAGTTGGCGCACGCTTTACTTTGGACGCAATGCCAGGTAAACAAATGGCGATTGATGCTGACCTGAACGCGGGCTTGATTGGCGAAGATGAAGCACGCCGTCGCCGCGCTGAAGTAAGCCAGGAATCAGAATTTTACGGGGCAATGGACGGTGCAAGTAAATATGTACGTGGTGATGCGATCGCCGGCATCATCATCATCATCATCAATATCGTAGGCGGTTTAGTGGTCGGTATCGTACAGCATGACATGTCGTTTGCTGATGCGGTTAAGAACTATACAATGCTGGCGATTGGTGACGGCTTAGTCGCTCAGATTCCTTCACTCATTATCTCAGTGGCAGCCGGTGTGGTGGTATCTCGCGTCGCCAATAATGAAGACATTGGCGGTCAGTTAGTCACACAATTATTCTCTAATTCTAAAGTGGTTTACATTACTGCCGCTATTCTCGGTGGCATGGGCGCAATTCCTGGCATGCCACACTTTGCATTTCTACTATTGGCAGCAATCTTGGCTGGCATGGCTTATATCATCGCGGAACAGAAAAAAGCAGCCGATGCTGAACCTATCGTTGAAGAAAAAGTTGAAGTAATCTCTGGGACAGAAGAAGCCAGTTGGGATGATGTGACACCGGTGGACGTAGTTGGTCTTGAGGTTGGTTATCGCTTGATTCCGCTGGTAGACAAAGCTCAAGGCGGTGATCTGCTTAAACGTATTAAAGGCTTACGCAAGAAATTTGCCCAAGAAGTTGGCTTTTTAGCGCCTACAGTACATATTAGAGACAATCTTGAACTCAAGCCTTCAAGCTATCGCATCACATTAAAAGGTGTAGAAATTGCCAGCGGAGAATCTAATTTTGGCCAATATCTAGCCATTGATCCCGGCATGGTATCTGGCACATTGCCTGGTGCTGTGACTACAGACCCTGCATTTGGCCTGCCAGCGGTGTGGATAGATAGCAACGTGCGTGACGAAGCGCAAAACATGGGCTACACAGTAGTTGATGCGGGCACTGTGATTGCTACGCATTTGAACCACATCATCTCATTACATGCTGCCGAATTATTAGGTCGCCAGGAAGTACAGCAACTGCTGGACCATATCAGCAAAGATGCACCCAAACTGGTTGAAGACCTCACGCCAAAACTGTTATCACTCTCTGTCATTCAAAAAGTGCTGCAAAACTTGTTGACTGAAGGCGTGCATATTCGCGATATGCGCACGATTGTTGAGACATTATCTGAATATGCAACACAAACACAAGATACCAGCGAACTGACAGCCGTTGTGCGTGTTCAGCTTGGCCGCGCCATCGTACAGCAATTATTCCCTACCGGAAATGAAGTCACAGTAATGACCTTGGACAGCAACCTTGAACGCTTGCTAACACAAGCCATGCAAGGTAATAGCACTACAGGTTCTGCCATTGAACCTGGCATGGCAGAAACGCTATCAAGACAAGCCGAAGCTGCAGCTAAACAGCAAGAACAAATGGGAATGACGCCAGTATTGCTGGTATCAGCCCCGCTGCGCGCTGCGCTTTCTAAATTTTTACGCCGCGCTATCCCGCATCTTCGTGTGCTATCTCACGAAGAGTTACCAGATTCAAAAACCATACGTGTCACTAGTCTTATTGGAGGTTCAGCATGAACATTAAACGTTTTTTCGGAAAAAACTCACGCGAAGCACTAAGCATGGTGCGAAAAGAGCTGGGTGACGATGCCGTCATACTCTCTAACCGGGCAATGAATGGCGGCAACGAAATCATGGCCTTCAAAGAAGAAGACATGAACGCGATGGTTGCCAGAGAAGAAAGCCGAAATCATTCGGTGAGTAATGAGAGCATAGACCCACCTACGCTACTTTCACTACTGCATAAGAATAATAGAACACAGGCTACGAATATTCATGCCAATAGCAATGAATCTTTTACAACAGAACCTTTTACAACAGAACCTTTTACAACAGAGCCATTTACAACAGAGCCATTTTCAGCTGGACCTTTTTCAGCTGAAATAGATGATTATGATGAAATCGTTAAACGTGCTGAGTTAAAAAGAAATACTCCGGTGAATAAACCGTTAGCAGCGCAAAAACAAGTCGCTTCACAAGCTGCGACACAAGCAGCTCAGCCAAAACAGGCAAGCGCACAAGCCAGCCGTCCAGCGATGCCTGGACATCAATCAAACCTGCAAATGACTGAAATGCTGAACGAGATGCGCAATATGCGCAGTGTGATTGAATCACAACTCACTGCAATCTCCTGGGCAAATATTCAGCAACGTGACCCAGTCAAATCAAAAATATTAAGCAAGCTTTTATCTGCAGGCTTTAGTGCCGCGTTATCAAGACAATTGACTGAAAAAATGCCTGAAAACTTGGCTGAAGATAAAGCAACCGCATGGATTAAAGCCATACTTGCCATCAATTTAAATACCATAGAAAACGAAACAGAAGTGTTAGACCAAGGCGGAATTTTTGCCCTGATAGGCCCGACAGGAGTAGGTAAAACCACCACTACTGCTAAGCTGGCAGCCCGTTATGTGATGAAGCATGGCACGCAAAATTTAGGCATTATCACGACCGATGCCTATCGTATCGGCGGTCATGAGCAACTTAGAATTTACGGAAAGATTCTTGGCGTGATGGTGCATGCCGTTAAAGACGAAGCTGATCTGAAAATTGCACTGAATGAACTTAAAAACAAACACACTATATTGATTGATACCGTTGGCGTTAGTCAGCGTGACCGCATGGTAGCTGAACAAATCGCCATGCTTTCAAGCACTAATTTACCTGTAAAAAAACTGTTATGCCTGAATGCAACCAGTACAGGCGAAACTCTGGCGGATGTGATTAAAGCTTACAAACGCAAGGGATTGGATGGCTGCATCATTACAAAACTGGATGAAGCCGCCACCATTGGCAATGCCTTAGATGTGGTCATCAGAGAAAAACTAAAACTATTTTACGTGGCTAACGGGCAACGCGTGCCGGAAGATATTCATCTCGCCAATAAAGCGTATTTGATTCAGCATGCATTGAATCTAAAATCCGTCAGTAATCAACCATTCCAGTTTCTGTCAGATGAGCTGCCTTTTGTCATGGGCAACACAGTAGGCAATACCATGCCGACTCAATTCGCGGGGATGAGCCATGTCTAATTTTCAGAACGATCAAGCCGCAGGTCTACGCCGTATCATGGCGGCACCAAAGCCTAGAGTAGTGTCTATTATTTCTGCGGCGTCTACCCATGACCAACCACGCATGATGACAAATCTAGCAGCTTCAATAGGCAATCAAGGGTGTGATGTGCTGATTGTGCATGCTTCACAAGACTCACGTGAATCAGGCTACGGTACAAACAAGTTGCCGTCCTTATTTGATGTGGTGGATGAAGGGTATTCTGTGGCGAACGCTGTTGCAAGCTCTAGCCAAGGCTTTTACGTAACTAAGCTCATGCAAAAAAATCAGTTTAATACATCGTTAGAGAGTGATGTAAGCAAGCAGGTTAACCATATTTTTAACGAGCTGGCGCGTCAGTATGAAATTGTATTAGTAGATGCAATGCTAAATGAAAATCACCTATTACCATTAAAAATTCTTAATGAAGGTGAAATTATTATTCAGTTAACGCGCCAACCAGAATCCATCAAACAGGCCTACACACTGATCAAGCGAATATGCAGCCAGTTAGGCAGACGCGCATTCGGCATTATTGTTGATGAAGCCACCGATGCTCAGGCGCAAATCGTGTTTCGTAATATCTCTCAGGTTGCAAGACGATTTATGCAAATCGAATTAGAGTTTTTTGGTGCGATTCCTAATGATGACCATGTTAGCCGTGCCGCCAAACTTGGGCGTACTGTGATTGATGCGTTTCCAATGGCATCCGCTTCAAGCGCCTTTAAACAGATTGCTCAACGCTTAGACTATAAAAATAGTTTTGACGCTGGCATCAAGCAGGCATCATTTACCTAGGTTAGAGGAACACTATGTATACCGTTCATGGGAAAAAAGATCAAAAAGACGAGTTGCTGAATAAGCATGCTGTTCTGGTAAAAAAACTAGCCTATCAACTCAAGGCAAAACTGCCGCCCAGTGTAGAACTGGATGATTTAGTACAAGCTGGCATGATGGGTTTACTGGATGCAATCAATCGTTATGAAGATACGCACGGCGCCCAGTTTGAGACCTATGCAGTACAAAGAATCAGGGGCGCTATGCTAGACGAATTGCGCAGTGCAGACTGGCTGCCACGCAGTGTTAGAAAGAATATGCGTGACGTAGAAACAGCCATCAGTCAGCTCGAACAGCAGCTAGGCAAACCCCCTACTGAAAACGAAGTGGCGAAAAAACTACAGTTATCGCTTGATGATTATTATGAAATGCTGGGTGACAGCAGCGGTCATCAGCTTATTTATTATGAAGATTTTCATGATTCAGAAAATGGCGAGCATTTTCTGGACCGTTTTAATACAGACAATAACAGCGGCGACCCAATCAAAAGCTTATTAGACGGCGATTTTCGTGATGCGCTGGTTGGCGCTATCACCGCACTGCCTGAACGGGAAAAAATACTGATGGGCCTTTATTACGAACAAGAACTTAACCTTAAAGAAATTGGTGCTGTGATGAATGTGTCTGAATCACGCGTTTGCCAATTACATAGTCAGGCCGTTGCCAGACTGCGTGCAAATCTAAAAGAGAAATCATGGACTGGAGCAGTTTAAGCGGCTTAGCCATTGCCTTAATCGGCATACTGTTAGGGCAAGCCATCGAAGGCGGGCAAATAGGCTCATTAATCCAGCCTGCTGCCTTTTTGATTGTTATGTGCGGCACTTTTGGCGCGGTGTTATTACAAACAAACTCCAAGAATTTTATCGCTGGCTTGCTCATGGTGCGTCAGGTGTTTTATCCGCCTGCCGATGACAGACAAGCGCTCGCCAATCGTATCAACGTATGGAGCCATTTCGCCCGTAAAGAAGGCATTTTTATGCTGGAGCCTTATTTGAAAAAAGAAACAGATTCTTTTATCAGGAAAGGCTTACAACTCATGATAGATGGCACACCACCAGAAAAAATACGGCAAGTGATTGCTATTGATATACACTTTTTCGAAATTCAGCAACGCAATGCCGCAAAAATATGGAATGCAGCAGGAGGCTATGCACCCACTGTCGGCATTTTGGGTGCTGTGCTTGGTTTAATTCATGTCATGGAAAATCTTTCAGACCCTAGCAAACTTGGTAGCGGTATCGCGGTGGCATTTGTTGCCACCATCTATGGCGTAGGTCTGGCAAACCTGGTGTTCTTGCCCATTTCAAATAAACTGAAAGCATTGATACAACATGAAATGATGCGTCGCGAAATGTTATTAAACGCATGGGTTTCTATCGCCAGCGGCGATCACCCCAGAGTTGTTGAAGAACGTCTGTTAGCCTACCTGCGATAGTCTAAAATAACTTGCCGCTGAAGCTATTATGATTAGAAGACCGCCCCCAGAAGACGACGAAGAAAGCACGGACCGCTGGCTGGTTTCTTATGCCGATTTCATCACGCTGCTATTTGCCTTTTTTGTGGTGATGTATTCTATTTCATCGGTCAATCAAGGTAAATATAACGAATTAACGTCTTCCATGGGCACTGCTTTTACTGGCGGAAGCGCTTCAAGCCAGTTAAAGATAAACACCAAGCCAAGCCCAGGCGCCGATAGCAAACTTAAAGGTCAGCCATACTCAATGATTAAACCGCTGCCACTCTCACATCTTTACAATGAAAAAATGCGCCGTGAGCGTGAGGCTATGACTGGCATGGGAGTCGATCTATCCAACAAGCTTTCACCACTCATTAATGAAGGTAAAGTACGTGTGGTACAAAACAACCGCGGTATTCGCATCGACATCAATGACAGTCTGTTATTCAACCCGGGTTCGGCAGATTTAGCGGGTGCAGCATCGGGCGTACTGAATGAAATTGCCCCGATGATAAAAGACAACCAGCGTCTGATTCAGGTAGAAGGCCATACCGACAATATCGCCATTCATAATGATACGTTCTTCTCAAACTGGGAGCTTTCTGCGGTACGTGCCAGCAGTGTAGTGAGAATGTTAAGCGAAGCAGGTATTGCAGACGGCAGGCTAAGCGCATTAGGCTTTGGCTCTACCCAGCCTATCTCTGAAAACGCAACCGTATCAGGTCGCGCTAAAAATCGTCGCGTGTCGATTATGATACTTTACGAAGCACAAAGTGAAGCGCAGAACCAGGCTGGATTTAGTCTGGAAATAACGCCACAAACAGAATCGCAAAAAATTATATCCCCCGATAAAACAAGCAATCCCTAGAAGAAACGCTGGACTCTGTCATCCCAGCCGTACCCTGAGCCTGTCGAAGGGTAGCTGGTATCCAGCCAAGCAACATGCCAGTCTTTGTAACGATTAAACTGGTGCATTACCAATATTGAGGTTTGTACTTCAACATCAATTAATTAATCCGATGATGTAGAAAATTACGCTTATCCGTCATACAAAGCCACCCTTCGACAGGCTCAGGGTACGGCGGGAATGAAGGGTTATTTAGCGGAATAGCTATAAATCCACACTTCCCAAACAATCAACCCTGCCTTAAAAGCACTTCAAACTGCTCAATAGGCACGGGTCTGCCAAAGAAATAGCCTTGATAATGTGTGCAGCCGTTGTTCAACAGTAAGCCCTGCTGCTCTTCTGTTTCCACCCCTTCGGCAATCACATTTAAGTTCAGGGTATGCGCTATGGCAATAATAGTACGCACAATGGCTTGGTCGCTGCTATCAACAGCAATATCGCGCACAAATGACTGGTCAATTTTCAACTGATACAAGGGCAAGCGTTTGAGATATTGCAGTGATGAGTAGCCAGTGCCAAAATCATCTAATGAGAAGCGAATGCCAACCTCTTTTAATTGGTTCATGGTGGCAACGGTGTCCTCAATATTATCCAGCAACATACTCTCAGTCAGTTCCAGTTTGAGATTCATCGGGTTAATATCATAACGCTGCACTGCATCTTGCACTTGATTGACAAAGTCTGCCTGGCGGAATTGTTTAGCGCTGACGTTAATTGATAAAGTCAAATCACGAGTGATTTCATCACGCTCCCAGGCTTTAAGCTGGGCGCAAGCGGTATCCAGTACCCATTGCCCTATAGGCAATATCAAACCAGTCTCTTCTGCCAGTGGGATGAAATGGAAAGGTGAGACTAAACCATGTTCAGGATGCAGCCAGCGAATAAGCGCCTCCGCACCCATTGCGCGACCCGAGATATCGACTTGAATCTGGTAATACAGATGCATCTGATGTTTCTCAATGGCTTTGCGTAATTCACGCTCAAGATCCACACGTGTATTGATGACTTCTTGCATCTTGGGGTCAAAGAATCGAATGGTGTTGCGACCCGCTTTTTTCGCCTGATACATGGCAATATCAGCATGTTTCAGTAACTCTTCTTGAGACTGATTGTGATTGCTAAACAGCGCCACGCCAATACTAGGGGTACAGTGGTACTCATGCTGACCAAGCTGATATGATTGATTCAATGAAGTCAGAATCTTTTCGCCGACCATTTCAACCTGCGTCGCCGCCTCAACAGGGTCTTCGCTTAAGTCTTCCAGCAGCACCACATACTCATCACCACCTAGACGAGCCACAGTATCACCTTCACGTACGCAGGCCGTCAAACGCTCTGCCACCTGCTGGAGCAGTAAATCGCCAACATCATGTCCCAGGGAATCATTCAGTGTTTTAAAGTGGTCAAGGTCTAAAAACAGAACTGCGCCATCTCTACCTGTTCGGCCACTAAATACCAAGGCTTGGTTGAGCCTATCCACCATCAGGCGTCGATTGGGTAAACTGGTAAGCGAGTCGTAAAATGCCAGGTGCTTAATTTCCTCGGCAGCGGCCTTGTTCATCGTAATGTCAGTCAAGGTGGCTACATGGTTGGTCACCACACCATAGGAATCTTTCACCACGGTCACGGTAAGATGTTGTGGAAACACTTCACCATTTTTACGTCGGTTATACACCTCACCCGCCCAGTGGCCCGTGGTATGCACACACTCCCACATTGCATCATAAAAGCCTTCAGTATGCTGGCTAGAGCTTAGCAAGCGCGGAGTATGACCAATCGCCTCGTCAACAGTGTAGCCAGTAATGTCACAGAATGCTTTATTCACTTTTAAAATGATATTTTTGGCATCGGTCACCATCATGCCTTCTTGAGACTCAAAAGCAATAGAAGCAATACGCAAGTCATCTTCTGCACGCTTACGTTCAATGGCGATACTTGCAAGATTCGCAATTTGTTCAATCATCGCAATATCAGTATCCGAAGCCGTGTGTGCCTGGCGATGATAGATAGCAAATGTACCCAGCACTTTCCCGCTAGAAGCAAAGATAGGCTGCGACCAACATGCACCCAGACCAGAATTTTGCGCTAACTCTTTATAGTTCTCCCAATAAGGGTGCGTTGCAATATCACTCACAATGACACGTTTACCGGTAAAGGCGGCGGTTCCACAGGAGCCAACACCCTCGCCAATTTCAACTCCGTCAATCGCTGCATTATAAAAAGTAGGCAAAGTCGGCGCGGCGGCACTCATAAGATGCTTGCCATCGGCATCTAGCAACAAAATGCTACAGAGCATGTCGGGGTTACATTTCTCCACCCCCAACACAAGTGACTCAAGAATACTATTGAGTTTCATATCCTCAATGAGTAGCTCAAGTATGCGGCTACGGAACTGCTCAAACATCTCGGCGCGCTTACGAACATGAATGTCACGTGCAAAGCCAACTGTACCCACTACATTGCCATCTATCGTCACTGGTGATCTATAGGTTTCAAACCAAACTGGTTTTCCATTGATTTGTACAATCTCTTCGGTGGACTTTACTTCCAAACCATTAATAACAGCGATATCATCTTCACGGTATTTCTTCGCTAATTCCCGCGGCCATATCTCCAAATCAGACTTACCCGAAACCTGTTCTTCAGACGCAAAGCCGCCAGCTTTAGCAAATGCCTGGTTCACTGTGAGGTAACGATGCTTACTATCTTTCAACCAAACCATGAACGGGAAATTATCCAGCAGCGAACGCTGATAACCTTCACGCAACTGCATCATTTGCTCTGCTTGCTTAAGCTCTGTGACATCTTCAAGTGTGATGCGTAATACCGGCTGTTCAGCTTCGTCATCCATACGCAAACAATTAAGTTTAGCATTGAATAATGAGCCATCATCATGCATAAGCCTTAGCTCCAACCCTAGTTCCTCGCCACCCTGCAGTTCTTTCATCATGGCAAACTGGCGACGCCAGCGACCTTTATCATCCTCAGCCACAAATTGCTCAAACCGATGCTGATTAATCTGTTTGCGAGATAATCCCAGCAATGCTGTCACCCTCCAGTTAACCTCGTCAATCATGCCGTGCTTGTTCACAGATAAATATCCAATAGGCGCAAATTCATACAGATCCACATAGCGCTCATGTGATTCCTGCAGGGCTACCTGAGTCTGTTTTAGCTTTTCTTCTGCTTGCTTACGCTCAGTAATGTCCTCTTGCGTACCTATCATGCGCAAAGCCTTGCCGTCGTCGCTGTGACTGACCACCATGCCTCGACTCAACATCCATTTATAGCTCTCGTCTTTGCACTTCAAGCGATATTCAACGACATACGCATCAGACTTGCCATCCATGTAGTCTAGTCCTGCATTTAACACCCTATTCTTATCCTCCGGGTGAATACGCGTTATCCATTCCTCACGACTTGGTAAAATATCGTCTTCAGCATAACCTAGCATTTCAATCCAACGTTTAGAGTATTTAGCTTCATTGGTTTGAACATTCACATCCCATACGCCATCGCCTGCGCCTTCAATTGCAAACTTCCAGCGATATTCGCTTTCGATTAAATCTTGTTCGGTTTTCTTGCGTTTAGTAATATCAACCACGGAGCCCACATAAAAAATAACGATGCCGTTAGTATCTTTTACCGCGGTGATAGTGAGCTGTTCAGGATAAATCTCGCCGTTTTTGCGCTTATTCCAAACTTCACCACTCCAAGAGCCAGTGCTATTAATAGTCGCCCACATCGCTTTATAAAAAGCGGCATCATGTCGGCCAGAACTAAGCATGTGCGGCGTTTGGCCGACGACCTCTTCAGCGGTGTAGCCAGTCGTATTGATAAATGCATTATTGACCCGAACCATTTTTTTATTAGCATCGGTAATCATAATGCTTTCTTGAGACTCAAAGGCCGTGGCGGCTATTTGAAGTTCAAGCTCTGAGTGTTTGCGTTTAGAAATGTCACTCGAGGTACCTACCATCCGCAAAGGTTTGCCATTGCTGCTTCGGCTTAATATGATGCCGCGGTCGAGTACCCACTTATAACTTCCATCTTTGCACAGTGTTCGGTATTCGCTTATATAAGTTGGTGTTCTGCCATCAAGGCAATCCTGCGCTGCGGCAAGCGTGGCCACCTTGTCATCTGGGTGAATTCGCGACTCCCAATCTTTCAGGCTATTGCCAACCTCAGCCTTGGAAAAACCGATTATTTCATACCAGGTTTTAGAGTAAGTGATTGTTTGTTCTACTTCGTTGGTATCCCACAGACAATCACCAAAACCTTCAATCGCAAATTTCCAGCGCAAATCACGCTCGGCCAAATCTTGCTCAATCTTTTTACGCTCAGTAATATCGACAACACTGATAATAAATCCATCTACATTACGATGCTGGTCTAAATTTGGAACAATGTGCACCAGCCCAAACATCTCTCCAAAATGTTGAATATTGGTCTTCACTTCAAAACTGGCAGACTCGCCAGCCAGCACTTTTTTGAGGTAAGGTTCTTCCTGTTTGTATAGTTCTTCACCTACAACTTCTTGCATGGTGCGCCCAATAATTTCTGAGAGGGGCTTACCAAAAAGTATTGAATAATGATGACTGACAAAAACGTAACGAAGGTTATTATCTACCCGGGCAAAAGTAATCGGTAGGTTATCCATGATAAATTGAAGATTGCTATCACTATCTCTAATTTTCTTGGTCATCTCGTCAAACGTTTGCGATGTTTTGGCGATTTCGTCGTCGCCTTCTATATTTGCATGGACATTCAGCTCACCTGAACCATACCTGCGTAAGGTATTTGCCAGTGTTTTTAAGCGATTAACAATATTACGCTGCACTGCCACTTCTATCAGAAAACCTATGAGCAACCCGCTAATAAGTACCAACGCCATTAATTCATAAAACAACTTGCGTAAAGGCGCCAAAATTTCATCTATTGGAATTAAGCGGATATACCGCCAACCAAGGCTCTCCATAGACGCATCAACAGCCAAATATTTGCGCCCCTGAAATGTCACAGCCTGATCATAGGAATGCGGTTGTGAATTTAGCTCCTTGCGGGCTAAGAGTATGGCTAATTCCGATTCTTTGCTTAAGTCTGGTTTAAAGCTTTGTGGATTGGTTTCCAGTGTTTTTTGCCATGGCCCGGCATCCATGTAATTACCTTGTGCATCAAGTAAAAAGTGTTGCTCCCCAGGGTAACGATTACTACTAGCGAGTAACTCAGGAAGCGCTTTACTGATGCTGATATCACGCCCTGCGTTACCAATCCAGCGACTATTGACATCAAGGGGTTTGATAACACTCACTATCCAGCTTTTAGATACTGGATCAAATAGCGGCGGTGTCCAGCGTATGCCTCGTTCAGGATTCGTTGCGGGGTCGCCCAAAGTGAGCCAAGGGGTTTTGGTGTAATCTGTATCTGCTTGCATCAACGAGACAAAGTCTGGATATAGATGGTCGTAGATAATTTCAGTTTTGCCGTGCGTGAGTAGCCAAATATTGCCAAAAGAAGTAGTAATTGAAGTGCCGAAAACATCCATAATCTGCTTACTGCGCAAGTGCAGAATTTTCTGTTCCGCATCCAGCGGGGCATCAGGCGGCAAAAAAATACCCGCTTCCAAATGTCCATCAAAACCATTAGCTTGGTTACGCCAGGCTTGGTCTGGGTCGCGTTGTATCAAACGATCAAAAGCTTTTTCTTCGCCAGCTTTAGGTGGTTCGGAGAGGGCTTTTTCGAGACTGCCTGATAATGCCTTCAGGCTAAGCTCATATCTCATCAAATTTTGTATACTTGATGTTACCAGCGTTTTAGTTTCAGCAGTTAATGTCGTTGTTTCAGTGGCCAGCAACTTCTGCTTTGTATACAGATAAATCGCCCCTGCAGAGGGTATAGTTACCAGTGCAACGCTAGCAACTACAGTTAAAAATAACTTACGGCCGATGTTCATTGCAGGTTTTTGCTACTTGGCGAAAAAATAGAAATTACTAAAGATTCTTGCAAGTTACACATCAACAAATAAGCACTATTTAAAATACTTAATCTTTTAATAGCTGTTGAAGTTTTACAACCTATGGGAAATATGAAGCAGGACTGGTTAAGGGTTACCAATGATGACGCCATGAATATGTGCCTAGGGATGTGCTGATTTATTCCCTCCCCCTTACAGGGGGAGGAGTTTTGATTGGTTGAATAAATCAGCGTTTCCCTAGCGGAATTTGCTATGGCTAGTGGCATAAACTGTAATGAAATGAAAAATTCTTTCAACCAATTCATCGCGCTTAAGTAACTGAGCACGCCCCTTTTATTTTTGCTTTTAAAAAAAGTTCAAATTTTTTGAATATAAAGACGCTATCGTGCTACTTTTTTAAAGGTAAGTCAACCCAAAGTGCCTACCGCTTTGCTGTTCTGGCTAATGAACAATTTAATTCCATTAAGATACCATAATTTAATGATTGACAACACTTAGGCCATTAAAGTTGAGCGTGAAGTAGCGTATGATTTTGCCTGACCGCTTTTACTATAAACATCACCAGCGCCAGAATTACCTTGCAGGTGATTAAGTAATTGTTGATTTCGACTGAAATGCTTGCTAATCAGCATGCCATTCAGCCGATTCATTTCTTTGGCTTGGCTGATTGATTGTTGAAATTTATCCCACGCCGCGTTTAGGGCTGGTTTTGTCTGGCTTTTGAGCCATGCAGTCATTCCTGATTCATTTTGCTCAAAACCGCTTGCTGCCAGGGCTGCATAACGACTTTTTGCAGCTGTATTAATATGTTGCAACAATTCGGACTTTTCTTCCATTAACACTTCTATCGCATCTACATCCACCATTACCAAGCTTGATTGCTCGCGCGTTAATAGTTCCAGCAGATTGTTCACTAATTGTGCGTCTTGCTCAAAAGTGATTACTTGATTAGAAGTCGTTATGTTCATGTTGTCCTCATGATTTTTGAGTGGTTAGCAAATCTTTCACGGTTGCAATAAGGCCATCGGCCACTTTTTCAGCGTCTACTTTAAATTGGCCGCTTGCAATAGCCGATTTAATCGCATCTACTTTTTCGGCATCAAATACGCTGCTGCTGGCTACTTTAGCTTCCAGTGATTTCAACTGGGCTGATAGTGGTGATAAGGTCACGCTCTCAGCTGGCTTGATATCGACTTGTGCGGCCTGAGCATTTTTACCTGCTGAATCTAATTTCCCTGCACCCGCTTTATCAACGCTTGACTTATCAGCGCCTACAGCAGCTACATTTTTGATTGAGTCATTAATTTTCATGATGTTCTATCCTTTTTCGCTAAAGTTACTATGCGTATTAAACGCATCCATATTGCTTATATCGGCATAGTTTAAGCGAACTTTAATACTTTGTGAGTTTTTTATTGAATCCTGTTTATTTAAAAACTGACATCAATAAACTTGGTAGGAGCGATCTTTAAAATTGTGAAAAAAACGTGGCTTACACGCCCTATCCCATTCGCTCCTACAATAATAATCGTATCTCTAAAAACCCACCTCTACCTGCCCGCCATTTCTGGCAATGCCCGTCACCACCTGACCACTGGCCACTTTAACCTGTACAACCTGGCCTTCATTCGCCTTAGCCATCGCGAGCCCTTCAGCCGAAACACTAAAGCCGCTGCCTTTTGTGGTCAGCATCACGGTTTGACCTTGCTGAACCACTGGTGCTATTTTCAACATTTCTTGCCTTAGCACGGTGCCAGCATTCATTGAAATATTGACAGTGCGGCCGATGGCCTGCGCTTGGTCGGTAAAAACACCTGCCGGCAACTGCGTTAAGTCACCACTTTGAAACAAAATATCTTGACTCGTTACCACCTGACCTTGCGCTAAGGGTGAGGCTGCCACCAAATATTGTGCGATTACATTGACTGTTGCCTGCACATAGATGGTCCACACATTAGGCGCATTACAACGCACGCCTACACTGGTTTTACCCCATGCTTTGCTGCCAGTTGGCATAAATACCTGTACATCCGGGCATTGTGCTAACTTCAAATTTGAATCTATCGCACCGGCCTGTACGCTCACTTTACCTGGATAACCTATGGTTTGTGTTTCTAAAAATTCGATGATTTTAGTTTTTACTATCACTAAGTTTTGCTTAGCTATTGGCGCAGGTGTTGATGCAGGTACAGATTCAGCAAAACATATCGAGGACACCATTATGCCCGCCAGCATGTATATCAGTCCTTGTATATTTATTCGATGTATATTTATTCGGTGTATATTTACTCGAAAACGACCCTTGCCATCATACATATTGAATTCCATTCTTAATGGTAAAAACTCAATATGCATTCTACGACTGCACCTAAATAGCAAAACTAAGAAAAGGGCTGGATTTACCCTTTTACTTTCACAATTAAAGCTACTAGTTTAAACCTAGACTAGCACTCATATAAGTTATCGGCAAAAAGTGGCATTTCTTTAAAGATGTTTTTAAAAAAATTTCACGAGCTGTTACGAAAGGATTTCATTATGAATAGATTAGACGATGCTTTTAGTTTTCATCAAAACGTATTAAGGGTGCGTGGCCAGCGCCAGGAGTTAATCGCGGCAAATATCGCCAATGCGGACACACCTAATTACAAAGCACGTGACATAGACTTTAAATCTGCCATGCAAAGTGCAATAGCGGGTGTTAGTCGAGAAGCTTTTAAAACGACTAAAACCTCAGAACTTCACATGGATAGTTTACCTGCCAATTCCAACATCTCCAGTGGCGCGCCAGGTGCAGCCATGTTTCGCCCCATTATTCAAGGCAGTGTAGATGGCAATACGGTAGATATGGATGTAGAGCGCAACCAGTTTGCCGACAATGCGATTCGCTATGAAGCTAGCTTAAACATGATCAACGGCCAGCTCAAAAAAATGCTATCGGCGATACAAGGTCAATAAAAACTTATTTTGACAGGAGAAAAACATGTCTTTATTTAACGTATTTAATATTTCCGGTTCTGCCATGAGCGCGCAATCGCAACGCTTAAACGCGGTAGCCAGCAACCTTGCCAATGCGGATAGTGCAACCAGTGCCAACGGCACACCTTACAAAGCCAAGCAGGTTGTTTTCAGTGCTACGCCAACAGCCTCTCAGGATGCCAGCGGCGTTAAGGTACTTAGAGTAGTCGAGGATTCTTCACCTGGTAAAGTGGTGTACGACCCTAAACATCCGCTGGCCAATGAAAAAGGCTACGTCACCATGCCAAATGTCAATGTGACCGAAGAAATGGTGAATATGATTTCTGCCTCACGTGCTTACCAAAACAACGTAGAAACTATGAATGCAGTCAAAACCATGCTGCTTAAAACTCTGTCCATGGGTCAGTAATAAACTGACCTGTATTAAAGTTCAGTAATAAACTGGCCTGTATTAAAGCTCAGTAATTACTTAAACCATTGACGCTTAAAAATTAAAAGGTAAACAACATGACCACTGTACAAAACACCACAAACACAGCTTCACAAGCCTTGCTGGATAGTGTTAATGGCAAGAAAAATACAACGACATCGAATGTGAACGAAACTCAGGACAGGTTCATGACTCTGCTGGTCACGCAGATGAAAAACCAGGATCCGCTAAACCCAATGGATAACGCGCAAGTGACTAGCCAAATGGCACAGTTATCTACAGTCACAGGTATCAATAAGCTCAATAGCACAGTGGAGTCACTCATCGGTAACGTGCAAACAGGCCAGTCGTATCAGGCCGCCAATATGATAGGCCATAACGTACTGGTGCCTGGCAATGCGGTCAGCACCACAGGCACTGGCGGTTATTTTGGTGTAGATCTGCCGATAGGTGCAGATAAGCTCACCGTCAGCATTAAGGATTCCGCAGGTGCCACGATTAGAACGCTTAAACTTGGTGCGCAAGATGCCGGCAGTTCGCCTATCAACTGGGATGGCTTTACTGATGATGGCGCAGTAGCAAAAACCGGTAGCTATAAATTTGAAGTAGCAGCAACTATATCTGGTCAGACGGCTGCCGCTGAAGGACTTAATTACGCACAAGTAATGAGTGTTTCCAACAGCACAAGTGGTATTAAATTGAATTTGAGTAATTTAGCCAGTGTAAGTACCAGTGACGTGAAAGAAATTTTCTAACATTACAAAACCAGTACATGTCAATCACCATTATTAACACCACTATTCACACCATTATTAAATAGAAACAACAGGAGAACAGCATGAGTTTTCAACAAGGTTTAAGCGGTTTAAATGCAGCGTCAAAACAACTGGAAGTCATCGGCAATAACGTATCTAACGCTAACACGGTGGGGTTTAAGCAATCGCGCGCGGAGTTTGCCGATGTGTTTGCTAATTCACTCAATGGCAGTGGTGCATCACAAATCGGTATTGGTACTAAATTAGCCAATGTCGCCCAGCAATTTACCCAAGGCAACGTGACTGGTACCAACAACTCGCTTGACATCGCCATCAATGGCGGCGGGTTTTACCGCATGAGCAATAACGGTGCGATTACTTATTCTAGAAACGGTCAGTTCCAGATGGATAAATTTGGCTATATTGTAGATGCCGAAAACAAACGCCTCACAGGTTATGCTGCCGACGCTTCAGGTAATCTATCAACTGGTGCGCCAGCAGAACTCAACATCAGTACGGCAGATTTACAGCCTTCAGCCACCGCCAAAGTAGTCGGTTTAGTCAACATGGATTCACGTGGCAGCACACTCACTGCAGCGGGATTTAACCCCACTGACCCTACCACTTATAACAACTCAACGGCTGTTACTACATTTGACAGCCTGGGCAACTCACATACCTTACAAAGCTTTTTCGTAAAAACCGGGCCAGGTGTCTGGAATGTATACACAACAGCGAATGGCGTATCTACCACAGTGCTGCCAGCACCTACCGCCACGCTGACTTTTACTGGCACGGGCATGTCCCCCACCAGCGTACCAGCTAGTCCAACACCAGTCTCTTTCCCTGTCACCACTGGGGCAACAACCCCACTTAATCTGACAATGGATTACTCAGGCAGCACCCAGTATGGTTCTAATTTCAGTATTAACAGTTTATCGCAGGATGGGTTCACTTCTGGTCGTCTGGCAAGCTTCAATACAGGGGCAGATGGCACCATTGTTGGCCGTTATACCAACGGGCAATCTAAAACACTAGGGCAAGTGGTACTGGCAAACTTTGTTAATCCTAATGGCCTGCAATCTCTAGGCGGCAACGCCTGGTCTGAAAGTGCTACTTCGGGCGCACCACTGGTTGGTATTCCAAATACTGGATTACTGGGCGTATTGCAATCATCGGCTCAGGAAGATTCAAACGTGGACCTTACCGCAGAGCTGGTCAATATGATTACAGCACAGCGTGTTTATCAGGCCAATGCTCAAACTATTAAGACGCAGGACCAGGTATTGCAAACGCTGGTTAATCTGCGTTAGAAATTGAGTTGTGAGCACGCTACGTTCGCGATCTAAAGATCGCTCCTACAAAAACCTGCCGTGGTAGGAGCGATCTTTAGATCGCGAATGCGGTGCTGAATAAACTATAGCAACAGAGGAGAAAAAAATGGATCGCATGATTTATACCGCAATGACAGGTGCAAAACACATACTTGAACAGCAAGCCACCACTGCGCATAACCTTGCCAACGTCACATCTACCGGCTTTAAGGCACAAGTGGATTCGTTCAGGGCTGTGCCTGTTATGAGTGATGGTTTGGCGACGCGCGCCTTTGTGGTGGACTCTACCGTAGGTGCCGACTTTAATCCTGGGGCTATTCAATCAACTAACCGCGAGTTAGATGTGGCGATTCAAGGCAAAGGCTGGCTATCTGTTCAGCGTGCTGATGGTTCTGAAGGCTACACCCGTAACGGTTCACTTAAAGTGAGTGAAAATGGTGTGCTGCAAACAGCAACAGGGTTAACAGTATTAGGCGATGGCGGCCCTATCAGCCTTCCGCCTGACGTTGCAGTGTCCATTGCCAAGGACGGCACTGTGTCATCAATCTCGACTGGCACTCAACCCGGGCCTTCCAATGTGCTGGGCCGTTTAAAGCTGGTAAATCCGCCAGAGGCAGACTTGGTGCGTGCCGAAGACGGGTTGTTTGTGACAAAAAATGGCAATCCGGCTGAAGCAGACACCAATGTGCATGTAGTGAGTGGTGCTTTAGAAAGCAGTAACGTCAATGTGGTAGATGCCATGGTGACAATGATTAGCCTGGCCAGACAATTCGAAATGCAAATGAAACTGATGCAAAGCGCTGAGAATAACGCCAATAAAGCCGCTCAACTCCTCAGTTTGAGTTGAAACCTGTTGGATTAACATTGAGTTATAAGATTTTAAAATAAATCAGCAACAAAACAGCTGGTTTTTAACGGCTAGTTTTAAACCGGCAGCTAATTTTTGATCAGAACAAACTGATAAGCGCAACTAACCCAGCTCCGCTGGCAAGTATTGCTAATCAGAACAAACTGATAAGCGCAACTAACCCAGCTCCGCTGGCAAGTATTGCTAAAAGGAAATAAAATGATACGCTCACTATGGATTTCAAAAACTGGCCTTGATGCCCAACAAACTCAAATGGACGTCATTGCCAATAACTTGGCAAACGTCAGCACCAACGGCTTCAAGCGTTCACGCGCGGTATTTGAAGACTTGCTCTATCAAAATATCCGTCAGCCTGGCGCGCAAAGCTCACAACAAACACAGTTGCCATCTGGCCTGCAATTAGGTACGGGCGTACGACCGGTCGCGACAGAGCGCATTTTTACGCAAGGCAATTTACAACAAACAGGCAATGACAAAGATGTTGCTATCAACGGCGCAGGCTTCTTTCAGGTATTGCTGCCTGATGGCACCGCGGCCTATACACGTGATGGTTCTTTTCAGGTAGATAGCCAAGGTCAGCTGGTGACTTCCAGCGGATTTCCTGTACAACCTGCGATTACTATTCCAGCTGGCGCAGAAAGCCTGAGTATCGGTCGCGATGGTACTGTTTCAGTGACTGTTGCAGGGTCAACTGCCGCCACACAGGTGGGGACATTGCAACTTTCAACATTCATCAATTCCGCCGGCCTACAGGCTAAAGGCGAAAACTTATATGTGGAAACCAGTGCATCCGGCAATGCTACTGCAAACGCACCTGGCGCTAATGGCGCGGGTTTGCTAACACAAAAATATGTTGAAACTTCTAACGTTAATGTAGTGGAAGAACTGGTGAACATGATTCAAACCCAGCGCGCTTATGAAATCAACAGCAAGGCGATTACAACCTCTGACCAAATGTTGCAAAAACTAACGCAGATGTAATTCTGCGTAAATAAAACTTGAGCAAGTAAAAATTAGAGTGTCAAAAACTTAAAGAGTCGATTATGTTGAATAGCAACAATCATCAAGCAAGCAATATGTCATTAGCTGGTCTAAAAGTTGGCCGTTTTTGTGCGCGACTTTTCTCTGGAAAACTTGTTTCCGTGCAACGTGCATTGATTGGCATGTTATTGGCTTCAGGTTTACTTGTAACGGGCTGTGCAATTACGCCTGATAGCATCGTTAAACAGCCTATGACAGCCAAGCCAACTGCAGTTGTGCCAGCTAAAGCCAGCAACGGCGCGATATTCAACTCTGCCGCTTACCGCCCTTTATTTGAAGACAGACGTCCTCGCTACGCAGGCGACATTGTCACAATTAACATTGTAGAAAACACTTCTGCCACCAAAGTTGGTGAAAGCTCTGCCAGCAAAGACGGCAAAGCTGAAGGCTCCATTATCAGTCTGCTAGGAAAACCGATGCCTAAGGCAAGCGTTTCTGGCACTTCATCACTTTCTTACAAAGATAAGGCCGATGAAAAATCCAGCAATGTGTTCAATGGCTCGATTACTGTCACGGTGATTGAGGTGTTGTCTAACGGTTACTTAGTGGTTAGTGGTGAAAAACAGATTTCTCTGGATAAAGGTACCGAGTTTGTACGGTTTTCTGGCGTCATCAATCCTGACAGCATTACTGTAGGTAATTTTGTACCCTCTAATAAAGTCGCTGACGCCCGCATTGAATATAGAACCAATAGCAAGATTGATGCGGCTAGCATTGTATCGATGCTTGCGCGCTTCTTCTTGAGCATTGCCCCACTGTAAGGGTTACTTATGATGCATGATTATTTAAAATACGCTTATCACCTTATCCATAAAAATCGGCTGGATAATTTATTCGTTTTGTTTTTATGCAGCTTGATGTTCATTCAGCCAGCTCATGCAGAAAGACTGAAAGACTTGGCTACAATTCAGGGAGTTAGAAACAACCAGCTCATGGGATATGGCTTAGTGGTCGGTTTAGATGGCACTGGTGACCAAACACCTTATACCGTGCAAAGTATGATTAGCATGATGCAGCAAATGGGCATTAACTTACCTGCTGGCACCAGCGTGCAAATGAAAAATGTAGCCTCGGTAATTATCACCAGCAGCCTGCCTGCCTTCGCCCAGCCTGGACAAACCCTGGATGTAACGGTTTCGTCTATGGGCAGTGCAAAAAGCCTGCGTGGCGGCACGCTACTCATGACACCACTCAAAGGTGCTGACGGCCAGATTTACGCCATGGCGCAGGGTAATCTGGTGGTAGGTGGTGTCGGTGCCTCAGCCAATGGCAGCCAAACACAAATCAATCATCTCAGCGTTGGACGTATTTCCGATGGCGCTACGGTAGAACGCGCGATTCCCAACACACTAAGCCAAACTGACAATGTAAATCTAGAGCTCAAAGAGTCTGATTTTTCTACTGCAACTTTAGTCGTAGACGCCATTAACCGCCGCTTTGGTCAAAATACCGCCTTTGCGCAAGATGGCCGTGTCATTCGTGTGCAGCCACCTGCCAATAGCAGCCGCGTAAGTTTTCTGGCCGCGCTGGAAACCATCAATGTTGCGCCAGCAGCTACCACTGCCAAAATTATTTTAAATGCACGCACTGGTTCAGTGGTGATGAACCAAGCCGTAACACTGGAAAATTGCGCTGTATCTCATGGCAATTTGTCAGTCGTTATCAATACAGACCCTGTTATCAGCCAGCCAGGTGCACTATCTAGCGGCCAAACGGTCTCAACCGCCCGCTCTCAGATTGAAATCAATAAAGAGCCGGGCAAGGTATTAAAACTTAATAGTGGCGCAAATTTATCAGACGTCGTAAAAGCCCTAAACGCGATTGGCGCGACGCCACAAGACTTACTTGCCATATTGCAAGCGATGAAAGCCGCAGGCTCATTACGCGCAGATTTGGAAGTCATCTAACATGATAAATCTAAGCATGATTACTATAGAGCATTTGTTATGATAAATGGCGCTGATCTATCTGGAAAAGTAGCCTTTGATGCCAACGGTTTAAATAATCTTAAGCAGGCTGCAAAAGAAAATTCGCCTGAAGCCATAAAAGGCGTAGCCAAGCAGTTTGAGGCTATTTTTATGAACATGATGCTGAAAAGCATGCGTGAAGCCTCACCGCAAGATAGTCCGTTCGATAATGAGCAAAGCCGTACATTCACTGCTATGCTTGATCAGCAGCTGAGTAGCAACCTGGCCTCAAAAGGGCTGGGGCTTGCAGATGTGCTTGCCAGACAGCTTAGCAAAGGCGGCGATTTTGCAAACAACACTATGGAACAGGCCGTTACAGATGTGCCGCCTAACATAGGAAGCAACTCATCGTTTAACAATCCAATCATCAGCAATCCCCTTGCACCATCTCAAACCAGATTAACTGAAAGCAAAATAGAACAAAAAACTGTACCCACTTATGCATTCCCAGCAGTAACCAATTCACTTACTAGCAATCCGTCTAATAGTTCTACTGAATTTAAAAATCGCATGGCACATCATGCAGCAGAAGCTAGCCGTGCTACCGGTGTGCCTGCCCACCTGATGCTGGGTCAAGCGGCTCTGGAAAGCGGCTGGGGTAAACGTGAATTAAAAGGTGCGGATGGTTCACCAAGCAACAACCTATTTGGCATCAAGGCTACCGGCAACTGGGAAGGCAAAGTAGTTGAAGCGACTACGACTGAATACATCAATGGCGTTAAACAAAAGCGTATCGAAAAATTCCGCGCCTACGATAGTTATGCAGACTCATTCAAAGATTTTGCCAATATGATGAGTAAGAATCCGCGCTACGAAAAAGTGATGGCTAATTTAGATGATGTGAACGGCTACGCACAAGCGATGCAAAAAGCAGGATACGCCACCGACCCAAATTACGCGACCAAATTAGCCAGTGTGATACAGAAAGTTTCACCCTAATTTATTAACCCCTAATTTATTAACATAAAACAGATAAATAAAAATGCGGCCTAAAGTTTTCGATTTTTATACCGTCATCATAGATATACACGAGTTTTTAATGAGCAAACATCATGGCCTCTAACATACTAAGCATAGGTAAAAGCGCACTTTCTGCCGCTCAAGTCGGCCTCAGTACCACTGGGCACAATATCGCCAACGCGTCTACGCCTGGCTATTCCAGACAAGTGATTGTTCAG
Source organism: Methylotenera sp. (assembly GCF_030684185.1). Classification (GTDB taxonomy): domain Bacteria; phylum Pseudomonadota; class Gammaproteobacteria; order Burkholderiales; family Methylophilaceae; genus Methylotenera. The sequence goes on from NZ_JAUXOY010000028.1 coordinate 58,234, forward strand.
TCAGCTGCGCAATCACAAAACTTTGGCTATGGTTATGTAGGCCAGGGTACTGAAATATCTGCCGTAACCCGTGTTTATAACGAAATACTGGCCAAACAAGTCGTCAGCAGTCAATCTGTGAGTGCTGGCATTAATGCCTATAGCACACAGCTTAACAGCATAGATAATATGCTCTCTGACGCTGCCGCAGGCATTAATCCTGCGATGAATGATTTTTTTGGCAGCGTACAAGATTTGTCGGCGAATCCAAGCGATATTCCTACGCGACAATCCATGCTGTCTAATGCGCAATCTTTGGTAAACCGTTTTCAAAGCGCCAGCAGCCGACTTAATGAGATTCGTGACAGTATCAATACACAGCTCACCTCTACCGTGAGTTTGGTCAACACCTATGCCAAACAGATTGCCAGCTTGAATGATGTGATTGATAAAGCCATCAGTGCAACGGGTAATCCGCCAAATGACTTAATGGATCAGCGCGACCAACTGGTATTAGAGCTGAGCAAACAGATCAAAACCACGGTAGTCCCACAGAACCAAGGCAGCTATAACATATTTGTCGGTAATGGATTGCCATTGGTTGTGGGAGCTGATACCTATGCACTGACAACGGCTAGCAACCCTACCGACCCCAGCCGCCTGGAAGTAGCCTATCAAAGTAAAACTAAAACCACCATTTTAGGCGTAGATAGCCTGCCTGGCGGTACGATAGGCGGTTTATTACAATTTCGCGCAGAGTCTCTCGATGCTGTACAAAATCAGCTAGGACAGATTGCGCTCGTACTCGCTGAGACTTTTAATACCCAGCATGCCCAAGGCCTTGACCTTAACGGCAAACCCGGTGGCGCTTTATTTACCATTCCAACGCCGGTGGTTAGCAGCAATAATGACAATACCGGCAATGCCGTTGTAAACAGCCAGATTGTAGATGCACGTTCACTTACCAGCAGTGATTATCGCCTGCAGTTTGATGGCAGCAATTATAAGATTACCCGCCTAAGTGATAAAACCGTACAAAGCTTTGCCAGCCTGCCTCAAACATTAGATGGTTTAAGCTTCAGCCAAGCTTCAGGCACCATGAATGCAGGCGATGACTTTGTAATTCGGCCTACGCAAAATGCAGCTACCGGCATTAAACTGACAATTACCGATGCCAGCAAACTGGCTGTTGGCGGACCAGCGTTAAGTTCAGCAACCTACATTACCAATACAGGCACGGCAACTATTAGCAGCCCAACTGCTGCCAGCAGTTATTCATCCAGCCCGATGGTTGGTGCACTTGGGCTAACCTATAACTCTGGTATACCAGGTACGCTGACACTTGCGCCTTCTTCACAACCAGTGACAGTGACTTCTGGCGGTACCAGTACTACTTTCCCTGCCGGCGCAGCGGTCACTTATACCAGTGGTGCAACCATTACTGTGGGCGGTCTAAGTTTTGCTATCTCAGGGTCACCAACAAATGGTGATCAGTTTAACATCACACCGAACATCACTAATGGGCCAGGCGACAACCGCAACGGGCTCTTACTAGCGGGTCTGCAAGGACAAAGCACCGTTCAAAGTACCGGCAGCAACAGTAAAATCAGCTACTCCAGCGCGTTTAGCCAACTGGTCAATAATGTAGGCAATAAAACTCGAGAATTAAAAGTGACAGGCGCTGCAGAGGCCAAAGTACTTGAACAGGCCACCGCAGCAGTGCAGTCTGAATCTGGCGTGAATTTGGATGAAGAAGCGACTAACCTTCTACGTTACCAACAGGCTTATCAAGCTGCAGGAAAAATGATGCAAATTGCCAGTCAGCTGTTTGATGTCCTGCTTCAGTTAGGCAGATAGCGTAAGCTTAAGCAAGTAATCAAGGAAAATAATCATGCGTATTAGCACCAACACTATGTATCAGTCAGGCATTTCTAAAATCAATACCCTGCAAGCTGACCAAGTAAAGCTACAACAACAGATTTCTACTGGCAGGCGTATCGCATCCCCTTCTGATGACCCTGTAGCTTCAGCGCGCGCACTGGAAATATCCCACGCACAAGGCATTAATACAAAATTTGCAGATACCCGCCAAACCGCTCAACTAAAGCTTAATACACTAGAATCTAACCTGACCAGTGTCACCAACTTGCTCGTCTCCACGCAGTCATCCTTAGTTGGCGCGGGCAATGGCACACTGTCAAATCTAGAAAGAAGTTTTATTGCGACTGATTTAACCAACTCGCTGCAAGCGTTAATTGGTCTTGCAAATACACAAGATGCCTCCGGAAACTATCTTTACGCAGGTTTTCAAACCAGCACAAAACCCTTCGTTGCCAATGCAACAGGCGCAACTTACGCTGGAGACAGCAATCAGCAATTACTGCAAATTGATACGCAACGTCAAATGGCGGTCAATGTCTCTGGCGATAATGTATTCCAGACAAATGGAAACGATGTATTTGCAACCATAAGTAACCTTGTCACACTATTAAATACACCAATCACCGATGCTGCCTCACAAGCTGCGTTCAATGCCGGATTGGCAACCGCCATTGGCAAAATGCAAGGCTCGGTAGACAACGTGCTTAATGTACGCGCTTCCATTGGCTCAAAACTGAATGAAATCGATGGACTAGACATCTCAGGCTCTGACCGCGCCTTGCAATACAGCAAAGCGCTCTCTGATTTACAAGATACAGACTACGCAAGCGCTCTCTCCGACCTTGCCAAACAACAAACCATCATGGAAGCCGCACAAAAATCATTCGTTCAAGTTACTAGCCTGTCACTGTTTAAATTTATCTAAGCACTAAATCTAAGCACTAATAAACAATGAAATTTTAATTGCTTTAAAAACGCTGGTGATTAAGCAAAAAGTCAGCATTTAGCTGACTTTATTATTTCTCACTTATGAATTGAATTGGCCGGGATAGCAAGATTCGAACTTGTTTAATAAACAACTATGATTACCAATATCTAGTAATAGCAAGGCTTTAAGGGTAGGTTATTAATCATAATTAAGCATAAGTCATCTACACTTAGCCACTAAAATGCCACAAAGAATTCAGTTAAAATAAACCAAATTAGCACTAATCAGTAATATGATTTAATCAATGCTGAAACCATAGAGTTGGAGTAACACAAATAAACATTAAACCTATTCACAACGAAAGTGATCATGTCAGAAAATGATTCATTTGACTATTAAGTATATAAGCATACATGATAGTACCTCTTTAAGAATACAAATCAAGATATTTGGGACGGAGTATTTATTATGAAACTGGGAATAGTCATCTATTCAAATGAGCCTGAAACAGTCTGGAATGCCTTTCGACTAGGTACGTTTTCGTGTAAACAAGGCGATATGGTTTCAGTGTTTCTACTTGGCATGGGGGTAGAGGCTGAAACGTTAAAAAGCGATAAGTTTGATGTCGTTGGACAGATGCACAGCTTTACAGAGGCTAGCGGTTCGATACTAGCTTGTGGCACGTGTTTCAAAATTCGTCAGTCAGAAGGGTCGGATATATGCCCAGTATCAACAATGCAGGATTTGCATGCGCTGATTCAAGAATCAGACAAAATTTTAAGTTTTTAAGAAATTTTCTAGTGGATAAAAAATAACATTGGGAATAGGTATACATCTCAAAGACATCTGATAGTGTAAGTTGGTTTCAGAAAAGTGCCGACCAATCTTTAGCTTTAATTAACGATACAGGTGTTGCTAAAGATGCTGCGATTATCGATGTGGGCGGTGGGTGCATCAATACTTGTAGATGACCTTGTGCATAAAGGCTATACCGATTTAACTGTGCTTGACTTGTCCACTTCAGCACTCGATGTAGCAAAACTGCGATTAGGAAACATTCTAAGCTAGTAAACTGGATAGTAGGTGATATTACCAAAGCAGTACTTCCAGAAAATCGCTTTGACGTTTGGAATGATCGTGCAGTGTTTCATTTTCTGACTGAACCATTAGATCGTCAGGCTTATGTAGCGCAAGTCATGCGTTCAGTTCGTCCAAATGGTCATGTCATTATTGCTACCTTCGCGGAAAATGGCCCAGAGAAATGTAGCGTCTACCTGTGATGCGATATAAGCCTGAAACACTGCATGCAGAATTTGGAGATGATTTCTTGTTGCTTAAGCATAAAAAAAGAGGCGCATCAAACACTATTTGGCACGGTGCAGCAATTTGTCTATTGCTACTGCCGCAAGACAGAACTCTAGTCCGCTTTCCTTAATTGGATTAACTCAGCTTCGAATATCTGCTTTTGCCGGTGACTTTGCTCCTTCATCACATGGTGCTAAACCAGCACCAAAGGATAATGTGCAAATATTACCCTGCTATCACTCAAACGGCCGCCCTTCGCCAGCTTCCTCATGTGTTTTGCCATCTCGGATATGGTAAATACGTTTGAAGGTTGGGATGATTTTCTCGTCGTGCGTCACCACGATGATGGCAGTTTCATATTGCAGCGCCATTTGATTGAGGATGCGAATCACGGCCAGCGCCCGCTCGCTATCTAGCGGTGCAGTGGGTTCATCAGCGAGAATCACCGGCGGGCGGTTCACTAGTGCACGCGCAATCGAGACACGCTGCTGCTCACCACCTGATAACTGTGACGGCATTGCCTTGGCTCGGTGCGCAACATCCAGCGCCTGCAGCAAGGCTAATGCTCGACTTCTAGATTCCGCATTGGGATGTCCAGCCAGCATAGGTAACAAAGCAACGTTGTCAGTTACATCAAGAAACGGAATCAGGTATGGCGCCTGAAATACGAAACCGATCTTATCGCGGCGCAATGCCCGCAGGTCGCCAATCTTCCAGCCGTTATCGTAGATTACCTGCTCACCCAACGTCATACGCCCTGCAGTGGGCTCAATCACAGCGCCTAGGCATTTCAGCAAAGTGCTTTTACCAGAACCTGATGGGCCAACCAAACCCACGACTTCGCCGGGTGCGACCCTCATATTTACCTCTTTAAGCGCATCAACGGCGGTGTCTCCTTCACCATAGCGCTTGCGCAAGCCTTCAATATTAATGCCTTTTGCCAAGTGTTCACCTATCAACAAGTTATCAGCCACCAATTGCCTCCGCTGGGTCAACCTTAAGTGCGGCACGGATTGCCAACAAACTGGCCAACACACAGATCACCATAACAGCAAAGAAGCCACGTATTGCGTCGCCAGGCTCAAGCAGTACGTATTTAGGAAATATAGGCGCCCAAAATGAAGCGGCGACTTTTCCGACCACAAAGCCGATAACGCCAAGGCCGACAGCCTGCTGCATAATCATGCCTGCGATAGTGCGATTTTTGGTGCCAATAAGTTTGAGAACAGCGATCTCACGTATTTTTCCTAAGGTTAACGTATAGATAATAAAAGCGACAATAGCCGCGCTAACGATAGCGAGGATTACTAAGAACATACCAATCTGCTTGGCCGAAGTGGCAATGAGTTTACCCACCAATATCCCCTCCATCTGCGTGCGAGTGTAAACCTGCAAGCGTTTCCAGCGGCGTATTGGTTCAGCAACCTCCTCTGCGGTAACGCCTGGTTTGATCTGCACTAACACCGCATTCACAAATGAATTGGTGCTTTGTGATGCGATGACCTGACTCAACAAATCAGGAACTCCTGGACGATTAAAGGCTGGGTTGCCAGCGGTGCGGCGGCGCTGTTGCACAATAGCATCGTTGTCTTTGAGAAACTGTGCTTCCTGAGCATCTTTAAGCGGGATGAATACCATCGGGTCGCCACCTGAAGAGACCATGCGCCGCGTTAGTCCAACGACGGTATAGTGATTGCGACGAATCTGAATGCGCTGGCCTAGTTGGAAGCCTGTGGCAATATCAGCCACCGCTTCATAATGTCCGCGTGTGATTTGCCGACCACTGACCAGATAACTGGGCTGACCTGGTTCACCAGGGCCGCCAGCCACTACACCAACGACCATGGCGCGCACATCTCGACCACCTTCGCTGGCCGCTTCACGCACTTGCATGGTCAGGTAGGTGATGTTGGCTGCACGTGCTACACCAGATATACCCAGAATACTTCGGTAGACATCATCGTATAGGCTTGACGATTCTGCATAAGGCCCGAGCGTATCTTTCTGTACGACCCACAAATCCGCACCGCTATTATCTAGCAGTGCTTTAGCATCATCCACCATGCCGCGATAAACACCTGCCATCGTCAGCGTCACACCAATCAACAGCCCTAGTCCTACGCCAGTAAACACAAACTTACCCCAGGCGTGCATAATGTCACGCCCAGCAAGGCTAATCACGGTTTGCTTTCATTTGGGTTAACCCCAGACGGTTTAACTCCGGGTAGCCGCTCCACAAGTTTAATGCGGCTACTAGCTTTAAGGGCGTGTTGACTATATAGCACAACTTGCTGTCCAGCTTTCAGACCCTCAATAATTTGCACTCGACCATCAAGGTCAGTCGCACCTATTTTAATGGGTGCAAAGCGCAGATCTCCATCTTCAATCAGCCATACACCTAATACGCCATCGATGCGCTGTACGCTCGCGTTGGGTACTACCGGTGTTGCCGGCAATTCGGCCAAAGCTACAGTAACTTCAGCCAGCTCTCCGATTGGAGGCAAAGGCTCTGGCAGTGATTCAAACACCACCTTAGCCAGTATTTCCTCAGTCACCGCATCGGCAAAAGGTTCCACTCTAAGCACGCTTCCATTAAAAATGTGACCAGCTTGCGAGCGTAATACGATGCGTGTTGATAGTCCAGCGCGTAAGCCAGTGGCGCTCAGTTGTTCGAAGCGTACGTTAATCCAAAGGCTTTTGGGATCAATGACAACCACTACCGGCTGGCCAGCGACTACTGTGGTACCAGGATCTATATCACGCGCTGCAATCAGGCCATTTACTGGCGCAACCAGTCTTAGATTACTAAGTTGTTGCGTAAGTCCACCTCGATCTGCGTGTGTCCTTGCCAATTCCTGGCGCGCAGCTTCTAGGTTTGCGTGAGAGGCTGCCAAGCTTGATTCAGCCACTTTATTTTCTTGTCGTTTGGCATCAACGGCCTCTGCACTCACTGAACGTGACAGCAATAAATCTTCATAGCGCTTAGCCTGTGTTTTGGCGAACTCTTTTCGTGCAGAAGCATCCTGGGTTTGTGCTTCTGCCGCCAGTACAGATGCTTTTGCACGTTTGTTCGTCGCTTCCTGCGCAATGATGCGGCTATCTAAATCTATAGGCTCCATTTCTCCAAGTAATTGACCAGCGCGGACAGTGTCACCTACATTCACATTAACTTGCTTGACTCGACCAGCAATCGTCGGGCCTATCTTGTAGGTGTAGCGGGCTTCTAGTGTGCCTATGCCAAATATGGCTGGAGATATAGAACGGTTTTCAACATTGGTCACGGTGACCAAAACAGGGGCTAGCGGGCCGGAACGCAGGGCCACATAGACGAATAATGCAAATAGCGGCACGATAACGCCAATCATGGCTAACGTACGGCCTTTAATGGGTAAGCGTTTCATCGCGTGCTCTCAATGGATCAAGTTGCATGGGAGATTGGGGTACGAGGTAAATCCAATTAATCTTAGATGCTAATTTATACATGTTTTATTGCTCCTGAAAATGGTATAGCAAGCCAAATGCTTGTGCCACCACCGATACGAGACTTGATGGCAATTCTCCAGCCTTGTGTCTCTGCCAATTGGCGTGCAATGGCTAGCCCCAAACCACTCCCTCCAGTATCTCGATTACGCGAGGGATCGAGACGGAAAAACGGGCGGAACACGGCCTCGCGCAATTCGGCTGGGATGCCAGGGCCATGGTCACGTACACCAATTAAAATGCAATCTATACAGCGCCTTCTTGCTATCATCAATCCCCCCTGTCCGCCATAACGCAAAGCATTATTCAGAAGATTACCAAGAATACGCTTGAGCGCTAAGGGTGCTACAGCGACTTGGCAAGGCTGCCTATCAGCGCGAAATTCAATCCGTCCGAGTGAATTAGCCTGTGTTGCATCTATCAGATCATCAATAAGAGCGTCAATATTAATTAATTGAATGGTCTCAGGCTCTTGGGCGCGGGCAAGCTCCAACTGAGCACCTATAAGTGCGTTCATTTCGTCAATATCGTGCTCCATACGTGCCAGCAACGGAGAGGTACGCTCTTCAGCCAGCATGCCCAATGCCATTTTAAGGCGGGCAAGCGGGCTTCTGAGATCATGCGATACGCCAGCAAGCAAGGTGGCCTGATTCTCGCGCCGTGCCGCAAGCTGGGCTACTGTATGATTGAATATCCGCGCCAGGTCAGCTAATTCATACTCGCCCGACTCAGGCAGTTGCGGTGGTCGTTTGCCAGCGCCAATCTGACGTGCAGCTTCGGTTAGTCGGAGTATTGGTGCAGTGATTCGACGCGCAAGTAGCCCAGATATAATCAATGTCACCAGTAGGCCGGCAGCGAGACTCCATGCTAATGCGAGCGAGGGGCGTGGTGTAATCAGATCCTTGGAGAAGCTGAAGCGTAACACATGATCTGCCATGGTAATGTCTGCATGAAAACGGCCATCTGGCTGCTCTGTCACGCGCGGAAAATTGCCAGTGCTTAAACGAGTCTTGAGTGACGAACGTAGAAAATTGATATAAGGATGATGTCCAACTTCGTCACCTGATGATGGCTCGACTTCGGATAAATCAAGACCATGGCTTGCAAGCAATTCCGCTTCAAATACAGTACGCGTGACTGGAGGTAACTCTACCCATGTGCGTGCAGACAGTACCAGCAAAGCGGCAAAGTCGTCGGCTGAACGGTGGGCAAGAGGCAGCATGAGATTAAAGAAGATGGCAGCACCTGAGATGAGTTGGAACACAAGCAAACCTGCGGCAACAGTTAGCGCTGTGCGACGAAACAATGAGGCAGGTGATTTCATGTTGTAACCTCGCCACGTGGCGAGAATAAATAACCTTCCCCCCAAACAGTGCGTAGGTAAATCGGCGACTCTGGAATAGCTTCAACCTTGCGACGCAAGCGTGTCACACGCACATCAATACTACGATCAAAAGCATCGCGTTCATAGCCCTTAACCAAAGTGATAAGCTGGTCACGCGAAAGTACCTGATTGGGATGTTCAAGAAAGATTCGTAACAGAGTAAATTCGCCTGATGTTAGTGGAACCTCACTACCATCATGCACAAGAACATGGCTAGTAATATCAAGTCGAAAGGCACCGAAGCTGTAGCTACTTTCTTGTTTTGGTGAGGAACTGCCACGGCGTAATACTGCGCGTACCCTTGCCAGCAGTTCTCGCGGACCAAATGGCTTTGCCAGATAATCGTCTGCACCGACTTCCAGCCCTACCACCCGATCCACCTCTTCGCCACGTGCGGAAACAATGATTACTGGTGGACCACCGTCAGTACGCAACCATTTAAGCAAACTCAAACCATCCTCACCCGGCAGCATCAGGTCTAACACCACTAGGTCAGCACCATGCAGTGCCATGCTTTTCCGAAAGGCAGCACCATCACCCACCCCCTCTACCTGAAAGCCACTGGTGGTCAGGTAATCCACGACCAACCCACGCAGAGCTGCGTCGTCTTCCACCACTAAAATGCGCTGTGTTGCGTTTACTCCCATTTTTTACTGCTTCGCTTATCTAAGTGTGAGGGTATGCCAGTCATGTTACCGATAACTTTGTCACAGTCAAAGCATTTGAAACAACTTGAAACAACCTGTCGTTGCAATGCAAAAAATAAGAAACAGCTTAGGTTGATACTTCGTTCAACAAATTACCGAACTTAAATGCCATGCCAATTATATACAGACAACTTATTTTATTTACTACTTTGTTATTCACCTTGCCCGCTCAGGCTGCACAGGAAGATAAACACGAAGATAAAGAAGATGTGACATCTCCATCTGTAGCTAGGAAATTCCCAAGTTCTGAATCACGCCAACCTGGAATTGATAGGTATCAGAACTTGGATGGAAGGTTCAACGAGTTGGAGGATAACCAAAGGAGTAATCGCTATGGTATCGGCTATGAAATGCGTCAAGGTGGGCAGTCTAACGCACGTGGTGGCCGTGGTCGGGGGCGATAAGGTATTTTGTAAGCAGTAGTTAAGTAGTTACTCGTATGTTTTATTTATATTTTAAGGAGCAATATCATGAAAAAATTCAAATCCATCATTGCAGTTTCTGCAACTCTTTTAACTTTAGGGGTGGCAACGCTTGATGCGCAAGCACGTGGTCCTGGTGGCGGTCAAGGTGGTGGCGGTCAAAGTATGGGTCAAATGGGTGGCCAAGGTTCTGGTCAAAAGCAAGGCCAAGAGAATGGACAGAGCAAAAGCCAACAGCAAAATTCCAAAGGTACTGGCGACATGACGCGGGATCAGGATCGGACAAGGGATCAAGATAGAACACGTACACGTGACTCAACCCAAGACGGTGCTGGCGATATGAAACAAGATATGGAACAACGCCGTGAAATGCGTCAGGAGCATCGTCAAACACAGCAGGCGGCACCAGCAGATAATGCAGTGAACACCCAGTAATTAAGTGTTACCTACCACTGTGGTGGATGCGTCCAGCACAGTGGTAGCTGAAACACCAGAAAGGCAGTACGGTTGGGCGCATGCTGAGGGAGTTGCGGTGGCGCTTACTCAATTTCCAACAACTCCGTTAATTCAAGGAGTAGCAAAATGATGAAAAGAACTTTAGTGATGTCAGTATTAACGAGCGGTCTGATAATGGCTGCTAGTTCAGGTTTTGCAGCAGACGAAATGGCTGTGCAAGAACAGGTAAAAGAACAGACTCAAGTAAAAGAACAAGTGCAAGCAAAAGAAAAAGTACAGAAAAAGGAACAGGTTTATGGCAGCCAGATGATGACTTCACAGGAGCGGATGGAGCACCGTAAAAAAATGCGGGCTGCCAAGACAGCTGAAGAGCGCGAAAGAATCCGTGCAGAACACCATGAAGCCATGAAAGTGCGTGCCCAAGAGCGCGGGGTCACTTTACCAGATGCACCGCCTGAGCGTGGGATGGGGCAAGGCGCTGGCGCTGGGAATAACGCGGCACCTGGAGGCGGGGGTGGACGAAATCGTTAATAATCGATAGTGTCAACAAAAGGCAGGCATATTAGTCCAGCTTGATAACGATATTTTTAGAAATGCCTAAAGTTGTAAAAATATTTCTGTGAAGGTGTTTAGCATAGCGATACCAAATCATTCTGGTGTCGCTATGCAAAGTTCTGGCAATGCCTCTGCCAAGGTGATGGCATCGAAAAAAACGGGAAAAAATTAACTTGGAAGCGATCAATATGACAACACACATACAGCGTCAACGCGGGATATGGATATGGGTGATTTCTCTGGTCGCCATCGGGTTCGGCCTGCTGACCATCAAGGAAGGCGGTACGGTCCTGTTCGGCAATGCGGCAGCGCGCGCCGCCGCTGGCAATTATGTGCCGTTCGTACTCTGGTTCAACTTTGTGGCGGGATTCGCCTATATCATCGCTGGCATCGGGTTGTGGATGCAACAGCGCTGGGGCGTGTGGCTGGCCGCCTCCATCGCCGCGGCGACGGTGCTTACGTTCGCGGCCTTTGGCACACACTTGTATTTCGGTGGTGCCTACGAACAACGCACGGTCATTGCCATGAGCCTGCGTACGCTGGTGTGGGTGGTAATCACGATGATTGCCAGTCGTCGGCTATTGTGGCGAAATGCATAACATGATGATAGTAACCAGTGCCGCCCTAAGCTGATCTACGTAAACTTAAAGCACGAAGCAACAGGATAGCCATCGGCTCACTTTAATACGAACTAATATTTAATTGGATATTTAACATGAAACGTTTTCTCATCGCAACGACAGTAGTCTCTATCGCCCTTATTACCTCGGCATTTGCTGCCGATGTGGGGGTCTCGGTCAGCATCGGCCAACCAGGATTTTATGGTCGAATTGATATAGGCGACTATCCTTATCCTCAACCGCAAGTGATCTACCGTCAGCCGAGAATAATCGAGCGTGTATATATGGAACGTGAACCAATCTACATGCGCGTACCACTAGGTCATGCTAAAAACTGGCGCAAGCACTGTCGTCAATACGGCGCTTGTGGCGAGCGGGTTTATTTTGTGCGGGATAGCTGGTATAACCACGAATACGCGCCTCGCCATCAAGAACTGCATCGTGACCGTCGCGATTATCGCGGAAACGATAATCGTGGCAATAAAGGAAACGGCAACGGTCGTAGGAATGGGCGTGATCAATAAGTATTTCTTCACCAACCGTCTACCCAAATGCAGTCGCTGAAAAAAATGAGTCGTCACGAAACAGACAGATGTCACTTGAAACAACCTATCCACAAGGGATAAATTCCATTAGATAGTAGATTTTTAGAATAATTATTAGTGAACTTTTACTTAATAATGAAAATCATTTTTTTAAATTATACATGTAAGGAGAGTTATATGAATACGCGTGCAATTTACATACTAGGCCTAATAGCATTGCTTGCCGGGTGTGCATCAAACCCCTTAGCCGAGCAGAGTCAGGCAACAAAACTGATGGAGTACAAGATACAGGTATATGGTCCAGCCTGTGAAAAGCTAGGCTTCGAAAAAGACACTGACAAATGGCGAGAATGTATCCAGAAGGAGTATGAACAGATCATTATTCGACGGCAGTACCAGTGGAACCACCCTTATTGGAGTCCTTACTACGTGCAACCTTATTATCGCCCTCGTTGATATTGAGTAATATGTGATTTGGAGTGTCATTCAGCATTTTTCGTGGGATGGCGAAAGAGAATAAACAATGAAAGATAAAAAATAATCAGCCCATTGCTGCATCATGGCAATACGCTACTAAATAAACATAGTTTGGTTATATACACCAACGAAGAAATCTGGCGCCCACATTCAAAAGCAAATTGGATTTCCACTCCACTAGCTTTAGGTTTTATTAAGTCTAGCAATTTTACAGTTTACCCATGGGTTTACCCACAACGCATAAAAAACTAAAAAGACTTACAGTCGTTAAACTATAAGCCTTTGATTTTATTGGTCGGGACAGCAAGATTTGAACTTGCGACCCCATGCCCCCCAGGCATGTACGCTACCAGGCTGCGCTATGCCCCGAACCGATGTTGCAAATAGCTTGCAACAAGTTTGTCATTATAACTTAAAAGATTGCCAGCATTAAAAAGAGCTGCAGAAAATAAAGGTGCTACTTAGATGCCTGCGGTAAGGAGCGTAGCAAATTTAGAATCTCGCGTAATTCATCTTTTACTGACGAAAAATCAAAGCCATTTGCTTTGCTTGATACTGATTCATCGAGGCCGGTATTTAACTGTTTAGCTGACTGGACTACATCTGCCTTTATTTCGACTTCGTCAGGTCCATCTAAGCGGTTACGTGCGCCACTAATCGTGAAGCCTTGCTCATAAAGCAGTTCTCGGATACGGCGGATTAACAACACTTCATGGTGTTGGTAATAGCGTCGATTACCACGGCGCTTGACAGGCTTAAGCTGAGTGAATTCCTGTTCCCAGTATCTGAGCACATGCGGTTTAACCCCGCAAAGCTCGCTAACTTCACCAATAGTAAAGTAACGCTTTGCTGGTATAGGCGGTAACTGCACCTTTATAATTGGATCACTCATGCTATTAAACTTATTGAATAATTCACTTAATTAAGATAGTTGGCTTCAACTTTACTTTTTAACTTTTGGCTTGCGTGAAAAGTCACAACTCGGCGTGCTGTGATTGGTATTTCTTCACCAGTTTTAGGGTTACGACCTGGACGCTCAGACTTTTTACGTAACTCGAAATTGCCAAATCCTGAAAGCTTTACACTGTCGCCTGCCTCTAAAGCGATTCGCACTTCTTCAAAAAACGCTTCAACCATATCTTTAGCTTCACGTTTATTTAACCCAACTTGCTCATAGAGTAAATCTGCAAGTTCAGCTTTTGTTAATGTCATACCAACTCCCATTTCATTTTTAGCTTTTGAGCTTTTTTTAATGTATAGATTTTTCTTTTAATACTTTTAATTACTAACTCGCTATTTAAAAACCAGTCATATAGTTTTAAGACTTAATTTCTAAGTGTTGCACCAAAGTTATTTTGTAATAATTGTAGCAGATTAGTAATCGTTGTGTCGGCATCACTATCAGTCAAAGTTTTTTGAGTATCGTGCATAAGTACTGATAATGCAAGGCTTTTTTTGTTTTCAGCCACACCCTGACCTTGGTATAAATCAAATAATGCCACTTCAAGTATAAGCGGTATATTGGCTTTTTTAATTGCGTTAAATACTTCACTGACTGCAATATTCTCATCCAAAACTACCGCCAAATCGCGTCGAACAGGCAACAATTTTGAAACCTCTTGATAAACTGGTATTTTCCGGCCCGATATTGCATCTACATCTAGCTCAAATAAATAAGTACTTCTCGTTAAACCATAATGCTGTTGCCATTTTGGATGTAATTTACCTAGCCAGCCAATGGTTTCACCCTCTTGCAAAATTCGTGCAGTTTGCCCAGGGTGTAGTGCTATATGCTCGGCCTTTTCATAAGTGACTTGTTCATAAGTGGCTTGTGTTCCCAGCAGTCTATCTACGTGCGCTTTAACTTCAAAAAAGTCTATATCAGCGCTATCAGCAGCCCATTGTTCAGGCTTGGTACTACCGTGAGCTAAACCAGAAATAAGCATAGTCTCAACATACTCATTATTTTGTTGATGATAAACTGCGCCTACTTCAAACAAGAAGGCACGTTCTTGTTTACGATTAAGGTTATAAGTAAGCGTATCTAATAGCCCACCCCACAAACTTGTGCGCATTACACTCAAATTGCTGGCAATCGGGTTTTTTAGTTTAATCGGACTGGTGTTACCCAATAAATCACGTTCCCAGCTTTCATCCACAAAACTATAGTTCACAACTTCCTGGTAACCAAGCGCAGCTAAACCATCTCGTAATTTATTTTGATAGCGCCTTGCTTCAGGAGCTGGCAGCATCTGTAAATTCGCAACAGGAGCTGTGGCTGGAATATGATCATAGCCATGTAAGCGCGCAATTTCTTCGATTAAATCTTCTTCAATGCTGATGTCGAATCTATAGCTTGGCGGTATGACCGTAAATTCGCTATCCGCTTCAGTAAACACAAAGCCCAACTGGGTAAGCAGCTGCGCTACTTTTACCTGCTCAAATGGAATGCCGAGTACAGAGATCAATCGGGTCATTCTTAACTTTACAGGGTGGCGCACTGGCAATGCGCTCAAAACTTCGGTCACTTCACCTGCTTGTCCGCCACAAATCTGTAAGATAAGCTTAGTAGCATATTCAATCGCATTCTTTGTATTACCAAAATCCACGCCACGTTCAAACCGGTAAGAAGAATCAGTACTCAAACCCAACCTACGGGCTTTACCAGCGATTACGGAAGGCGGGAAAAACGCACTTTCTAAGAATATGTTTGTTGTAGCATCATCCACTGACGTTGGTTTTCCACCCATAATGCCAGCAAGTGCTAATGCACCACTTGCATCTGCAATGATTAAATCATCAGTTTTTAGTTGTACTGTTTGGTCGTTGAGTAAGCTTAGCGATTCGTTTTCTATTGCAAATCGTACAGTGATATCACCTTTGAGTTTAGCTGCATCAAATGCATGCATCGGCTGGCCTAATTGCAGCAATACATAATTAGTAACATCAACAATCGCGCTAATGCTGCGTAAACCGCTGCGTTCGATGCGTTTAACCATCCAATCTGGCGTAATTGCCTTTGCATTTACGCCACTTATCAAACGACCGCAATAACGTGGGCAAGCTGCCGACTCACTAACAATGACATTTTTAATGGCTTTTAAATCAGCAGGCACGGCTAAAACAGCTTCAAAACGTGTTTCAGCGCCTGTTATCGCCGCAACATCACGCGCTATACCTGTAATGCTTAAACAGTCGCTACGATTAGGTGTTAACTTCAATGTAAGCAGGTTGTCGTCCAAATCCAAATAGTCGCGAATGCTCTGGCCAACAACAGCATTGCTATCCAACTCCAGCAAACCTGTTGCTTCTGCGCTAATACCAAGTTCTCGTAAACCAAGTTCTTTGGTAGAGCACATCATGCCAAATGACTCGACACCGCGCACTTTGGCCTGTTTAATCGAAATGCCTGGCAACTCTGCGCCCACCATCGCGCAAGGAGCAATCAAGCCTGCGCGTGCATTTGAGGCGCCACATACAATTTGCAAAGGTTCATCCAAACCAACATCAACCTTACACACTTGCAAGCGGTCTGCATCTGGGTGTTTTTCAGCAGAGAGTATTTTTGCCACAACCACCTTGCTAAACGGAGCAGCCACTGACTGCATATCTTCCACCTCAAGCCCCGCCATGGTTAATGCATGACTAAGCGCCTGACTATCTAAATCAGTATTTACAAGGCTACGTAACCAATTTTCTGAAAACTGCATAATGCTTTTGAGACCTTAAATTGTAATGAGGGACGACGCACCCTTCGACAAGCTCAGGGAGCAACTTACCTCGCTTCATTCCCCGAACTTGTCAAAGAGTAAGCTTATCTAAACTGACTTAAAAATCTTAAATCATTGTTGAAGAAGTGACGCAAATCATTTACGCCATAGCGCAGCATTGTTAAGCGTTCCACGCCCAAACCAAACGCAAAACCACGGTATTTTTCGCTATCGATATTCACGTGCTTAAACACTTCTGGATGCACCATGCCACAACCGCCAATTTCCAGCCAACCGCCATTCCAGCTCATATCCATCTCAGCTGATGGCTCAGTAAACGGGAAAAAAGACGGCCTGAAACGTACGGTTAAATCATCACGCTCAAAGAATTTTTGTAAAAAATCTTGCACCACGCCTTTAAGATTAGCAAAGCTAATATCTTCATCTACCCATAAACCTTCCACTTGATGAAACATGGGCGAATGAGTGGCATCAGAATCCACACGATACACGCGGCCTGGTGCAATAATTTTTAACGGTGGTGTTTTATTGGTTTTTAAAGCGTTTTCCATATAGCGCACTTGTACTGGCGAAGTGTGCGTTCTTAAAACGTTCGCTTCATCAATATAAAACGTATCGTGCATTGCACGAGCCGGATGATCTTCTGGAATATTTAACGCCGTGAAATTATAAAAGTCTGTTTCAATTTCCGGACCAGTCGCAACTTCAAAACCGATAGAATGAAATAGCTGTTCTATACGTTGCAAAGTCAGCGTCACAGGATGTAAGCCGCCTTGTGATTGTGCACGGGCAGGCAAAGTCACATCAATTGATTCTTGTGCTAATTGCTTGGCTTGCTCTGCATTTAAAAGCGCCTCACGGCGCGCTGATAAGGCAGACTCAACGCCCTGCTTTACCACGTTGATGGCGGCACCGGCAGCCGGGCGATCTTCATTACTTAACTTGCCTAAGCCTTTTAAAGCCTCGGTCAGTAAACCCGTCTTACCCAAATACTTCGCTTTGGCAACTTCTAGGTCGTTCATGGTTGCACTACTTGCAAAGTCTGATTGCGCTTCTGAAATTAAATGCGTTAAGTCTGCCATATTTTTCGATCTTTAGATTAACTGCGGCTTATAGCCACAGTTTTTACAATGCATTGATTTTACAGTAAAAAAAAGAGGCCGAAGCCTCTTTTTTTATTTTTCAAACAATTAAGCTGCTAAAGCGGTTTTTGCCATTTCAACAAATTTAGCAAACGCTGCTTTGTCAAACACGGCTAAATCAGCCAGTACTTTACGATCAACTTCAATCGCTGCTTTCTTCAAGCCATTCATGAAGCGGCTGTATGTTAACCCACACTCACGTGCACCCGCATTGATACGTGCAATCCACAATGTGCGGAATTGGCGTTTCTTTTGACGGCGGTCACGGTAAGCGTATTGACCAGCCTTCATTACCGCTTGCTTGGCAACGCGGTAAACGTTTTTACGACGACCGCGGTAACCCTTAGCGGCTTTTAATACTTTTTTGTGTCTTGCGCGAGCGATGACACCACGTTTTACTCTAGGCATATCGGTCTCCTTATCGTGTTGGCATCATTGCGCGAACGCGTTTGACGTCTGTTGGTGAGATAATCGCCGTGCCGCGCAATTTACGCTTTTGCTTGGTGGTCTTTTTTGTGAGGATATGGCGTAAGTGTGAGTGAGTACGTTTCACTTTACCGTTACCCAAGAATTTGAAGCGCTTTTTAGCGCCGCTCTTGGTTTTCATTTTTGGCATTTTGTTCTCCTTGAACTTAAGTTATGAGTGCTTAGGCATGCCGTTAAGCCGTATCACTCGGATTCCTGCTGCTACAACTACGTTAAAACTTTATTTAACCTTTTTATGTGGGCCAAGCACCATCACCATTTGGCGACCTTCCATTTTTGGAAACTGCTCGACCACTGCCACTTCTTTTGTATCTGCCTCTACACGTCTAAGTAGCGCTAAACCAAACTCTTGATGTGTAATCTCGCGACCTCTAAAACGTAAGGTAATTTTCGCTTTATCACCATCTTCAATGAAGCGGATAATGTTACGCACTTTAATTGCATAATCGCCATCATCGGTACCAGGGCGGAATTTAATTTCTTTTACAACCACTTGTTTTTGCTTGAGCTTAACTTCGTGCTGCTTCTTACTTTCGGCATATTTAAACTTGCCATAATCCATCAACCTGCACACTGGTGGAACAGCATTAGGTGCAATTTCAACGAGATCAATATCCGCCTCTTCAGCTTTTGCAAATGCTTCCGCTAATGTCACGATGCCTAGCGGCTCACCCTCTATACCCACCAAACGAACTTGCGACCCTGTAATGTCGCCATTAATTCGTGTTTCTTTATCCTGTGCTATATCAAATTCTCCAAATAGTTAAGCCGTGCATTTTCAGAAATCAACCAAAAACCAGCTTTTGAGTGGCTTTCAGCAAGCTTAAACTTTAGTTTCAATCTCTGCTTTTAAGCGCTCGATTAACGCTTCAATCGGCATAGAACCTAAGTCTTCGCCTTTTCTGGTACGCACGGCTACATGTCCTGTTTGCATTTCACGCTCACCTGCAACAATCAAGTAAGGCATTTTTTGCATAGAATGTTCGCGTATTTTATAGGTTATCTTCTCATTTCTCAAGTCAAATTCGCATCTAATGCCACTTTTCTTTAGCTTTTCAACTACTTGGCGCACGTAATCGGCTTGATTTTCAGAAATATTCAATACCATCACTTGCACAGGCGCCAGCCAAAGCGGCATTGCGCCAGCATAGTTTTCTATCAGGATACCTAAAAAACGCTCCATAGAGCCAACAATTGCGCGATGCAGCATCACAGGGCGTTTACGTGAATTATCCTCTGCCACGTATTCAGCGCCTAAGCGTTCTGGCAGGTTAGGGTCGAGTTGAATCGTGCCACATTGCCACATGCGGCCTAAAGAATCCTTAAGCGTAAATTCGATTTTCGGACCATAAAAAGCGCCCTCGCCTGGCTGATACTCAAATTCTAAATTGTTTATTTTTAGCGCATTCGCAAGCGAGGTTTCCGCCTTATCCCAATCAGCATCAGTACCGATACGCTTTTCTGGGCGAGTTGATAGCTTTACTATTACATCGTTAAAGCCGAAATCGCCATACACCTTGTAAAGCATTTTGATGAAATCTGCGACTTCAGCTTCAACCTGTTCTTCAGTACAAAATATATGCGCATCATCTTGAGTAAAACCACGCACGCGCATTAAACCATGCAATGAACCTGAAGGCTCATTGCGGTGACATGAGCCAAACTCAGCCAAACGTAACGGTAAATCACGGTAGCTGTGCAAAGTGCTATTAAAAATTTGCACATGGCCAGGGCAATTCATCGGCTTAACAGCGTAATCGCGGCTTTCTGATGAAGTCACAAACATGCCATCGCGGTAATTTTGCCAATGGCCTGACTTCTCCCATAAGGTTCTATCCATAATGGTCGGTGTGCGCACTTCTTGATAGTTATAATCCACAAACTTTTGGCGCATGTATTGCTCGACTTCCTGCCAAATACTCCATCCACGCGGATGCCAAAATACCATACCAGGCGCATCGTCTTGCATGTGGAAATAGTCCAACTGCTTGCCTAATTTACGATGGTCGCGTTTTTCTGCTTCTTCTAACTGAAATAAATAAGCTTCGAGGTCTTCTTTATTGCGCCAGGCAGTACCATACACGCGCTGTAGCATCTCGTTATTGCTATCGCCACGCCAGTATGCGCCAGCGAGCTTCATAAGTTTGAAGGCCTTTAACTTACCCGTATTTGGCACATGTGGGCCACGGCAAAGGTCAGTAAAGTTGCCTTCGGTATACAACGAAACATCTTCACCTGCCGGAATGCTGGCGATAATTTCCGCTTTGTAATGCTCCCCTATTGATTTGAAATAACTGACCGCTTCATCACGCGGCAACACCTTACGCGTCACTTGTTCATCTTTTTTGGCGAGCTCTGCCATTTTCTTTTCAATAGCAATTAAATCTTCTGGCGTAAAAGCACGTTTGTAACTGAAATCATAGAAAAAACCATTTTCTATGACAGGACCTATGGTCACTTGTGCTTCTGGGAATAGCTCTTTTACCGCATACGCTAACAAGTGCGCGGTTGAATGGCGAATAATATCGATACCCTCAGCATTTTTATCGGTAATGATTGCAAGGTCTGCATCTTGGCTAATAAGATAAGAAGTGTCGACCAATACGCCATCCACCCTGCCGGCAAGCGCTGCTTTGGCCAAACCAGCACCAATATTCATGGCAACATCAGCCACAGTAACGGAGTTATCAAAACTACGTTCAGATCCATCAGGCAAGCGTATTACTGGCATATCGTTTCTCTCTAAAACAACAAAAGCCACAAATTTAAGATTGTGGCTTATAAATTAGCTAAAGTTATCTAAAAATTACTGCGCACGATTATCTCATAAGGCGCCCTATCCCTGCAATTTATGGCCTAGATTTAAATGATTAGTTTAAATTCTTAGGTTTAATTTCCAGATTTACTAATGTGAAATACTTTTAGTAAAGGCGGGATTAGCGTGCTCACAGCTTTCTCCTCAAGCTCAATGTTTATTAGTGCAATAAACATTAAATTCCGCTTAAACTTTTAATATGCATTTCTACGCTACGGCCCAAGGCATTTAGTGCGTACCCACCTTCAAGTACAGATACGATACGTTTGTTGGCATGCCGTTCTGCAACTTTCTTAAGCGCCTCTGTCACCCAAAAATAATCTTCATCAAGCCACGCTAGACCTCCCATTTTATCTTCTAAATGCGCATCAAACCCTGCTGATATCAATATCAACTGCGGCTTAAAACGCTCAAGGGCAGGCAACCATTGCTCGGTTACCACAGAACGAAACTCCCTCCCCGTGCTACCAACAACAAGCGGTGTGTTAATGATGTGATCATTACCACTATCAGCACCGCTATTGGGATAATAGGGATGCCGAAAGCTTGAGCAAAGCATCACGCGTGAATCATCATGAAAAATATCTTCCGTACCATTGCCATGATGTACATCAAAATCAGCAATGGCTACCCGCTGTAAGCCATAATGCTTAATTGCATGCGCGGCAGCGACTGCAACCTGGTTGAAAATACAAAAGCCTGCCGCACTGGCACGCCCAGCATGATGCCCTGGTGGGCGAGTATTGCAGAATGCATTCTTGACTTGACGCGACATCACCAAATCTACCCCCATGACTGCTGCGCCTGCGGCACGTAGAGCGGCTTCTAAACTATCAGGATTCATCGCGGTATCAGCATCGAGCTGAACCAAACCTGAAGTAGGCGATTGACTGAAAATCCATTCAATATAATTATTGCTATGGACACGTGCCAACTGCTCTTTACTCGCTTTAGGCGCTTCATGTCGGCTAAGAAGACTTAACAACCCTGATGCTTTGAGTTGATACTCGATGGCTTGCATGCGCTCCGGGCGCTCTGGGTGGCTTGCGCCCATATTATGCTTAAGGCAAGATGAGTGGCTAATGTAAGCGGTATCCATTGCAGATTGTTTACGCTTAACTGCCGCCTGCACGTTGCCTGTAATAGCCGCCGCAGCTAGAGCGACACCCCCAAGCAAGACATCTCTTCTATTCATGATATGCCCTTATATTTAGCCCTACTTACCAACCAAAATAATACAATAAATAAAAGTTCTCTCCAAAACAAAAAAAGCCACCTCTTTTACAAGAAATGGCTTTAGTAGTTTTGGTCAGTACCTAATCCTAATTAAATGCATAACATATTGTTTATATAGGTTATTATGATAATTAAAAAAGGCATATGCCGTAAAAAATACCGCAAATACAAATTGTGACTATTTTTAATCGCGATTGCATTTGACGGCTTAAATTGAATTATACACGACTAAACTCAGCCGTTTAATACAAAATGGTAGATGTTCTGCTAGTGTCTAAAAAATATTGAAAACAGACATTAATATCGCTAAATTAACTTTTGTTTAGCTACTTTCATTGGCTGCAAGTACCCCATGGGGGTCTATTCGGCGGCAAGGGTCGGCTATGAGGTCTCCCATTAGCTACATACTACGTATCCATCGGCTAGACATTTACGTATGAATGGGTTTATGTGCCGACTGCGGTTAATCGAAGTCGGTTAGCCCTTTATAATCATGAAATCTCGCACGATATAAATGATACCTGCGACAATAGGAGCAACCGTGAGCAACAATAAAGCAATCTTCCCTTTTCTCATGCTCGTTGACAATGAAACTGGTGCAACCAAGTGATGAAACAAAAGTGGGGCAATCAGCCATGCAGATGCCACCCAAGTCACCGCTAGAAAATCTCGAGCTGAGACTTTGTAGAGTTCAGCATCGCTCGTGCTAACGATAGGCCAAATGGCATTCCATATGCCAAATGCGGCAACAAGCAGACCAAGCCACAATAGAGCGTTCATTGTCCGTTTTGGGTATGAATCATCCGACAACCGTAGCTCTGGTTTGAGTAACCAACTGAACCAGAGAATAGCAGTTGCGGGTAGGTAGGGGAGCAGATATTGCCATAGGGATAATGCCGCCTTCTTGGTAGCCTCCTGTTGGCAGTAATCCCAATCCATTCTTTGCCCCGCCAGATAACAACTTAACCGCAATTCCTCTCGAAGTGTCATTAAGTGAGAATTCATGGCTGGTGGGCCGATATAGAGAATTAACATAACAATCACAATCGCCGTAATGTAAAGGCGCAACTTCACTTCATTTGTCATGATTTCCTCTATCTAAATATGTAAAACAAACTTCCTAAGATGTTTCTTAACCATGCACTAGCAATATATATCTGCTTTTATGGGCTGGGTGAAGTATCGACTTTATTTTCTCTTTGGTCTTGTCCTTGCGGAATGCCCTTAAAGCCACGCACAATCCATCCAACGACCCAAGTAAACGTCCATAGAAATAGCAATCCGCCAATTACAATAAGCACGAGCAATCCCAGTTCTTTTAGCCGTACAAACCACCATTGAGCATCTATCCACTCTTCATCAGATTTTGATAACTTGAAATTACTTGCTACCGATTGGGTGTAGCTTAAAACTTCGGTAGAATATTCTTCGCCTCCCCACAATGTTTTGTCTTTATCGTAGAGATAAGGAATTAACTTTGCGCCATTATCAAAAACCCTGTGTTTAAAGCAAAGGGTTAGCGAAACGTCTGTTCCTTTGCTTGTTGTTAGATCCAAGCTCTTGGTTACATCAACGGAATGGTTGCAATCACTTTCCGCTCGCATAGGCACTTTTTCAGGGTCATCAATCTGGTATGTAACATAAACAGAAGATGTTAAATCAAATGCCGCTACAATGTATCCTATTACCCACAGGGCAGCTACCAATTTTGCAATTCGGCGCGCACCTTCAAAAATATTGACAGCCATTATTTGCTTTCCGCTATTTCTGCCAGCACTGCAACAATTCCAACAAAAATCACAATCCACCCAACCAGAGAAAACATACCCCCGCCCCAAGATTCGCCTGTTGAACAGTCAATTTCGAAGAATGCCGCCCACTTCGAGTTGTTTTCAATCAAACTCACAACCGCCTTTGCTGGCAACAACCAAATAAACTTGATAATCAGCCACACATCAGAAATGCTAAACAACAAGTCGCCGTTCATGTCTTTGACGATATGGAATCGCTGGCAGTAATCAATCATTTCATTCCCCATTTTAATGAGTGTTTATTCTAGTAGTTTATGAACGAAAAGAAAACACGCAGACTCCCGCACTTCCGATTGCTTTAGTAAATACCGCTTGATGGCGGGTTGAGCTTACGAAGTTTATCATGCAATTTTTCTTCTTCACCGCTGATTACATTTAAGGCTTGTTCAGCCTCGGCTTCTAAGCGCTCGAAAGTCGGCCACCTCTGCCATTTTGGTTTATCACCTTTTCTGTTGAATTCATACTTAACCTTTTGAAAAACCTTTTCAGCACGGCGCAAGGCTCGACGTTTAGGGCGTTCATGCCATACCTTAAAAACGAGGTTCAAACATGTCTTGCAGGCGAATGAAGTATTTGCTTTATACAGCTTACAGCAACGCTTGTTACATGAAGGGCAGTGAAACCATGGTCTTTTGCCTCCCAGCGGGCAGCGCCACCATTCAATGAAAATGTCTTGGTCATCAATAATGATGTGGTCATCTTTCACGGTTACATTGATAGAATCCACCAGTTTACCGCGTCGCTTCCATTCGCAGCTAAAGAAGCTAGTTGCCTCTAGAAGCCCCTCACGCTTTAAGTGATTAACGTCGATAAATAGGAAGTCATCGGTTGTTAATCTACCGTCGCGCTTGCCTTGAAATGGTGTTTTTTCCATAGTTAGCAAATTTTATTGTTACGCTTTGTCATTGTCAGGTGGAAAAGGCATGTTGTTATGTTTATAAAACAGCTTGTAATTATGTAGTTCCCACAATGGGTCTTTAATTGCCTGCCTAAGCTCAACCTCTGCTTCCATAGAGTCATCATGCAAGGGGAATATAATTTGTTTAAGATAACGCGCCTGTGCAGCAGTGGCCTTTTTTTTTGCTCGGCAGGAATCTAGCATGTAGGTAAAGTTGGGTAGTTTGTAAATAATCGCAGCCCGTTTCAGGGTAGCAGCCTTTTCCCATTCTGAATCTTCCAGTGTTTCATGTAGCCATTGCAAAGTGGCGCAAGTATGAATGCAGGCACGAAGTACTTCATCCTTAAGTAGTTGTCCTGGAGTTTTGCCAAAACCACCACCGCCACCACCACCATATGCTGGGTCATTGGTTTTTCTTAATCTATCCACGTAGTTATCCCAGTTAAATATTTTTTCGTTTTGTTCGGTCATTTATACATCTCCTAATTTCTCGTCTCAGGTGCGTTTATTGGCATTTTTAGGCTTTTTTTGGGCGAGGGTTGAATCGTGTGTTTTATGTAATATCGTTACTTATGTAATCTATGTCATTTTTGTCACTTTTAAACATGTGTTCGCCGAATAAGGCTCGTAGCGGTGCTGTTTTTTAGTTTTCTAAAATTCAGGATAATTTCAGCTGACATTTATGCATTCAAAACAAGATTGATTACAAAAGTTACAGTTTTACAAAAAACACATGATTCACCCCCCGCTTTTGGCTTTTGCATAATCGGTGGAAGTGGATATTAAGCTAAAAGTTTTTTCCTTCTTATCTGCCCTATGTGCGCGCCATAATTTGCCATTAAACAACCTCAAGCATTCTTTTAATTTACGCACGCTACATTCACTAGCTAAACCTTCGCCGCCCATATCAGTAAAAGCTTTTATTATCGCCGATTGATTTAACTTGCCCCTTTCAAGCAAGCCAGTTATAAGCAAAATTTCTGATTCAAATTTATCTAGCAAAATATTTATATCAGTTTTATTACCGACATGTTCCCCATCAACTTTCTTCACGCTGTCTAGCATTTCTTGGTAAGTCATGCCCTTAAGTTTTTTGTAAGAATAGTTAGCTTTGAAAATGTTATCGCCTCGATTCTTTTCACGCACAAATTCAACCGTTACATCGCCCTCAGGCAGTGAAGTGAGATTTATTACATAGGCGCAATCAATGTCGTTCATTGTGTCACTGGTGCCCTCGTAAACGAGCTTACCTTCGCTATCAGGGTATTTGTTGGCATGTCCAGCTAAAATTACTGTGGCATCTTTTGCAATCAGTCTGCGAAGTGTTTTGTATAAGGCTGATTGCGATTCTTTGGACATCATATTTGCAAACTTTTTCAATGTATCTAAGATAATCACTAACCCGCGCGCTTCACCGCTTTGCGCCATATCACTTAGCATTGCGATTATCTTATTCGGGTCAATGCCTGATTCTGCGGGGCTAATCATTTCAAAGCCGTACTCGGCTGCAATTTCAGTTTTCGTTACCAGTCCCTTAAAGTGGTCGTCAGCGTTAATATAAAACACTTTTTCAGCATCAACCCGCCCATCCTTAATGGAATCAATCAACATCCGGAAAAATAGTAAAGTTTTTCCAGTATTAGGCTTTGAATAGATTAATGTAATTTGTCCAGCCAATGCTATGCCATCAAAAATATAGCGGTCATTGTTTAAGTCGTTTTTCATTTGCTCTAGCCTTCGTGTGGTTGATAACTGTTTAAATTTATCTAGTGTTGATAACCCCTTCGGCTTAATGTTTAAATCTGCCATATACGCAAAGCGTCATGCCATGCGCCAGCACCTTTAAGTATCATATTTTCAGTTTGGTAGTATTGAATTGCGGGTGGCAGAGCTTTACGTGAGAACTTGCCCGCGTATTTTGGGTTCGCGCTCGACATGTTAAGCCGCCTTGCTTGCTTGACGGCTTGCAATCCAGCCTTGAATATCGGCCTCATACCAACCTACGGAACGTAAGCCTAATTTAACCGATTGTGGAAAGTTGCCAGCTTTAAGCATAGCGTAAATGGTAGAGCGACTTAAGCCCGTGCTGTCTTTAACTGCTTTTAGCCTTAAAATTTTATGGTACATATTTGCTCCAAAATATCCTGCTATGTCTATTAAGCAGTTATGATGGAACTGTAAATTATTTTAAAAAAGACAGTGGCTAGTCTGACCTAAAATAACTCTACTTGTTGAGTAGTGTTTTTAGGTCGGGGGTGGCTCTTGTAACTGTTTTAAAGCCATAACCATCACCTAGATTTTCAGCGGCTTGTTGTCTTATTGCCGTTAAATTCCATGATGGATTTAGTATTGCAATATTTTTACATTCATTTTGAATCTTTAGTTTTTTTGCTTCTTTTTCAGCTGGCGTTCCATATAATTCCTCATGCCCAACTTTTGCACCATTTAGAATTTTTTGACCACGCTTTGTGTGATGTTCTGTAAGTTTAAAAATATATTGATACTTATCCGAAAACTCAATTTCCTGTTGCAACCTATCGGTAACCTCATGCAATAAATTCAACGATTCTTTTAATAAAGCCGAAGCGACTACAAAAGCGCCTGCTACCTGTTCGGGTGCGTCTTGCAAAAGAATTGCAATAACTTTTCTTTTGATATTGACATCAGAAAGCTCTGTTTGAAGCCTATCTTCAAGACTTGAATTTATTTCCGACATATTTATACACCCCTTTACGCTTGCTTAAACGGTAATACTTTTGCACCCGCTTTGAGTTCGTCTAAATAGTCCGCCCATTGCTGCATCATCACAGTACGCGGTTGCAAATATAGAGCATGGTTATAGGCCGCACTTACTGCGTTACGCGGTGCGTGAGCAAGTTGCAGCTCAATATGCTCGTGCGTGTAACCTTGTTCGTGTAGCGCTGTGCTGGCAATACCTCTAAAGCCGTGACCTGTCATTTTGCCCTGATAGCCCATGCGTTTAAGGGCTTGCAAAATGGTGTTGTTACTCATGGTTTTTTTAGGGTCGTGCTGGTGGGGGAATAAAAACTTACTCCAGCCTGTTTGTTCTTTTAGTGTTGTTAGCAATTCAAGCGCTTGGCTTGCCAATGGCACAATGTGGGGCGATTTCATTTTCATGCGCTCGGCTGTAATGCGCCATTGTTTAGCTTCCAAGTCTATCTCTTGCCATTCTGCGCCTATTAGCTCGCTAGTACGTACAAAGGTTAAAGCCATTAGCTTAATGGCAATGCGCGTAACCGCCCTAGTTTCACTGGTATCAATCGCCCGCAATAACACTGGCAAGTCTTTAATATCGACACGGGCTTGATTCACCACAGGGCGCGATTGAATAATATCGCTTGGCTTAATATCAGTTGCGGGGTTGCGGGTGATACGCGCCGTTTTATCGTTAGCAATGGCATAGCGGAATATTTGGCTAATGGTTTGATAAGCACTAGTAGCAACATCTAAAGCCCCACGCCCTGCAATACCGCGCATGACGTTAGCAATATCAACCGCTGTAATATTCAATATCGGCATCGCCCCTAAAACAGGCAGCACATTGGTTGCTAATCGCTTGCTAATAATATCAACATGACGCGTAGCTTTATCTACCCGCCAATGCCCTAGCCATTGATTAGCCCACAGCTCAAAAGTATTTGCGTTATTTACTTCACTATCGGCTTTGGCTTGCTTTTTTAAATTGCTAGGATCAATACCAGCCGCTATATTTTTACGGGCTTGCAAGTGCGCTTCACGTGCCTCTAGCAAGGTCATTAATGGATATTTGCCAAGCGCGAGCGTTTTTCGTGTTTTATTAATGGCGAAGTCATACCGCCACAATTTACCACCCGCAGGGCTAATGAATAGATACAAGCCGTTACTATCACTTAGCTTGTACGCTTTTTGTTTAGGCTTGCTACTTTTGACTGCAATATCGGTTAAAGCCATAATCAACCTCAAAATTAAGCAATTTACGGTATTTATAAATGCGGTATTTTTAAATAACGCAAATAATACTGTAAATTATTTAGGCTGTAATAGCAAGGCTTAGGACACTACAAGACAAAAAGACATTAAAAAACCAGCACTTAGGCTGGCTTAGTGGACTGCTTAGGACTTCTTAAAACATGTTACTGGTAGGCAGTACCAGATTCGAACTGGTGACCTCTTGGATGTCGACCAAGCGCTCTAACCAACTGAGCTAACCGCCTATACTTTGAATCGTGGGTTTGAATCAATGCTAAATTGCTTAATTTCAAACAGAGCGCGATTTTAGCTGATTGTGGCCTCAGGTGCAAACAACAAACATAGGAACTGAATACTTAATCGATTAACCATCATAAAATTAAGAGTATCTTTCAAGTTCTGGAACATCAACTATTGAGGACAACCTTATTTAAAGGCTTGATAACACTTATTGGCTTATTTTTAAATAATTAAAAATATTAGGGCTCGCGTACCCATCTGCTGGAAGGCGCTGCGATAGTTGAAAAGCTCTTACTGCCTCCTGTGTCCTTAATCCGGGAAAACCATCTGGTTCGCCTGCATCAAATCCATTTTTATTAAGCTCTGTTTGCAATGCAATCATTTGTTGGAATGACAATGCACCTACTTCGGCAAATTGCCCGCCCAGAATAGGTGGCTTGCCATTGATGCGATTGGCTAATTGCACTACAGATAGCGCATAATTGACCGAGCGATTCCAATCCATGACCGCATCAAAGTTATCAAATATCATAAACGCTGGCCCGCGCCAGCCTTGTGGTAAAACAATGGCCGCATGGCCTGCAACATTTGGCAGTGTAGATTTTAATGATGAAATGCTGGCAGTCTGATTACTTTGTAAATTTTTAACAGCCTCTTTTTTATAAGTTATTTGATGCAAGCTTTTTTTATTTTTTTTAGCTTTTGGCCTATGTACATTAACGAGACGCGCTTTAGGATTATTATTTGATAATAAATAAGTTGGCTGCATTGGTCTTACATCCATAGCCACCCATTCTTCAACCGGTTTTCTTAAATTAAACTGTGCAACTTGCCAATCAAAATTAGCGGGTAGTTGTACTTCTATCATCGCCGGCTCGCCCTTGCGCCAGCCTACCTGAGATAAATAATTGGCGGCTGATGCAAATGCATCTGCTGTAGAATTAACGACATCAATTTTATTATCGCCGTCACCATCCACCGCATAGGTCATAAAAGTAGTGGGCATAAATTGCATATTACCAAAGGCACCTGCCCATGATCCTACAAGCTCTTCAGCATCAGCGTGATCAGCATCTATCATACGCATTGCGTCCATGAGCTGATTACGAAAAAAACTAGAGCGCCGACCGTCGTAAGCCAGGGTGGCGAGCGCTGAAAGCATATCAATATTGCCTTGAAAACGCCCATAATTGGTTTCCATTCCCCAAAATGCAACTAATATTTCCTTGGGTACGCCATATTGCATCTCAACTTGATTGAGTAATATGGCGTGATTAGCGAGCATTTCACGGCCACGCTTAATTTTAAGTGCATCTACACGCCGTTGATAGTAATCAAGAAATGGACTGATGAACTCAGGTTGGGAACGGTCTAACTTGATAATATTAGGCAGCAACTGCACACGGCTCATTGTGTCTGTGGCAGTTTGTTCAGTGATTCCAACACTTATAGCTTCTTGCTTTAGTGCATCAAGCCACAGGCTAAACTCTTCGCGCGCGAATGCAGTATTTGCAAATGAACAACCAAGCAATACTAAAAATGTAATGAGTAATTTCATACTAAATTCATTTTAATGGTATCAAACAGAAATATCAGTCAACAAGGCATGATAACCTGCTTTAAAATCTGGATATTGCAATCTAAACCCTGTATTTAACATAGTTTGATTGCTAAGACGCTTACCCCCCCCTAAAACTGGTGATTTGATTTCAACTTTAATCTGCATTTGATTGGCTATCCAACTTAGCACTTCAAATTGGGAACTGGGTTTAGAATCAGTGACGATGTAGCAAGATTGAATTGCAGCATCCGCAGATGCTTGCAGCACTAAAAATACCATGAAAGCCGCTGCGTCGTCCCGATGAATTCTATTAGTCCAGCTGTTTTGTGCAGGCCAGTTTTCAGGGAACTTTGCTAAATTAATCATACGCAAACGCCCTGCTCCGTAAATACCTGAAAGTCTCAATATTGTACTGTTGCAATGTAAGCTATTGAGCATACTCTCTGCCTCCAGCAAGCGCACACCGCCAAAATCAGCAGGCATGGCAGGTGTCGATTCATCTAAAACTGCATCTGTCTGCTGGCCATACACACGTGTACTGGAGACAAAAAAAACATGTTTTAGTTTCAAATTTTCTGACTGCATAGCTAACACATGTCGCAAACCATCCACATAGTGGGCTTTGTACTGCTCATCTGTTTGGCCATTGGCGGCAACACAGTAAATTAGAATTTCTGGTTGAATATGCTTAAGATCAATTAAGCTCGCTGGTTGCGTAACATCTGCTTGAATCATTGTCACACCGTCAATTGAACTAATACTGCGTCTAACGCCAACTGTATCAAAACCTAAGTTGGACAACTGGTTAGCAACCGCTCCACCTAAATCTCCACAGCCAACAATCAGAACTTTAACCATATTAGTCACACATATTGCAATTGAGGTTGGAGTTGAGGGTTAAGCATCAAGTATTTTTCTGCTAGAAACAAGGCAATAATCGTTTTACCGTCAGTAATTTCACCACTTTGTATCATAGATAAACAGTTCGCTAAACTATCTTCAAACACTATCAGGGATTCATCTTCATCGCGCTGATGAGTGCCTGCAACCAAACCATGGGCTAGATAAATATGAATAACTTCATTTGAGTAACCTATGCACGGATGCTGATGACCTAGCTTCACCCAATGACTTGCTACATAGCCAGTTTCTTCTAATAACTCACGCTGACCAGTAAGCAGCACCTCTTCACCTGCGTCTATCTTACCTGCTGGCAATTCAATAAACACTTGGTTGAGTGGGTAACGGAATTGTTTTTCAAGAACCACATTGCCATTTGGTAAAATCGGCACAATCAACACCGCGCCTGGGTGCGTTACATATTCCCGCAAGCTGGTATTGCCATTGGGTAATCGTACTTCATCACACTTAACGGTCAGCATACCTCCAGCAGCAATGGTTTGTGAACTTATGCAATGTTCTATTAAATCATCATCTGAAGAAAGCATAAAAACCAACCTTAAGTTAAATGGATGTCACGCTAAATGTATCGCACTTACGAATATCGCCAGTGCTTAAGCCTTGATTAAACCAGCGCATGCGTTGCTGTGAAGTCCCATGTGTAAAGCTATCTGGCACCGCATAACCTTGCGCTTGCTTTTGCAATGCATCATCACCAATTGCTGCTGCTGCAGTCATCGCCTCCTCAACATCGCCTGCTTCCAAAATACGATTTGCTCCATCTGCATGATTTGCCCATACACCAGCATAACAATCGGCTTGTAACTCTAGGCGGACAGAATACTGATTAGCTTGCGCCTCAGTGCGCGCGCTTTGACGAGCTTGTTGCACTTTATCAGAAGTACCCATCAGGTTTTGAATATGGTGACCAACTTCATGTGCAATGACATAAGCTTGCGCAAAGTCGCCGGGGGCATTGAATCGCGTTTTCATCTCATGATAAAAGCCTAAATCAATATAAACTTTCTGATCGCCTGGACAATAAAATGGACCCATTGCCGCCTGACCTGACCCACAGGCCGTAGGTGTTTGACCGCTGAATAGCACGAGTTTAGGTGCAGGGTATTGTTGACCAGAAGCCTCAAAAATCTTACCCCATGTATCCTCGGTGCTACCAAGCACTTTTGCTACAAATTTCGCCATCGGATCGTTCGCAGGAATAGCTTGCGCTTCAACAGGCGCTTCTTGCTGCAGACCCTGACCAATATTAAGCACCACAGAAGGATCAATACCAAAATACATAGCAAGCAATGCGATGGCGATAGTCCCTAAACCGATGCTTTTGCCTCCGATTGGCATTCTTCCGCCGCTACCGCGCCTGTCTTCCACATTACTGCTTTCACGTTCATCATCTAAGCGCATAGCAAGCCTTTAATTTAAGGAGGTTAAATTGAGTTCGATGTGTTGATATTTTGAATGACAAGCTAAAATATACAAGTACTTTTTGTATATTTTAGCTTTTAAGTGAATGAGATTAAGGGTGTCTGAGGGACTGTTGCGTTTACTTTACGATTGTTTACAAGAAAAAAATTAAACAATATCGCGGCTAAGTGTATTACACCGCTATCTATCTAAATTAGCCTAAACTTTTTGAGATGGCATAACTACATAACTCCATCAGTCCTTGCGGCATAAGCCCTATTGCTAACAAGGCTAGCGCATTAACACCTAATACAATACGCATATCCATAGGTGCCTGAATAGGATGGTGATCTACAGGTTCATCAAAATACATCAGTTTGATAACGCGAAGATAATAAAATGCACCAATCACGGCCATGAGAACAGCAAACACCACTAACCATAAGAAGCCAGCCTGCAATGCGGCTTGCAACACGGTAAATTTGGCATAGAACCCCAGCGTTGGAGGCACGCCAGCCATACTAAACATGACAATTAACATTAAAAATGCATGCCATGGGCTACGTTGATTCAGGCCTTTGAGATCATCCAGTTTTTCAGCCTCGAATCCCTTGCGTGATAACAATAGAATCATGCCAAAACCAGCCAAGGTCATTAATACATAACTGACGATGTAAAACAGCGCAGAAGTAAAACCATTAATACTTGCGCTCATTAAACCAAACAACACAAAACCCACATGTGAAATTGTAGAATAAGCCAACATACGCTTTAAGTTGGTTTGTGCAATTGCTGTGACGTTACCGATAACGATAGACAACACAGCCATGATCATCAGCATTTGTTGCCAGTCAACTGCAAGTGTATGTAAACCTTGCTCGAGCATACGGATAATAAATGCAAACGCAGCCAACTTAGGCACAGAGCTAATTAACAAAGTGATTGCCGTTGGCGACCCCTCATAAACATCTGGTACCCACATTTGGAAAGGTACTGCACCCAATTTAAATGCTAAACCAGCCACAATAAAAACAAGACCTAAAATCAGCACTGACTGTACGTTTTCTCCACCCATCAACGCATTATTGATTTCAGAGATATTCAGGCTACCTGTCATACCGTATATCATACTCATGCCGTACAACAACATGCCGGAAGCCAATGCCCCTAATACAAAGTATTTCATGGCAGCTTCGGTAGCTCTAGCGTTATCGCGGTCAAGCGCGACTAGTGCGTAAAGGCTTAATGACAATAACTCTAAGCCTACATACAGCGTAAGCATGTTCTGGCCTGATACCATAATCATCATGCCGACGACAGAAAACAGCACCAATGCGTAAAACTCGCCGCGATACATTTCACGTAACTGAATATATTGTCGGCTATAAACAAATATCAACGAAGTACCTAAATAAATCATGAGTTTAAGTACATCGGCCATGGCATCATCTACAAATGTTCCGGTAAATGCATATCCAACACTAGGCGTGTGTGTACTAAAGGTTAAGTAGGCAGCTACTAATAATGTCACCTGTGCTAGTACATAAATCGCGATGCGATTACTTGACTTAAGAAACAAATCAGCCAGTAAAATAAACATCGCCATACAAACTATGACGATTTCAGGTAAGGCTGTGATGAGGTCGTAACGTATATTTTCCATAACTTATAGACCTGATGGCAAGCTGGCCGGCAGTTTGCTTTGCGCTAAATGTGAAAGAAGTTGAGTAACTGTGGCATTGGTCATATCGGTAAGCGGCTGCGGGTATATCCCTAGAGCTAATACCAATAATGCCAATATCGCTAATATCAAAAATTCTCTTTTGTTTAAATCTTTTAATGCTGCAACTTTCTCGTTGGCTATCTCACCATAAAACACGCGCTTTACCATCCAAAGGGTATAAGCTGCACCAAAAATAAGCGTAAATGAAGCTAGGAACGCATACCAAAAGTTAACTTGAATTGCACCTAATATCACCATGAACTCACCAACAAAACCAGAAGTACCTGGTAGACCGCTATTAGCCATTGCAAACAACACTACAAACGCGGCAAATACCGGCATTGTATTCGCAACACCACCATAAGACTCGATTTGGCGACTGTGAACCCGGTCGTACAACACACCAACACATAAGAACATAGCTGCTGAAATAAAGCCATGCGACACCATTTGCACGACTGCGCCTTCTAGCCCTAAATTATTAAATATAAAGAAACCTAGTGTGACAAAACCCATGTGCGAGATAGAAGAATAAGCAATCAGCTTTTTCATGTCTTTTTGCACCAAAGCCACGAGTGCAATATAAACAATCGCAATCAACGACAAGGCAATCATATAGCCTGATAAATGATGCGACGCATCTGGCGCGATTGGCATCGCAAAACGCAGGAAGCTATATCCACCTAATTTAAGTGCAATAGCAGCCAACACCACAGAACCGCCTGTAGGCGCTTCTACGTGTGCATCTGGCAACCAAGTATGTACAGGCCACATTGGAATTTTTACAGCAAACGCTGCAAAAAATGCCAAGAAAATGAGTACTTGTACATTGAGCGGGATTGGAAGCCTGTAATAAGCCGTTATATCAAAGCTTCCTGTTTGATAATATAAATATATAAACGCCACCAACATAAGCAGTGAGCCCAGCAGCGTATATAAAAAGAACTTAACCGTGGCATACACGCGATTTGGCCCGCCCCAAATCCCTATAATCAAGAACATTGGAATGAGCATTGCCTCCCAGAATACGTAGTACAAAATGGCATCCAAGGCACTGAACACACCAATCATTAAACCACTCATAATAAGGAAAGAAGCCATATATTGCGCCACGCGTTTTTCAATCACTTCCCATGCGGAAATAATCACAATTACAGTGGTAAAACTGGTCAGCAGTATGAGTGGTATCGCAATGCCATCCACGCCTAAGTGGTAGTTGATATTAAAGGCTGGAATCCAGCTAAAGCCTTCTTGAAACTGAAAGCCGCCGTCAGCAAAATTGAAGTGCGTATACAGTGGAATTGTGACTAGAAAGCTCAGAATCCCACCAAGCAGTGCCAACCAACGAGTAACGTTAGGCTTGCTGTCATTAGCTGTAGCTAATACAACAATACCCGCTAACACTGGCACCCAGATGGAGAAGCTTAGAATGTGCTGGATAAAGTAATCAACCATTTTCTTTTTATACTTTACTTAAAATTTAAACGAGTAGAACGACAGCATAAAAAACACGCCGATAATCATGGCGAATGCGTAGTGATAAATGAGGCCCGTTTGCAATTTACGCACCACACCAGAGAGCTTGCCTATTAGGTTTGCCGTACCATTCACCATTGCACCATCGATAATCTTAACGTCACCGATTTGCCAAAGCTTATTACCGATAAAACGTGACCCTGCTGCAAATACACGCTCATTAAAACTATCAAAACCATATTTGTTTTCTAAAATAGCATTAATTGTAGAAAACTTTGTTTGAATATTGGCTGGAATATCAGGACGTTTCATGTAGAAAAACCATGCCAACCCTACGCCGGAGGCTGCTAGTGCAAATGGCAACGTCAGCAAACCATGTAAAGCCATACCTGCTGCTGAGTGATAAATAGTATGCCAGTGATGATTAAGCTCGTGCATCGCAGGGTGCACTGCAGAATTAACGGTAATAACGCCCTTGAAGAAGTCACCAAATAACATAGGCTCAATCGCAAAGTAACCAATAGCCAATGATGGAATTGCTAATAAAATTAATGGTAATTTAATCACCCAACCAGGTTCATGCGGATCATCTGTTGGTGCTAATCCGTGATGATGACTGTGGTCGTCATGTGCCTCATCATGATGTGCATCATGTTTAACAACGCGCCACTTTTCACTTCCGTGGAACACCAGGAAGTACATGCGAAAGCTATAAAAGGCAGTTACAAAAACGCCGGCTAGCACAGCAAAATAGGCGAAGCTGCTACCAGTAATAGTTGAGGCTTTTGCTGCTTCAATAATGCTGTCTTTTGAATAGAATCCAGATAAGAATGGCGTACCTATTAATGCTAACGAGCCGATGAGCGAGGTTATCCAGGTCACAGGCATGTATTTTTTAAGGTTGCCCATGTTGCGAATATCCTGGTCGTGGTGCATGCCCATAATTACCGCACCTGCACCTAAAAACAACAACGCCTTAAAGAACGCGTGTGTCATCAAATGGAAGATAGCCACTGAATATGCTGATGCACCAAGTGCCACCGTCATATAACCCAATTGAGAAAGTGTTGAATAAGCCACGACACGTTTAATGTCATTTTGAATAATGCCCAAAAAGCCCATAAACAACGCGGTGATGCTGCCGATAATAATCACAAATGACAGCGCAGTTGATGATAATTCAAACAATGGAGACATACGTGCCACCATAAAAATACCTGCTGTCACCATGGTGGCTGCGTGAATCAAGGCTGAAATTGGCGTAGGGCCTTCCATTGAGTCTGGCAACCACACATGTAACGGCACTTGGGCTGATTTACCCATTGCGCCAATAAACAGTAAGATACAAGTCACAGTCATTAGAGACCATTGTGTATTACCGATTAGCGAAATTTGAACATCTGCCATTTGCGGTGCAACTGAAAACACTGCAGCGTAATCTAAACTGCCGAAGTGAAATAACACCAAGCCAATGCCGAGTAAAAAACCAAAATCTCCCACGCGGTTCACCAAAAAAGCTTTCAAGTTGGCGTAAATAGCCGTTGGCCGCTTGTACCAAAAGCCGATGAGCAAATAAGAAACCAAACCTACGGCCTCCCAGCCAAAAAATAGCTGCATGAAGTTGTTGCTCATCACCAACATCAACATGGCAAAAGTAAATAGCGAGATGTAACTAAAGAAGCGCGCGTAACCTTCATCTTCCTTCATATAGCCAATGGTGTAAATGTGCACCATTAGCGATACAAAAGTCACAACTACCATCATCATGGCTGATAGTCGATCGATTAAAAAACCTATTTCAAATGTGAAATTACCGCTTTTTAACCATGAGTAGACAGTCTCATTATACGGAGCACTAACCATTGCATCTTTAAGCACATAAAGTGACAAGGCAAATGACGCACCTACACCTAAAATAGTTAAAATGTGGGCAGAGGCACGTGGCAATTGCTGACCAAACAAGCCAACGATTATGGCAGCAAGTAATGGCAGCAAGGGAATAGCGAGATAAATTTGTTGCATAGTCATTCTCAACTTACCCTTTTAATTGATCTAAATCGTCAACGTTAATTGTGCGTAAATTTCTAAACAACACCACTAAAATGGCTAAGCCAATCGCAGATTCTGCGGCTGCTACGGTGAGTATAAAAAATACAAAAACTTGGCCTGCAATATCATGCAGATAATGTGAGAAGGCAATAAAATTAAGGTTTACAGCTAACAGCATCAACTCAATTGCCATCAATATAATAATGACATTTTTACGATTTAAAAATATGCCAACCACGCTAATCGCAAACAGAAGCGCGCCTAAAATAAGGTAATGGGATAAGCCAACCATTATTCAGCCTCCTTAGCAACAGTTGAAACATCACTGGACGCTTCTGAATCTTTTTCAACAACCGCATCCATCTTAACAATCCGAATCCGGTCTGCCTTTTTCACCAGTACTTGTTTGGCAGGATCGACAGACTTGCTCTCTCTGCGGTCTCTTAAGGTAAGCGCAATCGCGGCAATAATAGCAACCAGCAATACGACTGAGGCCAATTCAAACGGCAATAGATAATCCGTGTAAAGCACACGCCCTAACTCCGCAGTGTTGCTGTAATCGGCTGGACGTGCTGCTGGGGCAACGATTTTATCAGCACCAAAATTACGTACGCCTACTATCATCACCATTTCCACCGCCATCAAACCACCTACAGGCAAGGCTATTGGCAATGCTTTCCAGAAACCTTCGCGCAACTTGTCTAAGTTGATATCCAGCATCATCACTACAAATAAGAACAACACCATCACTGCGCCAACGTACACCAGCACCAGTACAATTGCCAAAAACTCGGCTTCTAACAGCAGCCATACACCAGCTGCGGTAAAAAACGCCAAAACTAAATACAGCGCTGCGTAAACTGGATTACGTGTGGTAATCACCCGCAAAGCTGCGTACAGCAAAATAGCTGCCAGCGTATAAAAAACAATGTCTTGAAAAGGTAAGCCAAAAAAGGTCATATTTATACAGTTCTATCTAAAGGCTTTATCGGCCGCACGGTCAGCGGCAATTTGTTGTTCATGCTTATCGCCCACCGCGAGCAACATTTCTTTGGTGTAGAGCAAGTCACCGCGTTGTTCACCGTGATAATCAAAAACACGCGTCTCTACAATAGAATCCACTGGACATGATTCTTCACACATACCGCAAAAAATACATTTAGTGAGATCGATATCGTAGCGAGTAGTACGGCGAGTATTATCATCACGCTGTTCAGATTCAATGGTAATCGCCATGGCAGGACATACAGCCTCACACAGCTTACAAGCGATACAGCGCTCTTCACCATTTGGATAACGACGTAACGCGTGCAAGCCACGGAACCGATTGGACTGCGGCGTTACCTCTTCTGGATACTGCACCGTAATTTTAGGCGCAAAAAAGTAGCGGCCTGTTAATGCCATCCCTTTTAGTAGCTCAACCAGCATCAGGCTAGAAAGCGTAGATTTAATTTTTGCGATCATAAATTATCTAATTAAATATTTTCTGTTATTTAGTAATACAAATAAGTATTAGTGAAACAAGTAAGCCCAAGGTGTTTGCATCATACCGCCTACAAATACAATCCATACAATAGTAATCGGTATAAACACCTTCCAGCCTAGACGCATGATCTGGTCATACCTGTATCTTGGAAACGTTGCCCTAAACCATAAAAACAAGAACAATAAGAAACCGACTTTGGCTAACAACCATAAAAAGCTATCTGGAATGAATGTAACGGGGGATAACCAGCCACCCAAGAACATGATTGCAGCTAATATAGAAACCAAAATCATATTAGCGTATTCAGCTAAGAAAAATACTGCGAATGCCATGCCAGAATATTCCACATGGAACCCAGCGACAATTTCTGATTCACCTTCAGCCACGTCAAATGGCGCACGATTGGTTTCTGCTACAGCACTAATAAAGTAGACGATAAATAATGGAAATAATGGCAAGAAATACCAATGATGCAAACCGCCAGCCTGCCCCATCACAATTTGACCCAAATTAAGCGAGTTGGCACACATCAGCACGCCCACCAAAGCAAAACCCATGGCAATTTCATATGATACGATTTGTGCTGCTGAACGCATCGCACCTAAAAAAGCGTATTTAGAGTTTGATGCCCAACCTGCAATGATGACGCCGTAAACGGCCACTGAAGTCATGGCTAAGATATAAAGTAAGCCTGCATTTATGTTTGCCAGCACTAAAGTTGCATCGAACGGAATCACTGCCCAAGCTGCAAAGGCCGGCGCAATAGCGAGTACTGGGCCTAATAAAAATAAACCTTTATTCGAAGCAGTAGGTACAACAATCTCTTTGAATAAAAGCTTTAATCCATCGGCTATTGGTTGCAATAACCCAAAATAACCAACGCGGTTTGGGCCGATACGCACTTGCATATAGCCAATGACTTTACGTTCAGCGAGCGTAAGATAGGCTATCGCACCCATTAGCGGTGCAACAATGGCAACGATTTTAATCAATGTCCAACCTGTGAGTTGCACCGCAGGCCAGTAACTACCAAATATAGTTGATAACCATTCCATTAGCCGCGCGCCTCCATGGTGACAGCTTCATGGGCAGTAAATTGTTCTGCTGAGATTTTTTCAACAGCAATATCACCCATCAAATCGCCCAAACCAATTGTATCTTCATGCGCTGCAGCAACACGCACGCAGCCTTTCGCAACGTGATTATCAAGTTTAACTGTCAGCACGGCGCTACCTTTATCTTGCTTAGCCAATACGTAATCACCATCGACCAAGCCTAATTCTGAAAGCTGGCTGGCGCACATGCGCGCCATTGGTTTGATATTGTATTTGGTTTTTTGCAATGGCACTGAACGTCGTACAATTGGATCAGACTCATACTGCGGCACTTCGCCAATACGCTGCAAACCATCATGTTTGATATTAATGTGAATCTCTACCAACTCTTTCAGATTGTTATTCAGGCTACGCCAAACCATTGCGGAAGGTTTTTCACCACCAAAAATAGCATCTTTTACTTGTTCGCTGGTTTCGTAATCAAACCCTTGCAAACCCAAAGCATTAGCCAAGACACGTAATACCTTCCATGCTGGGCGACACTCACCTAACGGTCTAGTCACGGCAGCAAAGCTTTGCACACGACCTTCCATGCTCATAAATGTGCCAGATGTTTCAGTAAACGGCGCAATTGGTAACAGAACATCGGCATTATCCAATGCCTGTGATTTAAACGCAGTCAGTGCAACAACGCACTCTGCTTTTTCCATCGCAGCTTTTGCTAACGCAGCGTGTTGGCAATCTAATTCAGGCTCAATATTCACAATCAAATAAGCTTTGCGTGGCACTTCAAGCATCGCACGCGCATGCATGCCCGTAGCGTTCGGCATCACACCCATCATATGCATACCAGTGCTATTGGCTGCTGCTGGCAAGATACCGCCTTTGGCGCCTGAAATTCCGCCAATAGCTTCTGCCATACTGTACATTTCTGTGAAGCGCGGGTCACTTAAAGCCATATTGCCTAAGAAAATACCCACTTTTGGAGAAATTAAATCGTAATCCTTACCATGCCCAGCCATGCTCTCTGCAATGGCTTGCGTATTTGGACGCACCTTAATATCAGAAAGTAACTGAGTAAGTGACGGTGGCAAACATAATGATAAACGCTGTAATCCAGACATCGCCTTAAGCACTTGCCCAAGCACGTTCACCATGTCGTTAGGGCGCACAATCACCTTATGAGCGATATCCATTAAGGGATTATTATCAAGTGGGCTAATAATTGAAAGTTCCGCACCATTCGCCACAGCTTTACGGAAACGTTGCGCTAGCAAGGGATGTTCATTTCGTAAATTTGAGCCAATGACCAATATTCTGTCTAGCTCTTCAATTTCCTGGATATTACAACCCATCCACGGCGTTCCTAAACGCTTACCATCTAACCTGAAATCCGTTTGGCGCA
Source organism: Methylotenera sp. (assembly GCF_030684185.1). Taxonomy (GTDB): domain Bacteria; phylum Pseudomonadota; class Gammaproteobacteria; order Burkholderiales; family Methylophilaceae; genus Methylotenera. The sequence continues at coordinate 100,378 of NZ_JAUXOY010000028.1, forward strand.
GGCGATAATCTACGTTGCCACAACCTAAACCAGCGGCTAATTTCTTTGCCAGGTAGCCTTCTTCCATAGTGCTATTGGGTGAAACAAGTACCCCAAGCGCTTCGCTACCGTGCTCATTGGTAATATCTTTAATTTGACCAGCTGCGAATTCTAATGCTGTTTTCCAATCAGTTTCTACCCAAGCACCATTATGCTTAATCATAGGTACTTTAAGGCGGTCTGGACTATTCAGGCCTTCGTAAGAAAAGCGATCACGGTCAGATAACCAGCACTCATTGATACTTTCTTTTTCACGCGGCAATACGCGCATGACTTTGTTATCTTTAACGTGCACTTCAATATGTGAACCTAAACCATCATGCGGCGCAATACTTGGGCGGCGTGTCAGTTCCCAGCTACGTGCTGAGTACCTAAATGGCTTGCTAGTAAGCGCGCCAACCGGGCATAAGTCAATGATATTGCCTGAGAGTTCTGAGTTCACACTCTTATCAACATAGGCGGCAATTTCGGCATGCTCGCCACGACCAACCATGCCCAACTCCATGATGCCGCCAACCTCTTGCAAGAAGCGTACACAACGCGTACATTGAATACATCGCGTCATGTCTGTGCTGACTAACGGTCCGATATTCTTGTTAAAAACAACCCGTTTTTCTTCGGTATAACGTGAACCGCTGGTGCCGTAAGCCACAGCGATGTCCTGCAAATCACACTCGCCGCCTTGATCACAAATCGGACAATCAAGCGGGTGGTTAATCAACAAAAATTCCATTACGCTCTTTTGCGCTTCAATAGCAGATTTTGAGCGTGTGAAAATTTTCATGCCGTCTGCTACCGGTGTAGCGCATGCGGGTAATGGTTTATTAAACTTTTCAACCTGCACCAAGCACATACGGCAATTAGCGGCTACTGATAGCTTTGGGTGATAACAAAAACGCGGAATGGCAATGCCGGCCTTATCAGCCGCATCAATAATGGTGCTGCCGTGCTCGACTTCTAGTGCTTTGCCGTCTATTTCAATATTTAACATTATTTATTTTTACCGTTTATTTGCTGTCCAGCATACTCTTGCCATGTTGAATGTAGTATTCAAACTCTGGTCTAAAATGTTTAATAAAGCTCAACACAGGCGTTGCTGCGGCCTCGCCAAGCGCGCAAATAGTGCGTCCAGCGATGTTGTTGCTTACATCAGTTAACAAATCCAAATCTTCCATTTTGCCCTTGCCATTCACAATCCGGTCAATCACACGATAGACCCAACCTGTGCCTTCGCGGCATGGCGTACATTGCCCACAACTTTCCTCATAAAAAAAGTAAGACAAACGATGCAAGGTTTTTACCATGCAAGTTGTTTCATCCATCACTATCATTGAGCCTGCACCTAAGCTAGACCGTGCTTTACTTAAGCCATCATAATCCATAGTAGCAGCCATAATCGCTTCAGCTGGCATGACTGGTGTGGATGGGCCGCCTGGAATCACCGCTTTAAGTTTACGGCCTTTCCAAACACCACCAGCCAACGCTAACAATTCATTAAACGGAGTGCCCATTTTCACTTCGTAATTGCCTGGATTTTCAACATGTCCAGAGACTGAAAATAGTTTTGTACCACCAGAATTAGGCACACCTAAATCTGCAAAAGCTTGACCACCATGCTGCAATATCCAAGGGATGGAAGTGTAGCTTTCAGTATTATTCACATTGGTAGGTTTACCAAATACGCCATAGCTTGCAGGAAATGGCGGTTTAAAACGCGGCTGGCCTTTTTTACCTTCAATTGATTCAATCAGCGCGGTTTCTTCACCGCAGATATAGGCGCCGTAGCCATGCACGGCGTATAAATCAAAACTGAAATTAGTCCCTAGAATATTTTCACCCAGATAACCAGCAGCTTTTGCTTCATGCAAAGCAGCTTCAAAGATTTCATAATCCTGCCAAATCTCACCATGAATATAGTTATAACCTACCCTCGCGCCCAATGTATAAGCCGCAATTGCCATACCTTCAATTAACTGATGCGGGTTATAGCGAATAATATCGCGATCTTTAAATGTGCCAGGCTCGCCTTCATCGGTATTACAGACTAAATACTTTGTGCCGTCAAAATAACGCGGCATAAAACTCCATTTAAGCCCTGTAGGGAAACCTGCACCACCACGACCACGTAAACCCGAAGTTTTAACTTCGGTGATAATGTCGGTTGCTTTGACTTTATCAGTCACAATACGTTTTAGTGCAGAATAGCCGCCCAGCTTGATATATGTGTCTAACGCAGCTGGATTTTCTTCTGTCAGCGTACGCAGACAAAGCAAGGTCTGGCCTTTCAAGTCTGTCATCACAGGTGTTTTAGCCTTTGTTTTTGCTTTTTTGGTAGCCATTATTTCACAGCCTCTTCATCCGAAGATTGCTGAAGCAAATCTTTCAAAACAGCATCCACTTTTTCAGTAGTTAAAAACTCATGCATTTGTGTATTATTCACATGCAATAATGGTGCGCCACCACAGCAACCCATGCATTCACCCTCTTTGATGCAGAATTTCCCGTCTGCCGTCACCTCATTAAAACCTACACCCAACTTAGCTTTTAAATGGTCGACTATTACATCGCTATCGCGCAACATACATGAAATATTAGTGCAAACCGTTATTTTGTATTTTCCAACAGGCGACAAGTCGTACATGTTATAAAAAGTGGCTACCTCTAACGCGGCAATTTCAGGCATGCCTAAATATTGTGCCACCTCAGTAATACTCTCTTTTGATAGCCAGCCACGCTCAGTTTGCACAATACGCAATGCGCTCATCACCGCTGCTTGACGCTGATTTGCTGGATATTTCGTCAGTTCGTAATCTATTTTAGTTATTGCTTCTGGACTTAACATACTTATATATTCCTACTCCGAGGAGCGAGTATTTCACGCTCAGTCGAGGCGTGAGTGCTTGAGCCACTGGAATGTACTGAAGTACATGAGGATGGCGAAAGTGCGAACAACAATGAATGGGCGTGAAAAATGATGCTCATCGGTCAATTTCACCGAAAACAATGTCCTGCGTACCAATAATCGCAACCAAATCAGCGATCATGTGGCCGCGTGTCATTTCATCTAATGCTGCCAGGTGGGCAAAACCAGGTGCACGAATTTTTAAGCGGTATGGCTTATTTGCACCATCAGATACCATATAAATACCAAATTCGCCTTTTGGATGCTCTACGGCAGCATAAGCTTCACCAGCTGGCACATGGAAACCTTCAGTAAACAATTTAAAGTGATGAATCAGGTCTTCCATGTTGCTCTTCATGCCCTCACGGTCAGGCGGTGCAACCTTGTTATCAGTGGTAATTACCGGGCCTGAATTTTTACGCAACCAATCCACACATTGTTTAATAATACGGTTAGATTGCCTAAACTCTTCCATACGAACCAAATAACGGTCATAACAATCACCATTGACGCCAACTGGAATATCAAAATCCATATCAGCATAAACTTCATAAGGCTGCGTTTTACGTAAATCCCAAGCAATGCCTGAGCCACGTAACATAGGGCCTGTCATACCTAACGCCAAAGCCCGCTCTGGCGTTACTACACCGATACCAACTGTACGTTGTTTCCAAATACGGTTGTCAGTGAGCAGTGTTTCATATTCATCGACATATTTTGGAAAACGATTGGTAAAATCTTCGATAAAGTCTAATAACGAACCCTGACGGTTTTCATTTTGCTTGCTTACTGTTTTAGCGTTACGTAAAGGCGATACTGCATACTGCGGCATATGAGTAGGCAAATCGCGATACACGCCGCCTGGACGATAATATGCAGCATGCATACGTGCACCAGAAACTGCTTCGTAGCAATCAAATAAATCTTCACGCTCACGGAAAGCGTATAAGAATACCGTCATTGCACCTACGTCCAGCGCATGTGCACCTAGCCAAAGCAAGTGATTGAGTACGCGAGTGATTTCATCAAACATCACGCGAATATATTGCGCGCGGATAGGCACATCTATACCCATCATCTTTTCGATCGCCATTACATAGGCATGCTCATTCGACATCATGGACACGTAATCTAATCTATCCATGTAAGGGATAGATTGCAAATAAGTGCGATTTTCAGCTAGCTTTTCAGTGCCACGATGCAATAAGCCAATATGCGGGTCAGCGCGCTGTATGACTTCACCATCCAGCTCCAGAACCAAGCGCAATACGCCGTGTGCCGCAGGATGCTGCGGGCCGAAGTTCATGGTGTAATTACGAATCTCAGCCATGATGAGCGCCCTCACTTCTAATTACACGCGGCACGTTATTTCGCTCATCAATCGACACAGGCTGATATATCACGCGCTGCTGCTCAGGGTCATAACGCATTTCTACAGTGCCTATCATAGGGAAATCTTTACGGAAAGGATGGCCAACAAAGCCATAATCTGTAAGTAATCGGCGAAGATCCGGGTGATTTTCAAACATAATACCAAATAAATCAAACGCTTCACGTTCGTACCAGTTAGCGACAGGCCACGTATCGACCAATGTTGGCAAAATCGGGAAATCCTCATCTTGCGCAAATACACGTAAGCGAACACGATGATTAAGAGTAACAGACAAGAAGTGGCAAACTACCGCATAGCGCATGCCGTCATATACACCATCACCGTAGGCTTGATAATCCACACCACTTAAATCAATTAACTGCTCAAACTTTAAAGCGGCATCATCACGTAGCGTTTGGCACACGTTCAAATAATCGGCCGATTTACATTCAATAGTCACTTCGTTAAATGCGACGATATGCTTGGTGATTTTATCACCTAGAGATGCTTGTAAACTTGTCAATAACTGCTCTAATTTAGTGGCCATATCGTTAGCGCGCTATCGTATTTGTACGTTTAATTTTATTCTGCAGCTGAATAATACCGTATAGCAACGCCTCTGCCGTCGGTGGGCAACCAGGCACATAGACATCGACAGGCACTATACGGTCACAACCACGCACTACCGCATATGAGTAATGATAATATCCACCACCGTTGGCGCAAGAACCCATCGAGATTACCCAACGCGGTTCAGCCATTTGGTCATATACTTTACGCAGAGCTGGCGCCATTTTATTCACCAGCGTACCAGCGACAATCATCACATCAGACTGGCGCGGGCTTCCGCGAAACACAATACCGAAACGGTCTAAATCATAACGTGACGCACCTGCATGCATCATCTCTACCGCGCAGCAAGCTAACCCAAAGGTCATCGGCCACATTGAACCAGTACGAGTGTAATTAATCACCGTATCCAGCGTAGTGGTCACAAAGCCTTTTTCTAAAATACCTTCAATACTCATGACTGACTTAGTTCCACTCTAAGGTTTAATCCCATTCCAGGGCGCCCTTCATCCACTCGTAAATAAAACCAATGACGAGCACACCCAAAAATATCAGCATAGCAATAAAACCAAACAGACCAATTTCTTGAAGAACAACCGCCCATGGAAATAAAAAGGCAATTTCCAAATCAAATAAAATGAACAAAATCGCGACCAGATAATAGCGCACATCAAATTTCATACGCGCATCTTCAAACGCTTCAAAACCACATTCATAGGGGGAATTTTTTGCAGAGTCAGGTTTATGCGGCGAAACCAGCAAGCCCAATACAAGAGGCCCAACGCCGACCGCCAAGCCCACGAGGATAAACATCAATATCGGAAAGTAATTTTCTAACACTTACCAGCCCCAAACTAAATCTCTGAAAACCGAACTTCTGAAAAGACCAATCAAATAAATTGGTAATATTGCTTTATTTTTACACGCCTTTTATTACACTATTACTACAAACACGGCGGCAATAATCACCTAATTCATTGCTTAAAACTTAATTGACCAACTACTTAATTCAATAACTACTGGTGCGACGGAGAGACTAGAACAATTCCTTAAAACCCGCATCATGACTTAACCTATCTAATTCTAATGATGTTTTTATACGGATTTTTATACGTTTTTTCTTTTGCTTGTACTTGTCCAGCCACACTAAATCAGGCGCAATTATAACCCAACATAAGCAAGCCTTACAAAGAAATACTACTCTAAAGCCTTATATGTACGTTATTTATAATAGGTGGTGTTAAACAATATCTAATTGGTCAATCGCCTGCATAAGCCTATCGGTTTCAACCATCGCCTTGATGATTTTTTGATAATGCAGAATATCCTCATAACCTAAGGTGCGACCTTTGCGGTCTTTAAGCCATTTTTGTGCTGGTTGGTAGCCACCGATATAAAACTCCCATGCAAGTTTTGGTACGCCTTCAAAATACTGCGTGCTATTGATATACACCTTGCCATCGTCATAGCGCGGCTTATCTACCAGGTTATTGCCATTTTCAGGGTAGCTGGTAATGAGTTGATTAATGGCTTCGCCTTCAAGCAAGTGCAATTGACGCAATTCACCGCCTAACGCTAATAGTTGCCAAAACTGTGTTGCATCACTTGGGTATGGCACGCGTGGAAAGTCAATTTTAAGAAACTCTTTGTAGGTTTCGCGGTATATTGGGTTATGCAATACTGCATAGATATAATCTAGCAAATCAATCGGTGCAAATGTATTGGCTTGGTCGGTTTTTTCTGTGGTAAATGTTAACTCTAAGCCTGTGGCGATAGCCTCAACAATTTGCATGTTGAAATTAGGTGTGCGAGTGGTTTCAGCTAGTAAGTCGGTTGCATCCTGGTAAACGTAAAGCGGAAAAAGATAGTCTTGTCCTTTATTTCCGAGATAAAACGTACCGTGAGAAATTATATTTCTGGTTAAAAGAGTGTGAGAAAAGCTTTTATCTACATGCTGTCTATTAAGAATAAGCCCTAAATTTTCACCCCCCAGCATGTGGCGCATGACATTTTGCCTATTTCTATCAATCAAATTAGCATCGTAATAAATCGCTTGAAGGTCAAATGGACGATAAGTAATCGTTTTAATAAAATCCGTATCGGACTTACCTTTATTTCTTACTTTGCTAACTTCAAAATCTGAATTATCTTTTAAGTTGAATTCACGTTTAATCTCATCGTCACTAATACTTAAATCGTAAAAGCGCTGCATACGATTACTCAAAGCCTGCTGACTAATATCAATGACAAAATGGTCACGGTGGGTCTTAACTCCGCTGGAGCTTAATATAAACAATTCGTTGATGGAAAATCCTTTTTGATAGATTTTCTCAATAGCCGCATCTTTTTGAATAAATAAATACTCAGGAGCTTTGAATTGGATTTGCTGCCAAGTCAAGTTGGCAATTGTACTTTCATGGAGTGCTTTGTATTTAGCTTCACGCTTACCATACAAGCCATGATGAAAAACTTGCGCCAAACTATCTTTAGCTTTTTTACCTGTTTTTATAAACAAGTTAATACTTACGCCCTGCATGATGTCAAACACGTTTTCGTCTTTGCTACCATCAGGCGCAGTTTCTTTTCTTTTGGCATCACCATGTAAATCTAAAATATATATTTCATCAAAACTTTCCAGCAAGTTTTTGCGCATTTGTCGGTGAATCAGGCCATCAATAAAACTGTTGTTGCTAATGTAGGCCAGCACGCCTTCACTATTTTTATCAACAAAGTGTTGACCAAAGCGGATGAATTTAATGTAATCGTCTGATAGTGGCTGAATGTTGCGTTCATTCAAATCTTTCTTATAATCTACTAATAGCCTATTTATCCACTCGCTTTTATTACTGCTGCTCACAGCATAAGGCGGATTACCCATTACCACCATCACTGGTGCATCGCGCTTGATGTGATTAGCCTCATTAGCCTCTGTGCTTAACCAACTGGCAAATAAAGTGCCAGTATCAGGGTGATGTTCTTCAAGGCTGTTTGTAAGGTAAACGCGTAAGCGCTCTGCATTACCTTCTGGTTTATAGCCTGTTTCAGTCAGCAGCATATCCAGCTTGAGGTGTGCCATCGCGTAGCTGGTCATCAGTAGCTCAAAGCCATTCAGGCGGGGTATCAAATGCTCCTTAACGTAGCCTGACCATGCTCCCTGCATTTTTGCAAACTGACTGTCGTAAATGTGCCGTATGGTTTGTGCCAAGAATGTACCTGTACCAGTTGCTGGGTCTAGTATTTGAACGCGGTGTAATTCATGCTCTCTTTTAACCAGCTTGCCTTTGCTGCCAGCTTCAATCGCTTCTATCGTTACTTTGGTTTTGCTGGTATCTGCCAAGCCCTGTGGCAGCTTAAAGTGGGTTTTGAGTATGTCGTCTACGGCTCGCACAATAAAGCTCACCACAGGCTCTGGCGTGTACCAAACACCACGAGATTTACGCAGTTTTGGGTCGTACTCAGCTAGGAATGTTTCATAGAAGTGAATAATTGGGTCGTGCTGCCGTGTGCTTTTACCAAAGTTGTGCATGACGCTAGCAACATCGGTAGCAAGGAATATCAGCACCAGTTCATCTACTAGCCAAGTGAGGCGGTTATCTAGCTCGTAGCCTGCAATGTACTGAAATAGCTTACGCAAAAATGGATTGCTTTGCGGTATGAGGGTCGCAGCTTCTTGGCGTGAGAATGTGGCTAGTGTCGGGTCGTGGTAACGTGCTGCAAACAAGCCGTAAGCGATGGTTTGCGCGTAAATGTCAGCGAAGCTGGTGTTATTGATGTCGTGAATTAAAATGCTTTTAAATGCCGCCATTTGCCCTTGCAGGTCGGTGGTGCATTGCGCTTTATCATCTTCATCTAAAGCGGATTTAATCACCTGCGCCATCAGTTTGGCTTTAGCCGCCATCATTTGTGCCAGCGTGGTGGGTGATTTAATCGTTTGGGTAATCTGTAATGCGAAGTTTTCAATTAGCGCGGTAAAGCGGTCAAAACTGTCAGGCTTGGCGTAGATTTTGCCGTTCTCAATAGTGGCAATTAAAACACTCTCAACTAACGCACCGTTTTTATAGAAATGAAACTCCAAATAGTCTGTAATAATCAGATTGTTTAACGCAGCTTTGTATCGGTCAAATTGCTCTTTATGTACTTTATCACCCAGCTTAACGCCTACGTCTTTAGCTTCAATATAGCCGATGGGGATGTCTTTACGGGTAAGGATGTAATCAGGTGCGCCACACTCAATGCGCTTGGGCTCGTTGGTCACCGCTACATCTTTTAGCAAGCTGGAAAGTAGTTGCTGCAAGTCACCACGATAGCTATGTTCGGTGCTGTTGCCCGCATTAAATAGCGAGCTTACATTGCCAATGTATTGTTGAATATCCATAGGTGCGCTTATTATTTTTTTGAAGTGTATTTAATGATAGCACCGAGATTGATTGTCAAAAAATTAACTTGATTATAATTTTATGTGGTTAGCTTAGTCATAATAACTAGCAATACTTAATTACCAACCAGTTGTGCAACGATAGCACCCGCGGACAATGCTAGTGCTACTAGCGAGAGACCAATAGACCAGAGTTGATGCCGATGCTCAAGGTTATGATTAGCTAGAATTGCTGCTAAATATGGAAAATTAACCGCATGATGTTTTTTTCCAGCCGCAAGTGCAAATAGATGTGTAGTTATATTATCTGCTACTTTGTATCTATGTTTTGCATCTAAGTGATAGTAAAGATATCCAAATATTAACTCTGGCTTACATTTCAATTTATCAGCTACTTTTGTAACATCAATAGCAATATATGGGTCGTTTTCTCCAGGCTTATCTCCAGGGTAATCAGGCTCATAGATTTCATAAATGCAACGTAAAACTTCTCTTTCTGTAGGTGGCTTATTTGTCATTGTGCGCAACCTTGGATATAGAGACCAATGGGACTCTAATTAATAAAAAAAATATTTGGATTCATGGTTGGAATCCCCTATTCCTATTAATTATAGTCTAACCTAAGTATTACCTTGTTTTTTGACTTTTAATTATTAGATTTACCTTTATCAAAGCTTTAAAAATAATTCCATTAGAGTTTTATACATGGATGTAAGCAAGTGCAATTCTATTACATTGGCAAGCTTCTACTTACACTTTTGGTTTACTGTAATAAGCTGACGTTTTCAGCGAAGTTGCCCCAAAGACTTCATTTGTATTGCATTCCGTTGAATTTGTTAAATTCCTCACTTGTTGGTCTGATTGCAACAATATTCTCATTAAACGCTGCGCTTGCTACTGCGGCATATTCAGATAAAGTGTTAGGCAAATTGACTTGTTTATAGGCATTAGTCCAATTTTCATCTTTGAAATGTCTAATCATTACAAGATTTGGTTTGTCAGACGTAAACAGCAATTTTATGGTTGTTTAGATTTCCATCATTATTTATCAAATAATAAGTTTTACTTTGCCTTATTTATTCACCAAAAACTTGCGCAGAGCCGATTTATTTCTGCATTATCTTTAAGCTCTTGTTGAGCAATCTCCAACTTATATTTAAGCTCATTTTGTAAACGCGCTTTTTCTGCTGCTACTACTGATTTATCTTCTTCTACATCCCGATAAAGATAAGTTGGTTTACCAACAATATCGTAACCACCTGTAAATTTAACGGGTGCGGCTTCTGCTGATTTCACAACGCCAGATAATAGCGACTCATACTGTGCAACTGAATGTTTTTTTGATGTACATTCTATGATTGGTAGCCATTTTTTCCCGATTTTTGATGCAATACTTGTCTGGTGTGTTAATCGGTCAAATCTATATATTTCATTGTTACCTGTAATATAGTCATACCTGAACCACCATGCTAGGCCACAAAGCCCACATATAATTAACAACAGTTTCTTTTTACTAATAATAATTTCCAATTTCAATTGCCTCCGCAACAAATCAATAAGTCAGAACTTTAAGCTAAACTAGATATGCCTGTACATTCAATGTGTTTGCACCTCCTATTATTTCACCTGAAGTCCGTCAGGACATTATTAGCTCCTCTTGTCGTTAATGCCTTAAAGTAGATAACCCTATTGCTCTTTTCTAATTTTTATACCTGCTACTCGCAGGCCTTATAATTGCGTTTTTTACATTCTCCAGCTAATTTCTGTGCTTCTGCAATTTGACCTTGTGTCATATTTTTTGCAATAGCATTACGAAGTTTCACTGCACGACTGTCCCCATTACTTGCTGCCAAGTTTGCCCAAAGATGTGCATTAATTAAATCTTTCGCAACGCCTTCACCTAAGAAATACATGTTGCTTAATCCAGATTGCCCTGCAGGATGTCCCTGCTCTGCAGCTCTTTTATACCAATCAACTGCTTGCTTATAATCTTCTATCACTCCTTGACCTAATAGGTACATGGTACCAAGTGTAAATTGTGCAACCGCATGCCCTTGCTCTGCCGATTTAATGAGCCAGTAAGCTGCTTGATTGTAGTCTTGAGCAACTCCTTTGGCATTGTGATACATAAGTCCGAGATTATATTCAGCGTCAATGTCCCCTTGCTCGGCAGCCTTTCTGAACCAGTCAGCTGCCTGTTTGTAATCTTGAGCTACACCTTGACCATAGTCATAAAAAATTCCAAGATTATATTGTCCAGTTACATTTCCTTGTTCTGCAGCTTTTCTGTACCAATCAATTGCTTGTTTGTAGTCTTGCGTTACTCCTTGGGCCTGAGAGTACTTAAAACCAAGGCTAGCTTGCGCTGCTGCATTTCCTTGTTCTGCAGATTTTCTATACCAATAAGCTGCTTGAGTATGGTCTTGAGTTACACCTTGACCTTGGTCATACATGTTTGCAAGATTGTATTGAGCTGATGAATATCCTTGCTCTGCAGCTTTTTTATACCAATCAACTGCCTTCTTGAAATCTTGAGTTACACCATCACTGTAAATTACACCAAGATTATATTGTGCAGATATATTTCCTTGCTCTGCGGCTTTTTTGAACCAGTAAGCTGCTTTACTATTATCTTTTGTTACCCCCTTACCTTGCTGATATAAAATACCGAGGTTATATTGAGCATCTTCATTCCCTTTTGAGGCAGGCATTTCATACAACTCTGCCGCCTGATTATAGTCTTGCGCTACGCCTTGGCCTTTCTCATACATATATCCAAGATTCGTTTGAGCTTTTGAATTACCAAGTTCTGCTAATGACTGAAATAGTTTAATTGCCTCTACAAAATTTCCTTTTTTGTACTCCTCAGTAGCATCTTCATATTGTCCAGCATTTGCTAATCCACTAAGTAATATCAATAAGGCAGATAAACAAACAATTGAAATTTTCACGCAGGCTCACTTTTATATAAATCAATATGGAAATGCAAAAAATTTCACATCATCATTGGTACAACTTTAATTGCTAATCGTACCATTGAAAATATAGAAAGTACCATCAGAGGCTACCCATTAGTAACATCTCAATTGCTGCAATTATTAACTTTTTTATCTAGTTCATGATTGATTTTTATGGTTAGTTATTTACTGTAATTCATACTAAATGCTTACCCCAATTAAACATATAGCCCTATTGGGTTTATTGGTAACTTAGGTTGATACAAACATCCCCGTAAAATACCCGTAATATTTATTGACTCAAGTTGATAAATGCATTGTAAATATCAATCGGTTTTAATCTATTTCAGGCACGATTAAGAATTTATAACAAAGCTATTAAGCTGTCCTTAAACACGCGTAAACCAATTACATTGACATGCTACTACTTACACTTTTGGTTTATTGTGAAAAGCTGGTGTTTTCAACGAAGTTGCCCCAAAGACTTCCGCTATTTTGGGTTCATTTGAATTGGTCAATTCCTGTGTTTGCTGGTCTGATTGCTGCAATTTCGCTACCAAACTCTGCCTTTGTTGCATTGACATACCCTTTAAGAGATGGAAGCATATTTGTTGTGACATAAGCATTACTCCAATCTACATCACTGAAATTATCAACCTTACCACTATTTAGTTTCTCAGAAGAAAAATTGGCTACTGAGCATATTTGATTACTGCAAACTGCATACTTTTTACATTCGTAGCCATATAAAACCCCGAAGAGGCACGAAGAATGCCAGAGAATGTAGTGTTGTTAGTAACTTGAACAGCTGCGTCACCACCTTTTTCCTTAACTTTGTTTGCAACCGCAGACCTAATCATTGACTCATCTCCAATTCCGCTACCAACCTCACTTACTACCATGCCCACAATTGAGTATTTACGAGGTGGAGAACCATTTGCCCAAAATTCAACACCATTTACAATAACCTTCGTACCACCTTCACCTTCGTAAAGATTGTTTTTTCCTTCATATGGCTGAAAGTCAGTGGTTGCACACCCAGTTAGTAAAGTTACAAGGAATAACGTAATAAAAAGGCGCATTGATTTTCTTTCAAAGTGTGAATGTAGGTTGTGGAAAAATAAAGATACAACTGGCGATAAGAATTCTGAACGGTCTCTCTAATAACTAAGCAATACTAAATGCTTACCCCAATTAAACATATAGCCCAATTGAGTTAACTCTTAATTGGGCTGGAGCAAACATCACCGTAAAATACCCGTAATATTGATTGATTGAAGTTGATAAATGCATTGTAAATATCAATCGGCTTTAATCCGCTTTCTAACGCGCCATGGATAAAAGCTATGTTGCTGTGCTTTAATCGCGTACAAGCTCATTGCGTAGTGGCACCACTACTTATATTTTTGGTTTGCCGTTAAAAGCTGGCACCATATTGATTGACAGCGACAATTTCAAAGAGTAACTTGTTATCTCGGTCTTTCATTTTATTAGCTACGCTCGCAAGTACGGGATGACGAGTAGCTAAATCTGAAAGGCCGTTTTCGTTTCTAGCAGACATCAATTGGTAGAATCATAGCTGTCATCGCCCAAATCATAGGCAAAGCCTTCAACAACTTGTATTGCTGTTTCAGACTTGCCCTAACCTTACAATTAACCTATTTAGCTAGCTGATTATGCAAAGACCCAAAATTGATAATCTGTCATATCTCACTTTCCAGTATATTTATTAAATCATTCTTGTGCGTTTTGATTAAAACCGCTAAATCGTTATCAATCCAGCGGGCTTGCTTTACCTCTAACATATCGCCATTTAGCGTAACGACAATCTCACATTCAAGCATTGCATTTAGTAGGTCGTTTGCGTTGTTGATGATATACATGATTAAAACCTCGCAACATCATCATTAAAGTGTGCGTGTGTAGCAGCAGCTAAAATATGCGTTTTATCCGTAACAACGTCACAACCTAGTATTGGTGTGGGTTCTAGCGTTACCTTTTTGTTACTTATTACTTTGCTATCCGTAACAACGTCACAATTGTTACTCATGCTATCCGTAACAGTAACAACATCCGATACACTCAAAGCCCCGCCGTTATTGGCTTCCAGCAAAATGTTACCTTGTGACGGCAAATTTAGGGGGTCTGTGAGATAACGTGCAAACGCGTCATTGAACTGCTCACACTCAAACCCTTTTGCAGTTTCATAGCCGTTAATGCGAATGGTTTTTGATGCAATGCCATAATCTTTAAGCTTATTTGATAGTTGCCGTGGGCTTAACTGTTTACCTCGGTTATAAGTAGCCCATGACTTTTCGCTATCTTCACATAACGCATTGATTAGTTCGGTCGTGGTTATTTTAATCACTTGTTTAGCTTCAAACACTTCTTGAATATCAGATAGCAATTCATTGGCACTACTCACAGGCGTTTGCGTTGCACCTGATAGCCTTAACGCTGCGTTCAATGCAGTAACAGGCCAATGCCCACCAGCCACACTAGCAACCTGTAATAGCGGCTCCCAGTTATCTTGGTCACGGTCGCCTAGCGCATCAGGTAGGTGTGGCCGCGCTTCTTTAACTTGCTGGCTGTAGTCTTCAGCAAATCTAGCTAACTTACTGGCTAACACTTCAAACAATCCAGCTTCAGCACGGCGCAATCGCTCAACATTTTCACTAGCGGTCTTGCGCCTTAATTCAAACACAATAGAACGGCTGGTAACTGTTTCCGCTAGCTTGATAGCGTTAATGCCCGCAATGGCTTTCATGCCCCACACATTAAACTTAGTAGGCACAAAATCATCGTTTTTAGCAACGCTACGCCACACGCTCGCACTATCCCGCGTATGTCCTGCGTTGATTAATCCGCGTAATTCCTCATTGTCTTTGAGTACAGTTTCAATTTCATCAATAAACAAAGTGGGCTGGTAAGCTTCAATCATGCGAAATAATACGCTTGGACTAATACCACTAGCTTGGGCGGTTCTAGGTGCAAGTCTTGCCAGTACGGTAAGTAATTGAGTTTTACCGCAAGCGCGTTCAGGCGCATTGATTAAGGCAATCGGGGCGCAATCAATCACGTCAATAAACCAACACGAACTCACCCACAATGCGGCGGTTTGTGCCTGGTGTTTATCCAGCACGATAAACCGCTGTATCGTGTGCGTAATGTCATCAAGTAATTGCGCTGGATTAATAGCCTCATTCCAAGGCTCAATATCTGCAAAAGGCGAATCATCTTGGTTCAAGCTTTCACGTTCTGCTTTCACCATACTATCAAGCGTTTTTATTTGAATGTTTAATACTTTAGCTTGGTCTTTTCTAACGCGGTCATACTCAATTTTATTAAGCGTTGCCAGCCATGCAATGACTTCATCATCAGTTTTCGGTAATACCTTTGCATCAACAACCAATAAACAATCGCTTACAGGGGCTTGCATAGCGTCATTTTTAAGCGGTAAAGCTTCAATATCTGTCTTTATTGCATTGCGCCCGTGATACTGGTCAAACCATTGCAACCAATCCACACAATCACCTTTTACAGGTAGATTAAGCTTATCAATATCAATCTGTTTTACCTTTGCTTTTACGTCATTGAGTTTAACAAGTGCATCACTCACATATTGCAATCCAGCCGGGTCATTGTCAGCCCACATAACAACCTCACGGCCTGCGAGCATTTGCCAGTTCACATCATTAGCACTACTGGCACCGCCGCTAGTAGTTGCAATCAATCCCAGCTTAACAAGTGCATCGGCGCATTTTTCACCTTCCACTAACCACACTGGTTTATCAGGATTGTTAGCTATTAGTTGAAGGTTATACAGCGGCTTACCATCGGTAAAACCTAATGCCTTAAAATCAGGCTCTTTTAACAGCGTCCAATTGCCTGCATCATCACGGCTTAATGGCCTAATCCACTTGTCACCACTTGCATTAACCATGCGTAAGCGCACATATAAGATGTTGCCGTCAGTGTCTGTGTATAGGTGTAAGCCATCGGATTTATAGCCTTGGTTGCGTTGTTTTTCAGTGATTGTTTTGGCAGCTTGTTTAATGGTGTCAAGTTCGGTCATTTTGCACCCTCTATCCATGCGCCTAATTGCTTACAGGCTTCTATAAAGTTAAGGCCGTGTTTGTGCATATGAAAAGCTAAAACATCCCCGCCATGAGCGCCACATACCATACAGCGATACGCGCCTTTTTCTACATTGATACGTAGACTAGGTTTTGTGTCAGGATGAAAGCAACATATAGCATCACGCCATGCGCCAGTGCCTTTTAGGGTAATGTTTTGAGATTCGTAGTATGGGATTGAGCTAGGCAATGCTCTACGTGAAAACTTGCCCGCGTATTTGGGTTTCGCGTTTTTCATGTTTACACCGCCTTTGCTGCTAGAGCTGCTCGTACTAACCTAACTGACCATGCCGTTGTGCGCTCGGTTAGCTTTACGGGCTTCGGGATAGTTGAGTTTTTTACGCCCCTCCAAATTGACGCGCTTGAAACACCATACAAACCTTTCATTACAGGCAATCTAATATAGGCACTATCTGGAAGTTGGTCAAAGTTTTTGAGGGCTTCGGGGATTGTTTGAGTTAGTTCTGATTTTAATTGTTGCATTTTAAATCACTCCATTTAAGACAACGTCATGTCGTCAATGGATAGTCATTTTATGCACTAAAAAACTCTATAAAAGGCACGTAATTAATGATTTATTTTACGGAAAAGTTTAGTCGGTGTTTCGTTCCGCTATTTCATGCGCAGCAAGTGCCGCCAGTTTGTTAAGGTGACTTTCAGTTAACGTTTCATCTGCAAGTTTTTGTGTGGTTTTTCTTACCACCTCTTCACCGCCTTCACCTTCAGGAAAAATTGCATCTGCCATTACACGGTTTGGGATTTTTACCCCTTCAATTTCTGCCCATATGCTTAAATCCAAGTAAGGTAATACTCCAAATTTAGCCCAGCCATCAAAATCTGGTCGTAGTTTGTTGTCAATGGATACACCCACTTGCTGTAATGGGCTACGTAAATTTATTAGTAATCGCTTAAATTGCTCAATTAGCGCTTTATCTGGAAGTCCCATATCTACGCTCACATGTATATGTGAATCTTGACTTTCATTTATGTTACTAACAGGTTCATCAAGCCAAGGCTTGAAGGGATAATCGTCAGGAAAATCAAGGGGAGGTATCAAAAACATATTAAAACGATTTCTAAAATAATTTCTGGCGTACGTGCGCTTCTCGCCTTCAATATTATTTTCTATGAGATAGAGTTCTTGAACAGTTAGCCTATGTACTCCTAAAGAGTAATTAGGCTTTTTAGCTTTAAGCTCATAAAGTTTGTCGGTCAAAAAAAACGCTCCAAATGATGCGCTATCATCTACGTAAATAATAGGACTTTTCTGAAGGAGCATGAATTGGTTTTTAATAACATCACTAATATTACTTTTTAAGTATTTCCTAATATCATGCCGCACTAACAATTGCTCATACCACCCCGCCGCATCAAGTGTTTTTGCCGCATCATATTTTTCAAGTATGAACCACGAGGGTAGCTCTCTAAAGTGCTTAATAGATTTTATTGACAAAACACGCCCCTTTACGCCCTAAATTAAGAAACCACACCATTCGCTAAGGGTTGCGAGGTTCGCCCCGTCGGGCTAGGTGTGGCTAAACTGGTTAATTATTCTCTAACTAGTTGCAGGTAATGTATTGTTGCTTTTTTATTCTCAACCGTGAGCTTTAAAAAATTTGCTGTTATAGACAATTCTTGTTCTGTAAGTTTAGGTAAACATTGCATTATCTTGAGTAAATCATTTAACTTTTCAGTATCGCTAATATTCATACCTGATAACCTCATTTTTAAGTGGCGTAAGCCTTGCCGTAATCTTGCCCTAGCAAATACTAGCCAATTTCATTAAATTGCTTAGGCTTGCTTAAATGGCAATACCTTTGCGCCATCCCTAGCAATGTCTAATTGGTCACTCCACCATTGCGCTAGCTTTTTACGTTCAATATCGTATGTAGCTTCGTTATAAGTTGCGCTGATAGCGTTTTCATCTTTGTGCTGTAAAAATGAGTCTATGGCTTCTTTTCTAAATAATCCGCTTTCATTGGCTTGAGTGCTAAAAAAGTGACGGCAACCATGTGGCACGATATGGTAATCAGAAAATACGGCGTCATAGGCATTGCTAATTGCTTTATCAGAAACGGGCTTGCTGGTGAGTCTGCCTGTAAATAAATACTCGCTATGCCCTGTATATACTTTTAATTGTTTTAACGCGTCTAAGGCTTGCTTTGATAGCATGATGGTGTGAGGCTTGGTCATGTACTTGCGTGTTTTAGAACGCTCTAGTGGCAATGTCCATATTGCAGTGTCTAAATCAAACTCCACCCATTTAGCGCACCTTAGCTCGCTTGGTCGTTGTGCGAAACTTAATTGTAAATAAACGCATGATGCCACCTCAAAACTGCCAGCATATTCAACTAGGTTACGTAATAGCTTGCCAGCGTCTGCCATTGATTGTAAGTGAGGGAATTTACCACCGACGTGCTTAATTAGTCGCTCGTCTTTTAGCGGTATTGGGTTCTCAGATATAAGTTTGTCACTCAATGCAAAATCAAACACAGACTTAATCCAGCCTCGTGTTTTTTCCATAAACTCTAAGGCACCACGTTTTTGCATAATCAATAAACACTTACGCACTAGCTGATTATCAATTTCACTAATGGGGTGCTTACCAATCACGCCATATACATTAGCGTTAAAAGTTTGTTTGATTTTTAGGTGCGTACTGGGTGCTAGTGTTCGCTGTTTAATTGCAAGCCAATCCTCTGCAACCCTCTGAAAGGTATTATCCGCATCTTTAGACTTTTGGTGCTTAGCCAGTTTAGCTTCTAGCACTGGGTCAACATGCTCAATCTTTACCTGTTTGCGCTTTTCGCGTGATTGCTCACGAGCTTCACTTAATGAAAGCTCAGGGTAAGTGCCTAACTGAATTAGTTTAGCCTTGCCGTGTAGGGTGGTACGAAGCTGAAAGTATTTGCTGCCGTTTGGATGTACAAGTAAAAACAAACCGTTACCATCACGAAGCGTGTACTGCTTCTCTTGAGGCTTTGAAGCTTTAATTGTAAGGTCGTCTAGTAAATCAGCTTTTAATTTTGCCATGAAAACGTATAAAAATTATGTGTAAGATGATTTTATACGTTTTTTTATACATATTGTAAAGCGACATTATGATACGACATGATGCGCCGTGAAGCGCATTATTGGGATAACTCATTGTATTTATTGAGGTTTGATACAGAATGATACTACTTGAAACTAACTAATGGTGCCGACGGAGAGACTCGAACTCTCACGACCTAAGTCACAGCCACCTCAAGGCTGCGTGTCTACCAATTCCACCACGACGGCATTTTATTGAGCTTACGCCCAAGAAATTTCAACTATTTAGGTATGTCTTGCGTAGTTGTCGTATTTGCCTCAGCAGGAGTTGATGCAGGCACATCTACGGCCTTAGGGGTAACGTTTTGAGTGACACTTGCTTTAATGACACTGCCACCGCTTTCTTTATGGCTAGCCATATAAGCAAGCGTTAGACTTGTGGCAAAAAACACTACCACAAAGGCTGCGGTTGCGCGACTCATAAAGTTAGCTGAACCCGATACACCAAACAAACTGCCAGATGCACCAGCACCAAACGAAGCGCCCATATCCGCACCTTTGCCATGCTGTAAAAGCACTAAAGTAATGACGCCTAGCGCTGCAATAACATGAATTACCAATACAAATTTTTCCATTTTCCACCTAATACTATTTAATATTTACAAGCTTTGCCTTCACTTACACACCATTTCACTCTCTAGGTTGCAGCGCGACATATTCCTTCAAATTCTTGTGCGTTTAACGAGCACTTGCCGATAAGACCGCCGTCTATATCCTGCATAACGAATAATTGTACCGCATTTTGAGGGTTTACGCTCCCCCCATATAGGATTTTCAGGCTTGCCGCAGCCGATTTATCTAACACAGCAACCTTGCCTCGAATAAACTCATGCATACTTTGAGCTTGATCTGAACTGGCCGCCAAGCCTGTGCCTATTGCCCAAATTGGCTCATATGAAACCACTGCATTGGCAAATACTCCGGCACCATAGGTATTGATAATAGTGTCTAATTGCTTACCTACCACCATTTGCATAACGCCTGCCTCGCGCTCAATCAGCGTTTCACCGACACATAAAATTGGTATTATTCCATGCGCTTTAGCTTGCGCGAATTTAGTTGCAATATTTTCGTCAGACTCACAATAAGCAGTAGCTCGTTCTGAGTGACCAATAATCACATAGCGCGCGCCAAAATCTTTTAACATTACAGCGCTCACTTCACCTGTATAGGCACCAACAGCGTCCTTACTTATATTCTGCGCACCCCAGGCAATATTGGTGTTTTGTAGTATAGATTGCGCTTGCGCGAGGTAAGGGTAAGGTACACAAACCACAACATCGATATTATTTATTGGAGTGATTTTTTGAATGTAGGCCTCTAACAACTGCTTATTGGAGGCTAAGTTACCATGCATTTTCCAATTGGCTACTACTAACTTTCGTGGCATGTGAACCCTAATATTTTTATATAATTTTTGCACTTGATTTTAATGCACTTCTAAAGCAGCGCCATTCTAGCTATTATGCACTATTGCAGTCAATTCAAGCCGTTAAGTCTATTGATTGTTTGACGTACTTCAATGATGACTTCTGAGGCAGTCAAACCGACTGGGCCGATGCCTTTTGCAACTAAAGCATCCGCCGCCGCACCGTGCAAATAAACGCCAAGTTTTGCAGCTTCTAACCCGCTTAAGCCTTGCGCAATGAAACTGCCAATAATACCGCTTAGCACATCCCCAGTACCGCCACTCGCTAGCCCTGCGTTACCCGTGGTGTTCAAAAACCAACTGCCGTCATGATGTGCAACAATGCTACCAGCCCCTTTTAATACACAGCTTGCGTGAAATGTACTCGCTAAGTTCAGCGCACTCTCAGCACGATTTTTCTGGATCGCTTCACTGTCAATTGCTTGCAATCTAGCCGCCTCCCCTGCGTGGGGGGTGATAACAGTTTCAGCATGGCGGTTTTTGCAAATTGCGCCTAAATGAGCATGCTTGGCAAGCAAATTAAGGGCGTCCGCATCCAGCAGCATCGGCACATCTTGCGCTAACCAAAACTCTAGCAATTCAATTGCGGTATTTGATTGCCCAAGCCCTGGCCCAATAACCACACAATTCAATTGCGTCAATTGAGTTAAATCAGCTGGCGAACGAAACATGATTTCCGGCTGATTTAAATCCACACCAGGCGCGTTACTGGACAACACTGCCGCGTAAACACGCCCTGCGCCACTGAACAAGGCGGCTCTTGAGGCCAACAGCACTGCGCCTGCCATACTAAAATCGCCGCCTATAATCGCAACACTACCAAACGAACCTTTATGTGCATCAATTTTACGCGGAGGCAAAGCAGGCTGAAACATGCTTTGCACTAAGTGATGCGCGTTGGTTTTTTCAGTGTTGATAATATTTCATCCCGGATTTTAGTTTCACTTGCATTTAAGTTTCACTTACTACGTATCGTACATTTAATTGCACTTTTTGCGAACCATTGTAGCTATTGGTTTGCAGTTGATAAGCCGCCTGAATTTGATCAGGTAAGAACTCGGGCTGATTAAAACAAATGGCATCAATCACAATCGAGTCTTTTTTTAAGCTTAATTTTAAATGCTTCTCACCCAGTACGCGCTGATTGACCACTTTAAACGCATCGTAAAACAAAGGTGGCGCAAAACCCTGACCCCAAACCTGATTCTCAAGAGTTTGCGCGACTTTAAACGTCATTTCGTGACTATCCAAACTCCCGTCAACCTCAAGGATAGATTCTAAATCAGCTTCTGTAATCAGGCTTTTTACTACGGCTTCGAAGCTATGATTAAAAAGTTTAAAATCAACCTGTTTAATGGTAAGACCAGCTGCCATGGCGTGTCCGCCAAATTTCAGGATTAAATCGGGTTGGTGTTTGCTGAGTAAATCTAACGCATCCCGTAAGTGCAGGCTAGCGATGGAGCGACCAGAGCCTTTAAGCAAACCACTTCCCGCATCAGCAAATGCAATCACAGGGCGATGATAGCGCTCTTTAATACGCGAGGCTAGAATGCCAATCACGCCTTGGTGCCAGTCAACTTGATACATACTGATAGCAAATTGATTGGCCACATCAATGTCGTCAAGTGACAGATTAGCCCCATCTTGCATATCCGCTTCTATGCTGCGACGTTGCACGTTTAAATCCTGCAGGCGATGCGCAATTTGAGTAGCTTCAACCTCAGAATCGGCCAGCAAACATTGAATGCCTAGCGTCATGTCATCCAACCTGCCAGCGGCATTCAACCTTGGGCCTACATAAAAACCCAAATCCTGTGCATTAGTCGTTTGCGGCTGCCGGCCACTCACGCGTAATAAAGCTAAAATACCTTGCGAGCATGCACCCGCGCGAATTCTACGCAAGCCTTGCTCTACTAAAATACGATTATTGTCATCCAGTTTCACAAGATCTGCCACTGTACCAAGTGCAACTAAATCAAGCAGCTCAGTTAAATTTGGCTCTGGTTTTTCCCTATAATGTCCACGCTCACGCAGCTCTGCACGTAAAGCGAGCAAACAATAGAACATCACGCCCACGCCTGCCAGATTTTTACTTAAAAAATCACAACCATGCTGATTCGGATTGATAATGCAAGCGGCTTGTGGCGTCACTTGACCTGGCAGATGATGATCCGTAATCAATACTTGCATGCCAAGTGCATTGGCAGCTGCCACGCCATCTACGCTGGCAATACCGTTATCTACGGTAATAATGATGTCTGGGCTTTGCAACGCTGCGAGCTGAACAATTTCAGGTGTTAAGCCATAGCCGTACTCAAAACGATTCGGCACTAAAAAATTAACGTTTGCGCCAAACATACGCAAGCCTTTAACGGCAACAGCGGTCGCGGTGGCGCCATCAGCATCATAATCACCTATCACTAGCAATTTTTTATTAGCAGCAATCGCATCTGCCAATATCTTCGCCATTGCTACGTTATTAGTGAGCGTACTGGGTGGCAACAAACCACTTAGATTTGCCCTAAGCTGCGTCGCATCAGTAACACCACGTGCAGCCAATAAACGTGCCATAAGCGGCGACAGCCCTGCTGCCTGCAATTGCTGCTCTGCTTGTAGCTGAGTTTTACGTTGTACTATTTTGGTCATGATGGTTTTATCATTCAAGGTAATCGATTACAGGTTTTGGCTTACGCCAAAATTTGTAAGTGTCTATTGGACTTATATCTATCGTTAAACTTTTTTCATAAAACCCTAAATTTAAAGTTATGCGTTTGATTTTTTTTGATTTTAATGCAGCAAATAAGGGACGAAACCAAACCTCATCCAAGTTATTTATTTGCGGCAAGTGCAGCCGCACATGCTGTGCAGTACTTTGCAAAACTTCATCTAAATTGGCTGGTAATGTTTTGTAGGGCGTCTTTGCCAACTTTGCCAGCCCTTGATAAAAGACAGTATTGGCTAGAATCAAATCCATATCATGATGTAAGGCATTCAATTGCGGCATCGCACCGCCACCTGATAGCCAAACACTATTAGCTGCAACTTCACCTGCAGATTCTCGCGCCTCATTGACTGGATGCTCATGCAGCAACATCTGCACCTCATTTAGTACAGCCAACCACTTTGAATATTCATCACCTGTCGGCAAAAATTGATGAATATTTTTATCTATAGCAACACTAGGCAAGCTTGTTTTAATCTGCGGAGTTTTATCACAACGCAGATACCAAGCGCCTGATTTGCCGATAAAGAATGCTAAACCGTCTTGAGCGAAATGTTGATTCAAGCTGACAATCAAAAGTTCTGCATGTTCACGCGCCACAAACAATGGCCCTGGCTCCGCTAAACTAAAGCAATCGCGTTGCAATGCCAAATGAACAGAATCAGCACGCAGCCAATAAGCATCGCCTACATCCAAACCATCTACCGTAGCGGAAATAGCAGCTATCGGATAATCTGGTGTAGCTTGCAATGCAAATTGCTCACAGACTAAGGTCTCTAGCGGCTTGTCTACTCGGCTCACTTGCCCTTTAGCCAGCAAGTTCGCTAAACTGCTGTCAGTTTTCAAGCCTGATAATTCTGCGCTTAAAACGCAATCTATTGTTATTTCCACGCGCTATTCTTAAGTAGAGTTGATAGCCTAGATTTTACTTGCAAGCTTGGTGACTTGGGAGTTTTAAAAAATAAAAAGCCCAGCAGCCATAATTTGGCTGCCGGGCTTCAAAAACACTTACGTTTTATAAGTTAACAATTACTCATAAACTAATAATAACGGCGGTCACCTCGATGCTCTTCATAACGGTCATCACCACCGCGACGATTATCCCAGCCTCCACGATCATCGCGATTATGTCGTCTGTGCTTACCTTCCCAGCCACGGTTGTTATAGCTATAGCGCGCTGGCTCAATATAAGTAATCTGTGAAACGATGCGACTGCGCGGCTCTATAGCAACACTTACATCAATATATCTACCAGGCTGATCATTTGTCACCGTAGTATAGGTTCTACCGTTGTATTCATACGTGACCAAATAGCCAGTATTCACCGTTTGCCAACTATCAACCTGGTAGCAACTTTGAACTGGCACAGTGCGGGTACTGCCATAATTACGTTGATTGTTAGCAATACTATTACCGGTCATTGCACCAACGCCAGCCCCTACCGCAGCGGCAGCCACGCGACCATTACCTTTACCGATCGTACTGCCAAGTAAACCACCTGCAATACCGCCGATTAACGCACCTGCAACATTGTTATTACCTCCATTACTGTAGCTTTGTTGCTGATATTCTGTACGGCATTCTTGACGTGGCACATTCACACGCTCCACTTGAGGTGTAGCTGAAAGCACACGGGCTGTATCGGTGTATTGATCAGTAGCCATGGCTGGCGCTGCAAATATAGCCGTCAATAAAGCTGGCACCAGCATTTTTACTCGCACACTTTTAGTGATATTCAATTTAAGGCCATTCATTTTTATTTCTCCTCTTTTTCTAGGCTCATTAAGCTAGAACTTAGTTACGCTAATACCTAGCGCGATAGATTGATTTTTACTTCTCAATCTCTGCGATAGATTCTGCAGATGGTCAGTTAACGCGTCTATTTTCAATTCGGACGACTCGCAGTTGTTACAAATTTGTAACTAATGATTTTCATTAGCAAGCCTAATCTCATTATTAGAAGCCTTAATGATACTTATTTGCAACAGTGTGACGTGAGTTACATAGTATTGATGAAATAGCGCGAATACTGTACTTAACTGCTCAGGTATAGAGCAGACCTTATAGATATAAAACTTTATTGATATAAAATTTTGGAGACCTATCATGAATACAATCAAGCAATTAATTCTAGTAGTTGGCCTGACTTTTACCAGCTTTGCTTTTGCTGGCGAGTTTGGCGACCACTGTACCACTGGCCTATCTAAAGGTTCGCTGGTCAAAACCAAATGTACGATTAACGAGTTATATAAAGGCAAAACTTATTGCTTTGGCAATGAAGGTGCGCGTGATTCATTTTTACTCGACACAGACAGCACTATTACCAAAGCAGCTACGTTTTATGCAAAAAACGCCGAGCCTGAGCGCGAAAAAATCAGCCAAGCCGATGCCCTTAAGCAAATTAACAGCAAAACCTGCGACTTAAGCAACAAAGATGCTGGTTACTTAGTCTTTAATGGTATGGATTTGAGCCACTGCAATATGCAGAATGTAAGCTTTTTTGGTGCTGAACTGATGGGCGCTAAATTAAAAGGGGCAAATCTACAAGGCGCCTATTTAAACCTGGCGCGACTTGAAAATGCTGATTTAAGTAACACCAACCTGACTAATGCAACTATTTTTCAGGCGATTTTTGATAAAACCAACTTCCAGGGCGCCAACCTTACCAACGCACGCATGATAGGCACGCTAGGCAATGTAAATATGAGTGACGCCACTATTGTAAAAGGCCGCTTTGGTTTAGATATTGGCAACCAGCCAATGGGCGCGATGCGTTTTGATGCGATTGGCGGAAAATTTGCCAACACCAATTTTGAAGGCGCAGACATTAACCGCAGTAACTTCAAATTTGCTGATTTTAGAAACGCCAACTTACGAAACACTGATTTATTTCGTGCGGACTTCAGCAAAGCCGATTTAACCGGTGCCGACATTACCGGCGCTAAATTGGATGAGGCGATTTTAGATGAAACAATTATGACTAACGTGAAAGGTTTAGAGGCCATTAAAGGCTATGAAATAGCCAAAGGAAAATGCATAGATTGCGCACTGATTGCCAGCAAACCAGAATCAAGCATAGACAACCCAATCAAGTTAAGCAGCATTGATATGATGACCGCAGAAAATCCGGCAATGAAAGTATGTAATATACGCGGTGCCAGATACTAACTTCGTCAGCAATTTTCATAAAATATTACCACGGTAAATTCCAAAAGCCCTGAGAGCCATATACATACTGGCTCTCAGGGCTTTTGACTGATTAATGCATTAAATCCTTTTTATTCATCACCCTCCACCACCAAGTCTGGAATGTGACTAAACGCAATCCGCATTGGCGCATCTTTTAAAGCCTCATGCGCACCGCCAAAGTAAATAGTATTTTTGCCAAATTTTAAATTGAGTGTATCAATGGCTTTATTGAGTTTCTTCTCATTTTCTAGCGGTTCGATTTGAAACAAATCGCGTGCCACTTCATCTGCGGTCACCAAGCCAGAAAATGAAATACCTACGGCATAAGGTGCATGCTTGGTTTTTGGGTAACGCTGCCAAAAGGTTTCCAGCACCTCTATCAATCGCAACGTATTATCAGTTGGCGAAATTGCGCTTTCTGCATTCCAACTCGGCATATCTCTGAATTTTACTTTAATGCCTATTTTAGAAGTAAGTAAATCATAGCTGCGCATACGCATGCAGGCTTTTTGCAACAAGCGATGCATCACCGCTTTTGCGCCTACTTGGTTGCGCTGTTCAGGTGGTAACACATGTGAATGCCCCAAGCTGCTACGCGCATTTTTGACGTAATAAGGCTCAAGTCCACGTAGTTTGTCATACATACGTTCACCTTCTATACTGCCCCATGCAGTTTGTAACTGTTGCCTGTTTGCAGCATATAACTGCTCAACAGTGGTGATTTTATAGCGAGCCAAACGCGCTTCCATTTGACGGCCCACCCCATTTAAATCGCGTAATTTCAGGTGAAATATGCGTTGTGGCAACTCATGCGATTCAATCACCACACAACCATCAGGCTTTTGCATATTAGAGGCAGTTTTAGCCAAAAAAGTATTGGGAGCGATGCCTATTGAACAGCGAATATATTCAAATTGCGCACATATTTTCTGCTTAATTTTGGCGGCAAGTATAAGTGCATTTTCACGAACCTGCTGACTACCTGTGAGCTTGCATACCATTTCATCTATAGAAAGTACTTTTTCCACATGCGTGCAACTTTCAACTATTTCTATTAGCTTGTGGTGAAATGCCACGTAAACAGGCGGTCGCGCTTCTACAAAAATAATATCAGGGCATAGTTTGCGTGCCTCGCGTACCAACGTACCCGTTTTAATACCAAACGCTTTAGCCTCATAACTCGCGGCAATACAGCATGTGGTTTCTGCCATCACCGCCAGCACGCCTATTGGCTTGCCGCGTAACTCAGGCACAAGCTGCTGCTCTACCGAGGCAAAGTAGGAATTAAAATCTACATAGAGTGCGTTTAAGCTCATACTAGAATTGTTCATACAGCAATTGTAATGTTTACCCAAAATAAGTGACTAACATTAGCAACTAATTTTTTAAGGAAATAAAATGAGTGACGAACAAATCGCAATTTTTGCAGGCGGTTGCTTTTGGTGCACCGAACCAATATTTAGCCAGCTAAAAGGCGTTAGCAAAGTAGTCTCGGGTTATATTGGCGGTCATACAACAAACCCTACTTACAAAGATATTTGCAATGGCGACACAGGCCATGCCGAAGCCATCAAAATTACATTTAATGCAGACCAAATAAGTTTTGAGACTTTATTAGAGATTTTTCTTGTTTCGCATGACCCAACAACGCCCAATCGCCAAGGTAATGATGTCGGCACGCAATATCGCTCTGCCGTATTTTGCCTAAACACCGCGCAGCATGATGCAGTAATAAAAATGATCACTGAATTTAACGAAGCTAAACTATTTGCTGCACCAATCGTAACTCAAATCAACAGCGCTGAGACTTTTTACCCTGCTGAAGAATACCACCAGTATTACTTTGACAAGAACCCCAATCAACCTTACTGCATGGCCGTGGCCGCGCCCAAAGCAGCAAAGATACGAGCTAAATATGCAGCTTTGATTAAATAAAAAATCCAGACACACAAAAATTTAAATGACCTGTTAGTGTTAATAACTCATCCTTGCTAATTAGTTATACTCTGATGTTGCATTGCAGCGTAAATCTTATGACTTGCTCGACTGCTAAACCAGCCCCAGTTCACTGCTGGAATTGACTTGCTTCAAGTCACACGGCTCTTTGCTTGCCTTTTCAATTTTTCGCTGCGTATAATCGTGCTAAAGGGGAAATTGAATGGCTGCAGCTAGCTTTCGTGTTGCTCAGGATGACCAAGGTCAACAGCATGTCCAGCTTTTTGGTCAGTGGTCATTACGAGTACCGATTAATGATTTTGCCAAACTTAAAAAATCATTACAGCCATTTTTTGTGGATACTTTCACAAAATGGGATTTGCTGGAGGTAGATCAGTTGGATGCCGCAGGTGCCTCTACCCTCCTGTCTGGATGGGGTAACAAACTCAATGGCAACATCACTCTCAGACCTGAACATGCAGAACTGTTTAATACGCTAATCAGTTTAACAAAACCACCCGATAAAAAATCTGAGCGTGACTGGCTCTCTCCGCTTAACAGTCTGGGAAAAGGCGTGCTCCACCTCATGCACCATTTCAGCGAGTTTATTCGTTTGCTCGTTTCACTATTAGTTGAAATTGCCTATTTATTTCGCCGCCCACAAGATTTTCCATGGCGGGAATTCAGCGCCAACGTGTACAAAAGTGGTGTGAATGCCTTGCCAGTGACAGCACTCCTAGGCTTTATGATTGGTGTTGTAATGGGCTATTTAATGTCTAGACAACTGCATGCGTTTGGCGCGGACGTTTACATTGTCAACATTTTGGGACTTAGCATTATTCGTGAACTCGGCCCAGTGTTAATGGCAGTGTTGATTGCTGGCCGATCCGGCTCTGCGATGACAGCGCAAATCGGCGTGATGCGGGTGACTGATGAGATTGACGCTCTGACCACAATGGGGATTTCTCGTACTTTACGAATTGTTCTGCCCAAAGTGCTAGGGCTAACTTTTGTCGCGCCTTTACTGGTGTTGTGGACATCTGGCTGGACGCTTGCTGGCGGTGCCTTTGCAGCTAATTTAGAGCTAGGTATTAGCTTTCGCTTCTTCTTTGATTATTTACCGCTAGTTGTTCAGCCTGTAAACCTCACGCTCAGCTTGATCAAAGGTTTGATGTTTGGCTTTGTAGTAGCATTGGTCGCCTGTCACTTTGGCTTGCGCATCAAGCCAAATACGGAAAGCTTAAGCAACAGTACGACAAGCTCGGTG
The DNA here is from genome assembly GCF_030684185.1 of Methylotenera sp. Classification (GTDB taxonomy): domain Bacteria; phylum Pseudomonadota; class Gammaproteobacteria; order Burkholderiales; family Methylophilaceae; genus Methylotenera. Next base: position 130,364 of record NZ_JAUXOY010000028.1, read on the forward strand.
GTCACAGCAATATCCGGAGTGATTTTGGTCAATGCTTGGTTTGCAATTTTGACACGTGGTATCGGCGTATGATGAGCGAGAGTTCTATTCAAAACACTCCGCAGGAGAACATTCCAGATCAGGATGTCATCTGCGACATACAGAATGTTTGCACAGAGTTCGGTGAAAATATTGTTCATCATAATCTCAACTTAAAAGTTAGGCGTGGTGATATCACTGCTTTAGTGGGTAGATCTGGTTGTGGAAAAACCACTTTATTGCGTCATATCATAGGCCTGACTAAACCCAAAAGCGGCAACGTGCTATTGTTTGGAGAAAACATGCACATCATGGAACGAGTAGCGCAACGGCGCCTGATGAACCGCTTTGGCGTGCTGTTTCAACAGGGTGCTTTATTTTCAGCACTTTCCGTTTTCGACAATGTCGCTTTTCCGTTACGCGAATTAAAGCAATTTGATGAATCCGTTATATACCAATTAGTGATGCACAAACTGGCACTGGTTGAGCTTGAGCCGCGCGACGCAGGCCTGCTTCCTGCTGAGATTTCCGGCGGCATGGTTAAACGTGTAGGGCTGGCACGGGCACTTGCACTGGAACCAGAACTATTGGTACTAGACGAACCAACCGCAGGACTGGACCCTGACCGCAGTCATAATTTTATCGACCTCGTTAAACAACTCAAAAAATCCTTGGGATTAACAGTGCTTTTCGTCACGCATGATATGGATACTCTGGCATCGCTTGCCGAACGTGTAGTCGTATTAGAAGACAAACACATTATTGCAGATTGTCCATTGCGGGAACTTGCTGGCATTGATCACCCGTTTATAATCAATTTTTTTCAAAGTATCCGTAGCAGGCTTGAGAGATTATAATAAGCCATGGAAAACCGAGCTTACGCAATTGCAGTGGGTATATTCACCTTAGTGCTTGGAATAGGGCTGGTGTTTGCATATTGGTGGATCAGCGGCTCACAGCAGGCCCGCACAGCCTATACGGTAAGCTCTCAATTGCCAGTGACTGGCTTAAGCCCAGAAGCTGCCGTGAAATTTCGTGGTGTAGATGTTGGCAAAGTAATAGATATATCAATAGATCCTTCTTCGCAAACCACTGTCATGATTAACATTGCAGTCGCACAAAATTTGAAACTGACTAGTGAGGCTTATGCTGAGCTTCGTCGACAAGGGTTAACTGGACTTGCCTATATTGACTTAAATGACGAAAGTATAAATTTGACTGCACTGCCAGCCGGCAGCATTATTCCGCTTCGGCCAACTCTTGTAGATGAGCTAATGTCTAAAGGTTCAGAACTCACTGCACAACTGGAAACACTGCTTCGAAACAGTAGTCAGTTCACAGCTTCTGCAAACCAATTTTTGACAAAAATTGATATCCAGAAATTGAATAAGACAATAGAAAATTTTGAAAAAGCCTCAGAAAAAGCATTGCCAGCAATCGATTCTGCAACAAATATGTTTAACAATGCCAATAAAATGGTGTCCGATAAAAATCAAGTCCAGCTTGCTCAAACATTAGAGAGCATGCAGCAGACTTTTGATGCTACAAAACCACTTATCAATGAACTAAGCCTAACAGCTAAAAAATTCCACCACACAACCGATCAGTTTGAAATCAGCACCAACCAACTCACCAACACACTAGGCAATGAAACCTTACCGCAGTTACATGCACTCACTCAAAATATGAATCGAAGCACCATTCATTTCAACCAATTCATTGATGTTCTGCAAGATAATCCGCAAAGCATCCTGTTTGGAAAACCAGTTTTGCCAGCAGGACCAGGTGAAGAAGGATTTACCGCTAAGCCATGAGGATTTAGAATGCAACCCGTCATTTTATTGTTAACAGGCAGCCTGATTGCAAGCACTCTGGTTGCTTGTGTCGGCATCAACAAAACCAGTCAAAATATAGCTGTTTATGATTTCGGCTTGTCTGTTCCAAGCGAAAGTAATCAACAAATTACTTTAAAAATATTATTAGAAGAGCCAGTTGCAGCGGAATCACTCAATCATAATAAAATTCGTTACCGCCTGAACTACCAAAATCCTTCGCGCGTTTTTTTCTATACCGAGAGTCGCTGGGCAGGCTTACCCACAGAGTTGTTTTCAAGCAAACTAAGCAAAATAGTGAATTTAACAAAAACGCCAATGAATTGCAGCCTGAAACTAAAAATAGAAGCTTTTGATCAAGTGTTTCAAACAGTAGCGACTAGTGAGGGTATCGTTCAGTTGAGCGCACTCGTAGTTGAGAAAAAATCCAAAAAGATTATCTCAAGCCAACTTATTACAGAAAGCGTGACATCCCTCTCACCTAACGCACAAGGCGGAACGGCTGCGCTGCAACAGGCAAGCGAGAATGCACTGAAAAAAGTAATTACTTGGGGAAATATGATTGCTGATAACAGTGAGCTTTGCCGATAGTTGATTTTAATTTTCAGCTTAGGGTCGTGAGTGCAGGTTACTTTGTGATGTCTAGGGATAAGTCTAATCTCGTAGTTTATTTGCGAAACCCATCATATGATTTTTTTGCATAGCGACGAAAAAATTCAAAAATCAACCGTAGCATATGGCATGCTTGATTTAACAAAGTTAAGTCTTGCTAGTAAGCCACTGTCTACGCCAGAAAATCAAAATCATAATAAGTGCGATAGTCGTCATTAAACCCATAGCCCACCAGAAGCCATTTTTCTCGGCCAACCATGGCATTTCGTGGAAATTCATGCCAAAAATACCTGCAATCAACGTGGCTGGCATAAACAGCATGGCAACAACTGTTAATGCACGGACTTCTAAATTCACACGATTACTCACGCTCGCCATGTAAATATCCATCATGCCACTTAGTGAATCACGTATGGACTCAAGTGACTCTATGAAATTCACCGTGTGATCATACACATCACGTAAATAGGGCATGGTGGTCGGTTTAAAGAAATTATTTTCATTCCGTATTAAATTGTTAATCACTTCACGTAATGGCCACACAGCCCTGCGTAGCTCTATGCTGACATGCTTAAGCTGATGAATGCTATGCAGCTCCATATTGGTCGGCTTGTGTAAAAGCACTTCTTCCAGCGCTTCGCTATCCTCGCCCACGTCTTCAAGCACATTAAAATATCTATCTACAATGCTATCCAACAATGAATAAGCTAAATAATCAACCCCAAGCTCGCGAATATGAGCACGGCTAGTACGAAGCCGCTCACGTACTGGTTCAAAAATACCGGTTGAGCGCTCTTGAAATGTCAGCAGGTAATTACGCCCTAACACCAAACTGATTTGCTCGGAACTCACAGCCATACTGGATTTTTTATAATCAAAACTGCGGGTTTCTAAAAAAACATAATCATCGAATTCATCTATTTTTGGACGTTGCTCGGTATTAAGAATATCTTCCAAAACAAGCGGATGCAGGCGAAATGAATCGCCAATTTGTTTAATTAAAGCAACATCATGCACGCCGTGAATATTCAACCAAAGCATTTTAGAACCGACATATTCATCCAGCTTGATTGAAGCAATATCTTCAATGGTAAGCCATTTTTCGCTCAGATCTGCAGCATCATATTCAATCAAACTCACCTTGGGCTTTACCAATTTTGCCGCATCGGTATCCACTTGCCCTACATACACAAGAGAGCCAGGCGGCAGGCCAATCTTTTTGTTATGACTTTTTTTATGTTTACGCATATTTACTATAATAACTTATTCTGCACGCAATGCTTCAATCGGGTCTAGACGGGAGGCGCTAACAGCGGGTAAAACGCCTGCCAGCAAGCCAATCACACCTGAAATCACCAATGCAATAAACGCAAAACTCCAAGGCGTATGCACTGGAAAAGTGGGCATGAGTAGGTGTAACGACTGCGCCAAGCCAATGCCTAACAATAAACCCATCGCGCCGCCAAGCACGGCTAGAATCACGGATTCACTTAAAAACAAACCTAAAATAGTACGTCGACGCGCGCCAAGCGCAACTAACAAACCGATTTCGTTGGTGCGCTCTGTAACTGAAATCGTCATGATGGTAACAATACCCACACTGCCCACTAGTAAAGAGATGCCGCCCAGCGCTCCCACTGCCATCGTCAAAATGTTCAGAATATTTGAAAGTGTTTTCAACATATCTTCTTGGGTGGTAATCGTAAAATCTTCGCGCCCATGGCGTAATTTCAACCGTTTCTTGACTGCATCTGCCACTGCAACAGAAGAAGTGCCTTCTTTATACAGCACATGAATTTCCATAAGGCCTTCGCGGTTGTATAGCTCCAGAGCGCGCTCAGCAGGAATATAAGCGGTATCATCTAAGTCTATCCCCAGAAACTGGCCTTTGGGTTCTAAAATGCCAATCACTCTAAAATGCAAGCCGCCGATACGCACCCGCGCACCTAGAGGATTTTCTGTACCGAATAACTCTTTCCGCAGTTTGCTACCCAGCACCACAAACGCGCGCGAACTACCCGCGCCTTCACTCGGTAAAAAACTGCCCGTTTGCACTTTGGCACTGAACACGTTAATAAAATCTGCATCCACGCCATATATCGTACTGCGCCGCAAACGGCCATTCGCCTCAACTTCAGAATTCCCCCACACAGTTGGGCTAGAGCCTGTCACATTCGGCAATTTTTTAAGCGCGCGGGCGTCTTCTATAGTGAGCAAACGCGCAGTGGTGGGAAAGCCCGTTGGCGGTTGACCGCCTGTTTTGACTTTTCCTGGAGAAATACCAATGACATTGGTGCCAAACTGAGTGAATTCTTTTAGTACAAACTGATGTACACCTTCACCAATCGAGGTGAGCAAAATCACAGCGGCAATGCCGACGGCAATGCCTAACAACGTCAAAAAGCTGCGCAGGCGGTGCGAAATTATCGCTTGAATAGCAAATCGGCCAGAGTCCGCTAACAACATGATTTATCGCTTCGATAACGCCTGAATCGGGTCAAGCCGGGCAGCGCGGCGTGCAGGCATCACACCAAACACCAAGCCAGAAATAAGCGCAGTCGCCAAGCCCGCCAGCACCGCCCACAGTGGCGGATACGCAGGAAAACTAGGATACAAATGCCGCAATACGGCCGCACCCACATAGCCTAGCCCAACACCCACCACAGCACCAGACAACGACAATAAAATCGCTTCGACCATAAATAGCTGGCGTACCGCAGAGGAAGTCGCACCGAGCGCTTTGAGTAGGCCGATTTCACCCGTGCGCTGCGTAACCGACACCAGCATCACATTCATCACCAAAATGCCCGCTACCGCCAAGCTTATTGCTGCAATGCCAGCTACACCGAGTGTGAGCACATTCAAAATCTTATCAAAGGTTTCCAGTATTGCATCCTGCGTAATCACCGTCACATCTTCTTCACCGTCATGGCGCTGAGTGATGGTTTTCAGTACATGCGCTTTTACTTCAGCAATCTGCTCACGGCTGCGCGCTTCTACCAAAATGCGGAAAAGCGTATTGCTGTTCAACATTGCTTGCGCGGTTGCCACAGGCACAATCAGCAATTCATCAGTAGTCATGCCCATGCCTTGCCCACCTTCGCTTAGCACACCAACTACGCGCAAGCGCCTATCGCCCACCCGCACCGTTTTACCCAGCGGATTTTCAGTGCCGAATATCTCGCGACGAATCACTGCGCCAAGCACCACTTCGGCCGAACCATGCCCGACTTCATCTTTAGAAAGAAAACGCCCTAGCCCAACCTTCATCTGGCGCACATTGATGTAATCATCATTAGTGCCCAGCAGCATGGCTTCACGCAATTTTCCAGCCGCGTTGATTTCTGTCGTGGCAACCAAAATCGGCGCAACACGTTTAACTTCCGGCAGCCTGAGCAAAGCATTTGCATCTTCTATTGTTAAATCGCGCGGAGTACTTGTTACTAAATTCGCCGGGTTAAAGCCGCGCGTTTCAGAACGACCTGGCAACACAATCACCAGATTCGTACCAATCGCAGAAAATTGCTCAACCACATAACGCCGCGCACCATCACCCAATGCCGTAAGCATGACCACTGCAGCCACACCAATCGACATCGCTAATACCAGCAAGCCTGCGCGCAAAGGTGCGGCAGTGGCTGCATTAGTTGCAAAACGAAATGTATCGGTAATCTTCAAGCCAGCTTATCCTTCATTAGGCTGTCTTGAAGCAGGCAGACTAGAAACGGGTTCAACTGGAACAGTTTGGGCATTGTCGGTTGGAATATCAACGCTCGGAATAATGTCAGTTGGCAGACCATCTCTTGAAGCATCATTGGCCTCAACATGACTATTTGTAACATCGCTGGCAATGCCGCCATCTTCCATTCTTATTTGTCGGCGTGCGCGCGCACCAAGCGCTTGGTCATGCGTCACCACTATCAGCGTCATGCCTTGGGCATTCAGCTTTTCTAGAAGTTTCACCACTTCTTCACCCGTCACGCGATCCAGATTACCTGTTGGTTCATCCGCTAGCAAAACGGCTGGGCGGAGTATCGTGGCACGTGCGATAGCCACGCGTTGGCGCTGCCCGCCAGAAAGCTCATTAGGGCGATGATTCGCTCTATCGGTTAAGCCGTATTCTTTAAGAGCCTGTGATACGCGTTTGACGCGTTCAGCTGCTGGAAAACCTGACAACACCAGCGGTAACTCGATATTCGCAGCCGCAGTCAGGCGCGGTACTAAATGAAAGCTCTGAAAAATAAAACCGATACGTTCGCTACGCACGGCTGCCAATTCATCAGCATCCAGCGTCGTTACATCGCGACCTTCTAATTTATAAGTACCCTCATCTGGGCGATCTAGCAGACCAATCAAATTAAGAAGGGTAGATTTGCCAGAGCCAGATGGCCCCATCACAGCAATGTATTCGCCGCGCGCAATATTCAAATCTACATTACGCAAGGCATGTACTTTGCTGTCACCTAGGTAAAAAGTGCGATTAATGTCACTGAGTGAAATGAGGCTTTCATCAGGCATACGGAATTATTTCGCCTTGATTTTATTGATAGCAGAGTCAGTACCATTTTCGGGCGTCACCTTAATACCCGCTTTTACACCTTCACGCTCTAATGAAGTGACAATGCGGTCGCCTTCTTTCAAACCTTCCAGCACTTCGGTAAATTCCCAATTGGTAATGCCTGTTTTAATGATGCGCTCTTCCAGAATTTGAGTTGTTGGCTGGTACACTAGCACTTTGTTACCTTCCAGCAAAGTAGTGGTGGGCACACGTAAAGTATTATCGTGGCTATCCAGCACAATTTCGACGTCGGCACTGTAACCCACCAGCAATTTTTTGCCGTCCTCTGCATTGTCCAGCGAAACTTCCACATCAACCGTACGTGCTTGCTTTTCAACTGCCACCACATAAGGTGCAACACGTTTCACCCGACCAGTAAGTGGTTGATTTGGCAGTGCATCTAAAGAAACGCGGGCAACTTGACCAATGCGTATCTTGGGCGCATCCACTTCATCCATCGGCGCTTCAATATATAAACAAGAGTCATCAATTAAATCAATGGCGGGCGGCGTGGCTACACCGGGGGGAGAAGGCGTGGTGTACTCACCTATTTCGCCGACAATATCCGCCACGATACCGTCAAATGGTGCTACCAATACGGTTCTATCCTGCTCGACCTTCGTCACTTTTACCCGTGCCTGCGCTTGGCTCATGTCGGCACGGGCGGCATCACAGCCAGCACGGCGTGATTGCGCTTCGTAACGCGATTTTTCTTCACCACTTTTTGAAATAAAACCCTTCGCACGTAGCTCAGCCATGCGCCCCGCTTCACGCTCTGCGTTTTCAGCCACGGCACACGCCTCAGCGATGCGTTTTTGGCTACTTGTCACCTGCGTTTGCGCCAGACTACTTTGCGCCTGCTGGTCATCGTTCCATAGACGCAGTAATACTTGCCCCTTTTTAACGTGATCGCCTTTTTTAACGCCAAGAAAAGCAATACGCCCACCGCTAATCGGCGATAGTCGTGTGCGCAAGCAAGCTTCTACGCTGCCTGCGCGCGTATTTGCCACGCTAGCTTCTACTTTGCCCCGCCCCACTTCAACCAACGCCACCATAATCGGCTTAGGGCGGCTAAACCACCAAAACGCTGAGCCTACGCCCACTAAAAGTATAAGAATGATGATAATGCGTCGCATAGAATTCATTTATATGTTGATATGTTTAGCGTATCACTTTATGTATCGCTGCGGATTGATATAAATCTATTCTGGCTGGTTATTTTTGTATAAACCTATATACAAAAATTTAAAAGGTAACCTGCTAATCACCAGAGTGATTGTCTTAGCAACCAACTAGACCGATGATTTTAATGCGATGCCGGTGGCAAAGAACGCACCGCCAGCAATGTGGTGGATGGTGCGCAGCTTGTCATATTCAACTTTGTCATGCCCTTCAAAATGCCAATGACCATTTGAGAATACGCGTTCATCGGCATGCGCCGCAACCACTTCGGCGATGAATAAATCGTAAGTGTTTTGATTATGCGGTTCGGGGATGAGCTTACATTCCAGCCACGCTACGCAATCTTTCAGCAAAGGTGCATCAATTTCTGTTGCAGGAAAAGTTTCTAACCCATACAGCGCAAATTTATCAGTATCTACTAAATCACGCCCAGAAGTCGTGCCCACTTTACGCGCAATATCTATCTGCGCCACACACGGCACGTTAATGGCAAACGTGCCAGAAGCTTCAATCAATTCGCGGGTATAAGCACTTTTATCAATTACCACAGTGATTTTAGGTGGGTCAAAATCCAGCGCACAAGCCCATGCTGCCGCCATGATGTTTTGTTTGCCGTTATAGCTTGAAGAAATAAGAACGGTGGGGCCGTGGTTTAGGAGGCGATAGGCTTTAGAGAGTTCAACGCGGCACATCGAAAGCATTACTTCTGCCAAGCATCCCGCAAAGTCACAGTCCTATTAAACACAGGGGTACCTGCCACACTGTCTTTTATATCCGCAACAAAGTAACCGTGCCGCTCGAATTGGAAACTGTCTTCCGCTTTAGCATCTTTCAAACTTGGTTCCAGTTGCGCAGTAATCACGGTGACTGAATTGGGGTTGAGGTCAGTTAAGAAATCTCTGTCGCGCCCATCTTCTGTATGACCTTGGCCCGGATGTGCTTCTTTAAACAGTCTGTCGTACAAGCGCACTTCACATTCATACGCATGTGTGACTGAGACCCAGTGAATATTGCCTTTTACTTTAATGCTGTCTGAGCCCGGCGTGCCGGATTTGGTATCTGGCAGGTATTCGCAATGCACCACGGTGACGTTGCCGTTGGCATCTTTTTCGCAGCCGGTGCATTTCACCACATAGCCGTAACGCAAGCGCACTAAACCGTCAGGAACCAATCTAAAAAATCCTTTGCTCGGCACTTCCATGAAGTCTTCGCGTTCTATCCATAGTTCTCTGGTGAGCGGCACTACGCGTTTACCAAGTTCTGGCTTGAGCGGATGATTAGGCGCAAAGCAATCTTCCACTTGTGACTTACCATTAGAATCCAGTGGGTAATTATCAATCACCAGTTTAATGGGGTCTAACACGGCGATACGGCGCTCGGAGCCTTCGTTCAGCACTTCACGCATACAATCTTCAAGGATGGTGTATTCAATCCATGAATCAGCTTTAGAAACGCCGATGCGGTCAGTAAACAGCTTAAAACCTTCTGCCACATAGCCACGGCGACGCGCGCCTGCTAGCGTTGGCAAGCGTGGGTCATCCCAGCCGCTCACATGTTTTTCTTCTACTAATTGAATCAGTTTACGTTTTGATAAAACCACATAAGTAAGGTTTAAACGCGCGAATTCATATTGTTTTGGTAGCGGATGTGCTAATAAACCAGCTTCTGCAAGCCGCTCCAATAGCCAATCGTAGAAAGGACGTTGATCTTCAAATTCCAGCGTACAAATGGAGTGGGTAATTTGTTCTAACGCATCTTCAATCGGATGTGCGAAAGTGTACATCGGGTAGATGCACCATTTATCACCTGTGTTGTGGTGGTGCGCACGACGCACGCGGTAAATAGCCGGGTCGCGCAGGTTGATGTTGGGTGACGCCATATCAATTTTGGTACGTAAAATCAGGCTGCCATCGGCATGTTTGCCATCACGCATTTCACGGAATAGCGTAAGATTTTCAGCCACAGTACGGTCACGCCATGGGGAGTTTTTACCTGCCTCCGTTAAGGTGCCGCGCGTAATGCGCATTTCTTCAGGCGTTTGGCTATCTACATAAGCATGGCCGTTTTCAATTAAGCTTTCTGCCGCACGGTACATAAAGTCAAAGTAATTGCTGGCAAAATAAAGATTACTTTCCTGACCATTCTCCCAACTAAAGCCTAACCACTTTACCGCATCGGTAATACTATCAACGTATTCTTGGCTTTCTTTTTCAGGGTTGGTGTCATCAAAACGCAAATGGCAAACGCCCGCGTAATCACGCGCTAATCCAAAATTCAAAAAGATAGATTTGGCATGGCCGATATGCAGATAGCCGTTTGGCTCGGGCGGGAAACGTGTGCGAATCTTTGCAGCATCTGGCTGCCCAGCGGCCTGATGCGCAGCATCGCCCGGGCTACCTGCCCATTTACGTGATTGATAAACGCCTTGTTCAAGGTCTTTATCAACAATCGCGCGAATAAAATTAGAACCTAGTGGTGTTGGTGTTTTTTCAGATGCCATGATTCACTTAAATTTAACTCAAAATAATTACGCATATTTTACACGGTTGAGCCGCGACTTGCCTTAGTTGCTTTAACTTACAACATTAGTTGCTGTGATAAACTTCAATTTCATATGAACGCCCTCACTTTTCCTATATTAAAACTGCTGGCAGACGGCAAATTTCACTCTGGTGAGGATATTGCCCAGCAATTAAAAGTTTCTCGCGCCACCGTTTGGAATGCACTACAGGACGCTGGCACTCTGGGCATTGAAATTTTTTCAGTGCGCGGACGTGGCTATAAACTGCCGCAAGCAGTTACGCTGCTAGACGCACAAGCCGTTTTAGGCGCAATACGCGAGCAAGCCGTGTTAAGTACCATAAGTGAACAACGCGCGTTTTTTAAGCTGGAAATTCATGATTATTTAGAATCTACCAATACCTATTTGATGAAAAAAATAAGTAGCGGGCATGCGCATGCCAGTTGCGTTGCAGCCAACTTGCAAACCAATGGTCGCGGTAGGCGCGGACGTACTTGGCAGGCAGGTTTAGGCGCAAGTCTAACTTTCTCACTTTTGTGGCGTTTTCAATGTGGCGCTGCAACATTATCAGGCTTAAGTTTAGCTGTAGGCGTTGCGCTGATTCGCGCCCTGCATCACTTTGGCATTACGCAAGCACAACTTAAATGGCCGAATGACATACTCATCGGCCATGAAAAACTGGCAGGAATTTTAATAGAGTTGCAAGGTGATATGGAGGGCCCCAGCACCGCCGTGATTGGCGTTGGCATTAACCTGAATTTATCTACAAAAATCAAACAGCAAATTGACCAACCCGCCATTGATTTAGCAAGCGCTGCCCCACAAACAATTAACCCCAACGAATTACTCGGCGTTTTACTTAATTACTTAGCTGAATTGCTGAGAAGTTTTGAACAGCAAGGTTTTACCAGCCTGCGTGATGAATGGACAAAGCATCATGCGTATCACCAAAAAAAGGTACGTATGCTGATGCCAGATGGTCGAGAAATATTAGGTGTTGTGCAAGACATTACAGAGGATGGAAATTTGTTAGTTGAAACCACCAGCGGCTTACAAAAGTTTGCCTCGGGTGAAATTAGCCTGCGTGGGGTGGTTTAATTAGCAGGAGCGACAAACTGCCGCCCCTACATAAAAGTACTTAGTATTTAAGCGTTAATCCTACGTTAACAGAACGACCCATACCTGGTACTACAACGCCTTGAAGAACACTTGTTCCCATCGTCGCGCCTTGACCGAGATACGCACCACCTAATGGATCAGCATAGTATTTGTCAAACACGTTTTCAACGCCTAAATCAAAACGCGCATTTTTCCAGTCATAGCTTGAATACAAGTTAAGCAAACCATATCCTGCTGTTTTAAGCTCCTTACGTACGGCTTGTACCTTGTCTTTGCTGTCTACCAGTTTGGCTTGAATAGTATTAGTCCAGCCACCTAGTTTTTGTTCAAGTGCAAACTTGGCATTGAGCGGCATGATGTTGTAAAGATCATCACCTGTATCACGGTTTTTACCACGCACATAGTTTAGCGCGCCAAATGCGCTAAAATCACCAAAACCACCGCCGTTTGCCAGTGCCATTTTGCCTGAAACATCAACACCATATAAACGTGCAGATTGGTTATCCAAGCTTAAATTCACGAAGCCATCAGGTCTGGCCGCACAAACCTTCCCTACCTTGGCACACGCTACCGCATCAATATAATCATCCACATAAGTGAAGTAAGGAGTAACTTTTAAATTCCAGTTTTGCTGCGCATTATCATGCCAATTAGCCGTTGCACTCAAAGTATGAGCAGTTTCAGGTTTTAGATTCAAATTTCCTACATAGCCGTTACCATCGCCTACCCAGTTAACCATATTCATCACCATGGTGTTGCTGTTTGACCATGCAAAACGTTCATACACGTTAGGTGAGCGTGTTTTCATGGCGTAGCCTACCTCAAACGTTTGACCAGCATCCGGGGTGAAACGTGCCAAAGCGGTAATGTCAATATTGTTGTCAGTGTTTTTGTGATTAAGGGCATTGAATGCATCGGCAGCAGGCTTATACCCCGGCATAGTCATCATACCCATTGGAATAGTGATGGCGTTGTTGTAGCCGACCACATCCCCTGCATTCATTTTCACAGTGCTACTACGCAAACCTAATTGTGATAGCCATTGTGGACTCCATTTGGCTTCCCACTCAGCAAATACGTCATACCGGTCACGTTGTCCATTGTTGATATTCCAAAAAGTGTTAGGTCCCATCATCGTATTCATCACTCCACCAGGAGGTGATGCTCTCCAGTAATCATCTAAACGATAACGCTGATATTCCGCACCCACACGCAGGGTGTCACGCTGTGAAAGATTAATGTCAGCTTTTACATTGACACCAGTAGTTTTTCCTTCGGTGTCCATTGGCATCCCTGATGCTAATGGCGGCATCGTGCCGTACCAATATTGTTTATCATCACCAAACTGCATACTGTGTCGTGTTTCTTCATGATAAGCACGTGCCTCTAAATTGCCCCAGCCATACTGTCCGTTATAGCTTAAGTTAAATTGCTTGCTATCATTGCCTGTCATATCCATACGCTGATTGGCATAGCCTTGATAAGGAATATCCTGCAAACCCAACTTCAATTCCACCAAGTGATTTTCATGTACTACGCCAAATGCCAATGCATGGTTACGAGCTTTATAGTAACTAGACCCAACCACTTCTCCATCGCTTAGCCAGCTTCTAACTGCTGGTGATAATGTAGACTTAAAGTTACCACCAGCCCTGTAATTATTAGCCTCAACGGTTGAGCCTGTATAGCGCATATATACTTTATCGTTGGCAACACTGGTCGATAAATTCACACCACGCGCATCATTATTGCTGCGGTAAAACGTACCGATCTGCGCTTTAATCAGTAAGTCTTGCCCATCTTTAGCGAACTCTGGCGCGGCAGAATTCACGATTATAGTACCGGCAATACTATCGCCACCCACGCTTACAGGTGTAATACCCGCAAACACTTTGATATTCTCCACATTGCTTGGGTCAATGTATGAAAGCGGAGGGTTCATGTGGTTAGCACAGCTAGATATTAAATCCATGCCATCAACTTTAATGCGAATACGGTCATCCGCTAAACCATGAATCACAGGCAGGCTCGATACGCCGCCTGCGCGGTATAAACTCACGCCTGGTTCATTTTCTAACAATGAAGCTGTATCACTGGAGTTGGGTGACGGCATGTTGATTTCTTGTAAACTTTCAGCGCGCACTTCTACACTTGGCAAGGCAATCTCTTCCGCAAATGCGCTCATGGGCGTAGCACCCAACAAGCATGGTGTTAGAATACTGTATATGAGAACGTATTTTTTTGAATAACAAAACGGCATAACCTTACCTTTTAAATGGATTTAATTAATATTAGATTTTATAGAGTTCACCACCAGCTGGGAATGTGGCAAATTGTCGCACTCTGGGGCAAAGCATGCTGCTAGCAATCGATTGTGGAAACACCAGAACCAAATGGGCTGTGTTTAATGCGACGGGTGAGGTTTGCAATCAAGACGCCTGCCTGAATGCTGAAATTTCAACCATAGACTTATCGCCTTTAGTTTTGGGTTATGAGCGCGTAATGATTTCAAATGTAGCTGGCGAGCGATATGCCGCTGAACTGATAAAAAATATCTCACCTTATAAACTGCCAGTACACTGGATCAAATCTACTTCACAAATCTGCGATGTTTTGAATCGCTATTCAAGCCCAGAAACCTTGGGTACTGACCGCTGGGCGGCGCTAATCGCGGCTTGGCACATTAAGCAAGCACCCTGCGTGGTGGTAAATGCCGGCACTGCAGTGACCATAGATGCGCTCACTGCAACAAACAATCAAGCTGAATTCATTGGCGGCTTGATTCTGCCCGGGTTCAATTTAATGCAACAGAGTTTAGGCCGTGCTACCGCACAATTGCCCATGCCTGCATCTGCGGATTCTGCGCAGCACTCAGATATTTTTGCTAAAAATACTGAAGATGCCATGTGCATAGGTGCATTAAAGGCGATTTCCGGTGCAATCAAACTAATGGCAGATGCGCTTCAGGCGCAATGCCAACAATCTCCCACTATTATCATTAGCGGCGGTGATGCACAGACAATCAAAAACAACCTTTCAGGTGACGTGACAAACCTGGTGTTAATCGTAGATAATTTGGTTCTACGCGGCTTGTTTTTAATAGAAAAATTTATGCAGAAAAACATTACGAAAAGTGAACAGCAATGAAAAAGTTGGTTTGGTTGTTAGTGTTAATTAATTTGGCTTTATTAACTTACTTTAATTTAGATGTTGTTTTACCCAGCACACCTAATTCAGCAATGACAGCAATTCATCCCGAAAAAATCGTTGTGCTTTCACCGCAACAAATTGCAGCGCTGCCTAAAAAATCTCCCAATTCAACAACATCTAAAGTCACTACAACGGCAGCCTCTCCAATTGATGTGAGCATCGGAGAACATTCCTCAACGGTAACACCTGCAACTGCATCACCTGCACTAACATCAAACACATGCTACGAATGGGGAGTGTTTTCAGCAGTAAATCTTACTGGCGCACAAATTGAAGCAAGCAAACTGTCTTTGCAAGCCACAGTAAAAGAACAAACCTCACTGGAGGCTAAACGTTTTTGGGTTTACAAAAAACCGCTCAGGTCAGCCGAAGCAGCACAGGCAAAAGCACAAGAATTAAAGGCTCTTGGAGTCGATGAGCTTTACGTAGTGCAGGATGCCAAATGGAAAAATGCAATTTCATTTGGTATTTTTGAAGATGAGCAACTCGCCATTAAATTACTGAACGAATTAAGGGCCAAAGGCGTTAAAGATGTTACCAAAGCCATGCGCAATCAAAGTGGCGGACATGCCAGCCTTCTTTTCAGCAAGCTTAACAATGCAGAAGTACTTGAACTCAAAAAATTAAAATCACAATTCCCTGAAGCGGATGTTAAAGAAGTCCGTTGTAATTAGATTTTGTGCTTACAATGATTTTAATATGCACATATTTAGCCACTTTCAGCGCTTTTTTAGGTTAGCTACGCACTAAACACCTCGTCTTCCACTATAATTTGCCTATGAAAATACTACTCTCAAACGACGATGGCTATTTTGCGCCGGGTCTGAATATTCTAGCGGAGCATATTGCCAAACTGGCGGATATTACCGTTGTTGCCCCTGAACGAAATAGAAGTGGTGCAAGTAATTCGCTCACGCTGGATCGTCCTTTGAGTGTAAAAAAAGCAGCCAATGGATTTTATTATGTGAATGGCACACCAACAGATTGCGTGCATATCGCACTGACCGGTTTAATGGACAGCATGCCCGACATGGTGATTAGCGGCATTAACGATGGCGCAAACATGGGTGATGACACCATTTACTCAGGTACTGTTGCAGCAGCCATGGAGGGCTATTTACTTGGCATTCCATCGATAGCCATTTCTATGTCACAACATAATTCCACACACTTTGAAACCGCCGCAAGAGTGGCTGTTGAACTAGTACAGCACTACCAGAAAGCTGGCTTCAAATCACCCACCTTGCTCAATGTAAACGTGCCAGACATACCCTATAGCGAGCTACAAGGACGGGTTGTAACGCGTTTGGGTAAACGCCACAAAGCAGAACCAGTAGTACAACTCAAAACACCGCGCAATGAAACTGTGTATTGGGTAGGTGCTGCCGGATTGCCAAATGACGGTGGTGAAGGTACTGATTTTTATGCGGTAGCAAACAATCAAGTGTCTATTTCACCGATTCAGGTTGATCTGACGAATCACGCACAACTTGCCGAAATTAAAGACTGGCTCAACGTAGGAAAGAACAACTAGTGGCAATCGTAAGAACATCAACACAGTCTGGCATAGGCATGACATCGCTTCGCACGCGCGACCGCATGTTGACGCGCTTGCGTGAACAAGGCATTAAAGATGAAGTTGTGCTGTCTGCTATTGCCGCCATTCCGCGGCACATTTTTGTTGATGAAGCACTATCAATTCGTGCTTATGAAGACGTATCGCTGCCTATCGGTTTCGGTCAAACCATATCACAGCCATACATCGTAGCGCGGATGTCTGAGATTTTACGCAATGGCAACCAGTTAAATAAGGTGCTTGAAATCGGCACAGGTTGCGGCTACCAAACCGCTGTGCTGTCTAAGCTTGCAAAAGAAGTCTATTCGGTTGAGCGCATACGCCCATTGGTCATGAAGGCTAGAGGACATTTACGAGAACTCAAGTGTGTGAATGTGAAATTAGGTCATGCTGATGGCAATTTAGGTCTGCCAGATTTAGCGCCGTTTGATGGCATCATCGTGACAGCGGCTGCCAGTCACATGCCGCAGGACTTATTAGATCAACTGGCTATAGGCGGTCGCTTGGTAATCCCTGTTGGAACAGAAGAGCAGATTCTCTATTTAGTAGAACGCGTGTCACAAACAGAATACCGCCAAACTAAACTAGAATCCGTAAAGTTTGTTCCTTTACTAGGCGGCACATCATAACAATGCGTAATACTGCTTATTTCACTACATTATTATTAGCAATTAGCCTTGTAGCTTGCAGCAGCAATCCGCCTGCCCCTGTTGTTGACCGCCTACCTGCCAGCAAACCCAGCAGCGCCGCCTCCCCTAGTGCACAAAAAAGCATCACGGCAAACAGACCAACCTATAAAGCTGGCGATTGGCGCCCTGACAGCTATATAGTAAAAAAAGGTGATACGCTTTACAGCATCGGTCTTGAGCATGGTTATTACTATAAAGACATCGCGCAGGCTAATAACATTGGTGCGCCTTATAATATCAATGTAGGACAAACACTCAGATTTAGCGCCTTAAAAGATAAATCAGTCACGGTGGAAAGCAAGCCAGCACAAACCACTAGCGATGATGTGGTGATTACACCCATTAATGCCGATTCAAGCTCCACTTCTACAAGCGCGGTTACGACGGGCACCGTTACTTCTGCAACTACTGCTAAAACCCCAGTAGAAATCCCCCCAGCAGTTTTAGCAATTTCTGAACCTAAAGCGATACGTGAACCTTATAGTGAAGACGCGCTGAAAAAACCACTGCCTTTACCTACTATAATTGTAAAGCCAACTATTGCAGCGTCTACTGCCAAACCAATCGTCACAATCAATGCTGACAGCACCGGCAAACCAGCCGATGATATACAACCTCAACCAAAAACTGAATCTAAACCAAGTGCAGAATCTAAACCAAGTACCGATTCTGCTGAAAATATAGACTGGGCTTGGCCAACCAAAGGTAAAGTGATTGCAAACTTTAATGAAGCCAGCAATAAAGGCATTGATATTGCTGGAATAACCGGCCAAGCTATTACTGCCACTGCGGCTGGCAAGGTCATTTATAGCGGTTCAGATTTACGCGGGTACGGTAAGTTAGTCATTATTAAGCATAATGCTACCTATCTATCTGTTTATGCGCACAATAGTTTAATTCTGGCAAAAGAAGGCCAGCAAGTCAGTCGCGGTCAAAAAATTGCCGAAATGGGTAACACCGATAGCGATAAAGTAAAGTTACATTTTGAGATTCGCCGTCAGGGAAAATCTGTGGATCCAGGCAAATATTTAACCCCAAATTAAGCTGGCATTTAGATTTACAGGCATTAAATAATCAAGGATTACTATATGGCCAAAGCAAAACCAAATAACAAAGTAGACCCAAACAAGTACCTGAAAAATAAAGATATCGAACCTGAAGGCAAGTTAGGCGTTTTGGCGGCAGTAGGACGTATGGGCTTAATGCTGGTCGGTATTGTTGGAATCGCGATGGAGTTTTTTCGTGATGATGGCTGGTTAAAAACTGCCCTCGGAAAACTGTTTGAGTCAACCACCAGCATGATGTTTATCCCGGTTATTATATTTGCACTTTGGTTACTCAACCGCTGGATGAGCTCTGAAAATAAATCCGAGACAAAAAGAAGCGGTGATATTCCCATGTATGTCATGATGGCTGTAGGTGCTTATTATTTGTTCAGGCTAATTACCACGGGCTCTTTCTAAAACTTTATTCTATTTGCTTCAACAAAAAAGCGGCCATGAGCCGCTTTTTGAAATTTTATTTTATAACATTATCAACTAAAATCAGTTAGCTTTCTTAGCCTCTTGTTGATAGTGCTCACGCACAGCCGACATATCACGTTCACGCGACCACTTGATAATTTCATCTAATGCAGGGCCGCCAATTTCACCGATTTGCGTATGAATGCCTGCCTGCTCACGAATCACCAAAATGCCAGGGATTTGGCTAACTTCAAAGTAATCACTAATCTCAGGGTCTGTTTCAGTGTTGACCATACCGAAAACAATATCCGGGTTAGCTGCGGCCGCGGCCTCAAATGTAGGCGTGAAGGCAACACATGGATCACACCAAGGTGCCCAAAAGTCTACGATGACAAAATCGTTTTTTTCGATTGTTTCTTTGAAATTCGCTTTGTTTAGTGCGACAACTGCCATAACTGAATCCTAAATTTAATGGGTTAACATGATAATTTTAATAACTATCGAGAGTTTATCAGACGTAGCCATTTTAGTTAAGCAAGCAGGCCAAGATTGACATCACAAATAATTTCAATCGATAGACTTACCCCAGTGCTCCGCAAAAAACAATTCATTGAGCGGGCGTCGGGAGCGATCAGCAGTTTCGCGAGTTAGCACCTCGCCCTCCAGGCTGGCTATATCTTCAGGATACCCCACACAAATCATCGCCATTGGCGTGAACTGGGCTGGAATATTGAAATTTTCACGCGCAATATCTGCATTAAAACCACCCATTTGATGAGCCATCAAACCCATGCTGCTTGCTTGCAGGCACAAGTTCTCCGCAGCGGCACCTGTATCATATTGTGCCCAGCGATTTGGCTGCTGATTATGATTAAACAAAGTATCTGAGCAAACCAGCAATAGCACTGGCGCATCCTTTACCCAAGTTTGGTTACCTGGCGCTAAACAGTCAAACGCCTGTTGCCAAGTTTTAGCATCTGCATTTTTATCCCAGACAATAAATCGCCACGGTTGATCACCAAAGCAAGATGGCGCCCAGCGCGCCGCTTCTAGCAATGCGACAATCTGCTCAGGGCTAATTATCTTACTGGCATCGTAAGCGCGGCCGCTCCAGCGGTTGGCGATGGTTTCGTTAATTGCGACTTGGGTGATGGCCGGTTTATGCATAATGGTTTCTCGCAAAATTTAAGCAGTTAAAAATGGATAATCTGTGTAGCCCTTTTCAGACCCTCCATAAAAAGTTTTGGAATCAGCTTCATTAAGCGGCGCATTCGTTCTATAACGCTCTACTAAATCAGGATTAGCGATAAATGGAACGCCATAAGCAACCACATCCGCATGGCCACTGGCTATTGCCGCATTGCCGCGCGCTTTGTCATAGGCCAGATTCGCCATGTAAGCATTTTTAAAGTGCTTACGTAATGCCACAAAATCAAACGGTGCAGCCTCACCACCACCATGAATGCCGCCTTCTACCACATGTAAATATGCGAGGTTAAATTGATTGAGCGCATCCGCGACATACTCAAACAGCGCCTGCGGGTTGCTATCATTCATATCATTAAACGGGTTTACAGGTGAGATTCGTAACCCGACTTTATCTGAGCCGGCAACATCTACTACGGCCTTAGTGACCTCCATTAACAAACGCGCGCGATTTTCAAAACTGCCACCGTAATTATCAGTACGCTTATTACTACCCTCACGTAAAAATTGGTCCAGCAAATAACCATTCGCCGCATGAATCTCTACGCCATCAAAACCCGCAGCAAGTGCGCATTTTGTAGCATGCACGTAGTCTGCAACAATATCTGGAAATTCAGCCAGTTCTAAAGCGCGGGGCGTGACGTAATCTTGTAAACCTTGATATGTAAAAGCTTGACCAGCCGGCTTGATGGCAGATGGTGCAACGGGTAATGCCCCGCTTGGCAATAAACTTGGATGCGAAATACGGCCTACATGCCACAGTTGCAATGCTATTTTGCCACCTTTAGCATGCACAGCATCAGTGACTTTTTTCCAACCAGCCACTTGTGCATCGGTATAAATTCCAGGCAAGGCTGGGTAACCGTGTGCCATCGCTGATATAGGCGTTGCTTCCGTAATAATCAAGCCCGCTGATGCGCGTTGTTCATAGTAGGTGACATTTACAGACTGAGGCACACCGCCCTCGCCCGCCCTGTTACGGGTTAGAGGTGCCATCACCATTCTATTATTAAGGCTCATTGAACCTAATTTGACCGGACTGAATAAATCTAATGCCATATTTTTCCTTGAGTAATATTAACTGGATATTTAAATTGTAATTGCGGGGACGCCTCTTACTTGCTAGCCTTCTCGGGGGCTAACTTTACGCCTTCTATCAATAGCGTCACTTCAATATCGTCACCCACTGGCGCACCCGCTTTAGTCGCCCAGCCGAACCCATAGTCTGAAGCTTTAATCATAGTGTGCGCTTCTATACCCGTACGATAACCACCCCATGGATCTGTTCCAAAGCCTAGCAGTTTGAAAGGGAATGATATTTCTTTAGTGACACCGTGCATGGTAAAGTTGCCAGTCAACACACCTTCAGTAGAATTTTTAGCGGTAACTTTGGTACTTACAAACGTCATTTCACCAAATTTTACAGCATCTAGATAATCTTCTTTTTTAATGTGTTCATCACGCTTGGCGTGACTAGTATTTATGCTTAGTACGTTTATTTTAGCTTCAACTGAAGAATTGGCTAAATTATCTTGGTCTATTAACACCTTACCAGTTACGTCGCTGAATGTACCCGATGTCTTAGATGCCACATGACGTATGGTCCAGTTGGCAAAACTGTGGGCATTATCAATTTTGTAGGTCTCTGGTGCAGCCATAGCTAGGCTTGAAAGCAATACCGAAGTGATTAAGATAGATATTTGTACACAACTATTTTTCATGCGAATCCTCAATTAGCTAGAAAGTTATCCAAGCACTGCCTCATGGCAATGCTAACTTATATTGACAAGCGATTAAACCCGCATGTTCATTAATTATTGAAAGTTATTTATTGTTGAAAAATATCAATAGTCCCATGTAAAGGAAGGTCAAATAAAAGTAGTTCTGACTGCACAATAGCATTAATGGTCAATGGTTTGGCGCCGTCAGCCATTAATGCATCGCCAGCTAGCAAATGCTGCCCGCATACTTCCACCTCACCAGCAGCTACTTGGACATATACACTGCGATCTGGATGTAAGGCATAATCCAAAGCATTGTCCACGCTCAAAATTGTTGCAAAAAGTGAAACATCCTGATGTATCTTTAGCGAGTTCTCACGGCCGTCATGCGAAACAATCAAACACCAGCAATCCTGTTTTTGTGCCCTCGTAAAATGACTCTCGCTATAACCAGGATCTAATAATTTACGCTCAGGGAAAATCCAGATTTGCAGCAAATGGGTTTTCTGCGTATTTGAAGCATTAAATTCACTATGTACAACGCCTGTGCCCGCTGTCATACATTGCACATCACCTGCTTTAATTACCGAGGTATTACCTAAACTATCTTCATGATGCAGCTCGCCCTGAAGCATATAGGTAATAATCTCCATATTCTTATGCGGATGCATGCCAAAGCCCTGGCCTGCATCAATCACATCTTCATTAATCACCCTCAATACGGAATAGCCCATATATGCAGGGTCATAATAGCCAGTAAATGAAAATGAATGGTAGCTCTCCAGCCAACCATGGTTAACATATCCCCGATCTGCTGACTTTCTTATTTTCATATTATTGCGACTTGGTTTCACAATTCTATTCCCTTAAAATTTTATGGTTATTTTTTTTGTTCAGTTTATTTAATTCACTACTTAAGGATGAAGTTAATACCAATAAACACCATATAAATACCATTTAAAGCCCTAAAAGACACCAAAAATGGTCAAAATTTATTTATAATCAACACTATATGTGAGTTATAAAACGCCTAATAGCTATGTTTTTTGCACATAACATTCAAATTTATTGATGTAAAATTAACTATTCAACTATTAGATTCAACTACTATAATAGTTAACATGAGTATAAAAATTTCTTTAGATTCCTTGGAGGTGCTAGACGCCATCGCCAGCAAGGGTAGTTTTGCCGCAGCAGCGGAATCATTATTTCGCGTCCCTTCGGCCATTACTTATACGGTTCGTAAACTGGAACAAGATTTAGGTGTTGCACTATTCAACCGTAGTGGTCACCGTGCAGAGCTCACTGAAGCAGGCGCCGAACTATTGCGTGAAGGACGTTATTTACTGAATGCAGCCAGCGAACTAGAATCTCATGTAAAACTCATTGCCAGCGGTGTTGAAACTGAACTTACGATTGCCATTAGTGAGCTGTTCACTTTAGATGCACTATATAAAGTCATTGACGAGTTTTATACACAAAATTTTGGCACCCGTTTAAAAGTTATACGTGAAGTTTACGGTGGCAATTGGGATGCACTGCTTTCTGGACGGGCAGCCATTTCAATAGGCGCACCAGACGAAGGGCCTCAAGGCGGCAGTTATTCTACTAAGCCTATAGGTACATTGGAGTTTCATTACGCTATGGCGGCCAACCACCCTTTAGCCAAGCTCAATGAACCATTGCAAAATGCTGACATCAAGCATTATCGCGCAATTGCCGCGACCGATAGCTCACGGAATATTGAACCTAAGACCTCTGGCGTATTGACAGGACAAGAAGTGCTTGCGGTGCCTGATATGCTTGCTAAACTACAAGCGCAGATAGCTGGATTAGGTGTGGGATATCTTCCAAAAAAACTAGCAGAAAAACATGCAGCTACTGGCGAATTAGTCATTAAATTAGTAGCAGAACCTAAACCTAAAGTCACAAGCTATCTCGCCTGGCATAACAAAGGCGGTAAAGCACAACAATGGTTAATTGAAAAGCTAAAGCAACTCACGTTAGATGATCTATTGATGTAATTTACGCGCGTCAACCGCTGGATGAATTTCCACGTATATGCGCTTATAATCTAGTTTTCAATCCTAAAGGCATTTAACAATGTCACAAGATCAGCTCCCTGAAGAGTTCGCACCCATTAACAGAATAGCGATAAAAGCCATGCTGTGGCTAAATGGCTTTGCGCACATCGTAATTGGTTTGGCACTTGCGACTTCTGTCATCATGTTTACCTGGCTATTCTTTAAAGATGTTCAGCAAGCGGCCTACGCCCATAATCTTGTGCATGGCTTTTTACACGCACTTGGCACGCTCATGTTGCTGTGGTCGATTTCCGCGCTTATATCTGCTGAAATTCGTTATCTAAATGGCAGTAAACTGGCGGTCGAAACTTTTATTGAAGTCGTGCTGGTGTTATTTTTGCGTAAACTGATTGTAATGCCGGTACAAGACGTTACCCCAAGCATCGAAGAAATTAGCATATGGATAGGCGGTGCGTTTATGATGGGCTTACTTTACGTGTTGATTCGCTGGGCTCAAAAACAACCAACCGCATAAGCTTTATCTGTATCATGATGTTTTTAAATTCAAACGCATCAATAAAAAAATATGAAAAACGTTACAGATGCCATCATTGCTAAAACCAATGAAGTTATTTTAGGCAAAGAACAACAAATCAAGCTGGCACTAGCCTGCATTCTGGCTAAAGGGCATTTGCTCATAGAAGATCTGCCTGGCATGGGCAAAACCACCTTGGCGCATACTTTGGCGCAAGTGCTGGGCTTGCAATTTCAACGTGTGCAGTTCACTAGTGACCTATTACCTGCTGACGTACTTGGCGTTTCTGTTTACGATAGAAATACCGCAAATTTCAAATTCCACCCAGGCCCTGTTTTCACAAATGTTTTATTGGCAGACGAAATTAATCGCGCTACCCCAAAAACCCAAAGCGCATTGCTTGAGGTAATGGAAGAAGCGCAAGTGACTATTGACGCTGTAACTTACACGCTTCCACAGCCATTTTTTGTTATCGCCACACAAAATCCAAGTTCGCAAATTGGCACTTTCGCGTTACCAGAGTCGCAGCTAGACCGATTTTTAATGAGAATTACCTTAAATTACCCTGATACAGCTTCTGAGCGAAAGCTATTACAAAGCAATGGCGGCCGCGAGCAGCTTGCAAAACTGAGTGCAGTGATTGATAGCAAGCAATTGCAAGCACTGCAAGCCGCGAGCCATGAAGTGCATGTTTCTGATGCACTGCTTGATTACTTACAAGCCATATTGCAGCACACTCGGCAATCTGCACACTTCAATGCGGGGCTTTCACCTCGCGCAGGCTTAAGTTTAAAACAATGCGCACAAGCCTGGGCAATGTTAGCAGGCCGCGACCATGTGATTCCGGAAGATATACAAGCGATATTACCAAGCGTGGCCGGTCACAGGCTAGTGAGCAACAACACATTAACAAGTAACGCAGATAATATCGCGCAATTGTTAAAAGCTGTCGCTGTTTAAAAGCAGAAAGTTAATTTCTCTTACCTGACTCATCAGCATTAACTCAACATGGCAAACAGTTTAAATATACCCGGAAAATTCAAGATCACTTCTCCTAAAACTTGGTTTCGGACAGCCATCGCCATCAATTCTGCCACACGATTAAGCCGCAGACATATTTATATTTTACCCACACGTTTTGGCTGGCTATTCGCGTTGTTACTCTTAGCGCTACTCACCGGGTCTATCAACTATTCGATTAGCCTTGGCTTTGCCATGACATTTTTACTGGCCGGCGTAGGCGCAATTAGTATGTTGCATACCTGGCGAAATTTAGCGAATTTAAAAATCACTGCTGGTCGTGCCAAGCCGGTGTTTGCAGGAGAAAATGCTGTTTTTGAGATTAACGTGCATGAGGAAAATAATCGCGCACGCTATAGTATTTTTGCATCGTTTACAGCTGGCAAGCCTGACGTTCAGGATATTACTGCAATGGGTGAAAGCACGTTTAAATTAACTTTACATAGTCAAAAACGCGGCTGGTTAAAAGCGCCAAAAATCACGTTTACCACAGAGTTTCCAGTATCTCTTTTTCATGTCTGGGCGTATGCAGAAACTGAATGCCAGTGCTTGATTTACCCTACTCCAAGCTTACACAGCCAAACATTACCGAGCATAGACTCCGATGGCGCGACAGGACAGTTATCCACTACACAAGGAGATGATGATTTTGCCGGGCATCGCAATTACCAGTTTGGTGATTCGCCAAAACGTGTGGACTGGAAAGCTTCTTCACGTGAGCAAGGCCTGCTTATCAAGCAATTTCAGTGTGAAGCAAGCTCAACCTTATGGTTAGACTTTAACGCAACAACGGGTAACAATGTAGAGCTCCGCATCAGCCAACTTACACGCTGGGTGGTAGAGGCTAACAAGCTCAATTTAAAATATGGCTTACGTTTACCACAGCTAAACATTCAACCGAATAATGGTGACAGCCACTATCACCAATGCTTAACTGCGCTGGCACTAATGTAATGGCTACTCAAAAAATACCAAATAAACTAGAGCCTAGTCAGCAAGCCATTTATTGGCTACTGATATCGCTAAGCATCACGTTTACACTTTATGCATTTAATTTGAACAACTGGGTACCCGCCAGTTTTGCCGTCTTTGCAATTTGGCGGTATTTAATTGAAAAAAATAATTGGCCATACCCCAGGCTTTGGTTGAGACTACCTTTAACAATTGCAGGCGGTGTAGCTGTTTTAGCCAGTTATGGCTCTCTGTTTGGCCGCGATGCCAGCGTGGCATTACTTGCAGTGATGATTGCAATGAAGTTATTAGAAACCAGAACGAAACGTGACTTTATCGTAATGGTGATTTTAAGTTACTTTCTCACAGTGAATATCCTGCTATTCACCCAGGCGATTTGGGTATGCCTTGCCATATTGTTAGCTTTATTTAGCCTTACGGCTTGCCTAATCAGCGCCAGTTATCAAAATGCCAGTAATCAAAAAGCTAGTAATCAAAAAGCCAGTTATCAAAATGCCAGTTATCAAAACATAAGCCTTCAAAATAAGCAGGCATTAAATCATACGCAAGCATGGAAGGTTCAGGCAAAACTTGCAGGAAAATTACTATTACAGGCTTTGCCTATCATGTTGGTATTGTTTGTCCTTTTTCCACGTATTCCTGGCCCTATCTGGGGCATTCCACAAGATGCTTACAGCGGCATGACAGGGCTATCGGACAGCATGGAGCCTGGCAATATCAATCAGCTTAGCTTATCAAGCAAAGTGGCTTTTCGCGCTGAATTTAAATCAACTATTCCAGCAAACCATCAGCTTTACTGGCGCGGACCTGTGCTGTGGCACCAAGAGGGACGTCGCTGGACAATGACTAGCAATAATATCAATCTGCCCACAGAAACGCTTGAAACTGCTGGCGTAGCCACTGATTACACCATTACACTCGAACCACATAACCGTAACTGGCTGTTAATGCTTGATTTACCTAAAGTACCGTCAACTGATTCACTACCAGACGAAGCAGCTATCAAGCATGATATGCAGGTGCTTTCTAAACTGCCGATACGCACACGAATCCGCTATGAAGGCCACTCATTTTTACAGTACACATTAGGTGCAACATTAAGCGATTATGAACGCACTCTGGCATTACAACTGATTGATGATGAAAACCCCAAAACACGTCAATTAGCAACAAAATGGGTAAACGAGCAAAAATCACCTGTAGATATTATTCAGGCTGCACTCAGCATGTTTCGTAATCAACCATTTGTGTACACGCTCTCACCTCCACTACTTGGTAGCGAGCCTGTCGATGACTTTTTATTCAATACCAAACGTGGCTTTTGTGAGCATTACGCGAGCAGTTTTGTATACCTGATGCGTGCTGCAGGAGTGCCCGCACGAATCGTTACAGGGTATCAGGGCGGTGAAATCAACCCGAGTGGTAATTATCTGATTGTTCGCCAATCTGATGCGCACGCATGGGCTGAAGTCTGGCTGCAAGACAAAGGCTGGACGCGCGTTGACCCAACCTCTGCGGTATCGCCAAGCCGCATAGAATCCGGCATTGCTGCGGCATTACTCGACTCGGATTTATTACCGCTGCTTTCGCGACAGGATTATCCGATGCTAAAGAAGCTAACTCTTAATTGGGATGCAGTTAATAACGGCTGGAATCAATGGGTATTAGGCTACGACCAAAATACACAACTCGCATTGCTCAAAAAAATCTTACACAAAGACATCGCTTGGGAGGACATAGGATTAATATTAGTGAGTACCATGATTGCGCTGATGCTTTTGGTGAGCTACTTTTTATTGCGTAACAATGCCGCCGCACTAGACCCTGTTAAAAAAGCATACCAACAGTTTCTTAAAAAACTATCTAAAGCGGGTGTGAATAAATTAGCCCACGAAGGCGCTGTTGGTTTTGGCGAGCGTGCGGCTAAAGCACTGCCAGATCAATCAATTGAGATACAGGAAATATCAGCGCTATACTCATCAATACAATATGCAAAGCATGAAATAATCAACGCCAACAAAACTGCAGCGCACTGTAAAATTGCTGCGCACAATAACCATAAGCTTAACTTGCTTAAACAATTGGTAAAAAAATTAAAGCTAAAATGACCGATTACCCAACAAATTCCACTGAAAAAAACCAGAGTGCAGATGAATACTATATGCAGCTTGCTTTGCAATTAGCAGATCTTGCAGCACTAGCTGGCGAAGTGCCAGTAGGTGCGATTGTAGTAAAAGATGGCATCATTATCGGCCGTGGCAGCAATTCTCCAATAGGCATGCATGACCCTACCGCACATGCAGAAATCGCAGCGATGCGTGATGCGGCGCAACATCTGGGCAATTATCGTTTAGTGGACTGCACGCTATACGTTACCCTGGAGCCTTGTGCTATGTGTACTGGCGCAGTTCAGCATGCACGTATCGCAAAACTTGTATACGGTGCTGGCGACCCTAAAACTGGCGCTTGTGGCAGTGTCGTCAATTTAATGGCTGAACCTAAACTGAACCATCATACAGAAGTGATCGGAGGCGTCTTGGCCGAACAGTGCGGAGCGATATTATCTACATTTTTTAAGCAACGTAGAAAAAAAACAGTGACGGATTACCAATAGAGACCTTTGCAAAAGTGTTTAGTGTGGATAAAGTACAAGGCGCACGGAACACAGAAACCGAGATAGTACGCGGTGTACAGCGAGGTTGCGAGTACCGCGCAACGCAGTAATTTGCCGCAATAAATACTTTTGCAAAG
>NZ_JAUXOY010000011.1 GCF_030684185.1 Methylotenera sp.
AAATTGTTAAAGAGCTGTGTCGAAAATATGTTTTTTTCAACTTCTCGTCAACGCTTTGCGTTAACGAGGTGCGCATTATACAGAGCTTTTAAGCCTCGTCAATCATAAATTTGAAATGTTTCGTATTTATTATTGAGCGTACTGCACACTTGTAAATCTTTGGTTGCGGGAACAGGATTTGAACCTGTGACCTTCGGGTTATGAGCCCGACGAGCTGCCAGACTGCTCCATCCCGCGTCCGATTCGACGTACTTGTCATCGAGAGGTGAGACTATAGCAAATTCAGCCTTCAGCCGCAAGAACTTTTACGGGTTTTTTTTATAATAACTTCTGTTTTTTCATTGCGAATCTTCGCATTCAATCATACGTATATGAATAATCAGTACATTAGACTTCGAACGTAATCTAGGTCTTCCTGAGTATCTACGCCAGCTGCAGGTGCGTTTTCGGAAATTGATACTGCAATTTTATACCCTTGATGCAATACCCTGAGTTGCTCTAAACATTCAATCCGCTCAATGGCACTAGGCTGTATGCTGGCATACTGTTTAAGAAATTTTGCCCGGTAAGCATATATGCCTATGTGGCGATAAGCCTGCATGTCTAACGGCAGATCGGAACCTGCCGCGAAAGCATCTCTAGGGTATGGTACAGGGGCTCGACTGAAATATAGCGCGTTATATTGCGCATCCAAAACTACTTTTACAATATTGGGATTTAAGAAATCTGCTTTACTATGAATTGCGTGGCATGCTGTCGCCATGACTGCGTCTGAGCGGTCGCTCAATGTTGCGGCAACTTCAACTATCAACGAAGCCTCTATTAAGGGTTCGTCACCTTGGACATTTACAACAATTGCATCGTCATGCCAACCTTGTGACAGTGCTACTTCTGCAATACGATCAGTACCGCTTGCATGGTCGGCTCTCGTCATCATTGCCTGATGACCATATTGTTTAAGTGTTTCTACAATGCGTAAATCATCTGTTGCAACAACAATTTGTTTTGCACCGCTTAGTTTGGCGCGTTCAGCCACCCAAGCTACCATAGGCTTACCTGCAATATCTAACAGAGGCTTTCCTGGTAACCTAGTACTGGCATAGCGTGCCGGGATGACTACATAGAATTCTGGGGTTTGATGCTTCAAACTATGCAACTTCATCATCTGTTAATTTGCGGGCTTCATCTTCAAGCATCACGGGAATGCCATCTTTAATAGGATACGCTAGGCGTGCAGACTTAGAAATAAGCTCGTTGCTGGCTTTGTTGTAGATTAGCGGCCCTTTGGTCACTGGGCATACTAAAATTTGTAACAGTTTTGCATCCATTTTAATTTCTCATTTTCACTATATTACATAGCGTACTGAAAAATTATACCGCGTGAGGCCTTTACATGAAATGAGTTTTAAATACGACTACCAAACTTAGCTGCTAAAATAAAGCTCTCTCGCGCAACCATTTTGTTGCAATCCACTTTTCGCCTGCTAACACGGGCAAGCCTGCATGTAAGGTTTGTGTATCTACATGCCCATTTAAATCTACATTTTCAAAGTAAACCGCACTGCCTTTTTTAGCGGTAACGGTCAGCCCGATATTGGGGAACGCTGTACCGCCGCCCTCTTTTGGCGCATTTAGGTACATCACAACAGTGGCGAGCCGTTGCCCAGCTTGCGCCAAAATCGCTTGGCTACCTGTTAAAGTTGGCGAAAAATAATCATAATGCGCCCGATACTCACCGCCTACTGGGTAATTTAATATTTGCGTGGCTTCTTGGTGGTTCACCGCAAAACCAAATAACGTGTAAATACGGCTTTCAAGGGCAATCACCACCGCATTACTTTGATGCTCAAAATGCGTGCCGCGCGAGGTGCGTTCTGGGTGCAATACAAATTCACCTGTTTTGGGATCAACTACGCGTGAGTCTTCAATTTTGGCTTGCGATAACGCAATTAAAGTATCACATTCTTCATCGCTTAAAAATTGGTCAAACACCATGATGCGTGGCGCATGTAGCGTGAAGCTTGGTATAAATTCAAGGTTAGGCGTATAACAATGCGTGCGCTGATAAACGGGTTGGCTATCCGCCATCGGGGATGCTGATTGACTAAAAGTGAATGTGGTTGCAACGTTTTGCTCAAGCAATGTTACTGGCATAGTTGCATCTGTCATTGTGCTGCTCGCCACAAAAGCCTGTGTGACTTGCGCTTGCGCATCTGCCTGCGCATAGCCTGCGGTTTGCATAGAGGCCACCATATCGTTAAATGCACAGCCCCGTGCTATTTGTGATTTTAGCCATTGGTTTAGGGTTGGTGTTTGTTTTGTATTATTTGTCATATCACTACCTTAGAAAGCGCTTTAGAAGGTGCTTGCACCTACTTATACGTCTTGGAATTACGCAAATCTTAAAACTCCGTACTCAGCCCCACTCTACCGTACCAACGCTGATAACTATACAATTCTAAATTTGAATCCCGCTGCACATAGCCCAACAACAGCTTTGGCGAAAACGCCAAAAACTTTAACTTTCTATTGAGCACATCAAGCTCTACGCGTACTTCTTTATCATGGCGTGTTATACCAAAAAATGGGTCTGGTGCGGCGTAACCTGCCACCAAGCCTTGAATTCGCGCGCCTGTTAGCCAGCCGCCTTGCCACTCCTGCATAAAGCGTGCGCTTAGGCTGGGTTGGTTATAGGTATAAGCATCTTCTTGCGCCAAATAACGGCTAAACCCTGCACCTAACTCCAAGCGTTGCGTGGCTTGTGGAATATAAATACCTGTCACATTAACGCTTTTCATATTGCCATCTAAATAAGGCAGCCTTTCGTAATTGTAGGTTTTGTAGCTTAGCTCGCTGGTAACACCTAATTTTGGTGAAATTCGCATAAAGCCTGTGCCGCGCACTTGCAAGCCATCATATTGTTTGCGGTCTTGGTAGCTAGAAACATGCCCACCCACTTCTGCCGACAGATTATTTTGCCCAAAATATAGGCGTTTACCAACGGTTACTTGACCGTACATAGAATCTAAATCGCGCTGTGCGTATTCGTTAATTTCCGTGTAGGCATGCGCATACCAAGTGGGGTCGGCTGGCAACGGCCAATGCACATCGGCAGATAACGCTAACCCATACTCGGTTTTGGCTTTACTGCTATCGTTTAGCGTATAAGGCAAGCCGCCTATGGTGATAACACGGCTATTGGCTGCTTGTTTTGGGTTGCTGTCACTCACCATATCAAGTGAAAGCCGCACTGAAGGCAACCGCTCACGAATATCGCCTAACTGCTTATAAATAGTGCGGCGCACTTCATCGGGAATATTACCCGCCAAGGCTTGCTCGTAATGGTATTTGGCACTTTGTCTATCGCCTGCTTTTTGCAATACCAAAGCTAATTCTAAACGCGGGCGAATCAAACTTGGGTCACGCGTGAGCATGGCGCGAAACTCATCGGCAGCTGTTTTATAATCGCCTTCTTGCGAGGCTAACATGCCTGAAATAAACAACACCGCTAGGTGAGGCTGTTTTTCAGCGCGTAATGTGGTGAGTAAGAGCTTGAGCTCTTCTAGCTTTTGTGTAGCAAAAAGGCTTTCTAGCTGAGTGATACGCGAGTCTGCCTGCTGATTAACGGCTTCATCTGACTTTGCTAACGCATTCACAGGCGCGCTGGCACCAATCGGTGCGCCATCGGCATACGCGCTGACACTCAATGCCAAGCTGGCTAAGCATAGAATAAATTTCATGGGGGAGACCTAAGAAAAGAAGGGCTGTAGGAGCGCAATTTATTGCGCGATATGGTCAATTCGCATTCGCGCAATAAATTGCGCTCCTACAACAAAAGTTGTATGGCTACACAACCACAAAAAAGCCCACAAACCATGCTGTGGGCTTTTTATATTGCATAAACTCTACTTATTTTCCTACAAATCCACCAAGTTGAGCCCCACCTGCCCCAGTTAATGAGTATATGCCGCCAATTTCTTGCGCAGCTGCACCATGAAATTGGCCAGTTGCAGTGCCAGACATGGCGGTAGCGCCAGCGCCAGAATTTACCGGGCCAGTAAACCGGTTTTGACCAGCCGCGTAAATAAGCGTACCTGAAATATCAAGCTCTGGCATTGCCAGTGGCGCGCCGCCTGCAAATGGTTGCACAATAGTATTACTCGTAGCAAAAGCAATACTACGCGTTACAAAGTCAGCGGTTGCGGTCATTGTAGCTGTACCACTCCCGGCATTACCTGCTGCATCAATGCCAGCACCATAAGCATTACCATTGTATGTGTAGCTGCCAGTTGTGGGGATGTTTGCCGGCGAAGTAACTTCACCCCTAACAAAAAATCCACCTACTTCTGTGCTTACCCCTGAAAGGCAATTTGCACTACATTGATACCAATCACCAAACTGCGTATAAGAATAGCCTGTAGGTTGAACCACATACAACTCAGCAGCATTGCTTGCTGTAGGTGTGATAGATGCATCTGCCACACCCGCACTGGAGTTTACTGTATTGCCAGCACCTGCTTGAATGGATAAATCAGTTCCTGTTGTTGTTGCATTTGTTGTGGTTATCGCTAAACCAGTAACCGTACCACCAATAATTGATCCTGTTGGTGTTAATACAAAACCAGTGTCGATCGCACTTGAAGTAAAGCTAGCAGTGTCATTTGCGTAATTATATGCGATTACCGCACTTACTGACGAGCCTGAAATAGCTGGTGCTGGTGCTGGTGCTGGTGCTGGTGCTGGTGCTGGTGCTGGAGCTGGAGCTGGAGCTGGAGCTGGAGCTGGAGCTGGTGCTGGAGCTGGAGCTGGAGCTGGAGCTACAACCGGGTTTGTGCCGCCGCCTAAGCAGCCACTCAGTGAAACAACTAGTGCTGAAATAATGCTTAATTTAAATACATTTGGTTTAAATACATTTGGTTTAAATACATTGTGAACGTATGTTACTGCATTATTTTTTTGATAGGTTTTTTTCATTTTTATTCCTGTTAATAAACTAGCCATCAGCCATTGCCAATTAGCAACTGCATGGCACATTGATAAAAAAACTAACTCACTCCCTAGAAATGTATGAATTAGTGTGTGTATGAATTAAAGCACAATATACATAGTGGTGCAATGAAGTTACAGACAAAATCATGGCCGCTAGCAAAACAGGTGGGGGAGTGTATTCGTCGCTTACGTTTAGAGCTCGGTATGAATCAAGAACAGTTTGCTGAAAAATGTGGGTTTTTTCGCACCTATTTAAGCCGCATTGAGACTGGTTGCGCCAACCCAACCTTGAGCGCACTTGAAGTGATTGCAAACGCCCTAGATTTAAGCGTCTTTGAGTTTTTTGAGCTGGTGAATAAGCATACAGGGCTACGTTGACTTCGGGCTATGTGAGTAAGAGCGAGTTTATTCGCGACGGTCACATTGCATCGCGAATAAATCCGCTCTTACCAAACGCATTTTTTCAATGCCGTGGTGCTTTAAACCCAGATTTTCCATTAGGCGATTTTTCCATCTACTTGAATGTTAACTTGCCCATTTTGCATCTTTTTTGTGCAAATTTTATGGGCAATAGTGATTCTATTGACAGAAAATTTGCACAAAAAATCCATCAAACTGTGTGGCGTTACCATTCCAAGTCCTAATGGAAAATCTGGGTTAAATTTTACTTAATATTGTTAGCAATAAATCATGGCTAACAACCGCATTCACGGGCAATGCCCACGCGTTAGCCGTTGCAAATGCACGGCATTTTACGGCATCTTTTTCGGTCATTAAAATTGTTTTATGGGCGTAAGGGGCTAAATCTTGTGCGGTAAAGGCGTGGTGGTCGGCAAATGCTTGTGGTTCAAATTGTAGCCCTAAGGCTGTTAATTGATTAAAAAAACGCTCAGGGTTGCCGATGCCTGCGATGGCGACTATGTTTTGCCTGGAAAAAGCTTGTGTGGTGCTGGTTATTTGCGGGTTGGCTACGTTGTAAAAGTGGCTGGTAGTGAGTTGCATGGGGAATATTTGCGGGCGAGGTGTGTTTTGTGAAGTACCCTCTCCCCAGCCCTTTCTCTTAAAGGGCGAGGGGGTATTTAGGTACGAACCTTCAGCGCCATTTATCAACAGGCCATTGCTTACAATCGCATCTACCGTATTGAGCCTTGTTATGGGTTCTCTTAGCGACCCTGCTGGTAGTAGCGCGCCGTTGCCAAAGCTGTGTTCGCTTGCTATCACGGCAATTTCAACATCGCGCTGTAAGCGGTAGTGTTGTAGGCCATCGTCGCTAATAATTACGTTGCATTGTGGGTGCGCTTGCAATAAGGCAAGACCCGCCGCAACGCGATTTGCGCCAACAAACATGGGGCAGTTTGTGCGTTTTGCAATAAGTACAGGCTCATCGCCAACTTCGGCTGGGTTGCTATTGGCGAACACTTCGGCGACTTGTTTTGTACTGCCGCCGTAACCTCGGCTGATGATGGCTGGGCTATAACCTTGTTGTCGAAATTGCTCTGCCAGCC
Organism: Methylotenera sp.; assembly: GCF_030684185.1. Taxonomy (GTDB): domain Bacteria; phylum Pseudomonadota; class Gammaproteobacteria; order Burkholderiales; family Methylophilaceae; genus Methylotenera. The sequence goes on from NZ_JAUXOY010000011.1 coordinate 6,495, forward strand.
ATATTACAAACGGTGTTTTGCCTGTGCCGCCAACATTGATATTGCCGACTACAATCACTGGCACGGGTAAGCGGGTACTTGTTAACCAGCCAGTTTTGTAGAGTTTCGCGCGAATATAAACCATCGCGCCAAAAACCCAAGAAAGTGGAATGAGTAAAATGTGCCACAGTGTGGCACTTGCCCATTGTTTTTGTAGCCAATTAGCCATCAGATTCTGAGCAGGGTTCAACTAAATTGTTTTTGATATAACTTAGCATAGTGACCGCCTTGCTTTATCAGTACATCATGAGTGCCGCTTTCGACAATTTCGCCATGTTCCATTACCATGATACGGTCTGCATTTTCAACAGTGCTCAGGCGATGAGCAATGACAATACTGGTTCTGTTGTGCATTAATTTATCTAATGCGGCCTGAACGTGTTGCTCAGATTCAGTATCAAGCGCAGAAGTTGCTTCATCGAGCAATAATATAGGCGCATTTTTCAATATTGCACGAGCAATAGCAATACGCTGACGCTGCCCGCCAGATAAGCGTACCCCTCTATCGCCTATCTCATTTTGCAAACCTTTAGGCAACTGCTGAATAAAGTCCCATGCGTGTGCTGCTTTTGCAGCATTAATCACCTCTTCTTCACTCGAGTTACGCAATACGCCATAAGCAATATTGTTAAAAACAGTATCATTAAACAAAATCACATCCTGACTAACCAGTGAGAACTGCTGGCGCAAGTCAGCCAATGGCAATGTCCGCATATCAACGCCATCTAACAATACTTGACCTTGTTGCAACTCATAAAATCTTGGAAGCAGATTAACAAGTGAAGTCTTACCGCCGCCAGAACGCCCCACTAATGCCAATTTCTCTCCTGGTCGAATATTAAAACTAATATCATTCAACGCAGGACGCTTAGCATTGTTATAAGTAAGATTTACGTGTTTGAACTCGATTTCACCTTTGCTGCGAGAGATAGCCTTATCTCCCTCATCCAACTCTGGCTTTATATCAATCACGCCAAATACGCTTTGTGCCGCCGCAAGTGCAACCTGAACATCCTCATTCATTGCTGTTAGATTTTTAATGGGCGCGATTAACATTAACAATGCGCCAACAAATGCGGCAAACTCACCCGCACTGAAACGCCCTACGGCATAGTAAACAACCATCCCTAGTGAAACGGCAGCAAGCAACTCTACCACCATACTATTCATACTGGATAATCGCGCTAAACGGATTTGCATGTGCCGATTTTTACCCACCACTTTGGCAAAACGTTCGTTTTCATAAGCCTGCGCACCGAAAATCTTCACTATCCGCTGACCAGATACCGCCTCTTCGGCCACTTTGGTCATCTCACCAATTGAGGATTGCACCTCTTTACCAGCATTGCGCAACTGGGGCGTCATAGTTTTTAAATAAAACGCCATGATTGGTGCTATTAACGCAAAAATCATTGTAAGACGCCAATCCAGATACAGCATATAACCGACAATACCAATTGCAGTTAAAGTATCTCGCACTAAGGTCAATGCAGATTTTGTCGCGGCATTTGCCATTTGCTCAACATCATAGGTGAGCTTGGAAATCACAATTCCGGCGGATTGCTCATCAAAAAAACTAACGGGTAAGCGCATGAGTTGACGAAATGTATCTAGCCGTAAATCTGCAACCACACGCCTTGCAACCAAACGCATAGAAAAGCTAGAAATAAAACCTGCCAAAGCGCGTAAAGCTAACAAGCCAAATAACATAAAGGGAAGATAAGCCACTTTATCTGCAGACTGTTTTACGAAACCTTCGTCAGTCACTTGTTTGATTGTTGCCAAGAAGGCAGTGTTGCTGGCCGACAAAGCAATTAGCGCGAGAACGCCGCCTAAAAATACTGCTTTGTATTTCCATGCATATCTAAATAAGCGCAGATACAGTATTTTTGAATTAGGGGCTCCTGTCATCTGGAGTTTTCGTTTTGTTTCTTTAATGTTAGATTTCGACATGTTTAACGTCGACTTGCACATCAAGTAGAAATGATTTTAAAAAAATAAGAATTTAAGAGCCCGCTTTAGATTGTGTGGCGAATGTAATGTGAGTATAGCCAGCAGTTCGTGAGGCTTCCATCACATCGATGACAGATTGATGCGTTGTTTTTGCATCGGCATTAATAATAATGGTGGGTTCTTTGCCACCATTAGCAGCCGCCTGCAACGCTGCACTGATTCCGGATACTGACGAATCAGCCAAACCTTTGCCATTCACCACATACTTACCACTGGCATCAACGCCGACTTCAATCGTCAACGGTTTTTCTTGTGGCGTATTAGCTTCAGCGGTAGGTAAGTTGATTTGCAACTCACTGGTGCGCGAGAACGTTGCGCTCACTATCAAGAAAATAATAATCACTAACAGCACATCAATTAAAGGGATGAGATTCATCTCAAACTCTTCATGATGCCTTCCGCGTTGAAAATTCATAGGTAGTTACTCAGCTCAGAAAAAAATTTGAACGAATCATTTACGTTCACCGTGAAGAATTTCAACCAGCTTAATCGCCTGTTGCTCCATATCAACTAATAAACCATCCACTTTTGAACGGAAATAACGATATGCAATCATCGCTGGAACAGCCACAATAATACCGCCTGCTGTGTTATACAGCGCCTCAGAAATGCCGCGTGCGAATAAGGCCACATCGTGACCACTGCTAGTAAATGCACCAAACAAATGAACCATACCTAACACTGTGCCAAACAATCCCCATAACGGTGCAACCGTTGCGATGGTAGCCAGTATGGGCAAATATTTTTCTAACTGATGCGCTACCGAACGACCAGTCTCTTCAATCGCTTCTTTTGTTACTTCACGCGAGTATTTAGAATTTGACAATGCAGTTGCGAACAATTGTCCTAACAATGAGTGCTGCTCTAAACGACTAACGGTTTCTGAAGTAACACCACCCTTAGCAAGCCACGCTTGCAGTTCTGGCAATAAGTTTTTAGGCGCAACGCTATTTTCGCGCAACGCAAAAATACGTTCGCCTATAATTGCAAAAGCCCCCACAGACGCCATAATTAACGGCCAAATAGTCCATCCAGCCAGTTCAATAATCTCCCACACAGCACAACTCCCTAAAATTCAAAATATATCTGTTAATCATTCGTAAAAAGCTAGTTGGAATTTATCCCTGCGATACTTTAGCTTGTCGCCCGCTTTTGGGCAAGCTTCAACTGCATTGGTTTTACAAATATCCAGTGCTAATGCTCTACATTAATTAGGTTAAAAGGTGCTTTGCCAATAGCGTTTATATTGATCGCGCCAGCTTAATAGATGAATTTTGCTCTGTGTAATTTCATCTTGATTAACCTGGCTGTGATTAACCTGGCTGTGATTAATAAAGCGCATTTCAATCGCACCATTGTAATCTGAACGATACAAAAGGCTATTTGCTGCTTGGTAGCGTTCAATCACTTCAGGCCTGGGATGTTTGTAGCGATTCAAATAGCCAGGGGTGAATATGCTAATACTCGGTGAAACTGCCTCAATAAAACCTGGAGTGGATGACGTTTTGCTGCCGTGATGAGGCACAATGATGACGTCGCTCTTAAGCGCATCCGGGTTCAAACTTAACAAATCACGCTCGGCATCTTTTTCTATATCACCTGTAATTAACACACTGCCGGATTGGCTGGTAACCTTCAGCACACAGCTTCGATAGTTGTCTTTAAGCGTGGCATCATCATAGCTTTCAAAAACTGGATGCAACACTTCAAAGTGCACACCGTCCCACGCCCATGCTTGTCCAGCAAAACACTGCATTTTCTTCTGTGCTGCTGGAATGTCCGCATCGGCCGGCATTGAGCTTGCAAGCCATGTTACTGGCATGAGTGTCAGTATTGACGACATGCCGCCACTATGGTCGATATCATCATGACTCACAATGAATCCATCTAATCGGCTAACACCTTCACCACGCAAGAATGGCACGATGATACGACTGCCCGCATCGCTTTGTGCATTAAATTTAGGGCCCGCATCATATAGCAAGTTATGTTTGGCTGTTTGCACCACCACACTTAAACCCTGCCCCACGTCTAACACAGTGACTTTCATGTCGCCTAGAGCTGGGCGCACCGGCACAATCAACAACATAGGTAAAAAACCAATCAATCCTAACCAGCGCATAGGAAAACCTCGAGGTAAAAGTATCCACAGCACGCCGAACAGCGCCGGAAAAAGTGTCCAAGTGGGCGGGGAATGTTGTTGCCAAATCGCCATAGGTAACTGATTTAACCAGTTAAGCACAAACATGCACAGCTCCAGAGCCTTGTGTGACAGTTGCAGCAACCAATCAATATTAAAAAAGCTACCTAATAGCGCCAACGGCGTGACCACAAAACTAATCAGGGGAATAGCGAATGCATTGGCAATGGGCGAGATAATGGAAGTTTGATTAAACATGATAAGTAATAGCGGCAACATGCCGATAGTGACCGCCCACTGGGTTTGCAAGGCGGTTTTAAGCCAATGAGCTTGGTCGATACGCCCACTTAATGCATAAGACAGCATTGCCACCGCGCCGAATGACAACCAAAAACCCGGTGCGTTAACCGCCCAGGGGTCAAGCAACACGACAATCCACAAGGCTAACGCCAACACTTGTGTAATCACCAATTGCCGACCCGACCATAAAGCAATGGCAAACACCATCAGCATGTAAAAAGTCCGTTGTGTTGGCACAGAAAAACCTGCAATCAGCGCGTAAGCCAATGCTGTCATTGCACCCGCAAGCACTGCAGCTTTTCGTGTAGGCACTCGTGTTGCCAATTTGGGCATGCGACGCCAGAAAAAGCTCATTAAACCAAACGCCAAGCCAGACAACATAGTGATATGAAGCCCAGAGATAGACATTAAATGCGTTGTACCTGTGCGTAAAAACACCTGCCAATCATCGACGCTTATTTGACTATCTTCGCCCATCACCAACGCCTGAATAACACCACTGTATGGTTTGTCAGCAAGCACCCTTGCAATGCGCTGCTGGGTGTTTTCACGTAAATGCTGGATGACATAATTGGGTCGCCACACAAAGTTATCTAATTTCTTCATGCCCGCTTTGCTTTTAATGCTGCCTGTAGCACGAATATTTTCGCTTAACGCCCACGATTCAAAATCAAAACCATGCGGATTTATAGTGCTATGCGGGCGCTTTAGACGCACTGACAACAGCCAGCGCTCACCTGCATGAAATTGTGATAATTGTGCTGAATCCTCTTCAGATTCTTTATGGCTACCATATTGATTAGCGCGGTACTGATTCAGGCTGATATGGCGCGGAACAATGGCGTCTTTTGTGAGTACTTTTTCTACGTCAAATCTAAAACGCTCGCCACGTTCAGTGGCTTCTGGCAGGCTTGCTACCACGCCTTCAATAGCAATCGTTTTTTGCTCCCAAGCGTGAGGCAGTTCATCGCTCATTCGCCAAACGGCAAAACTACTCGCCCAGCAAACACCAAATAGAAAGGCGGCAATGCTGAACAAGCCAATTTTTAAAAACTTTGGACGTTGAAAATATCTGAAAAAACCTGGGTATGCTTGCATGATAAAAATTATCAATGCGCTCAATGAAGCACACACTATCCAGGTGAGACTTGGCAATTGCGCCATTTGCTGCACGACCCAAGCACCAAAAACAAACATCAGTGCTGCAATAATCATGACCCGGATATTTTGTTAAAGTGGCTGCAGTTTGCCGTCAACAAGCCTATATTGGCGTTGCATTTTCTTTGCAAGCTCTAAGTCGTGTGTCACCACTACCAGACTTCTTTGCTGTGTTTGGTTCACTTCCAGCAATAAATCAAACACCGCATGTGCAGTATGGCGATCCAGATTACCTGTAGGTTCATCTGCCAAAATGCATTGCGGTTGCGTAACCAACGCGCGTGCAACCGCAGCACGTTGACGCTCGCCGCCAGAAAGCTCCCCTGGCATGTGTTCCAATCGATGCGCGAGTCCTACTTTGGTTAGTGTTTCTGCGGCTAAAGTTAATGCTTGCTCACGTGCCATACGTCGAATCAGCAAGGGCATCGCTACATTTTCCAGCGCAGTGAATTCTGGCAATAAATGATGAAACTGATAGACAAAGCCGAGCGACTGATTGCGTAAACCACCTTTTTGCGTTTCACTCAGTGTTGCTAAATTTTGGTTGAGAATACTTACTTCACCACTACTAGGGTTATCTAATCCGCCAAGCAAGTGTAATAACGTACTTTTGCCAGAGCCTGAAGTTCCAACAATCGCCACTTGCTCACCTGCACTCACACTTAAGTCAATGCCGTTAAGTACAGCAACTTCTAAACCTTCATAAGTTTTATATAATGCACTACACGATACTATGCTACTAGAGTCCATGCTATTCATATCTCAATGCCTCAGCAGGGTTGATTTTACTTGCGCGCCAGCTTGGATATAAGGTTGCTAATAGACTTAATATAAACGACATAATAACAATCGTAATCACATCTGACCATATCAGATCTGAAGGCACTTCACTAATCTGATACACATCTTTAGCTAAAAATTTCACATGAAACAAGCCTTCAATAAACGGAATGATAGTATCAATATTCAGCGCGATGAGTATGCCAAAAAACGCACCGATTAAAGTACCGATCACCCCGATTAGCGCACCTTGAATAATAAAAATCAGCATAATACTGCCTGGACTGGCGCCAAACGTACGCATAATCGCAATGTCTGCACGTTTATCCGTCACCGCCATCACGAGCGTAGAAACAATATTGAAAGCCGCTACCGCCACTATCAGCGTCAGAATAATGAACATCACACGCTTTTCCATTTGCACTGCTTTAAAGAAATTGGAGTGTTGCTGCGTCCAGTCAGATACGTAATAAGCGCTGTGAGTATTTAGTGGATTGTTCAGGTCTTTAGAAATGGCAGCCGCAACATTAGGTGCAATAAATAAATCGTCCAGCTTCAAGCGAACACCGGAGACTTTATCATCCATACGGTACAACTTCGCTGCATCAGCGATATGTATCAGCGCCAAGCCAGCGTCATACTCCTGCATACCGCTGCCAAACAAACCAACCACGGTAAATTGCTTTAAGCGTGGCACCACGCCAGCTGGGGTAAACTGACCTTGTGGCGCCATGACGACAACCTTATCGCCCATTTGCGCACCCAAGTTATAGGCTAAATCCATGCCTAAAATAATTCCGAATTCACCCTCGCGTAAATCATTCAAACTGCCCACCTTCATGTTACGCCCAAGGTCTGCCACTTTATCTTCAGCGACTGGCAACACGCCACGAACAATCGCCCCCTGCACACCCTGACCATAACTTAGCATGGCCTGCGCCATAATATAAGGCGCGCTTGCAAGCACATGCTGTCGCTTAAGTGAAGATTCAGCAATATTCGGCCAATCACTCAGCATGTTATTGCTGCCTGTGATTTCTAAATGTGAAGCTACACCTAAAATACGGGTGCGCAAATCCTTTTGAAACCCATTCATTACAGATAACACAATAATCAATGCCGCCACACCAAGCGCAATACCGATCATGCTGGTGAGTGAGATGAATGAAATAAAATGATTCTTGCGCTTAGCACGCGTGTAACGCATGCCTACGAATAATTCGAATCCTGAAAACTTAGTAATGAGCGATTTTATTTTTTTTAACATAGGCTAAATTCTAACAGGCTTAATAGATTTGCTTAAAAACATATTGTGAAACAGGTTGAGCAAATTTAGACAATTGACCACTCAATATATTGGCTGCAACAAATAAATAATAGGCGCACTTATAAATAATAGGCACACTCAGCTTTACAACTTAGCTAAAGTGGCCAAGCTTACAAAGCCTTCACCATTTAAGTCTCCATGCAAAACTCGGTAAGGCGCTTCTAGTTCACCTAAATCACTTAGCACTGTAGCGGCGCCGGTAAAATCATGGTTGGCAGTATAGTCGTTAATAGTCACCACCGTTTTCAAGCCTGCTCCCAAACTTGATTTCAGGCCGTTTTCTGAATCCTCAAAAGCAATACATTCCGCTGGTTTAAGTTGTAATTTTTCTAGTGCCCAAAAGTAAATATCAGGCGCTGGCTTTTTGGCAGGGACGATATCCCCAGCCGCAATCACTTCAAACCAATCAAGTGAATCTTCACCCAATGTGTATTTAAGTAGCGCCGTCACGTTTTCTGGCGTTGTGGTGGTGGCTATCGCCAACCTTAGGCCAGTTGCTCTAGCTTCTAGCAATAAACGCTTTACCCCTGTGCGAAGCGGGATTCTCCCGCTAGATAATAACTCTGTGTAAATGCGCGTTTTATCTCTGTGCAACATCGCTACTGTAACAGCAAAATTCACATCTATTTTTAATTCAGGATGATAGCTCGCCACATAATAATTAATGCGCTCTTTGCCGCCAGTGACCGCTAACAGCTCGCCATAAAGCGCAACATCCCAGTACCAATCCAAACCAGCCTCTTTAAATGCCTGATTGAACGCAGGCCTATGTCCATCACGCTCAGTATCGGCTAGAGTTCCATCCACATCAAAAATCAGTGCTTGTAGCATATGAATCCTTACTAATTCGCCAGTAGTGGCAAAGCTAGTATGTCGCAATATTTTGTATCGCGTCAACAAGCAGAAACATATTGCATGCCAACTCTGATAAAATTGCGTTAAAAATTATAGGCGTTATCATGTTTACAGGCATTATTCAAACCGTAGGTCAAATCGAACGCGTAAGCCGTTTGGGTGAAGACGTTAAACTTAACATTTCTTGCATAGGGCTGGACATGCAAGATGTTAAAACTGGCGATAGCATTGCGGTAAACGGCGTTTGCCTGACTGCAGTTAATTTTAGTGACGCGCATTTTGAGGCGCATGTGTCCAAAGAAACGTTATCAGTCACGGTAGGGCTAGATAAGCCACATGCGGTTAACCTTGAAAAAGCATTGCGGCTAAGTGACAGGCTAGGCGGTCATTTGGTGAGCGGTCATGTCGATGGCGTAGGTGAAGTAGTACTTTTTGAACAACTGGGTGACTGCTGGAAACTTGATATTCGCGCGCCTCATGTCATTTCAAAATACATAGCAGTGAAAGGTTCAATCTGCGTGAATGGCGTTAGCCTGACCATCAACACCATTGCGGCAGATGTGTTCAGCATCAACTTAATTCCACATACGCTTGAAAATACTACTCTGCAATTTTTAAAAATTGGCAGCTTTGTGAATTTGGAAGTAGATCAAATTGCGCGCTATGTGGAGCGCATGGCGCTTTGGGCTGAAGAAAACGATAAAAATACTGGAATAACACAACGTGACGATTAGCACAGCAAAAGAGATTATTGAAGAAATAAAACATGGTCGTATGGTGGTGCTGGTAGATGACGAGAATCGTGAAAACGAAGGCGATTTAGTTTTGGCAGCCGAATTCGCAACTGCCGAGCATATTAACTTTATGGCAAAACATGGCCGCGGCTTGATTTGCTTAACACTCACCGAGGCGCGTTGCCATCAGCTAAACCTGACAAAAATGGTACAAAAAAACGGCGCACGCATGGGCACCAACTTTACCGTTTCTATTGAGGCGGCTGAAGGCGTAACCACCGGCATCTCTGCAGCAGACCGCGCACGCACGGTGCAAGCGGCTGTTGCCAAAAGAGCTAAACCACAAGATATAGTCAGTCCAGGGCATATTTTCCCACTGGCGGCGATGGATGGCGGCGTTTTAGTGCGTGCCGGCCATACAGAAGCAGGTTGTGATTTAGCACACCTGGCAGGCTGCGAACCCGCCAGCGTCATCTGCGAGATATTAAAAGACGACGGCAGTATGGCGCGCTTACCTGATTTAATACTGTTTGCCGCAGAGCACAAACTTAAAATTGGCACGATTGCGGATTTGATACAGTACCGCGCCCAAACCGAGCGCCTGGTTGAACGTGCTGCCGAGCGCATGATACAAACGCCTTATGGCGAAATGAAACTGATTGCTTACAGAGACAAAATTGCCAAAGAAACGCATCTGGCTTTGATTAAAGGCACGCCAACGCCAGATAATGAAACATTGGTGCGCGTACATGAGCCGCTGTCAATTTTTGATTTACTTGATAGTTCAAGCTGCTCGCATAGCTGGAATACATTAGCAGCAATGAAAGTTATCGCCAATGCTCCGGCAGGCGTCATGGTGTTATTGCATCAGCAAGAAACGGGGGAGGCTATCGTCGAGCGCATTCAGGGTGCAGATGAACCAGTACGCATCAACCAGGAATTACGCACTTATGGCATAGGCTCACAAATACTTTTGGATTGCGGCGTAGGCAAAATGAAACTAATGGCTAAGCCACGTAAAATGCCTAGCATGGCGGGCTTTGGCTTAGAAGTTACAGGTTATTTAGAAGCACAATAGCAACGTTTGAATAACACTTTAATAAACAACTAGATATGCTAGAATAAAACCATTGGAAAACATCAATCTCACAGGTCACTTTCTCATCGCGATGCCCGCCATGACAGACCCATTTTTTGCGAAATCCGTCACTTTCATCTGCACACATAGCCAAGACGGCGCAATGGGCGTGATGATTAACCGCCCTACTGATATTACCTACGACACCCTGTTTGAAAAAATCAAAGTAGAGTTGCTGAATAGTTCAGTCGCAGATTTGCCTGTACTGTATGGCGGCCCCGTTCAGCCTGAACGAGGCTTTGTACTGCATGAAACTGCTGCAGGTGAATGGGATAGCACCATTACCATTGCGGAAAACACTGCACTCACCACTTCAAAAGATATTTTAGAATCTGTCGCCATCGGTAGCGGCCCTACAAAAATGTTACTCACATTAGGCTACGCAGGCTGGACGCCAGGCCAGCTTGAAGATGAAATCAAACAAAATTCCTGGTTATCTGTTCAGGCAAAAGATATAGAAACTCTGCATAAGATTCTGTACGAAACTGATTATGACGAAAAACTGAATGCAACAATGGCATTGCTAGGTTTTGATCCAGCCATGCTGTCTGATGAGGCAGGTCACGCTTGATGGCAACGGGTATTGATGTAAAGCCAACGGGACACGGCCAACTGATTGATAATGAAAATGTTTATGACGCAAAAACAGTATTAGCAAGCACAGTTTTATGTTTTGATTTTGGCGAGCAGCGCATTGGCGTAGCTGTTGGCGAACATGTTTTAGCAAATACTAACCCGCTGACCACCATAGTCAACGAGAGCAATGAAGTACGCTTTGAAGCAATCAGCAAACTAGTCAAAGAATGGCAGCCAAAATTGCTCATCGTCGGCTTGCCGTTAAGTTTAGACGGCACAGAAACAAGCGTGACACTACTCTGCAAAAAGTTTGCCAGGCGTTTAAATGGGCGTTTTAATATTCCTGTCATGCTGATTGACGAACGCTATAGCTCAGTTGAAGCAAGTGACAGGTTAAACCAAACGGGCATCAAAGGCCGCGCGCAAAAAGTAATGCTAGACCAAGTGGCGGCGCAGACGATATTACAGAGTTATTTTGACAGCCTTTAACTTGAATGTTGGTGATAAAAAATTACGAGTAAAATAACAAAATGAGTTCAATAGACATCAAATTACCAAGCGCAGAAGACCTGCTCAAAACACTCGCGCAGAAACTCCAACCCTTGCTGCAACCCAATACTGCTTTGGTCGGCATTCAAAGTGGTGGCGTTTGGCTGATGCAGAGATTGCTAATCTTGCTGGAAAAAGATATTGCCGCTAACGCCATTGAACACGGCACATTGGATGTTTCATTTTATCGGGATGATTATGAGCAGCGCGGTTTAAAAGCCGAAAATCGCCCTAGTCAAATTCCATTCGATGTGGAGAACAAACATATCATTCTCATTGATGACGTTTTTTATACGGGTCGCACCACACGTGCCGCCATGAATGAGCTGTTTGATTATGGTCGCCCCGCCAGCATTACACTGGTTGCATTGGTTAATCGCGGTGGGCGTGAGCTACCAATTGCACCGCAAATTACAGCCGCAGATATTACTTTAGAACACTCGCAGAATTTGCAATTGATACAAAATACTGACGGTCACTTAAGTCTTGAACTAAAAAGCCTAACATTACAACCTTCATCAGGGTCAACACAAGCATGAATAACCCGCAATTAGATACTGACGGCCGCTTACGACACCTTCTCTCTATTGAAGGACTACCCAAAAAAATATTGAATCAAATATTAGATACCGCTGAATCGTTCTTAGGCGTGGCTGAACGCGAGGTTAAAAAAGTGCCGTTGTTGCGTGGAAAAACAGTCTGTAACCTGTTTTTTGAAAACAGCACCCGTACCCGTACAACCTTTGAAATCGCTGCAAAACGCCTATCTGCCGATGTGATTAGCTTGAATGTGAATACCTCATCGCAATCTAAAGGTGAAACGATTTTAGATACAGTAGACAACTTGATTGCCATGCACGCTGACATGTTTGTGGTGCGCCATTCACAATCTGGTGCAGCTCACTTTATTGCCAAACATGTACCGAATCACATTCATGTGATTAATGCCGGAGATGGCCGCCACTCACACCCCACACAAGGTTTGCTGGACATGTTTACCATACGTAAATACAAGCCAGACTTACACAATTTAAGAGTGGCTATTGTGGGCGATGTTCTGCATTCTCGAGTTGCACGCTCGGAAATTCATGCGCTTACTACGCTTGGTGTGCCGGAAGTACGCGTAATAGCGCCAAAAACACTACTTCCCACTCATGTAGAAAAGCTAGGCGTGCATGTGTTTCACGACATGAAAGCAGGACTCAAAGATGTAGATGTGGTGATGATGTTACGCCTGCAAAACGAACGTATGAATGGTGCAATGTTACCAAGCTCGCAAGAATACTTTAAAACTTACGGCCTCACGCAAGAGAAGTTGAGTCTAGCAAAACCAGACGCCATCGTGTTGCACCCAGGCCCAATGAACCGTGGCGTAGAAATTGATTCCAGCGTAGCTGATGGCGCGCAGTCAGTCATACTGCCACAAGTCACCTACGGCATTGCGATTCGCATGGCGGTAATGGCGATGTTGGCTGGCGGCCAAGGAGGCCAAGCATGAAAATTCTCATTAAGAATGGTCGCGTCATTGACCCAAAAAACAATATCGACAGTAAACTCGATGTGTTTATAGCCGCTGGCAAAATTGTCGGGCTTGGAAAATCTCCTGACAGCTTTGTTGCTAACCAAACAATCGACGCAAGCGGTTTGATTGTTTGCCCAGGCTTGGTCGATTTGTCTACAAGGCTGCGAGAACCTGGCAATGAATATAAAGCAACATTAGAAAGTGAATTGCAAGCCGCTGTGGCTGGCGGTGTAACCAGCCTGGCTTGCCAACCTGACACTAATCCGGTGTTGGATGAACCAGGTTTGGTGGAAATGTTAAAGCACAGAACCAAACAGCTCAACCTTGCACGCGTGTACCCGCTGGGTGCTCTAACACGACAACTACAGGGCAAAGAGCTTGCTGAAATGGGCGCACTGCGTGAGGCAGGCTGTGTGGGCTACTCGCAGGCAAACATTGCGATTACCGACACCCAAGTACTGTGGCGCGCGATGGAATACGCTACGACATTTGGTTTTACTTTATTTTTACACGCAGAAGAACCCTTTTTAGCCAAAGGTGGCGTGGCGCACGATGGTGAAGTCGCTAGCAGGCTAGGCTTAAAAGGCATTCCTAGCGCTGCTGAAGCATTAGCGCTTGCCAGTATATTGCGTATCGCCAAAGAAACTGGCGCACGCGTACATATTAGTCGTTTATCTACGGCTGATGGCGTGGATATGATACGCAATGCCAAAAAACAGGGCGTAAATATAAGCTGCGACGTAAGTGCCAACCAATTACACCTCACCGAACATGATATTGCGTATTTTGATGCCAATTGTCACCTTAAACCGCCATTACGTACCCAGCGTGATAAAGAATCACTGAGCGCCGGCTTGCAAGATGGTACGGTTGATGCCATTTGCTCTGACCACACGCCTGTAGATGACGATGCCAAACTTGCCCCCTTTGCTGAGGCAGAATTAGGGGCCACTGGCTTAGAACTACTACTCGCACTCACCCTAAAATGGGCACAGCAAGAAAAATTAGCTATGTCACATGCAATAGCCTGCATCAGTTCAGCTTCTGCAAGAATCCTAGGAATTCCTGCTGGTGATTTAAGCGTGAATGCTGACGCGGATATTTGCATCTTTGATGCGAATGAATATTGGAAAGTTGAACCTAAAGCACTAAAAAGCCAAGGTAAAAATACACCATTTAGCGGGCTGGAAATCGCTGGTAAAGTTAAAGTCACATTAGTGCACGGTCAAGTTGTATATCAAAGCGAGTAAAATTTTGTTACGTTTAGACGCAAGCCATTGACGTAAAAAGAAAACTAGCGTTCAATGAGACAGTTGATTTATAGCCGTCTGGCACCTTTTCATAACTTGGTAATCAATTAGCTTGGCAATCAATTAACTTGAGGAGTTTATTATGTTTTCATGCTGTTTTTGGTGGTTTTTATTAGGCGCTCTTATCGGCTGGCTTCTAAATTGGTTGTTATGCCGCCTTATCACTTGCCGTGGTTCAAAATGTAAAAACAACGCTACAACTTACTGTGACAACACCACCAACACACAACCCAGCACTACCAACACATTAACGACTGCCATGCCTGTAGCACCAGCTACACCTGTCGCGCCCAATGCAAAAGCTCTAAAACCAGTGGCAGCAGAGATTCCTAAGACCTTCGTTCTAGATGTAACTGCAGCTAAAGCGGCAGGGTTTAAACTTAAAGGTCCTAATGACCTGACGGTAGTGGAAGGCATAGGCCCTAAAATCAACGAGCTATTTAATAATGCTGGTGTCATTACATTCGCACAACTGGCAAAACAAACTGTGCCGCAAATGCAAAAAGTATTAGATGACGCAGGAGCGCGTTATAAATTAGCTAAACCTGGCACTTGGGCGCAACAAGCTGCATTAGCTGCAGAAAACAAATGGTCTGAGCTTAAAGCACTACAAGACAAATTAAGTGGTGGTGTGTAAGCAAAGGCTTAACTCTGTTCTTGTTTGTCTCACTGCATAAGGAGCTTTACACTCATGACTAACTCAACAAATAATGCCCAAAACAGCAACTGCTGTTTTGGGCATACCTTTTGGACTTGGCTATTAGCAATATTGCTGTCCATCTATTTATTTTGGCACTGGCAACACGAGCATGGGCCAGCCTACGCAACATCATGCTGTGCAGGTGCAAGCATTAGCACCCCTGTTGCCGTAGCAGAGCCTGTCGCTCCATTTAGTTTTACAGCAAGCAGCACTGATGCCTTTGACGCTATAGGTGATGTCGGCAGCATTTCCTGGATAACGAAATCGGCAGATTTAAGCGCCTGGCTAAAAGGTGGTGCTGACTGGAAGATTACTGGCAATGCTAGTAATGTCACGATCACTGGAAGTGTAGATAATGAAGAAATCAAACAGGCCAAAGGTGCTGAAGCACAAGCATTTTTTGGCTCTAGCGTCATTGTAGATAATCAATTGCTAGTTAAGACTGCCGAAGCTAGTGGCCCTGTTGCAATAACCGCGCCTTCCAGTGCAAAACTTTACTTTGACACAGGCAAATCCTCGCTACCTGCTGATGCCAGTCAAACACTCGCAGCAACAATAGCATGGCTTAAAGCAAACAGTAACGCTAAAGCTATTATTTCAGGCTACAGTGACCCTCGAGGTAATCTTGCTACCAATGAAGAACTTTCCAAGAACCGCGCAAAAGCAGTTCGTGAAATGCTAAAAGTAGCTGGTATCGATGAAACTAGAATTGAAATGCGTAAACCTGAAACTGTGGAAAGTAATGGTGATTTAGCAGCAGCTAGACGCGTCGAGGTTTCTGTTGAGTAAAAACAACGTGAGCAATTGATAGTCCGGACGGGGCAAGCTCATAAAAAAGCCGATGAATTTTTATCATCGGCTTTTTACTACAAAATTATTAACTAGAGACCTTTGCAAAAGTGTTTAGTGTGGATAAAGTACAAGGCGCACGGAACACAGAAACCGAGATAGTACGCGGTGTACAGCGAGGTTGCGAGTACCGCGCAACGCAGTAATTTTCCGCAATAAATACTTTTGCAAAGGTCTCAACTAGAAAAAATCTAAACGATTCCCAAACTATCTAATCCAGCAGATAAATCTTTGCCATGCGATGCTTTTCCGTCTAATTTAATTTTCAATCGAATATCGTTTACAGAATCGGCATTCCGCAAGGCATCTTCATAAGTGATAATATCCGCCTCATGCAAATCAAACAGTGCCTGATCGAAAGTTTGCATACCTAGTTCACGTGATTTAGCAATAATCGATTTAATTTCATGCACATCACCTTTAAATATCAAATCTGAAATCAAAGGTGAATTTAGCATAACTTCCATTGCCGCCGCACGGCCTTTTCCTTCTTTTTTAGGAATTAATCGCTGCGAAATAAATGCGCGCGTATTTAAAGATAAATCCATCAACAACTGATGACGACGCTCTTCCGGGAAAAAGTTGATAATTCGGTCTAGCGCCTGATTGGTGCTATTGGCATGCAAAGTCGCCATACATAAATGGCCTGTTTCAGCAAAAGCAATCGCATAATCCATTGTTTCACGATCACGAATTTCACCAATCAAAATAACATCTGGCGCTTGGCGCAACGTGTTTTTTAGTGCGATATGCCAATTATCAGTATCAACGCCTATTTCACGCTGCGTCACAATACAGTTTTTATGCTCATGCACAAACTCTACAGGGTCTTCAATGGTAATAATGTGGCCATAACTATTTTGATTACGGTAGCCAACCATGGCAGCCAAAGAAGTAGATTTACCCGATCCTGTACCACCGACAAAAATCACTAAGCCACGCTTAGTCATTGCAATATCTTTCAGTACATCTGGTAAACCTAACTCTTCAAATTCTGGAATTCTCGTGGTGATTGTTCTGAATACCAACCCCACTGAACCGCGCTGTACAAAGGCATTTACCCGAAAGCGTGCAACACTGGGAATGCCAATCGCAAAGTTACACTCGTTGGTAGCATCAAATTCAGCCGTTTGTTTGTCATTCATAATAGAGCGCGAAATTTCACGCGTCTGCTGCGCTGACAGTACCTGACTGCTGACCGGCGTCACTTTCCCATCAATTTTCATGGCGGGTGGAAATCCGGCTGTGATAAATAAATCAGATGCGTTTTTTGCCAGCATCAATCTTAATAAATCAAATACGAACTTTTCTGCCTGACCTTTTTCCATTTTTTTCCTTACTTAATTCCAACTGAGCAATGCTCAATATTATGTATGTTTTACTAAAGCAAATAAAAAGCTCTCTAAATTTACACCTACCAATTAGCCCATGATAGAGTCTTTATTAGCCGCTTTACTTCGCGCCTCATTCGCTGAAACCAAATTGCGCTTAACCAAATCCTGTAAATTCTGATCAAGTGTTTGCATCCCCACATTTTGACCTGTTTGAATGGCTGAATACATTTGTGGAATTTTCGCCTCACGAATCAAGTTGCGAATGGCGGGCGTGCCAATCATGATTTCATGCGCTGCAATCCGCCCTTGCTCATCCTTAGTCTTTAATAATGTTTGCGATATTACCGCACGCAATGATTCAGATAACATAGAACGTACCATTTCTTTTTCCGCCGCAGGAAACACATCGATAATACGATCGATGGTTTTAGCCGCAGAGCTTGTATGCAGCGTACCGAACACCATATGGCCCGTTTCTGCGGCTGTAAGCGCCAAACGTATCGTTTCAAGGTCACGCATTTCACCCACTAAGATCACATCAGGATCCTCACGCAAAGCTGCACGTAACGCGTTGTTGAATGAAAGCGTGTGTGGGCCGACCTCGCGTTGGTTAATCAAACATTTTTTGGATTGATGCACAAACTCGATAGGATCTTCAACCGTCAAAATGTGGGCGAATTCTTTATCGTTAATGTAATCAATCATCGCTGCCAGAGTAGTTGATTTACCAGAACCTGTTGGCCCGGTGACCAAACACAAACCTCGAGGAGTGTCAGCAATATCTTTAAATATCGCAGGGCAATTTAACTCCTCTAGTGTCAATATTTTTGAGGGAATAGTACGAAATACTGCCCCAGAACCACGATTATGATTAAACGCATTGACCCGAAAGCGCGCCAAATTGGGGATTTCAAACGAAAAATCGCACTCCAAAGTTTCTTCGTAAACTTTACGCTGCCCATCACTCATAATGTCATACACCATATCATGCACTGCCGTATGATCTAAAGCTGGCACATTGATTTTACGTATATCACCATGTACGCGAATCATCGGCGGCAAACCGGCAGAAAGGTGTAGGTCTGATGCTTTGTTTTTAACTGAGAATGCGAGTAAATCTGAAATGTCCACAACGTGCTCCTGTTATAATTTTATTGTAGCTATAGCTTTATAGTGTTATTTTTAACTATACGCTCGTTAATTTGTGTAAATTTAGGCTTAGTGAATTATGACCACAATTGCTAATCGCTTGCAAGATATTCTAGCAACAATTCAATCAACAAAATCGACTAACCATTGCAAACAGCATGTTAGCCTACTTGCAGTGAGTAAAGCGCAATCATCACAGGCAATCCGGGAGGCTTTTTTCGCCGGACAAAAGATATTTGGCGAAAATTACCTGCAAGAGGCGATAGAGAAACAATCGCAACTGACTGACCTGAATATTGAGTGGCACTTTATAGGACCTATTCAAAGCAATAAAACACAACTCATTGCGCAAAATTTTTCATGGGTTCATAGTGTCGACAGGCTTAAAATCGCACAGCGCTTAAACGATGCCCGGCCTGAAAATTTAGCCCCTTTACAAGTATGCATTCAAGTAAACTCAAGCAACGAAGTGAGTAAAAGTGGCGTTGCGCCAAAAGAGTTAGAATCCCTTGCCATAGCCATTGCCTTAATGCCACGATTAAAGTTACGTGGGTTAATGTCGATACCAGAACCAAGCAACGACAATAATAAACAACGCGCTCAATTCAAACAAGTGCGAGAATGTTATGATGCACTGATAGCCAAAGGCTTTGCTTTAGACACCCTTTCTATCGGCATGTCGGACGACTACACAATCGCAATCGAACAAGGCGCGACTATCGTAAGAATAGGTTCGGCCTTGTTTGGTGCCAGAAAGTATGCCGCTAGTAAATAGACAGTTATAGAGACCTTTGCAAAAGTGTTTAGTGTGGATAAAGTACAAGGCGCACGGAACACAGAAACCGAGATAGTACGCGGTGTACAGCGAGGTTGCGAGTACCGCGCAACGCAGTAATTTGCCGCAATAAATACTTTTGCAAAG
>NZ_JAUXOY010000002.1 GCF_030684185.1 Methylotenera sp.
TTACAATTATCTACTATTATCACTGGCAGCTTGGCTGGAAAACGAGCGCTGGCGTGATGGCGCCAAGGATAAGAAAACTCATCGAGTACTCGACATTGCAACAGCAACCTTAACTAAACGCCATAAGCAACTGCGGCAGCGTGGTAAGCACCTTGAACATATGCATCCAGAAGCCCGCCACGCCGCGCGCATTGCCGCCAAAAAACTGCGTTATGCGTCTGAATTTTTTGCAAGTCTATACCCATCGGCAAAATCACGCTCATTCATCAGAAAATTGTCTCAACTGCAAGATTGCTTAGGGGTGCTAAATGACATCACCACCACAGAAAAATTACTGCAACAACTTATAGAAACAAGTCCAAACATCAAACTAGATGAAGTGCAACATTTGTTCGCTCACTGGAACGCTAGCAATAGGATTCACTTTGAAGAAAATTTAAACGAAAACTGGCAGGCATTTGCCTCTCAAAAACCATTCTGGTGTAGCAGGTAAGAAAGTGTCCAGTAAAGACGGGGCAATTCAATTCAGATTTACTTATTGAGTAGGATAGCGACAGCCTGCGCTCTTCTAGTAACATTCATTTTTTGAAACACACGCTTTAAATGACTTTTCACAGTATTTTGGCTAATGTCTAAAATTGCACCAATTTCCTGATTTGTTTTGCCAGACTTTATCCAGTGAATAATTTCCACTTCTCTGGCGCTCAATCCAGCCTCACTTACAACAAATTTAGATTCACCTGCAATATCGGCCGGCTCTAAGTGTTGGATTTTTCTTAATACGGTATCAATATGCGGCATAATCAGACCCATCACAGAATCTGGTACATCAAAAGTGTTTTCTTTACTAAAAAACACATAAAGACACTCATTACCACCCCGCAAATCACTCACACCATAAACCATTAAAGACTTTAACTGCTTAAGCTTGGTTGGTAAGCATGCTTTTAAAGCAACTTCATTTTTCGTGTCATTCAGGTGATTGATGACAAGCCAGCAACGATTATTATTTAACCAAAGCTGATGTAAATAATGCATGCAGCTATCAAACTCTTGATGCTCACCAAATATGGTTTGAGTATTAATGCCACTAACAGTAGAGGCAACATCATAATTCAATTTACCATTTTCTGGCTTATCTTCAAAATCACCCCAACATGCCAACACCACATCGTGCGGCAAAATCTCATTAACGTCACTTTGCAGCCAATTAAAAAAATCAAGATGATTATCAATCGAATAGGAACGCTGAATGACAGAAAAAATCTGCTCCCAGTGAGTTCTTGATAGCGCTTTGTGCGTTTTAATTGGGCTATTCATCATTCTTAAGCAGATTACATTGGAATTTAGTATTAATGTATAAAATATTCAATAACTATACTTGAATATTAACAATCCCTTACATCAGAAATTGTGTTGTCATTCAAAGTTAAATTATTTGAAAAATTGAAACAATCAATAGCACCGCAGCAAAACAATCATGATTGACACTTAAGGATTAAGTCATGAGTGAGTGTTTGATTAATATAGCACTGATTTTAAGTAATGGTGAAGGAAACTAAAGAAGGGAAATTTAGCTATACCTTAATCAAGTAAATTTAAATTTAGCTGAGCTTAAAGTAAGTGAAACTCTATAAAGCATCAAATTAATATGTACGTTTTCTGGGGGTGTATGTGGCGCTGTTTGATTCGATATGTCTAAATGTGATGCGTCCGTTATTAATGTCATACGGTGACAACTCAAGCGTTACCTTGTCGCCAGCTAAAATACGGATATGATTTTTTTTCATTTTCCCGCCAGTGTAAGCGATTAATTTGTGCCCATTATCCAGCGTCACGCGATAACGTGAATCTGGCAATATTTCCATCACCACGCCATTCATTTCAATCAGTTCTTCTTTAGCCAAGTATTTTTCTCCAATAATATTTTGAGGGTAATGTGTAAACTTCAATCGATAGGTTCCAAACCAAAACCCCAACGAAAAACATACACCATATAACTCTCGCGCGCATTATAGCGCTGAAGCTGTGATTAATCAATTAGTTATTAATCTAATTTAAGCCCACCCAATTCATCAATAGCCATCCGAAAACTTACAAATTAATGCACTTTAGATGATTAAATCAAAATATTGCTTGACATGCGGAATGTTTACAAGTAAAAAGTAATTTAGGCGTTTGGATGTTTAAAGTGGTTAAGTTCTAAAGACTGATTATTTGTTAAAAACCCAATCATTTAGGGTGCCTCCCTTTTTTAAAAGTATGGAATAAGATATGGCTACAGGTTTAGTTAAATGGTTTAATGATTCAAAAGGTTTTGGTTTCATTACTCCTGATGCAGGCGGCGATGATTTATTCGCTCATTTTTCAGCTATCGTTGATAGCGGCTACAAAAGCTTAAAAGAAAATGATCGCGTAAGTTTTGATGTTACAGATGGTCCAAAAGGTAAACAAGCTTCAAACATCCAAAAAGCTTAGTTAACTAGAATCCAATTCATTGGATTTCAAAAAAAATGGCCCTTAATTGGGCCTTTTTTTTATTCTAATTTTCAGAATCTCTCTAACTATTGATAACAATCATTTTCCTACTAAATTCTTAATCCAAACATGAATACTTCAGATCTAATAGGCTACTTTTCCGCGTTCTTAACCACCATAGCTTTTGTGCCTCAGACACTTCACTCTTGGAAAACTCGGGATTTATCAGGCGTTTCCTTACCAATGTACAGCCTATTTAGCATAGGTGTACTTGGCTGGCTAAGTTACGGCATTATGATTAACAGCTGGCCCATCATAGTAGCAAACAGCATAACTTTAGTGTTAGCGTGCGCGGTACTTCTCCTTAAAATCAAGCACCGTTAAAGTCACCTTACTCATGCTAGCAAGCTATTTACCAAGCGTATACACCATAACATTATCGCCCGCAGTATAACCAAAAATAGCATTCCCACCCGCAGCAACAGCAACATACTGAATGCCATCAATTTCGTAACTAATTGGCGGTGCGTTCACACCTGCATCAACTTTTGTTTGCCATAACAAATCACCCGTATTGCTGTTATAGGCATTGAAATTGCCACTACCCTCACCCATAAACAACAAGCCTGTATTTGTGGCAAGTAGCCCGCCTGTTAGCGGCTGCTCAGTTTTAGTCTGCCACTTCAGCTTACCCGTGACTAAATCAATCGCTGACAACACCCCCCATCGCGGGTCTTTTGTTGGCTCAGAAGAAGCATAGCGTATTGCTGGCACACCATCCTTGGCAGGCTCTTCAACTAAAGTATATTTGATTGGCGCATGTATTGCTGCCACATAACTTGTTTGATGAACCTCGTCCAACGCACTTGGTCCCC
Source organism: Methylotenera sp. (assembly GCF_030684185.1). GTDB lineage: Bacteria > Pseudomonadota > Gammaproteobacteria > Burkholderiales > Methylophilaceae > Methylotenera. The sequence goes on from NZ_JAUXOY010000002.1 coordinate 3,354, forward strand.
AATTTGAGCCACCTAAAATACCGGGATATAGTACGGTACCTTCTTTGGTCGCCTTAGCAAATAAATTTTTCTGAGGTACAAAAGCATCAGATTTCATCAATAATTTACCGGTAGCCCTGTCATTGACATAGTACCAGCCAGTTTTGCCAGCCTGACCAACAGCGGCAATCGTTTTACCGCCTTTTTTATAGTCAAATAAAACTGGCGGGCTTGCTACATCATACCCCCAGACATCATGTGGAACTTGTTGATAGTGCCATTTGACTTTGCCTGTTTCAGTATCTAATGCCACTAATGAAACGGTATATAAATTATCACCAGGGCGAGAAATATCATTCATCTGCGGCGATGGATTACCCGTACCAAAAAACAATGTATTCGTCTTTGTATCAATCGCGGGAGTGCTCCAAGCAGAGCCACCACCATAACGCCATGCGTCTTTATTGTTAATCATATTGGCTTTTTCAGCGGCCACATCACGATTCAACGAAATACCATCTGAGGTGGTTTCCGTAAATGCGCCCTCCCAACCTTGCGACGGAATCGTATCAAACTGCCAAACACGATTCCCACTCTTTACGTCGTAAGCGGCTAGAAAGCCAGGTCGACCATAACGTCCATCCACACCCACTACCGCGCCTAATGGCGCATCTTTTGTCGGCACATCCATATGTAAACCATAACCAACGCCAGTAATCCCGACAATTACCTTACCACGATAAACTACTGGTGCCATGGAAACTCCTACCCCAGTACCACCATAAGATTCTGTTTTACTTTTTGCATCAAGTTTGCTTAACGAGCTTTTATTTTCTGTTAGCGCTGTATCATCCGCAACATCAATATCCCAAAGTTTGCTTCCGTCTTTTGCATCAAGTGCAACCAATCGTGCATCAACTGTACCAATAAACACCTTACCATCACTTACTGCCACACCTCTGCTAGCAGGGCCACAGCACATTTTCCAGCTTACTCTGCGTTCATGCTTATACCGCCACAGCTCTTTACCCGTTTTTGCATCTAAAGCAGCCACATGATTAAAAGGCAAAGCTACATACATCACTCCATTAGTAACTATTGGTGTAGCTTGAAAACTTGCTACTACACCACTTTTAAACTGCCAAGCAAGTTTCAAATTTTTTACGTTCTGCTGATTGATCTGTGTGAGAGGCGATAAGCGTTGATTAGTGTAATCACGACCAAAACTAGGCCAATCTTTACCTGATGAGCTTAATTCATTACTAGAGAGATTATCAGTCTGTTTGTTCACCAAGTTCGAGCAAGCAGGTATGGAAAAGCAACCAAGCAATAATAGACTAGTAAAACCTAAACGTTTTAACTGTAGAAAATTTGATTGGCTATTCATGGCGGGTTACCTTCTGACTAACAATAAAATAATTGATTAACAAAGTATACAGATGTGTATACTCTTTGCCAATTTAATGTTGAATGCTAAGTCTTAATAATTTGCTATAACAAGATATATATTAAAAACTATGTCAGCTAGCGCCAATAGATTAAATGTAACCCAGATTAGGGCAAAGAGTAGATTGCAGATAGGTTACGCCACCATCCGTAAGCATCCATGCCATAACCAAACACATAACGGTTAGGCACTTCTAGACCAACGAAATCAGCAGAAATAGGCTTAGCATGATCTAGTTTTTTTTCAACCAATACTGCAGACAATACATTTTTAGCACCTAAGCCTAAGCATTTTTCTTTAATGGCTAGTAAGGTTATCCCTTCATCTAAAATATCGTCCACCAGCAACACTGTGCGATTCGTAAGATTTAGTTTTGGTAGCGATTGCCACACCAGTGTTTTGCCAACCGTCTGATTTTGGTAACGGCTAGCATGCACATAATCCAGCTCTAGCGAAAACTTTAACTGCGTTAGCAATTGTCCGGCGAAAACAACACCGCCACCCATCACACATATGACTACCGGGCATGCATTTTGCAGCTCAGCAGTAATTTCTTTGCTGATTTTAGTAATCGCCGCCTGAACCGCATCAGTGGAATGAATGAGTTGCGCCTGTTCTAGTAGCTGTTGTGGATTTTGTGTGTTCAATTCAACTCATTTTCGATGTGATGAAAAACTGTTTAAAAAAAACTATTTTAAATTCACTCTTAATTAAACCAATGTCTTGATTATACTAATGTAAGGTAACTTGCTCAGCATCTAATATAAAAAGTACTTCTGAACTTACTTGATGTTGAGGAGTATATTCCTCAACCCAAAATTTCAATTCATTTTTTATATGCGCTTCATTAGCATTTTGAGTGCTTTCAATCCACTTCAAGAGTTTTTTTACCCAAACATTATCTACTTGCCGCGCCTGGGCTATACGCAACTTTTCATGTGGGGTCAGCATCGTATGTTCATCATCTGCCAGCAGCTCTTCATAAAGCTTCTCTCCCGGGCGCAAACCCACATATTCAATTTTAATTTCATCCGCTTGCAACCCAGAAAGCCTGATCATATCTGCCGCCAATGCCGCAATTTTAACTGGCTCGCCCATATCCAGCACAAATATCTCTCCGCCATTACCCATCAAGCCAGCTTGCATTACAAGCTGAGCAGCTTCCGGAATCGACATGAAATAACGTGTAATGTCAGGATGGGTAATAGTCACTGGGCCACCTTTAGCGATTTGTTCGCGGAATTTAGGAATCACACTTCCGCTGCTGCCTAAGACATTACCAAAACGCACAATAACGAAACGCGTCACCTCATCATTACCAAGTTGCGATTTATTAGAAATATCTTTAGAAATATCTTCGGAAAAGTCTTCTTGCAAGCCCTGACACACCATCTCCGCCAGGCGCTTACTCGCGCCCATCACATTGGTCGGATTTACTGCCTTGTCAGTAGAAATCAAAACGAACTTCCCTACCGCAGCCTCTTTACAGGCTTTAGCTAATGTATATGTACCAATCACGTTATTTGATAGCGCTTCCCACACATTACCATTTTCCATCAATGGCACATGTTTATAGGCAGCTGCATGAAAAACCACCTCAGGCTGAAACTGCTCAAGTAAACTTTTAACACGCTGGCTATTTTTAACGTCACCCGTCATATAGAACAGTTTGGTTGAAGTTTTTTCACGGCTGAACTCTTGCTCAAGATTATAAAGTGCTAATTCAGAAATATCTAAACAAACCAAAGTATCAGGCTTGTATTTTACTATTTGCCGACAAAGCTCAGATCCTATAGAACCGCCAGCGCCACTGACCAACACAGCGTTGCCCTCAATCAAGTGTTGTAATCCTGAGTTATCGAGTTGAACCGCATCACGTCCCAGCAAATCTTCAATCTCGACGTGCCTGATTTTAGAAATCTTTATATTTCCACTCATTAAATCTTCAACAGATGGAATAGTGAAAACTTGCAAACCCGCTCCACTAGCTATTTCTATGGCTCGGCGACGCGCCTGATGAGCGTCTGCTGGTTTTGCAATAATGACATTACTAATATCTAACGATTTTGCAATTTCTGGCAATTGCGCGACTTCGCCGAGCACTTTGATACCCATTATCTCGCGTCCATGAATTGCCGCATCGTCATCAAGCAGGCCAATAACACGCCACTCCTGACTGCGCTCCAAGTCTTTCAATAAGGCTATGGCAGCCTCACCAGCACCCAGTACAAGTACTGGCTCACCGCGCATTTGGTTGAATCCATAAAGTTTATGCTCTTTCCACGAACGATAGACAAATCGGCTGCCACCCATCATAAGCATCAACAATATTGGGTTCAATACTAAAACCGCCCTTGGCACCACAATACCCACAGGTTTAAACATGAAGAGTAGAGCGACTACTGTAATAGCAGCGGTAGAAATAGCCATCAAAATTCGTTTTAAATCCGGAAGGCTAGCAAAGCGCCATACACCTTTATAAAGCCCGAATTGAATGAAAAACAATACTTGAAGTGGAATAACAAATAGAGCCACCTGCCAGATGCTGACGGTAAACTCTACAGGAATTTTGAAGTTAAAGCGCAACAGATAGGCAACAAACCAAGCCAGCACCGCAACAAGAACATCATGAAAAAACGCAGCAGATCTACGCCAACTGGGTGATTGCATGTGCTTAAAAGGAACAGATTGTTTTTTCGGATTTTCGGTAAGCATGCGTTTGATTATATTCAAATTAATTAAACCTATTTTACCTAAAACCGTAACATTAATGCGGGTTTTCTAGATTTTTTGTAATATTGATAGCAAATCTCGTCAATAACGTCATGACTTGGTAGGAGCGCAATTCATTGCGCGAATAAAGGTTATTTACATAAATTCGCGCAATGAATTGCGCTCCTACACTATTCAGACACACTTTTACGTACAAACATTGATTTCAGGGCACACCATAACAGCGCTGATAATAGCCCTAAAAACAAGCCTGCCAAGCCAAAAAGTGGTTTTTTAGGAAAAACAGGTTTTTCTGAAACCTCTACCCTACCTAACTCACTTGTGGCAAAAGTTCGCTCTGGGCTAAGTTGTTCTTCAAGCATACGCTTACGCTCGCGCAAACTTCTCAACTCACTTTCACGTGCAATTAAAAGATTGCTCACTAGAGCAGCCTGAGAAAACACACGCTCATTCAATGAATTTGACTCATTTAAAGATTTTGCTAACCTCTCTGTTTCTTCGCTGGCACGTTTCAACTCCAGCTCAGTTGATGCTAACTCTTGTTGCCAGCGGCTGATGCTGGGCGCTGACATTTTGGCATGAATACTTTTCAATTCAATAATGACAGCGTTCATTTGCTGTTTAACTTCGTTAGAAGATGTGCCTTTTAAGGTTAAACTAATGAGTTCAGATTTTTCTAATTTGACTTTAAGGGTGTCTCTAAACAGCTTGGCTTTAACATCATAATCACCATTTTTTAGCCCCAGTCTTGTCAAAACATCATTTTGAAAAGACTTGTTTTTAATGCGATCTACCAACTGCAAAGGCGGCTCTATCGGGCTGCCCACATTCCCCACATTCCCCACATTCCCCACATTCCCCACATTCCCCACATTCCCCAACTGCCCAACCCTAACCAAAGCACTTGCCTGCCATTGTGCAGGCAAAACAAATGCAATAACAACACCCAAAACTGCACCCAACAATGCCCCACCGAGCAAAGCGTAAAAATTACGTTGCATAAATGCCACTAAATCGAGCAAGCTCAACTCATCATCAAATTGATTTTCAGACGTTACAGAGAGTGCACTTTTAGATTTATTCATATTATTTTGTTACCTTCTATTAAATTACTAAAACGTGGATTACTTGGGCATAAAATTTCTAAACTTGCCTAGCCGTTCCCTGAGCCTGCCGAACCATAATCGTTCCCTGAGCCTGCCGAACCATAATCGTTCCCTGAGCCTGCCGAACCATAATCGTTCCCTGAGCTTGTCGAACCATAACCGTTCCCTGAGCTTGTCGAACCATAACCGTTCCCTGAGCTTGTCGAACCATAACCGTTCCCTGAGCTTGTCGAACCATAACCGTTCCCTGAGCTTGTCGAACCATAACC
>NZ_JAUXOY010000001.1 GCF_030684185.1 Methylotenera sp.
AATTACAAAATTACTCGATAATTTTTGCTACCACACCAGCACCCACAGTACGGCCACCTTCACGGATCGCAAAGCGTAAGCCTTCTTCCATCGCGATTGGTGAGATTAATGTGACGGTGATTGATACGTTATCACCTGGCATGACCATTTCTGTACCTGCTGGCAACTCTACTGCACCCGTTACGTCTGTCGTACGGAAGTAGAATTGTGGACGGTAACCTTGGAAGAATGGTGTATGACGACCACCTTCATCTTTACCTAGCACATAGATTTCTGCTGTGAATTTGGTGTGCGGTTTGATTGAACCTGATTTAGCCAATACCTGACCGCGTTCAATGTCTTCACGTTTGGTACCGCGTAACAATACGCCGACGTTATCACCAGCCATACCTTGGTCTAGTAATTTACGGAACATTTCAACACCTGTACAGGTGGTTTTTACAGTTGGCTTGAGACCAACAATTTCAATTTCATCACCGACTTTTACAATGCCGCGTTCAATACGGCCTGTTACTACTGTACCGCGACCTGAGATAGAGAATACGTCTTCTACTGGCATTAAGAATGTGCCGTCAATGGCACGTTCCGGCATTGGGATGTAGCTATCTAAAGCTTCAGCCAATTTAAAAATAGCCGCTTCGCCGTATTCTGATTGGTCGCCTTCAAGCGCTAGTTTAGCTGAACCAATAATGACTGGGGTGTCATCACCAGGGAAGTCGTATTTGCTGAGCAATTCACGGATTTCCATTTCTACGAGTTCTAGTAGCTCTTTGTCATCTACCATGTCGGCTTTGTTCATAAACACAACAATGTACGGCACGCCAACTTGACGGGCTAATAGGATGTGTTCACGGGTTTGCGGCATCGGACCGTCAGCTGCTGAACAGACTAGAATAGCGCCGTCCATTTGCGCTGCACCGGTAATCATGTTTTTAACATAGTCGGCATGGCCTGGACAGTCTACGTGTGCGTAGTGACGATTAGCTGTTTCGTACTCAACGTGCGCAGTATTAATCGTAATACCACGTGCCTTTTCTTCCGGTGCCGCGTCAATTTGATCGTAGGCTTTTGCTTCGCCGCCGAATTTTTTTGACAAGATTGTAGTAATCGCTGCTGTTAGTGTTGTTTTACCATGGTCCACGTGGCCAATCGTACCTACGTTGACGTGCGGCTTGGTCCGCTCAAATTTACCTTTTGCCATT
>NZ_JAUXOY010000016.1 GCF_030684185.1 Methylotenera sp.
CCTTTGCAAAAGTGTTTAGTGTGGATAAAGTACAAGGCGCACGGAACACAGAAACCGAGATAGTACGCGGTGTACAGCGAGGTTGCGAGTACCGCGCAACGCAGTAATTTGCCGCAATAAATACTTTTGCAAAGGTCTCTTTAAACTAGTGCTTTTAGTTAAGCAAAAGCCTTTAATTTTCAAGCCAGCGAAACAATCGCCTCAATTTCCACCAATACATCACGCGGTAATTTAGCCACTTGCACAGTAGAGCGCGCAGGCGTGTGGCTACCAAAAGTTTCGCCATACACCTTATTCATGTCGGCAAAATCATCCAGATTTTTTAAAAAAACGGTAGTTTTAACCACTTTGTTTAAGTTCGCACCTGCGGCTTCAATCACGGCTTTAAGATTCGCCAATACTTGTGTGGTTTGCGTAGTAATATCGCCATCATTCAGCGTGCCATCTGCTAGAAGCGGAATTTGACCGGATGTAAACAAAAAATCACCCACTACCATCGCTTGTGAATACGGGCCAATAGCGGCTGGGGCGTTAGGTGTTTGGATTACGTGCATGAGGAAACCTTTTTAAATAATAGATATTTTGAAAATTTTGTTGAAATTAATAGTGAATTATATATTGCCAACTAGATATTAGAAGCATCGAAATATTGAAAATGTGCACGTTTAACATTGCAAAATAGCTCATAAGCAATGGTACCTGCTGCTTTTGCCACATCATTGGCTGCCACCTGGTTGCCCCATAACTCAACCTGGCTACCAATACTTGCTGCTGGAATATCGGTTAAATCAACAAACAACATATCCATGGATACACGGCCTATCAAACGGGTCATTATGCCATCTACAGCCATCGGCGTCCCTGCGATGGCCGACCTTGGATAACCGTCTGCATAGCCACAAGCGACTACACCGATTATTGTATCTTTATCTGCTGTAAATATGCTGCCATAACCAACTGATTCACCCTTTTTTATATTGCGAATCGAGATGATTTTTGAAGTAAGCTGCATCACTGGTTTTAACACAGGTACTTGTGATGATTGGACGATAGGGCTGGCACCATACAACATAATGCCAGGCCGCGACCAGTCACGCTTTATCTTTTGCCAGCCAAGAATCGCAGCAGAGTTGGCTAAACTTAATTCTATACGGGCTGCTTGTTTAAGCGCATGAATAGTGTTTTGAAAAACCTCAATTTGTTGCGAAGTATGGTCTGAGCTTAAGTTATCTGCATTGGCAAAGTGACTCATTGCCACAATTTTTTTAACGTTTTTATGTCCATTCAAACGTTCATAAGCTTGTACATATTCACTTACCGACAGGCCCAGCCTATGCATTCCACTATCCATTTTTAGCCATACCTGCAATGGTTGTGCGAGTTTAGCCGACAACAAAATTTCGAGTTGCCACTGGGCATGCACTACAATCCAACAGTCGTTTGCGACAATATCAGGTAACTCATTGGCTTCAAAAAAGCCTTCCAACAGCAAAATCGGCTCAGGAATACCAGCCTCTCGCAATTGCAATGCTTCTTCTAAACATGCAACAGCAAAGCCATCAACCTCACCTTCTATTGATTTAGCGCAATGCACGGCACCATGACCGTATGCATTGGCCTTTATCACAGCAAGCGCCTTGCCGCCATGACATTGTTTGGCAACACGATAATTGTGTCTAAATGCATCTAGGCGAATGTGAGCGATTGCGGGACGAGACATGACTGTTTTATGTTTTTATATGGTCTGCTGTGTAGTGGAAGGTTTGTGAACGTTCTTATTGTAGCTAGTTACAGTATATCGACCAAGTGCAAAATCGTCACTTTGGATAGCAGGTTGATGATTAGCGACTAAATCTGCCAGCAACTGTCCTGAACCGCAAGCCATCGTCCAGCCTAGCGTACCGTGGCCAGTATTGAGCCATACGTTCTCATACATAGCAGAAGCCTTACCGATAATCGGTGTACCGTCTGGCGTCATCGGTCGCAATCCAGTCCAAAATAGCGATTGCGACACATCGCCTGCATTGGGAAACAAACTGCCAAGTACCATTTCTAAAGTCTCACGACGGCGCGGATTAAGGCTTAAATCGAAGCCCGCTAATTCTGCCATGCCACCAACACGAATGCGATTATCAAAACGGGTAATGGCGACTTTATAGGTTTCATCCATCACGGTTGAAATGGGCGCGGCATCATTGTTAATCACAGGCACGGTGAGTGAATAGCCTTTGACGGGATAGACAGGTATTTTCAAACCTAAACCCTGCATCAATTGGCGGGAGTAACTGCCAAGCGCAACCACATATTGGTCTGCATGTAACATTTCCAAACCTTCTTGTGTAGTAATTTCAACGCCGCTAAGTTTGCCATTCAAGGTCAATAAACGCTCAATCGTCGCATCTTGTCTAAATTTAACACCAAGCTTGCGCGCTTCAACGGCCAAATTGGTAGTAAATAACTGACAGTCGCCTGTTTCATCGTGCGGCAACCGTAATCCGCCTAAAAGCTGATCTTTTACCAAGGCTAATGCAGGCTCTACGCGGGCACAACCATCGGAATCAAGATGTTCAAACGGCACACCCATTCGGCTTAACACGGCAATGTCTTTCGCCTCGGCATCAAGCTGTTTTTGTGTGCGAAATACCTGCAAAGTGCCACGTGTGCGACCTTCGTAAGCAATGCCGGTATTAGTGCGTAGTTCACCCAAACAATCACGGCTATATTCGGCTAACCGCACCATGCGCTCTTTGTTGCGATCGTAGCTTGCGGAGTTGCAGTTTCTTAACAATTTAAGCGTCCACGCTAATTGCCATAACGACCAGTCTGGCTTAAGCGCGAGCGGAGAATGCCGTTGAAATATCCATTTCAACGCCTTCATAGGCACACCAGGCGCTGCCCAGGGTGCAGAATAACCAGGGGAGATTTGCCCTGCGTTAGCGAAGCTGGTTTCCAAACCAACTGCGGGTTGACGATCTATCACCGTGACCTCAAAGCCCTTTTGTGCCAAATAATATGCACTGGTTACGCCAATGACGCCCGACCCTAATACAAGCACACGCATGACGACTCTCCAAAAATATACAGGTACCAGATATACAGGTACCAGATATACAAATATTTGCCTATACAGAATACATAGATAGTTTATTTTTTAATAACACAATTATTTAACTTAATTTATAATTGTTTTTAGTAAATATCACCAATTATTATTTATTAACAGAAAAAAATAACTGAAATTTTTTTTCATAATGTTTTTTATTTTTGTCTAAGGGTGAAATATGCGTATTCGAACCCATGCCGTGCGTGAACTAGATCGTATAGATCTTAAAATACTATCAGTGCTGCAAGAAAATGCGCGCATACCCATTACCGAACTTGCGGAACGCGTCGGCCTTTCTGTCACGCCTTGTGGAGAGCGAGTAAAAACTCTTGAAAAAGAAGGAGTGATTTTGGGCTATCACGCCCGGCTTGACCCGCATGCGCTAGGATTCGGCTTACTGGTATTTGTGGAGTTAAAGCTTTCTACCAAATCTGGCGCAATTTTCAGTAAATTCAAGCAAGAAATTCTTAAATTACCAAGCGTGCTGGAATGCCATCTGGTTTCAGGTGATTTTGATTATTTAATTAAGGCGCGCATAGCGCAAATGACCGACTATCGCACACTCCTGGGTGATATTTTACTTACTCTGCCAGGTGCGCAGGAATCTAGAAGTTATATTGTGATGGAGGAAGTGAAAGAAGGTTTGGCACTTCCGCTAATTGACACAAAAGATTAATTTCAAACACCATCACAAGTGGCTCTTAATTGTACTAATTCACCTTAGTAGATAATGTACATCCACTACTAACACTGACTAATTTTAAACATTGTAGTTAAAATAATTCTAAAATAATTCTAAAATAATTCAATGTCACCTTCTTTTTTATTTTCCTGTATGGCACCTTCATCTACGAGTTGCTCATAATGACAAATTCGGTTGCGTCCATTGTTTTTGGCAAAATAGAGCGCCAAGTCTGCACGATCTATCAACTGGCTTGAAGCGTCATCCGCTAAAATTTCAGTATAGCCTGCACTTACTGTCACCTTACCGACCTGAGGAAAATTGAAATTACCAACTTTTTCCCTGAAGCGTTCTAAAATAATCGGTATATCACTTTGACTCGTACATTCAAACACACCTACAAACTCTTCTCCACCAAAGCGAAACAGCGGATCTGTAGTCCTGAACGTCTGCGTCATTAACTGAGAAAACAAAAGCAGCACTTCATCACCTATCAGGTGACCAAATTCATCATTCACCCTTTTGAAATGATCAATATCGAAAATCGCCAGATAATGAAACAGCTTTGCTTCATCCTCTTTACGCGCATTCGTTAAACGCATCCGCGCCAAAACCTTATTAATTTTCTTCTCGAAAGTTTTACGATTAAGCAGCCCTGTTAGCGTATCACGCTCATTGTCATTGATAAGCCCGGTAAAGTTTTGGTAAATCTGCAGCAGTTTGGTAAAGTTTTCATGTGACTGAGGATCACATACAAAATTCTCGATGCCTATAATCGCCACAGTATGGCCTGCCGCATTTTTTAAAGGGTACAGTGCCGCGCTAGGCTCTCCCTCTTGGGCATAAGTACTATACCCGCCAGACTTAAATATCTCGATAAGCTTCTGTGTCAACCTTGGGGAAAGCGCATCTTTTTTTAATGGCTTACCAATAACAATGTCAGGAGGAAGCTGCTTTCTCACATCCTCAACACGATAAACTGACACTGATTTATCACCCTCGGCATTATAAGGTGCAATTAAATCAAACAGTGTTTGCGCCAATAAAAGCTCAATCGCCACCACATCGCGCTCGTATGTGAGTGCGATGAGTTTATCTAAAATTAAATGTGTATTGGCTGTATGCAAGAAATTAGGCTGGTAGGCGCATATAAATGTTATTTAAAAAAAATGGGGTTCAGGTCATTCATGGGATTTAAGTCATACAAATGTCATAAAGCTTAAAGTCTATATGAAATATCATTCTGCAATCGAATAATTTAGCGCAAATATATGGCGTAATTCAAAACTTACTTCTTAACGGCAGCGTGACAATGAGCAAACTCTGAACTATCCTATCGCTGACACGACGATAGCACTCAAGGCATCAAAAGTGATTGTGGAAAAATGTAATGACTAAAGCTTAATTGTTTTATTAAAGAAAGACTCTACCTGACTATGCGAAACTGGCTTACTGACTAAATAACCCTGTATCTCATCACAACCTAAATTCCTTAAAAACGCCAACTGCTCTTTTGTTTCTATCCCTTCACTGACAACACGTAATTTTAAAGCGTGTGCCAGATTTATAATCGCGGTCACGATTTCTGCATCATCGTTATTGGTCAGAACGTCATTAATAAAGCTTTTGTCAATTTTAACGGCATCAATCGGCAAGCGCCTTAACTGACCTAAATTTGAGTGCCCCGTCCCGAAGTCATCAATATACAGGTGAAGATTAAGCGCTCGCATTTCAGCAAGAATTTCCATGGTCATCTCCGGGTCATCCATCGTTGCGCTTTCAGTAATCTCAACGTTCAGCATGGAAGGATTCATTCTCGTCATTTTGATGATCTCAAGAATATCCCCTATCAAAGATAAATCACTGAATTGCCGAGGTGAAATATTAACGGCAACAGCTGGCGGATTGAGTCCGGCCTCATGCCATCTAACCCATTGCTCACATGCTTCACGAATCACAAATCGGCCAATCGGCACAATCAATCCTGTTTCCTCAGCAATCGGGATGAATTTATCAGGGCTGGTCAGCACGCCCGTATTAGTTAACCAGCGTACCAGCGCCTCCAAACCGACTACCTGATTAGTGCGCAAATCCACTTTGGGCTGATACATCAGCAGAAGTTCGCCTTTCTCAAGCGCCTGTCTTAGTCCGTTTTCAATTTGTAATTGCTCATGCGCTAAAACGTTCATTTCCTCACTAAAGTACTCAAAACCACTACGTTTGCTTTTGGCTTGGTACATGGCTAAGTCCGCCTGCCTGAGCAGCGCATTGGCATCTGTGGCATCGTTGGGTAAACACTAATGCCGATACTTGCACCAACGCTATAGCGTCTACCATCGAGTTCAAATGGCTGAGAAACGATACCGATGATTTTTCTGGCAAGGTTACTTGCGGCGTTATTGATGGGTGGGTGGGTATACACTACGGCAAATTCGTCACCCCCTAACCGCGCCACAAAATCATCTGCACGTAGGATGTCATTTAAACGAGTCGCGATAATTTTAAGCACTGCGTCACCAATCTCGTGACCTTCTGAATCATTGATTTTCTTAAACCGATCCAGGTCGATAAACAATAGATAGACCTGCTGTTTTTGTCTCTGCGCCTGCGCCAGACTATGCGTTAAAAAATCCTGGAAATAAGTGCGGTTTGGCAAAGCTGTTAACGGGTCATGATTGGCCAGCTTATTAAGTTTGACCTCTGCATAGTGACGTTCTGAAAATGCCGAAGCAACGAATAAACCACCCAAAGCCATTGGTACAAGTCCAATTTTTATGGTGAATACCGCTTGTGCATACAACTCGGTGTTAATTTGGTCATATTTATACACAACTGCGATGAAGGCGATGATGGCCGCCAGAAAAATCGCAGCATGCGTCACAATAGTCTTAAACCTAAGTGCTGCGAGTAAAACAAAGGATAACAAAACAAAAATGATGATTTCTGACGAACCCAACAATTGGCCGTATTGGATTGTCAGCCAGGAAACGACGCACATACCAACAAAAATAACCGCTGCTTCAATTTTATCCTGCGCTGAAAAGTATAGCTTTTGATATGAAAGCAAAGAAAGTAACAGAGGCAATGTAAGATACGCGACTAACAATTCATTAAACCACCATGACATCATGCTTTGGGTAATATTATCCCAAGTGACAAAGCCAAAAGCCTGCATACTTACAATTGAGATGATGGTGTGCGCAATGCTAGCTAAAGGTGCCGCAATAAACGCAAAAATAGTCACCATTGACACTTGATTGATGGTTACAACAGATGGATGGAATAGCCTAAATAAGTAGCGAAATATTAGTGCGCAGACACCGACACCGACGGCAAGCGTTAATGCGATATCCCAAGGCATTTTTAGCAGATGGAATAAAAATGAGCCCATGACAGCACCCAGGACGCCAGCCCATCCGTATCTTATAGTCACCGCAGCGGCCAGTGCGATAGCCGGCAACTCAAAAAATGCAATCGCATCAATATAAGGTGCCAGATAAGTACCGAAGTAAGCCACAACCAGGTAAATAAAGCCTATAACCGCAGCCTTAGTTAGAAAAGGCTTTACTTGCTTAACTGCTGCAATGCTGGCTTTTAATTCCATCTACTGGCACTCATTTTCATCAACTTGCATAATAAAACCCATTCTAGCGCATTGTGCTTATAAAGCAAAAACGAAACCCAGCTTAGCTTCTGACTTAATATAGTGTTAACTGCTAACATTTAAAACGTAGGCGGACTGCACGAACTCACTAATGTGCAAACTTGCGAGCCTGCGTTACGAAAGCGATGCGGCTCACTACTATTAAAATAATAAGCATCGCCCACACCCAATACCCGCGTCGACTCACCCACCGTAACCTCCAACCTGCCCGAAAGTATCACTCCACCCTCTTCACCTTCATGTTGCAGCATAATCAAACCAGTATCAGCGCCTACCTCATACGTTTCATAAAGAATTTGCAAGACATGGCCAGATTTTGCAGAACCAATTTGACGGTATGAAATACCCTCACCACCGCTAATCTCTGTCAGTTCCTGCGCACGGTAAAACACTTCGCTTTTCATATTGGGCAATTCGTCAGAAAAAAATTCAGCAAGCGTCATGGGAATGCCTGCCAATATACGCTTGAGTGCACTGACCGACGGACTGGTATTGCCTGACTCAATCAGTGAAATCGTGGCGTTAGCTACGCCCGCTTTTTTTGCCAAAGCGCGTTGCGATAATTGATGCCGTAGCCGAACCAACTTTAATCTTAACCCTACGTCTATATCCATCATGTAACTTTAGCGTGTTTAAAGTGTTAAATATACAATAACAATGATTAAATTAACACTCATTAAATCAACAGGTTAAAAATTTAAAAAACCATTGTTGACACATTATTCTAAACACCTGAATATATTGCGAGTAATTAAAGCATTAGCAATCGATTTAGGAATCCATAATGTCTCAAAATAAGCCTGTCCAATTGCCAAATATGTCGAATTACTGGATGCCCTTTACAGCTAATCGGCAGTTTAAGGCCATGCCCAGATTATTTAAAGCAGCTAAAGGCAATTACTATACCTCAATAGATGACAGGCAGATTCTTGATGGCACTGCTGGCTTGTGGTGCGTACCTGCGGGTCACGCACGTGCGGAAATTGCCACGGCAGTGGGCCAGCAATTGCTGACACTAGACTACGCACCTGCTTTTCAATCAAGCCACCCATTGGCATTTGAAACCGCAGAGCGTTTGGCAGAATACATGCCCGCAGGACTAGACCGCATATTTTTCACTAACTCAGGTTCAGAATCAGCTGACACCGCACTTAAAATAGCTTTGGCTTACCACCGTGTAACTGGCAACCCGCTACGCAATAAACTGATTGGTCGTGAGCGTGGCTATCACGGTGTAAATTTTGGCGGTATTGCAGTAGGCGGCATTGCAGGCAATCGCAAAGCTTTTGGTAATGGTTTAGCTGGTGTCGATCATATTCGCCATCCGCTAGATATTGCCAACAATGCGTTTACCAAAGGCATACCCGAAGATGGCGGCGTTGCACTGGCAAATGAGTTTGAACAGCGCATCATGACATTGCATGACCCTTTCACTATTGCCGCGTTGATTGTAGAACCCATGCAAGGCTCAGCAGGTGTGATTGTGCCGCCTGCGGGCTACTTAAAGCGTTTGCGCGAAATTTGCAATAAACATGGAATTCTGCTGATATTTGATGAAGTCATTACTGGATTTGGTCGCCTTGGCACCAAGTTTGGCGCAGATTATTTTGATGTCATCCCTGACATTTTGACGTGTGCAAAAGGCCTCACCAATGGCGTCGTACCAATGGGGGCGGTAGCCGTTAAACGAGAAATTTATGATGCCTTTATGGAAAAATCAGCCGCAGGCGCTATTGAACTGCCACATGGCTACACCTATAGCGCGATTCCGATTGCTTGTGCAGCAGCCATTGCCACGCTGGACATTTTTGCAACCGAAAAACTGGAAGACCGGGCAAATGGGTTAAGTCACTATTTTGAATCTGCAGCGCACTCACTTAAAGGCTTGCCGATGATAAAAGATATTCGCAACATCGGCTTGGTAGCAGGCATCGAGTTTGAAGCGACAACTAATCGGACCGGTGCTTTTGCCTTTGCGGTATATCTTAAATGTTATGAGTTAGGGCTTCACGTGCGCTATACAGGCGACATTATTGCCGTTTCACCGCCACTGACTATAGAAAAACATGAAATAGACCGCATTTTTAACACACTAAGTGATGCAATTAAATACGTTGCCAGCCAGGGTGAAGCGGGTTTGAATACAAACAATTATCTTAAAAATGAGCAGGCTTGGGCGGCACATCAACAACCAACCTAAACTTAATCACTTGATGTAGGAGCGCAATTTATTGCGCGAACAGCAAGCTACTTTTACTGCTACATTCGCGCAATAAATTGCGCTCCTACAATAAACCAATTAAATAAACCAATAAATTAAGATTATGGAGCAATCAAAATGAGCAATAAGATTATCGGCCATTATATTAACGGTCAGCACATTGCGGGCACTAGCGGTAGATTTAGCGACGTATACAACCCTGCCACTGGTGAAGTGCAAGCGCAGCTTTGCAATGCCACGGCTCAAGAAACTGAAGCCGCTATCAGTGCTGCACAAGCCGCCTTCCCCGCTTGGTCTTCAATGCCGGCTTTACGTCGGGCGCGCATTATGTTCAGGTTCAAAACCTTGCTGGATGAACATGCGAATGATTTAGCTAAAGCCATTTCACTTGAACACGGCAAAACCATCAGTGACGCGCGTGGCGAAGTGACGCGCGGCATCGAAGTTGTTGAATTTTCCTGCGGCATGCCGTATCTGATGAAAGGCGACTATAACGACCAGGTAGGCACTGGCATTGATACCTACAGCATGCACCAACCGCTAGGCGTGGTGGCGGGCATTACTCCGTTTAATTTCCCTATCATGGTGCCGCTTTGGATGATTCCCATGGCATTGGCCACAGGCAATACCTTTGTGCTTAAACCTTCAGAAAAAACACCAAGCGCGAGTTTGATGATTGCAGATTTACTGGCAGAAGCTGGCCTGCCTGCTGGCGTATTTAACCTGATAAATGGTGATAAAGAAGTCGTAGACGTGTTGCTATCAGATAAACGTATTCAGGCAATCAGTTTTGTAGGTTCAACACCTGTCGCTGAATATATTTACAGCACGGGCAGCAAAAACGGCAAGCGTGTACAAGCACTTGGCGGTGCTAAAAATCATTTAGTGGTGATGCCTGATGCAGATTTAGACCAAGTGGCTGACGCCTTGATTGGCGCAGGTTACGGCTCTGCTGGTGAGCGCTGTATGGCGATTTCAGTTGCAGTGACCGTGGGCGATGTTGCGGATAAATTAGTTGAAAAATTAACAGAAAAAGTAAAAACCATCACCATAGATCAAGGCCTGAATGAAAAAGCCGACATGGGCCCGTTAGTCACACCGCAACACTTTTCCAAGGTAAAAGAATATGTAGATTTAGGCGTAGCTGAAGGCGCAAAACTGGTGATTGATGGTCGCGATTACCGCCAAAAATCGTTTGAAAAAGGCTTCTTTTTAGGGCCATGCCTGTTTGACCATGTCACCAAAGAGATGCGCATTTACAAAGAAGAGATTTTTGGCCCGGTATTATCAGTAGTACGTGCAGAAACTTTTGAAGCAGCACTGCAACTAGTCAATGACCATGAATTTGGTAACGGTGCGGCTATTTTCACGCGTGATGGCGAAGTTGCGCGAGAGTTTACCAGCCGCGTACAAGCCGGCATGGTCGGCGTGAACGTTGCCATTCCTGTACCCATCGCGTTCCATAGTTTTGGCGGCTGGAAACGCTCACTGTTTGGCGACCATCACATCTACGGCACCGAAGGCATGCGTTTTTATACCCGTTTAAAAACCACCACTTCACGCTGGCCTGCCAGCAACAAAACCATAGGTTCTGAATTCGTCATGCCTACTATGAAATAGAAGCAACAAAATTGCTGCCTTGTTATTAAAGGAATCGCGTGCTGAGGCAGGCGCCAGAAGTGTGATTGCCTTCCTCAGCCTGCCCCTGTGCTATATTAGCGACTAACTCTGCATCAAAGATTAACGGATCAATGGCAAAACTTTTTCATCAAACACTCTTTAACCAAAAGTTAGTGGCTAAACACCAGGCCACCACGCCTACACCGCCCGCGCACAAGGCTTTGCTGCACGACTGGGCAAGCACAATTGCCAATCAAAGCATCACCAAACAAAAAGAGCAAGCCATACGCAGCAGCTTTATTCAAACGTTTTTTATTCAGATTTTGGGTTACACGCCATTTGGTGCGGGTAACGCGCAAACCATACAGGAAGAGCAAAATGCAGGCGCAGGCAGTGCCGATGCCGCTTTAGGCTTTTTTAGCCATGACGCTAAAAAGATTATCAGCGTGGTTGAACTCAAAGGCGCCGACACCCGCGATTTAGACGCCATTATGCCTGGGCGGCACAAAAGCCCTGTCACCCAAGCGTGGGAATACGCCATGGATACGTCGGGTTGCCAGTTTGTGCTGGTTTCCAACATGGTAGAAATTCGGCTTTACGCCGTAGGCCATACCCGTTTATTGTTTGAGAGCTTTGATATACGCACCATTGCTGATTCTGACGCTGAATACCAACGCTTTATGTTGTTACTCGCTGCACCCAATCTATTGCAAGGTCAAACCGCCAATTTACTTAAAGACAGCGCGGCAGCAGACAAAGCCATTACCCAACAACTGTACCAGGATTATCGTGGGTGGCGTTTACAGCTCATTATTGCGCTCGCCCAACACAACGCCCACATTGGTATGGTTGAAGTGATTGAATACGCGCAAACCATATTAGATCGTATTATATTTATCGCCTTTGCTGAAGACCGCGAGTTGCTGCCTGCGCATACGCTCAAAAGTGCTTTTGAACACCGCGACCCTTACAACCCGCTGCCGATTTGGCACAACTTTAAAGGCTTATTTTTAGCCATAGATAAAGGCAATGCCACGCTCAACATTCCCGCTTATAACGGCGGGCTGTTTCGTGCTGACCCGATTATTGATGCGCTCATCGTGCCGGACGAAACTTGCAGGTTCTTTAAAAAACTGGGTGAATACGATTTTGCCTCTGAAGTCAGCGTCAGCGTACTCGGGCATATTTTTGAGCAATCCATTTCAGACTTGGAATCGCTCACGGAGTTAGTTGGGCAAGATAACTTTCAGCTAGAAAGCTTAAAACAACAAACACAACAATCCAGCACCAGCGTCACTGGCAAGCGCAAACAAGAAGGCGTTATTTACACGCCTGACGAGATTACCGCCTTTATTGTAGAACACACGCTAGGCGCTTACATTGAAAAAAATCGCGCAAAAATACAGCAAGCTTATTTGGCCGACACCAGCACCGCTGACAATATCATCTACCGCAAACCCACCGCTCTTGAGAAAAAAACCAGCACCGCCAGAGATAAAGACAAAGATACTAACCGCATCACCGAATTACTGTTTTGCAACGCCTGGCGCGATGCCTTGAGCGCCATTAAAGTGCTAGACCCCGCCTGTGGCTCTGGCGCATTTTTAGTAGCCGCGTATGATTTGCTTAATTTGGAATACCGCCAAATTAACGAGCAAATACAAGCCATTACCGGCAGCTTTGGCTTATTTGATATTAACCACGAAATTTTAAACAGCAATTTATTTGGCGTAGACTTAAACCCGGAATCCATTGAAATCAGCAAACTTTCATTATGGTTAAAAACCGCACAGCGCGGCAAGCCCTTGCAAAGTTTAGAAACCAATCTGCGTGTAGGCAACAGCCTGATTAACGAAGCCGGTGCTGAATTCTCACCCCGCGCATTTGACTGGCAAGGGGCTTTTCCGCAGGTGTTTGGTGCGGGCGGTTTTGATGTGGTGCTTGGCAACCCGCCCTATGTGCGACAAGAGCGTTTTAGCAGCACCAAACCTTACTTGCAAAGCCATTATCAGGTGTATCACGGCATGGCAGACCTCTACAGCTATTTTTATGAGCTAGGCGTGCGCCTGCTCAAACCCAATGGCATGTTAGGTTATATTTCATCCAGCACTTTCTTCAAAACCGGTTCTGGCGCGCCATTGCGACAGTTTTTAGCGCAACAAACATCGCTGAATGTGTTGGTCGATTTTGGCGATATTCAAGTATTTGAAGGCGTGACTACTTACCCTGCCATCGTCATTTTAAGCAAAACCGTACCCACAGAAAATCATCAGATTCAAACACTCAACCTTAAAACCATGCCCGAACAAGGCGTGAGTGCCGCTTTTGAACAACAAGCCGTTTTAATGCCGCAAACGCAGCTGGGCGGCAATATCGCTGCCGCAACTATAGAGGGGCAATCCGATGTAGGAGCGGTCTTTGACCGCGAAAAAATAGCAGCACTCGCCAACATTGCATTCGCGGCGGAACGCCGCTCCTACCCACAAGCAAGCTGGCAATTAGAAAGCGGCGCGCAAGCCGCCCTGCGCCACAAACTCACGCACGGTTACGCTACACTGAAGAAGTGTATGGCTCGCCTTATCGTGGCGTTTTAACAGGCTTAAACGAAGCCTTTGTTATCGACGGCGCCACTAAACAAAGATTGATGGCGCAAGACGCAAAATCAGCCGACTTACTCAAACCGTTTTTAGAAGGCAAAGACCTGAAAAAATGGCGCGTAGAGCCGCGTGATTTGTGGTTGATTTTATGCGCCAAAGGCTGGACGCGCGCCCGAAGCGGCTTTGCAGATGAACCGCAAGCGTGGGCGTGGCTACAAAGCCATTACCCAGCCATTGCCGCTTATTTAGCGCCCTTTGCCGAAGCCGCGAAAAAGCGCACCGATAAAGGCGAGTTCTGGTGGGAGTTAAGGGCGTGTGCTTATTTTGATATTTTTGAAAAACACAAATTGATTTACCCTGAAATTTCTCAAGGCTCTAAATTTATAATTGAAAAATCTAGATTGTATGGAAATAAAACAGTTTATTCTTTACCAAGTTTTGATTGGTTTTTAGCTGGGTTATTAAATTCAAAAATTATTTGGCATTATCTCTCTGATGTTTGTTCGGCATTGAGAGGTGGAGAATGGCGCTTGATGCTACAAACTATTTACATAGAAACCCTACCCATCCCCAACGCCAGCCCCGAACAACGCACCCACATCGCGCAACTGGCAGAAAGCTGCCAAACGGCGGCAGAGGCGCGGCGCAATGCAGAAATCGCTTTTACAAGGCGCATCCCCGACCTGGCTGGCACAAGCCAAGTTAAACTCAGCACCAAACTGCAACAATGGTGGCTGCTCGACTTTGCAGGCTTTCGCGCTGAAATTCTTAAAAACTTCAAAGCCGAAATTCCGTTAAAAGACCGTAACGACTGGCAAGATTTATTCACCCAACAGCAAAGCCTTATTCGCGAATTAAGCCAACACATTCAACTGGCCGAACAACAACTCAACCGCGCTGTGTATACCTTGTTTGGCCTGGATGAAGCAGAAATCGCCCTGATTGAAATGTAGGAGCGACGTCTCGTCGCGATTGCGCTATTGCTTCGCGACGAGACGTCGCTCCTACAGAAAACCGAGGTATGCTGCCATTATTTTGAGGATTAGCTATAACGATCAACGCATTCGCGATCTCAAAGATCGCCCCTACACTTGCTGAATCATCCTAAACCTTTACCAGCGGCTATTGCGCCAAGCCAGCCGCTGGTTTGCATCAAGAAAAGTCCATGCAACAAGTCGGCTTTTCTTTTGCCCCTGCGCCATTTCAATGGTTTTCACTTCAAGCGCATTCACCTTTTTAAGTGCGCGGTAAACGCTCGGTAAGCTAGCAGCTTTTGAGATTAAGCTGGTAAACCATAAGCACTGATTTGCAATCTGTTTACTCTCGTTCACCATACGATTTACAAATGCCTCTTCACCGCCAGCGCAATATAACTCTGCACCTTGACCACCAAAATTAAGCGCTACTGACTGAGATTTAGTGCCTTTTTTTTCAAAATTCCTGCTTGTATTTTTACCCAAGCCTTGCCACTTACGTTGCGAACCAGCCTGTGCATCCTCTAAAGAGGCATGAAAAGGTGGGTTACACATCGTTAAGTCAAAAATTTCGTCATGCTTAACAACCCCTTTGAAGATGGCGGTTGGCGATGCTTGCTGGCGCAACTCAATGACCTCTGACTTGCCAATATTGACATCTAAAACATATTGCGCATTTTTCAGTGCAATAGCGTCTATATCTGCCCCTACAAAGCGCCAGCCATATTCATGATTGCCAATCAGAGGATAAACACAATTTGCACCTACGCCAATATCAAGCACCCGCACAGACTCACCCACAGGAATGACGCCACCATTATTGCCTGCCAGCAAATCTGCAATATAGTGCAGGTAATCTGCCCGGCCTGGAATAGGCGGACAAAGAAACTGCGCAGGAATATCCCATTCAGCAATATCGTAAAATTGTTTCAATAAAGCCCGGTTTAGTGCCTTAACGGCTTGCGGATTAGAAAAATCAATAGAGGCGTCCTGAAAGGCGTTCAGTTTCACAAATTGAGCAAGTGCAGGATTAGTCTGAATCAGCTGTTCAAAATCGTATCGGCTTCTGTGCTTGTTTCGAGGGTGTAGCCCAGATTTTATCATTTCAGAATTTACCATTGTGTTGGTCGTCATGGTGTTGGTCACTATGGTACTGGTCGTTATGTTTAAAAATATGGCAAGTAGCATAGCATTGATTATGAATACTGATCACGATGAAAAGCCTGAATAAAGCAGATTAATCCGCTTTATTCATCGAAGTGATTTGTTTGAACACACGATATTATTTGCAAATGAATAAGTGATTTGGCATTAACTTTATTTAAATCGTCTAAAAGTAAATTTGAGAGTATAAAAAATGGAAGATCAAGCATATATCGGGCGCCAGCCTATTATGGATGAAAAGCAGCAAATCATTGGTTATGAGCTTTTCTTCAGGCACAGTGCCGATGCTGAAAGCGCCGTGTTTGAAGACGAATTCAAGGCGTATTCCAGCGTGCTGATGAACACGATAGGCGGCGTAGATATACAATGGTTACTCGGTGATAAGCTGGCTTTCATTAATGTGAATGAAGCTATGCTGAAAAGTGAATTCATCGAGCTAATGCCACCACAGCGTACCGTGCTTGAGGTTTTAAGAAGCATTAACCCTAGTGCAGAAACTGTAGAACGCTGCCAAAGTCTGCGTGAACAAGGCTACAAAATTGCACTGGATAACCCGCAATTAAGCACAGAAGCATCACCTTTATTGCAATGCGCTGACTACATTAAAATTGATATTCAAAGCCTTAACTCTGCCGAGTTACAAAATACTTTTACACAACTTCATGTGCCTTCGGTAAAAATGATTGCGGAGAAAGTTGAAACAGACCAACAATTTGAAGATTGCAAAAGAATTGGCTTTCGCTTGTTTCAGGGCTTTCATTTTGCGCGTCCTGAAACATTTACCGCTAAAGTCATCAATGCGTCTTTTGATAGCGTTTTGAATATTCTGAACACTGTTAGCCAGGATGCTGAAATAAACGTGATTGAAGCAGGTTTTAAAAAAGACACCGCTTTATCATTCAAGTTATTGCGTTACATCAACTCTGTAGGTTTTGGGCTCTCATTCGAAATCCAATCCATCAATCATGCGCTGACGATTCTAGGTAGAAAGCAGCTATACCGCTGGCTGACTTTACTCATGGTCACTGCTGGAGAAAACTCCACACCACCGGCACTCATGAAAACATCTATCACCCGTGGCAGATTAACCGAGTTATTGGGCGAAACTTATTTTGAAAAACACGACCGCGACAACCTGTTTATTGTCGGCGTGTTTTCATTGCTAGATGCCATATTAAAAATGCCGATGGACAAGGTGCTGGATAAAATTCAACTGCCAGAAACAGTCACCGAAGCACTACTCACGCGAGAAGGCATTTACGGCCCGTTCTTACAATTGACCGAAGCCTGCGAAGATGCAAATAGTGAGAAAATTCTTGAATTAGCTGAGTTGCTGCAATTTGATGCTAACAAAGTCAATGAATGCCATATCTCAGCATTGGCATGGGTTGAAACACTAGGTATTTAGTAGCAGGTATTTAATTTACATCTTGCTTGCCGCAGTAAATGTAGCCTGTATGAAATACAGGAAAGCCATTAATTAACAATAACAAATTCACGCCACGTAAGGAATATTGCCCCCGTATTGCATACGGGCTACGCCGACTACTTTTTAGTGCTTATCAGTTGGTCCTATGGATTGATTTGAGTTGTACTATCGCAAAAAAAAGTATATTATTTAGCATGTTATTTGGTATTTATTTAAGGTAAATAATGGAACACTTACTCGCAAACCGCTCGATTAGCATTTCCGAACTCAAACGAAGTCCTAGTGCAGCTTTGGCTCTAGCTAACAATGAACCACTCGCTGTACTTAATCATAATAAGCCAGCGGCTTACTTAGTTACGCCACAGTTCTACCAAAAGTTGCTTGAGCGGTTTGAGGCTAGTGAAATTAGGTTTGCAATTGCTGAAAGTCGTGCCGACTCCCGTCCCGCTATTGCTGCAGATAAAGTATTTGAAGAGCTTGAAACTAGCATTAGTCAATATTCACGATAACTCCCTCATGCTAGAACTCCGATTTACGGCATTTGCACGTGATGATTTACTGCAAATATTACAATTTATTGCCCTTGACAATCCTAAGCGAGCACAAAGTTTTGTGGCAGAGTTGCGTCAACAGTGCCAATTACTGGCGCAATTTCCAAATATGGGGGTGGCTAAGCCTGAATATGCTGATAGAATACACATGCTAGCTTATCAACGTTATTTGATTTTCTTTTCCGTTCAAGAAAGTAAATCTGTGTTGATTGAACGCGTATTACACAGTGCTAGAAACATTAGTGATATTTTATTGATTAAATAACTTAGTCTGCAATCCTCATTAGCAAATAATAATGGTCCCACCCCTATTATTCTTAAGTAGCGCGACAATTACGCAACGTAACAGTAAAAAGTAAGTTGCTCCAGAAATGACATTTCGACGATAACGTACCATCGCAAAATTATATATCACCCATGATATACATTACGCGTATTGATGTAGCAGGTATTTAATCGGGCAGTTCGATATTCATTAGGCAGTTAATAGGCCGCCATAAGCTAGCCTACTAACGGCCTAATTACATTTTGCTTGCTACCGCCATCACCTGGCGTTCTAAGTTATAGGTGTAGCGATTGATTAAGCCCTCATTGCCACGTGAAGGCTCTATATACTGAAGGCCTATGCGATGTTTAATCACGCCGTCTTTCAACGTTACTTTAGTAATATTTCTCACTTGTAAGGTTAGGCTGGTTTCCCCAACTTCAGGGAAGCTAATTTTGCATTGGTTAAAACTTGCGCCTATCACTAAACGCGAATCTAATGGATCTGCGGAAATCACCCCGATACCGCCAAGGCTTACATCTACTAAAGTAAGCTCAAGCGTTCTGTCGACTGGATTAGCTTCATCACTAACAGGAATTAAACAAGGTACAGGGTTGACGATGGGGGTTGCAAGACGAAAAAATTCCCTGCGCTGCAAACGCATTAATGTTTGTGGTAAGGCAATCTTAATCGCCTTGCCATCCTTAAGTGTGGCTAATGAAATGCTTGTACTGGTCCATTTGATTCTAATACCGTCATCTTTAGAAAAAACCACTTGATGACTCGCTAACAACCGACTGTTAAAGGCATCATCAAGGCCAATATCCAAATAAACCGAATGGTTTTTCACATCCACTGAAATGATATTGGTAAGACAAACATCATGATTAAACGATACCTTTAGCATCTCATGATGTTTAGACAGATCAGTGAGAATCTGAATAATTTCTTTAAGGTTGCGAACAATAAATTGCTCTTCATCCGGGTTATGTGCAGCGTGTTCCATGAACGTCCTATCAAACTTTAATCTGTAATAATTTACCAAGACCTTTGTATCAATGCTTCTTTTGTATAAATATTTTATTAAATCTCAAAACGATTAACTTTAAAACCACCAACCTTAAAACCACCCACCTTAAAACCACCAACGCTATCATTTGCCTGATGCTGCCGATTCTGAAACAGGTAACGTGGAATTAGGTACAGCTGAATTAGGCACAGCTACTTGGGCCATATTACTAGCGCCTTTCTCGATAAAATTTTCAATCGGCTTCAACATCCCTGGCAACGATAATGCTAAAACAAGAAAACCTATACTTAATGTGATAGGAAAGCCAATACCAAACATATTGAGCTGTGGCGCTGTTTTAGTCAGTATGCCTAACGCCATATTGGTTATCAACAAGGCCGCCACTGCCGGCAATGCCAATAGCAGGCCAACGCTAAATATTGTTTCACCCCACATGGCTATTTTCATAGGGTCGATACCACTTCCGCCCAGTGCAATGGGCATCGTGATAAAACTATTCGCCACCGCTGTCACTATCAACAAATGACCATCCAGGCTTAAGAAAATAAGCATCGCTAGTATTACCAGAAACTGATTCAAAGCTGTGCTTTGCCCTCGAGTCTGCGGATCAAAAAAACTGGCAAAGCCAATACCCATCGACATGCCTATCAACTGCCCTGCCAAATCAACCGCTGCAAATACCAGACGCATACTAAAACCTATCGCCAGCCCAATAATAAGCTGTTGTACTAAGATGAGCAGGCCTTGAAAGGAAAATATCTCAAATTGAGGTAAGGGTGGCAACGTAGGCACAATGATTAACGTGAGCATAATACCCAAGCCCAGCTTGACCCGTTGCGGGATAGATTTATGACTGAATATGGGTGCCGCAGCAATCACACCGAGGATTCTGGTCAAAGGCCAAAGCAGGCTGATAATCCAGGTTTGCAGAAGATCGCTGCTGATTGATACCATTTTTAAACCTTTGCAATCTGCTCAACAAGTCTAAACGTTTAATTAGCCATCGCAGGGATATTGGTAAAAACCAAGTGCATATAATCCACCATAGTGGTCAGCATCCATTGCCCGGCAAACATCAGTGTTCCAAACACACCGACCAACTTCGGAATAAATGACAATGTAGCTTCGTTAATCTGCGTGGCTGCCTGAAAAATACTCACTAACAATCCAATAGTGAGTACCACTAACAAAATAGGTGCGGCGACGAGCAAAGTGATTTCCATCGCATCTCTACCTAATGTCATCACGCTTTCTGGGGTCATTTTATAATTCCTTAAAAATTACTATTCGAGATTAAAGCGGATCGCTAATAGAAACTCTGAACTAATGAACCTAATAATAACTGCCAGCCATCAACCAGTACAAACAACATCAACTTAAACGGTAGCGCTACGATTGCCGGCGATACCATCATCATGCCCATTGCCATCAACACACTGGCGACCACCATATCTATGATTAAAAACGGGATAAATATAGCAAAACCAATTTGAAACGCGGTTTTCAATTCACTGGTAATAAAGGCTGGCACTAATACAAGTAAAGGTACTTGTTCTGGCGTTTCAATTTTTTCAATTTGCGCCATTTTTACAAATAATGCCAAATCACCTTCACGCGTTTGCTTCAACATAAATGCCTTAAGCGGTGCAGAGCCTTTATCCAGCGCTTCTTGCATGGTAATTTTGTTTTCTGAAAGAGGTTGATAGGCATCGACATAAATCTTGTCTATCACCGGGCTCATCACAAAAAATGTCAGAAACAATGCCAAACCAATCATCACTTGGTTTGGCGGCGCAGATTGCGTGCCAAGCGCCTGACGCAATAAAGAAAGTACAATGATGATGCGAGTGAAACCTGTCATCATCAGCAAGGCTGCTGGCAAGAAGGTCAAAGACGTTAGTAAAATCAGCGTTTGCAGGCTCAAGGTATAATTTTGGCCGCCGCTAGCAGTTGGCAGTGCGTTGACCAGAGGCAAGCCGTTCTCGGCCAATGCCGTTGTCGGTAATATCAGCAAGCCTGCCACGAGCATGACTGCTAATGAAATCCATGTTTTTAGTGAATATTTAGTCATAAAAAACTTTAATTTATTTGTTTGCATCATTTTTTTCTAAAATTTTACCTGTTGATTTTTTTAGCCAATGGGCAAATGTGTTAGTAAAGTCACCTGAGCCAATACTGTTGGCGCCAATATTGCTGGCAGGCATGCTTTCAGCAAGACTCGCAGCACCCATCTCTAAATTCGCAATGCGGCTAACTTGCCCGGATGCCACACCAACGACTATCCAACGGCCTGCCACCTCTAATACCACCACGCGTTCGCGTGAACCTACACTTACGCCACCCACAATACGCACTACGGATTGCTTATTGCCTACGCCTGGCATCATGCGCTTTAGCACCCAGGTAATGACGGCCATTACGCCCAACACTACCGCCAGACCAAGCGCCATTTTCAGCACACCGCCGGTTGGCGATACCGCAACTGTATCTGCCGCCCTAGCAAAACCAGGTAAGGAAAAAAAACTCAAAGCCAGCAAATTTGGTAAGATTTTCATTGGTGATTTTTCTATGTTTTTTCTATCTGAATTTAAGTCAAATTAAGTTAGCGGTTAATTTTTCGGATACGCTCAGCTGGTGTAATGATGTCGGTTAAACGGATACCAAACTTATCATTCACTACCACCACTTCGCCTTGTGCAATCAAACAACCGTTCACCAGCACGTCCATCGGTTCACCTGCCATGCCGTCCAGCTCAACCACCGAGCCTTGCGCCAGCTGTAATAGATTTTTGATGGCAATTTTGGTACGACCCAATTCAACCGTAAGCTGCACCGGAATATCCAATATGAAATCAATATCATTTTGGGTGTCTTGCAGTTTATTCTTAGCGGTAAACTCGGTAAAAACCTGAGTCTGTTCGGCGCTACTATTTTGTAAAACCGAGGATTCTGCAGACGTCTGCTCCGCCATTGCCGCACCCCAATCGTCCTCCGCTACCGCGTCATCGACTACATCATCTATAGCATCAGTCGCCATAAGGTTCTCCTTTAATATATTCAGTTGAGTTGGATCTTAAAAGCTTTTCAACACGCAACGCGTATTGGCCATTAAACATTCCGTATTTACAAAGCATGACTGGCACACCATCCACTTGCGCTTCAATCGACTCATCAATATTAAGCGGAATAACATCACCGACTTTCATATTAAGCACGTCGCCTATCTGCATATTTGTTTTGGCTAGGTCAGCCACAATTTCGACTTCCGCAGCTTGCACTTGCTGCGTCATCAGTTTTACCCAGCGTTTATCAGCGCCTAATACTTCACCTTGCAGTGACGAGCTCAGCATGTCACGTATCGGCTCTATCATGGAGTAAGGAAAACAGAAGTGTATTTCTCCGCTGGCGGGACCAAGCTCAACATTAAACGTAACGGCTACCACCACTTCATTGGGCGTTGCAATATTGGCAAACTGGGTATTCATTTCAGAACGTACATATTCAAACTGCACCGGGTAGACGGGCTCCCATGATTTTGAGTAAGTTTCAAACACGATATTAAGAATGCGCTGAATAATGCGTTGTTCAGTTTGGGTAAAGTCACGACCTTCAACACGCGTGTGAAAACGGCCATCGCCACCAAACATATTATCGACAACCAAGAACACCAATGTCGGGTCAAACACCATCAGTGCTGTGCCGCGCAACGGCTTCATCTGTACTAAGTTAAGGTTGGTTGGTACGACCAGATTACGAACAAAATCGCTGTATTTGGTAATACGCACAGGGCCAACGGAAACTTCAACCGTACGACGTAAAAAGTTGAATAACTCTATCCGAACCAGTCGTGCAAATCGCTCGTTGATAATCTCAAGCGTAGGCATACGCCCGCGTACGATACGCTCTTGCGTAGCCAGATTGTAATCACGCACATCACCAGCATCACTAGCTGGTGCAGCGTCATCCGGATCACCGTCTACGCCTTTTAATAAGGCATCAACTTCGTCTTGAGATAAAAATTTATCTGCCATGATTAATTTCTGCGTTAATTACTGAATCACGAAAGAAGTAAAAAACACGCCTGAAACTTCTTGCGGCTTAGCGTCCTTGGAAAAGGGTTTTTTAACTTCGGCGACAATCTCATCGCTTAGTTGCTGCTTGCCTTCAGAAGTTGAAATCTCAGAGGCCATTTTGCTGGTTAACAGCATCAATAAACGATTTCGCACGGCTGGCATTTGGGTTTTTAATAGTTCTGCTTGTTCCGGGCTAGCCACTTGCAGTGAAATTTCCAACTGCAAAAACTTCTCTTCCGGATCGGGCTGAAGGTTCACCGTAAATGTATCTAATGCAATAAAAACTGGCGCTTTTGCTGGCTCTTCATGCTTGACTTCTTTTTTATGGCCATCTTTTGGCTGCATTAAAAACCAGCCCGCCCCACCGCCGCCAGCCAAAAGTACCACTGCGGCAATAATGATGATAAGTTTCTTTTTAGATGCCGGTGCCGCTTCAGCGCCATCAGGCTTTGGATCTGCTGCCATGTTATTGCCTTTCCATATTAAAACTCTAGCCCTGTACTACCGACTTGGCAGCCATTGGCGTGATTGATGGTTACATTATGGAAAAAAATGACTGAATAACATGCTTAGATAAGAGGGGGAAAAAGGCGTTAAATTGAAGTTATCC
Organism: Methylotenera sp.; assembly: GCF_030684185.1. Lineage (GTDB taxonomy): Bacteria > Pseudomonadota > Gammaproteobacteria > Burkholderiales > Methylophilaceae > Methylotenera. The sequence continues at coordinate 23,984 of NZ_JAUXOY010000016.1, forward strand.
AATACAACACACTACGTTACTGCGTCAATATGAATAAATACTTACATTACGCAAAAGTATCGACTAAGCCATTAGCTACCCGCACTATAGTACGGGAACTATTAGTGTTCTCAAGTTGTGATGCAGAGGCGTTGTTGTTATTTAACTGCGAACCCATGCCATTTTTTTGCGAAGCCTGTTGAAACTGTTGCTGCATCTGACCGCCCGAGCTTACGTTGGCTTGACCAAGTTGAATGCCTGACTCATTTAATTTGCCGCGCAAATTATCCATGCCATCTTGCAGCGCTTGTCTTACCTCAGCGTTATCAGATATAAAAGTCGTATCTGCTTTGTCATTGTGTACATGAATGACCACTTTCAGCGGACCCAACTCTGGGGGGTTCAAGCTGAGCGTTGCGGACTGCTCACTAGCACCTAACATCCACACTACTTTTTGGCTAATCGCCTGATCCCAGCCTGTTTTGCCTGGGTAAGCATTAATCACATTACTGCTGCCTGCCTGCTGAACAGCCTCGGCGGCTTTTATTTGCACCGCAGGCTGATTACTTGCTGGCGTAATCATGTCTTTAACTGCAATATCTTTGATTGTAATATCTTTGATTGCAATATCTTTACTAGCGCCCTCTTTAGCAGCATTTAAAGCAAGCTTGCTATTTGCAGATTCGTCAGCATCCATAGGATTAATCGCACGTAGTAATTTTCCCTCAGCCGTTTCTTTTAAATCATGCGCGTCAGTATCTGCAATGTTGTTGTTTTTACCTTGCGACAGTGCGTTGTTTAATGCCACATTGCTGATTTGCGCACCCAAAGTTTGCTGCTTTTGTGTTGCACCGTCTGCGGTTAAAGCCAGCCCTGTATTTGTGATAGCTGTTGAAGAGATAGCCTGTTTATTTTCTAGCAATGCAGGCGGCAATATGGCAAGTATTGATGCCGTAGCTGTTAAATTGGTATCTGCCGCATGAGTAGCAGCCTCTTCAGGGTTGGCATCATCCCCTTTAACAGCCAGCGATAACTTAGCATCCAGTGTGGATTTAATACTGTCAGTCAGCTCTTTAGAAGCAAGCTTTAATGCCTCTGGATTTTCAGCCTCTGTAATGGCTTTTGTGTGATTTTTCGCATTAATTACATGCTGCAAATGACTTTCTTTTTGACTATTCTTATTTGCAGTTTCTACAGTCTCAGCATTATCTGGCTTTGCGGAAGATTCTTTTGTCGTCGGTATTTTTGCCTGGTTTTGTTGTGCCTGGTTTTGCTTATCTTGAATTTGTTTATTTTGAATATGTTTATTTTGCAGTTGTTTCTCTTGAACTTGCTTATTTTGTAAGTGTGTATCCTGAACCTGCTTGTTCAGCATCATCTTAAATGATCTATTCGCCTCAGCCGAAGCTGAATTCTCAGGGCTAACATTACTTTTATTCACAGCCATTGTTGGTTTTTTCAATGCTGCTGTTTCTGTCATTTGCAATGATAAATTTTTCATGTTGCTCAACCTCAATAATTAAAACTAACCTTTGGTAAAACTATTTTTAAAATTATTTACGAATGCCTGGTTCTGGTGATGCGCATGGCAAATTCATCCATCATTTTCTGGTCTTTCTTTTGCTCCACTTTAAGCACGCGTTTATCAGACCGATCAGACAGCACCTCGTAAGAAAGCTTTTTACGCTGGCTTTCTTGCCACAATTGCTTTTGCACCTTGACTTGCTGGTTCGCCAGCTCGACTACTTCTTGTTGTCCCGCAATTGCCTGGTCTAGTTTCCCAAAAAAATTCTGGAAATTCTGATACGCTTCTGCCCCCATCCCGGCTTCTAAAATCTTGTTGAGATTTCTCACGTAGTCCAGCCGATATTCATTGAGCATGTCTTGTTTAGCCTGCGCTTCTGTTGCCACTTTCATGGCTTTTGCCAAGGCTTCTGCGGCCTCGTCCACTTCTTTAGAGGCGATGCCCTGTAACATATTGAGTACATTGCTTGATTGCGCTGCCATAGTTTCTCTATCTAGTTTTTAACCATTATTTAATTTCAACCATCATTTAATTAATAGCCAGGCCATCCAGCACGTGTGCTAGATGATTAATGCTTTCTTCAACCCCTGAACGCTCAGAAATTCCTTGCTGTAAAAATGCGTCAATACTGTCATGTCTTGCAATGGCTTGATCAAGCACTGCATCACTCCCTGCTTCATAAGCACCGACATTGATTAAGTCCACACTGCGCATATAACGTGAGTTAAGTTGTTTTAACTTACGCGCGAGTTTTTGGTGTTCCGGGCTGGTGATGTTATGCATGGCACGGCTAATCGACTGCTCTACATCAATGGCTGGATAATGGCCACTCTCAGCCAAGCTACGGCTTAATACAATATGCCCATCCAAAATCGCACGGGCCGCATCAGCAATTGGGTCTTGCTGATCATCGCCTTCAGTCAGCACGGTGTAGAACGCAGTAATTGAACCTTCGCCGCGCTTACCGTTCCCTGTACGTTCAACCAGTGCGGGTAGTTTTGCAAATACTGATGGCGGGTAGCCTTTAGTCGCTGGTGGTTCGCCGATTGCTAATGCAATTTCACGCTGTGCCATGGCGTAACGGGTTAATGAATCCATAATTAACAATACATTTTTGCCCTGATCACGAAAATTTTCAGCAATCGTTGTTGCATAATTGGCGCCTTGTAAGCGCATCAAAGCCGGCGCATCTGCTGGCGCTGCTACTACTACTGAACGTGCTAAACCTACCGGGCCTAATATCTGCTCAATAAATTCCTGTACCTCACGGCCGCGTTCACCAATCAGGCCAACCACAATTACATCAGCGGTGGTATAGCGCGCCATCATGCCTAACAGCACGCTTTTACCAACACCTGAACCGGCAAACAACCCCATACGCTGACCACGGCCAACAGTAAGCATGCTGTTAATTGCACGGACACCTACGTCTAAAATCTCCTCGATTGGTGCACGCATTAAAGGGTTCATCGGACGTGTATTCAGCGGTGAACTTTGTGTAGCTTCAATCTTGCCAAGATCATCCAGGGGATTGCCAGCGCCATCCACTACGCGACCAAGTAATTCATTACCTACAGGCAAATGCCGCGCACGATCTGTCACTCTTCTGCGTGGTGGATGGCCGTGATGTGGCTTAGGTAAAGCCTCAGCAACTTCTAACGCAAATACTTTTGCGCCTGGCATCACGCCATCTACACTACTTTGCGGCATTAATAACATACGTTCGCCATCAAAACCCACCACTTCAGCTTCTACGCGGCGACCTTCGGCTAACGGCACATAGCATGCGCTGCCTATGGGCAATTTAATACCAGCGGCCTCCATCACTAAACCAGTTAACTTGGTAATACGGCCTGCTATTTCCAATGGTTCAACGATACGCAGAATCTCTTTGCAATCACGAATATGGTCATGCCAACGCTGACGATGTATGTTTTGCATATCTACTTTTTGCGGAATCTCTTCTAACGGCACTTGACGTAATTGCTCTATATTTAACGCATCTAAGCCAAGCTGAACTGTGCTTTCTTGTTGCACTTCCTGATGATTCAATCTTGGTGAACTCATGGTAATAACCAGTCACTTTTTTGTGCCAATGCGTCGCTAATTCTTTTCCAGCGCACTTCATTGGTCGCGTCAATCTGGTTGGCACCTGTCTCTACAATGCAGCCGCCACGCTCAATATTGATATCTTCCTGAATCTGCCAATGCTGACTGGCTATTTCTTCGGCTAGATATTCACGCAGCATCTGCGCATCTTCATGATGCACTAATATTCTGGCTGGTTTTTGTACATAAGGCAGGTAGTGAATAGCATCCATCACCACTGGCAACACTATAGACGTATCAATATTCAACTTCACTTTCAACATCGCTTTTGCGATTTCCAACGCAAGCGATAGCGCATCGTCAGCAATTTGCTCATCCGACTTTTCAAGCGCGTCGCTGAAAGATTCCATCAACTTAAGAAAATGCTGTTTTTCTTCTTGTGCATATTCGCGCGCTTTAGCCATACCTACGGCAAACCCTTCTTGCATGCCTTTGGTATAAGCTTCCTTGCGTGCAGACTCAAATATCTGCGATATTTTTTCTGAGGCAACCGTATCCTCTTCTTTTTTCTTAGCCTTTATTCCACTAATGCTTGGGTGACCTTCGGTAAACGACGACATTTCCCACCGTTCATAAGCGGTTTGTTGCTCTTTAGGAATATTCATGGCACTCCTATGCATAATGAACGAACTTAAGAATAGAAAGTTTAGACATATTGATCATCTCCACCCTTCCCTGCCAACTGAATCTGACCTTCATCAGACAATCTGCGTACAATTTGCAGGATTTGTTTTTGCTGCGCTTCAACTTCAGAAAGCTTGACTGGCCCTTTAGATTCCAAATCTTCTTTCATCATTTCTGCGGCACGCGACGACATATTTTTGAATATTTTTTCGCGCATTTCTTCAGTGGTGCCTTTAAGCGCAACGATGAGTGTTTCAGACTGCACTTCTCTTAACATGACCTGAATGCCTTTATCATCAATATCCATGATGTTGTCAAAGACAAACATTTCATCCATGATTTTCTGCGCCATTTCATCATCGTAGCTTTTCAGCCCTTCCATAAGAGTAGCTTCGTTCTCGCCGCTCATATAGTTCATGATTTCGGCTGCAACTTTAATACCGCCCATGGTTTGTTTTTTAAGATTTTCGTTACCTGTTAATAATTTGGTCATCACCTCATTCAGCTCGCGCAGGGCAATAGGCTTCACACCATCCAGTGTTGCAATGCGCAACATCACATCTTGACGTAAGCGGTCCGAGAAATAGCCAATAATCTCTGAAGCCTGATCCGGCTCTAAATGCACCAGAATGGTCGCAATAATCTGCGGATGCTCATTCTTAATAAAATCAGATACAGTCAGCGCATCCATCCATTTAAGACTTTCAATACCACTTGCATCACGTGATTGCAAAATACGGTTAAGCAAGCCTGAAGCTTTGTCTTCACCTAATGCTTTGTTTAACACTGATCGAATGTATTCATCTGAATCCAGTCCGAAATCACTGCTTTGCTCAACTTCAGTCATAAATTCCGCCACAGTCGTTTCAACCTGATCGCGGCCGACTGACTTCAAAGTCGACATCGCCGTGCCAAGTTTCTGAACTTCCTTTGGGCTCAGAAACTTCATCACTTCTGCAGCTTCATCTTCACCCAGCGCAAGCATTAAGATTGCGCTTCTCATTACGCCGGCATCACTCATTTTCGTTACTCATTTCCACTTGTCCAGTTTGCGACCACACTTGCTACCATTCTTGGGTTGTCTTTTGCCAACTGCTTGGCAGCGGCTAAATTATTACTGCTACCTGCAGGTGATAACAACTGCGCTTGCCCAGCTTCTCCGCTTAGGTTAACCACGGCATCTTCATCCTTAGGTGCATTTAATAACTTTGGAGATGGTGCAGTTAATTTACGTAACATCGGGCTTAGCGCACGCTTATAAATCATGATTAGCACGACGATGCCCACAATAAAGCGTAATGCGTCTTTACCGTACTCTATGACTTCAGGGTTTTTCCAAAGCGGCACTTCAGGAATAATTTCTACAGGTTCACCGGCAAATGAACTATTCACCACTGCCAGCGCATCGCCACGTTCTTTATTAAAGCCCATGGCCTGCATCGCTAAATCATTTATTTGCGTTTTCTCTGCTTCAGTCAGTGGTCGGTAAGTCACTTTTCCTGCTTTATCAACCACTGGCATGTTATTCACCACCACGGCAACATTGAGGCGTTTGATGCCGCCCATCCCTTGTTGTGAATAACGTACAGTTTTATCCACCTCATAATTGGTCATGATATTTTTTTGATTATTTACTGGCGCACCATCAGCAGCAGCCCCACTAGAATTAGCACCTTCTGGTGTTGTGAGTGGTGCAGTAGCATTTGCCGGCGGTTGATTAGATAAAGCGCCTGGTACACCGGTAGCACCGGCACCGTTGCTGCTGAGAGATTCATTGCTTTGCAAGCTGCGAATCGCCGCATCATCAGGTTTCTGGTTAGGTTTATAGCTTTCAGCAGCTTGTTCTATGCTGGAAAAGTCTATTTCTGCACTCGCTTCTGCACGTACGTTTTTAGCACCTACAATCGGCGTAATAATTGATTCAACACGCTTAACGATACTTTGCTGAATATCTTCAATGTATTTAAGTTGAGTTGGGTCCAGGTTATTCGATCCCATTTTTTTGGAAGTATCTGACAGCAGATTACCGTTTTGATCAACCACCGTCACATTGGCAGCAGGTAGATTTGGAACGCTACTTGCCACCAGATGCACGACTGCACCGACTTGCTGTGCATCTAAACTACGACCGCCACGCAAATTTAACAATACAGAGGCAGTTGGCTTTTGTTGGTCCCTTACAAATACTGAAGCTTTAGGAATAGCCAAATGGATTCTGGCCACTTCAACCGCACCGATAGACTGGATGCTACGCTCCAGCTCACCTTCCAAAGCACGCTGAAAATTCACTTGTTCTACAAATTGCGAAACGCCGAATTTTTGATTTTCTAGCACTTCAAAACCAATATTTCCGCCTTTAGGTAGGCCATCAGAAGCTAATTTCAACCGAGCCTGGTGAACCTGTGCAGCAGGTACAAGAATCGCTGTACCACTATCAGAAAACTTATAAGGCACATTCATTTTCTCAAGCGCAGCTACAATTGAACCGCCATCTTTATCAGAGTAGTTAGAAAACAATACGCGATAATCCGGCTGCTGGCTCCAAAGCCAAAATACAGCCATCACTGCAACTACTGCAGCTGCAGCAACTACTAAAAGTAATTTATTGCCTAATTGAGAGTTCAAACCCATTACGCCTTGATTCATTAAGGCTGCGTCATTGCCTGCTGCCATCGTATTTCTCCAATTTGCTACTCAACAAAACTTTTCGACTGACGCTTTAATGTATATAAGGTTAAAAACTTTTACATCCATATTGCTTCAGTAAGCTATTGGATACCATTATGCCAATTGCCTGAATTTTCAAATTTAGGAATAGAGCGCTTTTCATCGGCCTATTTGGATGCTCATAGAAATAGCCAAGTGTTAAATTAGCAACTGTCAGTGAAAGGTTTAAATTAGCAATCTAAATTACAGTTGTTAATTTAGACAGCTAGTTTAACGCTCACGAATTTAAGACGAACGGAGGTAAACCATGAAAACAGGTGGAATTGATGCCAGCAGAATAGAATCTATGCTTGCACAGTTAAAAGCTGCTGCACAGCGCCCGCAAAGCGACGCTATTGGCGGGTTGGCTGCTTCTTCAGGGCTACAGCAGACTCAAGGTGCTGGAAAAGTTAACTTTTCAGACGCACTCAAAGCATCACTGAACCAGGTCAACAAAGTACAAGTTGAAGCAGAGCAATTAGGTAAAAACTTTACGATGGGCGATGACAGCGTCAGCCTTTCTGACGTGATGATTGCAGGCCAAAAAGCCAACATTTCGTTTCAAGCTACCGTACAAGTGCGTAATAAATTAGTATCTGCTTATCACGACATCATGAACATGCAGGTTTAAGCTCTAAATATTAAACCTTGCATTTAGCCTGGGAAAAACTCCGGGTGATTTTGAACAATATTTTTTAGGTGCTCAAAGCATCTGGCATCTATCGCTGTTCCCACTGTTTCAGACATAATCACCAGCGTTTTATCAACAGGTATCGCACCGCGATAAGGCCGTTCTGCGGTAATGGCATCAAAAATATCAGCTGTAGTAATAATACGTGTTTCTATTGCAATATCTGCGTCTTTTAGTCCGCGCGGGTAGCCACCGCCATCAAGCCGTTCATGATGGGCGGCTGATACGCGGGCAAGTTCATCAAAGTTACTGACACGCCCTAAAATAGCCTCGGTGTAAGCGGCATGCCGCTGCACTGCTGACCATTCATCTGCATCCAGTTTGCCCGGTTTATCCAGAATACTATTACTTACCCCGAGCTTACCTACGTCGTGCAGCAAAGCACCGCGCTTAAGCCAGCGCCTGCGTGACTCGGGTATCTCCATTGATTCTGCTAACAGCGTGGTATACAAACCCACCCTTGCGCTGTGCCCTGCTGTATATGGGCTTTTAGCATCCACCACTTTGCCAAAGGCCTCAGCAATATCGTCAAAATAATCTTCATCCAGCGGCACTTGTTGGCCACCGGGTTCTAGCGCAAATACCAATGCTTCGACATCAGATGAATTCAGTATTGACCAGAAATCTGCAGATTGTGCAACAGCCATAAAAGCATCCACTGCCTCCGGGTCAAACCAGGTGCCGCGCCGTTTTTGAATCTCGGTAAGTGCCGCTGCCTGACCTTCTGAGCTATTCACAACATCTATTACTTGCGCCAGTAAGGCAATACGCGAATAAAGCGGAATTCTAGAACCTGCCAGCCCTTCAGGTCGGCCTTGACCATTCCAGTGTTCATCCAGAGAGTGAATACCTTTTGCTACCCCTTCAGAAAAACGTAACTGACGTGCGATATCCGCGCCGCGTGTACAGCGCGTTAGAATCAGCTCCTGGGCGATTTCATCGCCGTTGGTCAGTATGCCGCCTAAAGTTTTAAGGCGATCAATCAAGCCAACACTCGGCCCGGTATGACGCAACACAAAACGCAATACTTGCGGAAGGCTGCCGTCTACCCACTTAAAGTCACGTTTAAAACTCAAATCATCTGTCAGGTATAACTCGCAAATGCGCGATGCATTGCTGCTGCAGCCCAAGTCTTTAAGCAGCAATGTGTAATACAACTCCCACAGCTGCTCAGTGGCCATGCCCAGTTTTTCACCAATATGCATCCCTATCCAGCAACAGCGTATGCAATGGCCTTCAGGTTGCCCTTCGGTAATGTCGAGCGCATGACTGAGCGCACCGATAAGTTCTGATAACTTTAATGCTTGCATAAAGTGTCTTTTCAGCTATGGCTGCCTGTTAACCTGAAATATCCTGAATTGTTTAACTTGATAAGAATACACGCATCAGAATATGACATCTTCTGAATCTGCCTTACCTTCTTCCAACTTATACAGCCAAGCCAGAATCTCGGCAATCGCCTGATAAAGCGCAGGCGGAATATGGTCATCAAGATCAACCTGCATCAATAATGCAACGAGATCTTTGGATTCATGCACAAATATATTGTTCTCTTTTGCTCTGGCAATAATCTGCTCTGCAATCAGGCCACGCCCTTTAGCCAACACTTTTGGCGCATAGTCACCAGAGGCATAAGCCAAGGCAATCGCTTGCTGATTCGGGTTAAAGCCTGCCTTTGAATGTAAGCCAACATCGGCATTTGCAACAGGATTAGCAACAGGATTATAGTCAGCGCTATTCATGGCGCACCACCGTCAGTGCATCTAACTGCTGGCCATTTTTTCCTATCGCCTCGGCTAAACGTAGCCTTTGGCTTTTTAGAATATCCAGTGTCTGCGCTTGTTCTGCAAGAATATTCACACGCATATGCCCATCAATCAGGCTTATTCTGGCTGACACTTTACCTAAATGTGGCAAATGCAGAGTCATCTCGCTAGCAATTGGTCTCGCCTGACCTTCATCTGACTCATTTGACGCTTGACCATCATCGCCTTCAGCACCCCGCTCTTGCAGGGTGACATCCCAATCCATTTTTTGTCTTGGCCAAACTTCACCATGCCACGCCAGACGCTGATTTTCCAAAACAGCCAACTGTTGAGACATTAAGCTAGCCATTGATGTACTGCTTTGGTTCTGCGGTTCTTGCTTAAGTGCCGAAAGTGTTTGGTTGCTTTGCAGCAAATCACTCAAATGCGACTCATAAAATAAACCGCTGCTTCTCAAAGCATTTTTTAAATCATGCGCCATGATGAGTGGGTTATTAGGAGTTTGTGTCACCACGGCTACCGCAACAAATCGGTTCGATACGCCGTCGCCTTCTGCCTGTTTTAGATATTGGCTGATCAGGCTTGCTGCTGTACTTAATTTTGTGGTGCTACCCGAGTCTTTTGAATCTGTAAGTGTCAGTAAAAATGTCGGTACCGGGCTGTCGTGCATGTATTTCAGCAGCAGTGTTTGTCCGGCCTTGGCCGTCGCCCCCAAGTCCATTTTGAGTATGGTGCCCTTAAGGTTTTCATTTTCAACTTTTACGTTATAGGTAGATTCACCAGCCCTTGATAACACATGCGCGAAATACTGCTGTCCTTTTACAAACTGAGTTGCCCTGTCGCTAAGCTCCTGCGCCGCGCCACCGATATTATCTACAGCTAGTAAAGGCGCTATTCTAGCCACAGGGTGTATGCTTGCAATGTCGGGTTTGATGATCATCTTGATAATGACTATTCTACTGAACGTAGGCTCGCGTCAGTTTGTTTTCCATATGTAAACTGCCCATCAGAGAATTCAATCTCAACATCCATGGCGACACTATATTGCGTATCTCACGGTCATCCGCAAGTATGCTTTTAATACTGGCTAATTTTCTCGCGCGTGCATCGCCGGCTAGTGGCAGTAAACTTTCTGTGACCTTTAATGTGGCTACATGCTGGGCACAGTAAGCTTCGAGTTCAGCCAACGTATCCCAATCCTGCTGTTTGGCAGCCGATAGCATTTGTTTAGTTAATCCCGCAACAGTTTCATAAATAACAATAGGGTCCTGATGTTCAGTTTCATCTTGGTATTCAGTACTATCTTGGTATTCAGTACTATCTTGGTGTTCAGTTTTATGGCGTTCCATGCTTAAACCTTCTATTAGATTTTTTAAACTTTTGCGTATTGCGCAATATTGCGATTAATGGTTCCTGCAATCTGACTAGGTACTATATTGGGTATTTCTGATGTTGTAGCTGGTGAACTGGCAATGGTTTCCCACGCTGTTTTTAAATCTGTTAATAACTTAATCACTTCATGCACCAGTTCTGGCTGGTTGTGAATATTCGCCATGGTTAACTGCTTGCTCATATAGGCGTAAAGCGCATCCAGGCTTACGGCAATCTCGCCACCGGCTTTTTTATCCAGGCTCAATCTAAGGCCACTTTCAATAATCATAATGGCTTTTGACAGCATGGCGCCTTTGTTAGAAATGTCTTTTTTCTGCATGTGGCCAATTGCACTATGGCAAGCAGCGATTGCCCCTTCATAAAGCATGACGATTAACTTATTCGGGCTTGCGGCAACCACGCCGGTTTCCAGGCCAACTTTGGCATACACATTTACTCCGCGCTGATTGAGTCCAAACATGATCGTATCCTTTACTTGATATTGATTATTAGTGCTTATTTACTATTTGCATTGATTGATGCAATTTGCTGGGTTAAGAAAGAGCTAGTCGTACTCATGCTGGACATTAATGTATCCAAGCGAGTAAATTGCGCGCGGTAGCGCGCCTCAATAGAGGTCAACCGCGCAGTGATTGATTCCGCCTGTTTATCCAAACGTTTAATAGAGGTATTAATGCCATCGGTTCTTGATGCCAAAATACCGGTTTCACCCAACAAATTAGTAATCACGCTATCTAATTGCGCCGCATAACCTATGCTAAAGTTAACCGTGCCACGCGCACCAAGCGCGCCACTGGTTACCTTGATATTCAGGCCTTCACTTGCATCACCCGCTGCACCCAGTAAATTACTACCTGTGCCGTTTGCAGCCACGCCGTTAATCGTGCCAGCAGTGGGTGCTAAACCAGTGACATTAATCGCATAAATGCCAGACTGTGTTTTCTTGGTGCTGCTGACAAAAGAAACCTGCGGGTCAGAAACTTTAGCCGTGGTTGCAAACAAGCTGGCAATGTCGCCAAAGTTAGTTGCAACGGCGGCATCCAGCTTGGTTGCATCCAGCGCCAATTTGCCATCACGCTGAAAAGATACGCCAATTTGACTAAGTGACGTCAATGCACCGCCGCTGCTCACCGTTTTCGTCATTACCGCTTTTAGCTGACTAATCACAGATCGGGTAGTTGCATCGCCCAACAACACGCCTGAGTTTTTACCGGACTCATCATATTTGGTTAAACTGCGTAATGAACTATCCAGCTTATTGTAAGCATCTATAAAAGCGGTGACTGATTCTTTAACCTTATCTTTATTGCTGGCAACCCCTAAATTTGCGCTAACACCGGCACTGGTCGCCAGCAAATTAAGCGTCACGCCGCTAATCGCATCGCTAATGGTATTACTCGCTTTAACCACCACAATACCGTCAATATCCAAAATGGCATTTTTGGCGGCCTGCATTTGCGTCATGTTTTTACCGCTGCCTGCGCTGGCTGTTGGGTCATACGCCAATTGTGATAGGCCTGCAGCATTAGTATCATCGCCATCAGTGTCAGCCACTGATATTTTCAGGCTATTCACCTCACCTGTATCTTTCGAGGTAATGACTAAATAATTAGCCGTGCCATCATTCACAATCGTTGCACTCACGCTGGAGTTTGCGGCGTTAATCGCATCACGCACACCTGCCAGCGTATTGTTTGTGCTATCAATCGTAATACTTATATCGGTTTTAGCCGCATTTGGCGTAAATGAATTAGGCGTAATAGGCGCGGTGGCGGTTAAAGGGTTATAAGTACCGAATGAAATAGTTAAAGTGCCCGTGCCAACAGTATCTGCAATATTGGCAGTACCCGCAAATGACAGCTTTTGTGACTTAGCCAACTGGCTCACTGTCACGGCATAATCACCCAGTATCGCGCTGCCGTTTGAAGTTGCAGTAAACACACTGGCATTGCCGGATGTCACGTTTTGCGCATTAAACTTAGACGCGCTGGAAAGCGCACTGACTGCAGTCTGAAAAGTTGATAAACCGCTCTTCAACGTACCGTAAGCAGATATTTGAGATTGATAACTGGTTTTTTGTTTAGTAACAGCGGTTAATGGTTTTTGCTCGATACCCATTAAACTGGTCACGATGCCGTTTACATCAAGGCCAGAACCTAAGCCTGCTGACGAAATGCCCATGTTGAATATCCTTTTTAAACAATTATCATTGAATTAACGTTTGCCAAACCAGCGGCGTTAATCATACAACGGCACAATTATTCAAAAACTTTAATAAAATCTACTTTAATACCTTAAATCAAAATGCAAACAAAATACAAAATGGTAGGAGCGATCTTTAGATCGCGAAGACAATATGGAGATCGCAAAGGCAATATGGCCTATAACAGCCAAAAAACATTCGCGATCTAAAGATCGCTCCTACATAAGACTTTGCAGGCGCTACAACACTTAGCAAATTAGAAAATTAGCAACACTTACCAGCTAAGCTGGTTTAGTGGCGCTTATCAGTTTATTCTGATCGGAGTACCCTTGTGGTACAAAACCATATCTTAATCGTCTTTCCCGCGCAGGCGGGAATCTAGGCGAGTCAAAAAGCTAGCTGGATTCCCGCCTGCGCGGGAATGATGAAAAAGCAGGTTTTAGTGCTGAAAGGCGCTCACACAAAGGTCTTACATGAAACAAACCCTGTTTAAGCGGTTTGCCTAATCATCAAACCCTGCAACTTATCCAGTGTTTTAGACATCGCCAGTACCTCTTCATTTGGAATCTGCCTTAACACCTGCTTAGAAGCAGTATCCACTACTTTTACCACCATGCGCTCTGACTGTTCATCTAATGAAAACTGTACGGTTTGCAACGCTGGTGCAACAAGCTCATTCAGCTTTTTAACGGCAGTCACCAGTTCAGTTTTATCTACCGCAATTGGTTTAACATCAGCCTTGGCATTTTCAGCCGCTACAACGGGTTTAAGCCCTGATGGGCTTGTTGTTCTATCAATGGCAATTTGGCCGCCGGCATTTTGCACAGCGGCCAGTTTTCTAACTGAACCATAACCATCTATTGATGTGTTGAACATGATTTTCTCCTTTGCAAAACCCCACAGGCTGATCAGGCCTGTGGGTGGTAAGGTTTATACTCTAAATATTACTTAGCCTCTTAACAGTGCTAACACACCGTTAGGTAATGAGTTGGCTTGCGCTAACATTGCTGTACCTGCTTGTTGCAAGATTTGACCACGAGTCAGGTTTGCACTTTCTGCAGCAAAGTCAGCATCCATGATGCGTGATTTAGCAGCTGACTGGTTTTCAGCAGAAACTTGCAAGTTGCTAACAATTGATTCAAAACGGTTTTGTACAGCACCGAAAGTTGCACGGGCGTCGTTCACCTCAATAATCGCAGCATCAATCGCTTCAATTGCTAGTTTTGAATTAGCCGCTGTATCCACTAAAATCGTAGCAGCTGCAGCAGCCGCAGTGTCGCCTGCACTTAAATCTACACCTGTCACCGTCACTGAGTCGTTAGCCGTATTATTGGCACCTACTTGGAATGCGACACCTGCAGCAGCTACTGAGCCTAATGTATTAACACCATTAAAAAGTGTATTTGCAGATACACGTACAATCTCTTCTTGCAATTGTCCAAACTCAGCCGCTAAGCTTGCATTGTCTGTGGTGCCGTTGGCGCCCTGTACCGCTAGTTCACGCATACGCTGTAATGAGTCTGTCACTTTGCTCAAGCCGCCATCTGCAGTTTGTGCGAATGAAATCGCATCGTTAGAGTTACGAATCGCAACGTTCATACCGCGAATTTGTGAGTCCATTTTTGTCGCAATTGCCAAGCCAGAGGCATCATCTTTACCACTGTTAATACGTAAGCCTGATGACAAACGTTGTAATGAAGTGTTTAAACCAGCTTGTGAAGCGCTTAAGTTACGTTGTGTGTTTAATGAAGCAATGTTGGTATTGATTACTGAAGCCATGATAATTCTCCTAAATTTAAGTTAAATTCCAATTACTCTTTCTTGCCTTTAGCGTTACAACTTGTTTAACTTAGTACTTGTTTAACTTAGTAACTTGTTTCAAATTGCGCTGCTGTTGTAACTATTATCGGTAGGCTTTTCAGAAAGTTTAGGGTTGTTTCTAAATTTTCTTTTTGTGTCTTGCCGATTAAGCAATCCTGATGTAAAGAGTATCGGTAGCATTTTTAAAATCTTTAGGGTGATGCAAAATACCTCTGTTTTTTATATGAAGCAATTTGTACAAATAAGCCTGAAAAGCCTTATTTCAGGGCGTTGCGAACAACTTTAATATGCTTGTTACGTACTGTTTGTGTAGGAGCGGTCTGTGACCGCGATAGCGCTGGTTCGCGGTCACAGACCGCTCCTACAGACACGCACTCTATTCAGCAATAGCCTAAGCATATGACTGAAAAGTAATAACTAATTAAATATCAAAGAAGCTAATTAAGAGGTAAAACAGAATGAATCTTAAAAAGGTGAACGGACACGCTCATAGGACGGACTTTGCTATTGAAATACTCTATAGATTTTCGAAGGCGTTCCCTGAGCTTGTCGAAGACGTTCCCTGAGCTTGTCGAAGGGAATTGCAAGCATTGTTTTTTTATAAGCTCAGGGAACTAGGTTCTGGTGAGATTAGCTTTCAGATGAAGCTAATCTACCAGATGATTCCTGATCGCATAATGCGTTAACTCAGCATTGTGACGTAAATTCAATTTCTCAAGCATACGGGTACGGTACATGCTGATGGTTTTAACTGATAACGCTAGCTTATCGGCAATCTCGCTCACAGAAAAACCTGAAGCAATCATTGTCATGGTTTGAAATTCACGGTCTGAAAGGCTTTCATGCGGGGCCTTTTCTGTTTCCATTCCCACATTGTTAGCCAATATTTCGGCAACTTCCGGCGTGATATATTTTTTACCTTTAGCTACAATACGAATCGCATTCACCAGTTCTGATGATGCGCTTTGTTTACATAAATAGCCTGCCGCCCCTGATTTTAAAGCACGTACTGCATATTGGTCTTCTTTGTACATAGAGAGCATGAGTACCGCAATGTGATTATTGACATGCTTAATATATTTAAGTGCATCCATACCGCTACGGTCAGGCATGGCAATATCCATCAATATCACGTCAGCTTCTGGCTGGCAGCCGAGTTTAATGGCTTCAGCAGCATTCTGTGCTTCTGAAATCACTTCAATATCATCTGTTTCAGCCAGAATCTGTTTAAGACCTGCTCTTAATATTGCATGATCATCCGCGATAATGACTTTGATTTTATTGTTTTTCATCATGCTGCTTTCCGTACGTTTATTAAGTAAGCGTTATATGAAATCATTATCTCTTCAATTGTAAATGTCGCTTTAATGACATCAGCCTGGTTGCCATTTACTTTGGTGCTGGCGGCTTGATGAGTTAGCGCGTTATTTAAAATTTGATGTGACGGTTTCATTTTCAGCTTAGTTTTTTGTTTACTTATTTACATATAAGCAAACTGTGTGCCAGCTGATTTTTGGTGTGTTTGTCAGGAAGAGTCTGACATTGCAATGCCGCTATTAACTATTTACGGGCGTTTAATTTGAATGAAATATCAAATTAGCAGTGTCGGTTTTTAACGGTTTAAAGGCGCTAAAGCTGGATTTGGCAGGCAAGAAGCTACGGCCATGTGCCTTTGCAGCACTTATCAATATTTAAGAAATTAAGTCAGGAGAATCAAGAGCAAAAATTCACCCCGTATTGGTTACATGGCTACGGTGAATTTTAGAAAATCAGCAATTCTGTGGAAATTTCAACGCCATGATGAAGTTTGTCACGACTATGTCGAAATTTGAACTTTTATATAGTTTTATACTGATTTTTTGGATAAGTGCTTAAAACCAGCATGCTGGGCAAAAGTGATTACTCTGCTGGCAGCCTAATGGTAATAACAGTACCTTGCTTAGCTGATTCGGTCACGTTAAACGTGCCATTCAGTGCAGTCACACGCTCACGCATGCCACGCAAGCCAAATGAATTGGTTTTTAGCGTATCGCTTGATTTAATGCCCACACCATTGTCACTAATCGTCAATACAATATCATTGTCATCAGCAATCAAATCAACAGCCACATATGTCGCCTTGGCATGTTTGGCTATGTTCGACATGGACTCCTGAAAAATCCGGAATAGCGTAATTCCCTGATCTGTAGTCACAGGAATTTCAGCCTGATTACAGGTGAATTTACAAGTAAGCCCTAATTGTTTTTCGAACTCCTTAGCCTGCCATTCCAGCGCCGCCACGATGCCTAAATCCAATACATTTGGCCTCAAATCACTGGAAATTCTGTGTACGGCCTCAAAGGTGCTATCCAGAATAGACTCCAGGCCAAGCGCTTGCTCTACTGCAACGTTCTTACCCTCATTAAGTCGTTTAATGATGGAGGATAAGCCCATTTTAATAGCGGTTAAATTGCCGCCCAAATCATCATGTATCTCGCGTGCAATCGCACTGCGTTCCTGCTCTTTAATTTTGTGTATGTGCGCGGTTAATTCTACAAGTTCACGTCGAGATTTTTCAATTTCATGCTTTGCATTTTTGCTTTGCGTGATGTTGGTCATGATGCCTTCCCACTGCACCACGCCATTGTTAAGCATTCTTGGAACAGCACGCAAATCTAGCCATTTGTTATCTTGCCAGCCATCAATCCAAACCTTACCTTCCCAGTTCATTAAACTGAGATTAACGGTAGATTGCTCTAATTTTTTGCGTAACACAGCGCGGTCTCTCGCGCTCATCATCGCATACAGCAAACTTGAATCTAATTTCAGGTCTTCGGCATTTAATCCAAGCAGGGCTTTACATCCATCCGTTAGATAGATGAATTTAATTTCACCATGACTATTCAGTTGAAACTGAAAAACCAAGGCCGGTGCATTGGCGATCATAGTCTGATAACGGGTTTCGTAGTCACTTAGCTTGTTTTTTGCGTCAACATGACTAGCAGCAGCATCGGCTGATGTATTTGTATTGTCATTTTTAATAATCAGCATGAACTCTTGCTGGCCAGATTGTAAAACCATGACCCGTAATTTGTTATGCTTGATATTGCCAATAAGGGTAGTTTGATCCTGCAACAACTCAACAAAGTATGAATGGTGCCGATGGTTTTCAAGGTGGTCTTGTACTGTTTGTTGGTCTACTCCTAAAATGTCTTCCAGACTATGCTCTTTCAGGCCTTTCAGATCGTAACCGGTATCTTTCAGTACACTCTCGCTCACATAGGCGAGTTCCATGGACGATACATCTAAAAGATACACCTCATCCGTTACCCCCAACAGCAGGGCGTCTAATAGTAAAGAGGTGTCAGGCAGTTGAAGCAATTTAGATGACCTTAATTTATATCCATAAATTTTGTATCGCTGAACATTATCAACCAATACTTATTGAAATTCAACTTTCAGTAATGCGCGTTATTTTCCAGCCAAATACTAACAGTTAACACCGTAACGCTATGACATTATTATAAGATTTAGCGCATGCTATTTAAGTCGATTTCGGTCATCACACGGTTTTTACCGGATTTTTTGGCTAGATACATTGCTTGATCAGCCCGATTCAACACTGTCACCTGATCTTCATTCTCTTTAAATACTGAGATTCCGGCACTAAAGGTAATGAGTAAGCGTTCATTATTACCCAGGAAAAACTGTTTGGTTAATGCACGTTGCAGACGAGAAACAGCCCCGATAGCTTCATCAATACTGGTGTCAGGGAGTAATATTACGAACTCTTCGCCTCCAAAACGTGCCGCAATGTCGGTAGGCCTTAAAGTTTGCTGTATCACTTTAGCCAAGTGCTGTAATGCGGTGTCGCCCACATGGTGACCATAAGTATCGTTAAAGAATTTGAAATTATCAATATCCAGCAAAGCGATGCAAAGTTGTGAGCCGCCGCGCTGGGCACGCGCAATTTCTCGCAGCATCGCCTCATCAAGACCGCGACGGTTGAGTACGCCAGTCAATTGATCTATCGAAACTTTTTCGCTCAACTGTGTTAGTTCCGCTTGCAACTTCACTATCTTTTCTTGAGCAGTGCTAACTTCATCAGTCTGCTTGATCATCACCTCGCGAGAACGCACAATGTCGGTTTGCATCGTATGCGTATCTTTCATTAAATTCTCTAGCAAGGCATTAATTAGTGCGATGTCTTCGGTTTCTGCCAGCTGATCAGCGTAACTTTCTACTTTTTCTTGATATGTACCAGTTGAACTGGACATGTGCCCTAGCCTATCCACAAAAGTAGTAATCATGCTTTTAAAGGCATTTTTGGCCTCGATTAAACTGTGCTTCAACATGCCTTGCTTGAAAATCACCTCTTTCAGACTTCTTTCCGCATCCACAATCAACGCTCTGTCTAACGGACCTGAAATGATTGTTTGCACTACTGCAATCTGGCCACGCACCCATTGGTCATCCGCCACCAACTCGCCAATGTTATCAACGAGCAATTTTAGCAATCGCAGTAAATCCTGCTTCATGTCATCTTCATTCGCGCCAATCACCTCTACACGTACTAAAAACGCCCGGAACTGCTTAGTCATTGCCTGCCAGTCTTTTAGCTTGCGCGCCTTTTCTGACAGCGCAAAAATCTGCTCGGCTTCTTCTTTTAAATCCGGGTAGCCATCTAATCTTGGAATTAAGCCATGATTAAGCGATTGCTTTAACATATCCTGCAATGCACGGAACGTTTCCTGAAACTGGTCAGGTTCATAACCAGCGATCACAGAGACTTCTGTCGGTTTTGGAGCAGGCTCAACAAAAACTGGCAAGTCTATGGACGAATCAACACCGGCTTGCTCTACTAATGAATACTGTGAATATTGAGTAGTCACGTTATCCGATACAGATTCGTCAGCTGCCAGCTCAATTGTTTTTGAACTGGCTTCTATCGTTCCATATTGTTTCCAGCTATTCGCCATCGTCTGTATTTTTTGTGCTAAAAGTGGATCATTACCAAAATTAATCAGCACTTTTTCCAATGCCTCTTTTTTTCTTGGCACATCAAGTCCTGCTTGCTTTGCATCCCAGTTTTGCAAAAGCTCCCGAATAGCATCTGGCCACTGCCTCGAAAACGTCACACTGGCATCCATGCCATCATTTAATAGCGCAGGCAAAGCAGACCAATTCCCCTGTTTTAATAGTTTTTCCCAACGATTCAGCCATTTGCTTTGCTCTGCCGTTTCATTTGGCAACTGATTAAGTGCGCCTCTAAAAGCAGTATCAAATGTTTCTTTTACCGGCAAACCGGCAATTTCGTTATAAATGAGCTGATAATTATCAGGCGTAGGAACCACGCGCCGCATCGCCATCTGCTTAAAAGTTTCACGCGCTATGTCCAATGGTGCAAGTTCAGATTTACTAGGTTTGTTGTTATTTGTCATGACGTTGGCAATTTAATTTTCTGTTGCAAAAATTGATATAGCTAACATTTTCCAACTTGTGAGAAAAATCAAAGGCAGGTTAAGTGATGCTTTTATCGCTCTGTTTTAGAAAAATATTCTTATTTGTACTGCAGTTTATCAGTCAAAGTATTGTAAAATTGCATTTGGCGGGCCTCCCCGCATTGTGAAGTAGCCAATCTGGTCAGGTGCGGAAGCAAGCAGCCACAACTATTAAGCAAGTGCCGGGGTAAAGGCTCGCCTCTTTCATTTTGGGCTACCAGATTTTTGAGTTACAAGTAAAGTAAATTGCGACGATGCATATGCCTGATATGTGAGTAGCAATTTTTTTGTGCAACGCAGTATGGCAACAAAATTTGAGTTTTTAGAGGCATCTATATGTCATATCAAGTCCTAGCCCGTAAATGGCGCCCAAAATCTTTTGAAACTCTGGTTGGGCAAGACCATGTGGTTCGCGCACTGACTAATGCGCTCGAACAAAACCGATTACATCATGCCTACTTATTTACTGGCACACGCGGTGTAGGTAAAACCACACTTGCCAGGATTTTAGCTAAATCGCTTAATTGCGAAACTGGCATCACAGCCAAGCCTTGCGGCGTTTGCAATGCTTGCGTTGGAATTGATGATGACCGTTTTATTGATTATCTTGAGATTAACGCTGCCTCAACTCGCGGTATAGATGATGTCAGGTCGTTACTTGAACAAGCTACATATGCGCCCACATTGGGTCGTTTCAAAATTTTCATGCTTGATGAAGTTCACCAACTTACTAAAGAGGCATTTAATGCCTTATTAAAAACTTTGGAAGAACCTCCTTCTCACGTCAAGTTTATTCTTGGCACAACTGACCCACAAAAAGTACCTGTTACCGTGTTATCACGCTGCCTGCAGTTTAATTTGCGCCAAATGGCAGGCACTTCAATTATTTCGCATTTACAAAATATTCTCGGCCAGGAGAATATTCCATACGAGCCAACAGCGCTTCATCTAATATCACGTGCAGCAGCAGGCAGTATGCGTGATGCATTATCGCTCACTGACCAAGCCATCGCTTACGGTGGTCAAACGGTCAATGAGTCAGAAGTTCGCTCAATGCTGGGTGCGATTGATCAAAGTTATTTGTATCAGTTGATTGACGCATTGCTGGCTAATGATGGCGCGGGCATCATCGCCCAGGCAAAGTCTATGGAAGAACGCAGTTTATCGTTTGAGGCCGCTTTAAATGATTTAGCACAGCTGCTGCATCAAATCGCAGTCGCTCAAACCGTGCCGGATAGCGTTGCAGACGACTTGCCTGAACGCACTCTGTTACTAGGCCTGGCACAAAGAATATCACCAGAGACCTTGCAGCTGTATTACCAAATCGCTTTATTAGGCCGTCGTGATATTGGTTTGGCGCCCGATGAATTTGCTGGTTTTACCATGAGTTTATTGCGCATGCTGGCGTTTACGCCTAGTGAAGGTGAAGCAAAAAAGCTGCCGAATAAGCCGCTAGCCCAACCTAATAAGGCACAAGCCGATACTTTAGTGAAACCGCAAATATTGTCTCAACCCATTGAGAAACCTATTGATAAACCCGCAGAGCCTGTACTACAGCAATCAGACAGTTTACAGACTGATGAAATGATTGAAAATGAATCTAATCAATCATTCAATGGCAACTGGCGTGGTTTATTAGACCAGCTCAAATTGGGTTTAGCACGTAATTTGGCACTCAATAGCGCACTGTTAAGCTATGACGAAAACACCATGCGCTTTGCCATACAAGATAAAGACAAAGCCTTGCTTAGCCCCATGTATCAAGACAAATTAAGTTCCGCATTGCAGCAGCATTTTGGCAGAAAAATTCGCCTGGAATTTAGTGTAGAAGGCAGTGCCAACACGCCAGCAAAACAAGTAGCACAAGAAAAAGCACATGCCCAAGCCAATGCAGAAAGCTCAATTGAAGATGATAGCTTTGTACAAGCATTAATCAATGACTTTGGGGCTTCCATCATCCCCAATTCAATTAAACCAATTAAACCAATTTAACAATTTAAACTCTTTAACCATTTAACTTCAACCCATTTAAAAGGAGCAGCAAAATGATGAAAGGTGGCATGGGCAATATGATGAAACAAGCCCAACAAATGCAAGCAAACATGCAGAAAGCACAAGCTGAACTTGCCAATATTGACGTTGAAGGCGTTGCGGCTAACGGCTTAGTAAAAGTCACAATGGCTTGCAACAACGTTGTAAAACGTGTGACTTTAGACGATAGCGTTATGGACGATAAAGAAACGCTTGAGGACTTATTGGTCATCGCATTAAAAGACGCAGCGGCTAAAGCCGAAGCGACATCATCAGCGCGCATGGCAAATTACATGCCTGCTGGCATGAAATTACCATTTTAATTTCAACCGTTAATGAAAAACCCGCCAGCGCTTGAGCAGTTAATCGATAGTCTACGTTGCCTGCCTGGCGTAGGCCCAAAGTCAGCACAGCGCATGGCGTACTATTTATTGCAGCGCGACCGTAAAGGCGCAAGCGCATTAGCCAACGCACTTGATACGGCCTTGCAAGTAGTTGACCATTGCCAACTCTGCAATACCTTTAGCGAGCAACCGATCTGCCCGTTATGCGCTTCAGACAACCGCGATAAAAGCTTGTTATGTGTGGTAGAAATGCCCACAGACTTGCTAATGCTAGAAAATACACACGCTTACAATGGTATGTATTTTGTGCTGATGGGCAGATTATCACCGTTGGACGGTATAGGCCCCAAAGAAATCCATTTAGATAAACTCATTAAGCGCGCACAAGATGGTGTTGTAAGCGAAGTGATTCTGGCGACAAACTACACAGTTGAAGGCGATGCCACCGCACACTATATCAGTGAGCTACTTCGTGTACGCGGCATTAAAACCAGCCGTATAGCACGCGGCATGCCGATGGGCGGTGAGATTGAATATGTCGACAGCGGCACTCTGGCGCAAGCGATGTTAGAACGCAGGAGTGTTTAGCTTTAGTTTTCAATATCTATCTATTATTGAAAACTAGAGATCAACCCCATCACTTCAGATGGGGAGCTTATCAAAACATCTGCACCCCACTCTGCTGGCTTGTCCGAAGCAGCGATATATCCAAATAACGCCACCACAGTTTTCATTCCAGCAGCTTTACCTGCTTGAACATCACGTTCTGCATCACCCACATATAAACACTCACCAGGTAAAGCATCAGCTTCCTGACAAGCCATCAAGAGCGTATCAGGAGCAGGTTTTGGTTGTCGTGCGTCATCGCCACACACTAAGCAGGCAGAGCGCTGATACAAGCTTGTATTACCCATTTTGACGGCTTTGGTTAAATCAACTGAAAAACGCCGTGGCTTGTTAGTAACTATGCCCCACTTAATACTCTGCTCATCAAGTTTTTCGAGCAGGTCAGCGATACCAGGCAAAAAAACTGGGTTGTTAGTAAATACCGATTCATATAAGTCTAAATACTCCAGCTTCATGGCCTCGAAGTTTGAATCAACAGGGCTGATACCAAAACCTAAAGCAAGCAAGCCCCGTGTGCCATGTGACGCTACAGGCCAAATGTCTTCATGTGCCAATGGCAGCTTACCATGGCGCGCCAATTGCATATTGAGCGCCAAGCCCAAGTCATGCGCGGTATCGACTAATGTGCCGTCTAAATCAAACAGGATGACGCTCATACGGGTGATAAAACAGTATGTATCATGTAATTGACTGATACATCATCACCCAAACTATAGTGTTGTGTAATCGGGTTGTAACTCATGCCGCACATGCCAGAAACATTTAAATCTGCAACTCTTGCCCAATTTGCCAGCTCTGATGGCTTGATGAATTTAGCATAATCATGCGTTCCTTTCGGCAACATATTCAGCACGTATTCCGCGCCTATTACCGCAAATAAATAGGATTTTGGATTGCGGTTAATGGTTGAAAAAAACACAGGGCCACCTGGTTTTACCAGCTTTGCACAAGCCATAATAATGGCAGCTGGATCAGGTACATGCTCCAGCATTTCCATGCAAGTCACCACATCAAAGCTTGCGGGTTGCTCAGATGCTAATTGTTCAACAGAGATATATCGATAATCAACTTTGGAACCGCTTTCAAACTGATGTAGCTTAGCCACGTTAAGTGCTTTTTCGCCTAAGTCTATACCTGTCACATCGGCACCCTTAAAGTGCATGGACTCAGACAAAATACCACCGCCACATCCCACATCAAGCACGTGCTTGCCTTTCAGGTTTACCAAACCGTCTATCCAGCTTAATCTTAGTGGGTTTATTTCATGTAATGGCTTAAATTCGCTATTTTTATCCCACCATTTGTGGGCAAGTTCGCCAAATTTTTGCAACTCCAAGTCATCCGCATTTAATCGGACATCTTCATTTAAATGTTTATCTGCTTTCAATGTTTGTACTGCCTTAGTTTCGGTTGCCATGTGTTAATAATATCCTTTAATTCTACAGGTTCGATATTGGCATAGACACCATTGCTATAACGTAATTCACCTGCAACCCAAGTATGCGTCACATGTTCACGACCACAGGTATACACTAAATGTGACACTGGGTCGTAGCAGGGGCTTGTACTCAAGTCGCTTAGCTTGACTGCTGCCAAATCCGCAAGCTTACCAACTTCAATTGAACCAATTTTATGATCTAAAGCCATTGCTTTCGCGGCATTAATCGTAGCCATTTCTAGTGCTTGATGTGCAGGGATTACTGTTGCATCTTCAGCAATTCCTTTTGCCAGCAATGCGCTTAATCTCATCTCAGCAAAAATATCTAATCGGTTATTACTGGCCACACCGTCTGTGCCTAATCCAACGTTTACACCTTTAGCTAACAACTGTGCTATTGGTGCTATTCCGCTCGCCAATTTTAAATTAGAAGAAGGACAATGTGCTACATGACAGCCAAATTCTGCCAACATATCAATTTCACTGTTAAGTAAATGCACGCAATGCGCTGCAACAAAGTTTGGGCCTAACAATCCAAATTCAGCCAGTCTTTGTAAAGGTCTCAAGCCATACTTTGCTTCACTTTGCAAAATCTCATCTCGAGTTTCTTGCAGATGCGTGTGAATACCAAGCCCAAGCTGTTCTGCATAAGTAACTATTGTCTTAAATGTCTGATTTGACACGGTATAAGGCGCGTGCGGCGCAATAGATGATGTAATCAATGGATTATTACGCCAGTTATCATGTGCAGCAAACCCTTTTTGCAAATAATCATCCGCATCACTTGCATACGCAGATGGGAATTCTAACACCACTAAACCAAGATTTGCTCGCATACCAGCTTGATTTACCGCCATCGCCGCTGCTAACGGGTAAAAATACATTTCATTAAAACAGGTAATACCGCCACTTAACATTTCTGCACAAGCCAACAATGTTGCATCCTGCACGTAGCGTTCTGATACAACGGCTCGCTCTGCTGGCCAAATATGCTGCTCTAGCCAAGGCATAAGAGGCAAATCATCTGCCATACCACGCATTAAGCTCATTGCGGCATGGGTATGTAAGTTAATCAAACCCGGGATTAATATGTGCTCAGCAAGCTTTACGATTTCTATCGCTTGGTACTGTTCACTCACTGAGACTGAAGGACAAATGTCAACTATCTTCCCAGATTGAATTACGATGGAATGGTGCTCTAAAAGCACATTTTTAGGGATAACTGGACACAACCAACGTGCCTCGATGACTAAATCAACTTGTTTTTTCATAGCGTTATTATAACGACTAAACCATTAAGCAATAAAATCAATACCTAAAAACGTAGACAAGAAAAAACCCGCGTATGCGGGTTTTTTCACTAGCTAATGCTTCTTAGCTGATTTAACTTAGTTACAGCCAGATTGCTTTGTACCAATTGCGCGAATATCAACGCGACGGTTTGGTTGCAGGCAAGAAATCAGTTTTTTTGTTGTCTTGTTACCAACACACTGAACAACTGGCTCTGACTCACCCTTACCTTCAGCGGTAATCATTGCAGCATCAACACCTTGCGACACTAAGTAGTCTTTAACGATGTTAGCACGGCGCTCTGAAAGTTTTTGGTTGTATGCATCTGAACCGATACGATCAGTATGACCAGTTACAATCACTGCTGTAAGTTCTGGATTTGCTTTAATTTGAGCTACAGCATCATCTAAAACTGGTTTAGCACCTTTTTGCAACTTACCTTCGTTGAAACCAAATAGCTTTTCAGCGCTAACAGTAATCGTAGTCTCACTAGGCTGGCATGCAGGAGCTGGTGCAGGAGCGGCTTCAGCCACTGGCTCTGGAGCAACATATGGTGCAGGCTCTGGAGCAGCAACTGGCGCTTCAGCTACTACAGGCGCAGGTGCTGGAGCACCAAAGCGGAAAACACCACCTAAACTAAGTAAAGTATTACCAATAGTACCTGATTCACTTGCAGTCGCACCATTCACTTCATTAACAAGGTCTAACTTGGCACGAGACCATTGATGACGCAAATCAGCCTGCAAACCAAAGGAGTCGTTGATTAAATACTGTGCACCAAGCCCTACATTTGCCAACCAAGAAGTCTTTTTACCATCTGCGCTAATTCCAGGCGCAGTGTAGTCAATGTTATTTCTTGCAACACCTAAGCCTGCTAACAAAAATGGACGGAAACTATCACGGCTAAACATGTATAAAGCATCTAAGCCCAATGTAGTTTGTTTATAACGACCATCTACACCAGCAATACCAGTATCTTCTTTTGCACGGTTGTAACCTAGACCACCTTGGATATCCCAGCTTTCAGATAATTCTTTACCTAATTTAAGGAATACGCCAGGGCCATTTTTAGCCTCTAAGTCGTTATCTGTGTTCATGTAACTTACACCCGGAACTGCATACCAAGCACCGCGGTACATGTCTTCTGCAGAAGCAGCAAAAGCTGCTAGACCTAAAGTTGTGGCAACTGCCATATTAATAAGATTTTTTTTCATTCGTTTTGACTCCTAAATTAAATTACTTTACTTTATTGGTACATCTAAATACAAAAATATATGAAGCCGATAATACCCACACATAACCGTTAGCGCAATGTTTTATCACCCAAAACTTTGGAATCACGGCGCATTCTGTTGCATTTATACAACAGAATTACAATGTTTTACGTATTGCTTTAATCTTTTCGGCATTAAGGCTTAGCCTACGTTTATTTTCATCACAAACGCCACCTCTGAAACCTATATAGGTAGGGTTAACTTCTTTCACCAGGGCTAAATGTTGCAATTTCAAAGAGCCCGCCAAACCGAACGACAGACCGCTGTTTACTACCACTTTTGCAAGTTCTTTACGTTTTTTTTCTGAGTAAAAATCCAGAAATGTTAGACCGTTTTTATTGAATGTATCCACCATAACGCCTATAAAACCAGCTTGTTTAATAGCCTCAATTAAGTTTGCAGGATAAGTACTTTCAGCAAACAACACTGCAATCAATTTTATGCCGGCTTTTATAGACGCCTGAAGTGCGTCTAAACATGGCTGATAATCATTCGTCTCAAAAAATCCTATTTTAATAAAATCCACTTTTGTCTTACTGAGTTCTGCCACATGACGCGATATTAAATCAGCCTGCATTGGTAAATCGCCTATCGTTGCACTAGTCCTTACTTTAGCGATGTCTTGAGCATTTACATAGGTAACGATGGAATTGATTTGCACAATGGACAATGCGCCTAATGCTCCCTGGTTCGGATCTTTTAGGTCTATGATATCCGCACCATTTTCAATAGCGATTTTTGCCTCTTCAATACTTGTCACACTTATAAGCAGTTGCGTCATCGCCAAGCCTCATTATGCAAAATTTTCACCAGACTGTTCCGCATAAAAATTTTCAATTTTCTCTGTCAACCAGCTCCAAGCTAGCAGTTCGCGCTCGCCAGCTGTTTTGTCGATAGCGATTTTCAAATACGACAATTCAGACAGTACTTTTTCTTTTGGCAACATATGCAAACGGCTTGCAAGTACCGCAAGCTCAATGACTGCGGCTTGCGAACGATTAAAGCCTGAAAACGGGTGATGTTGCTCCTCATGTACAACCTCCATCAGCAACTGTGGTCTCTGAGCATCCTCTATTACTTCAACCAGCTTTAACTCTTTATGCACCAAGGTTTCCAACAACCTAAAACCTAGAATTTTTTGTGTAGGCACTAACGTCCATGCTTGCCGACGGGTTAGTGCGCCAGCAAATACGCGCACATCGTCGGTTAGATTCATCACTGCTTGTTGAGTAGCCAAGATATTATTTAGCGTAGCCGAGGGCTTATACGGCGAAATAACCACCAGGTCATCTTGCAGTTGTATACCAAATGGCGTTACGTGGACATTGCCTGATATATCAATACTGCTAATAATAGTTTCAAAAATCATATTTTATTGGCTTGTCTTTCTTGCCTGTTTTTCTTGCCTGTTTTTCTTTAAGTGAAGCTTCACGATGGGAATTTTTATCGCCAATATCGGTTGTTTGAGTTGGCACACCCCAAGTTAGCTCTTGATCTTGTACATAGCGCTTTTTAAGCTGCCATGCAATTTGCGCACGCGCTAATTCAACGCCAAGATAAAATGCGTGTGAAGCGTCATCATCAACCTTTAAATTTGGATAAAGTGCGAAAGGCTCTAGAGCTTCATACAGACCATCACGATTATAAATGTGCAAACCTTGTTCACTTACCTGAATGCGAAAGCTTGGGTCTTTAATCATTGCAGCGATTTCTTTAATTTCATCTGCTGCATAAGTAAATGGTCGCCTGTCATGCAAGCCCAGCAAACCATTGCTATAACCGCGCGGCAGCCTATCGTCCTGCTTTGCAGCATGCATTATGCGTCTAGCAATATCGGCTTCAGCAATCGCGTTAATAGCATGCGGGCTCACGGAAGTTGCTAATACTGCGTTAATGTTAAGCTCACTAATCATGCCAAACAACAGAGCATTGATGCCAGTGGTATCTGCATCGGTCAACTCGGTTAAATTACCTATACCCATCATAATTTGTATATCAGGATATTTCTTGCGTAATTTTTGATAACGGACAATAGAGTTGGTTAAACCAAAATGAATTGGGTCTAAAATCGCATCAGCAATAAATGCTTTGTTGCGTTTTATGCAAGCTTCAATCGCCCTATAAAGTGAAGGCATACTATGCGGTTTGGCGGGGATTAAAACTGGTGTAGCGGCTACTTCATCAGCAATCCATAAGGTCTTTTCTGTTAGGCTTAACAAATAGTCAGCACCCGCGTGACCTGCAGCCAGCAAATCATCAGCGTTAAGTGAATCTACACTCACCTTAAAATCAAGTGCTTTTAAAGCTTTAACTGCATCTGCTAAATGTAGAAAAGGCACAGCTGGCAGGCAACCTAAATCAATAACGTTGGCGCCTTGCGTTTGGTAGGCTTGTGCTTTTTGAACAATCGCTTCGACGCTCAAATATGGCGCATCAACAATTTCTGCAAAAATTTGTACTTTATATTGGCTTAAATCAGGCGTTACGCCTGCATGGCCAAAATACTGGGGTAAATCTTTTAAATCATCAGGGCCACGTTCTACAGGCACACCATATTTTGCTTCAAGCGCGGTTAAATCGCCTAGGCATAAGCCTGGCACAATCACCTTATTAGCATCACCGGTTTCTTTCAGTCTGCGTGCAATTAGTTCAGGGGTCATCAGTGCAGCTACAGATACGCCAATTTGTTGCACCCGATATTTGAACTGCGGTGTTTTCGGATTACTTTGTGATTTGGTTTGCAATTCGCTCAATACTTTATGCAAGCTTTTTTCAGCTAACTTACCTGTTAAAAAAAGTAAATTTTCAGGATTATTTGAATGCATTTAGGCGAGTGTGAATTGCATCTGCAAGTGCATCTAAATCAGCCACCACCTGTGTCGCCTCAAAGTTGGCTAATTTTGCCACATTATCCAAATCAATTTGGCGTGGATAAACTTTAACGACATTGTCTCGCGGTGCCTCAGACTCAAGCTCCGGACCAGTATCACAGGCAAACACAATGCTAGTCACGCGCGTTTTACCTGCTTGCGCATATAAATTGGTCACTAGGCTATCAGAAAAACCATATGCCATTTTAGCAATGGTATTTGAAGTGGCGGGCGCTATCACAAGTGTGTGATATTTTCCTTCATAAAATAGTTCAACAGGCACGCTACTGGCTGTTTTATCTTGATAAACGCGGTGATTTGTAGCCTCTAACTGAGGCTGAAAACCATATTGCTTGATGATTTCAGCCGCAGCTTTGCTTAAATAAACATCTACATTTTCCAGCATTTTGAGAATGGCCAGCGACTCTCGCAGATAATGACCAGAGCCTGTGATTGCCCAGGCTAAACGCTGATTTTGCATAACATATTAAGCAAAGGGATGTTCAATCACGATAGTTTCATCACGCTCTGGGCCTGTTGAAACAATTGCAATTGGCACGCCACATAGTGCTTCCAAACGTTTTAGGTAATTTTGTGCTGCTTTAGGTAAACCATCCCACGTTTTTACACCAAAGGTATTGTCTGACCAACCTGGCACAGTTTCGTAAATAGGCCTACAGTTAGCTACATCATCTGCACCAATTGGAAGTAAATCTATTTTCTTGCCATCTAGCTCATAACCTGTGCAGATATTAAGTTCTTTAATCCCATCCAACACATCAAGCTTGGTGATACATAACCCTGTAAGACCGTTAATCATGGCTGAACGACGCAACGCGGCGGCATCAAACCAACCGCATCGGCGTTTACGCTTGGTGACTGTGCCAATTTCTTGACCTTTTACAGACATCTGCGTACCAGGTGCGCCTTCAGTATCAATATCCAGTTCGCTTGGGAATGGGCCACCACCCACGCGGGTAGTGTAGGCTTTGGTAATGCCCAACACATAATGCAACATATTGGCGCCAACGCCGGTTCCTGCTGATGCTTGGCCTGCGATACAGTTGCTTGAAGTGACATAAGGATATGTACCGTGATCAATATCCAGAAGTGTGCCTTGAGCGCCTTCAAACAATAAGTTTTCACCACGTGCATTAGCGGCATAAAGGTCAGCAGAAATGTCACTAATCATTGGCTTTAGAGCAATTGCATGCTGCATACTGGCATCATATTGTTGATTAAAATCAACGGCTTTAGCACCCAGATAATTAGTCAGCACAAAATTATGGTAATCCATCACTTCGCGTAACTTGTCTGCAAAACGCTCAGGATAAAATAAATCATAGACTCGTAAAGCACGGCGCGCTACCTTATCTTCATAAGTTGGGCCAATACCTTTACCTGTGGTACCAATTTTTTTATCAGCGCTACGCTTGGCTTCACGCGCTACATCCACAGCTACGTGATGGCTTAAAATAAGTGGACAACCTGAACTCACCTTTAAGCGATTTTTAACTTCCAAGCCGTCTTTTTCAAGTGCAGCGATTTCGCCTAATAAATGTCCAGCATCTAATACTACGCCATTACCGATGTAGCAATTGATACCAGAACGGACTATGCCTGAAGGTACTAGATTAAGCTTGTATACCCGTTGCGCATCGCCCTGCCCCACAACCAAGGTATGCCCTGCATTGTGGCCTCCTTGAAAGCGCACCACGCCCTGTGCATGGTCTGTAAGCCAATCAACAATTTTGCCTTTGCCTTCATCACCCCATTGCGTGCCAATAACGACTACATTTTTAGCGACCTGCTGTTTAGCTACTATAGGATTTACTGCTGAATTTGCCATAACGTTTACTTTATTTTAAGTGTATTTATTTAATTTTGAGAGCTGAGTATCAGTACCTTTAAACTCTAGCACCTTCAATACTAGTGCTTTTCAATCTCCACTACATGCCAACCTGACTTGTAATGTTCCAGCTTTTTATTGCAATTTAGTTCAGTCATGCTGGATTCAACACCCACCAACTCTTGCACGACGATATATCCATCAGCCCTTAAAACATCTATTTTACTGGCTAAAGTTTTATCATCTGATACTGGTGCAAATATTGCCATAGCTGATTTTGCCGGTGGTAACGCAGTTGCTATGCCACGTAAATCTAAGCTAAAGCCAGTCGCTGGACGCGCACGGCCAAATGACTGTCCTACTTCATCATAACGACCGCCTAAAGCCAACGGACCTTTGTAACCTTGTGCATAAGCCGCAAATACGATGCCACTATGGTAGTGATAGCCACGTAACTCACTTAAATCAAAACTGACCGTGACTCCTAAATCATCTAAAGCCGCGCTCACATTTAGTAAGTCGTCCAGCGCATGTTGAACAGCTGGTGTTGCAGGTAACAACTTTACAGCCTTAGCCAATATACTTTTATCGCCGTTAAGTTCAGTTAAATGCAATAAAGCTTCGCGCGTAGATTTATCCAAACCTGTTGCTAAACTTGCTACGGCCGATTGGTCTTTGCTTTGCAATGCTGCGTAAAGCGCTTGTTCAAGCTGAGGATTGATTTGGCAAGACTCTATTAAACTGCCGAATATATTCACATGACTAAAATCAATATGCACTTGGCCTATGCCAATCGCCTGCAAAGCTTTAATCAGCAAACATTGAATTTCAATATCACTGGCAACACCCGCATGACCATATAACTCTGCACCCAACTGTAAGGGCTCACGCGTTTGCGCCAATCCATCAGGTTTTGTGCGTAGCACACTGCCGGCATAACATAAGCGCGTGATACCTTGGTGGTTTAGTAAGTGAGCATCAATACGAGCTGCTTGTGGAGTCATATCTGCGCGCACTCCCATTAAACGCCCAGTCAACTGATCTACTACTTTAAATGTAGCCAAGTCTAAATCGTGTCCTACGCCTGTTATCAAAGACTCCATGTATTCTAACATTGGAGGAATAACATACTGATAACCATGCACTCTGAATAAATCTAACAAAGTGCGTCGTAAAGCTTCAATGCGTGCAGCCTCTGCAGGCAACACGTCTTCAATATATTCCGGGAGTAACCAATTACGCATTTTTTATCATCTTAAAAACCATCATCTGCTTAACCAAATTAACACTAGACCACCAACTACAGACAACAACCCAACTGAACGTAACTGTCCATCTTTGAGTGCTACCATACGTTTAAAGGTTTCACGCCAAGCCTGCGGCAATAATAAAGGTAACAAGCCTTCTAATACCAACATTAAACCCAACGCTGTAATCAGCGTGCTATTCACCGCCCGCGCCCTTTACTTTTTAGCGGGACTGCGCATGTACTTGAAGAAGTCTGAACCCGGATCAAGTACCATCACATCACTCTTGCTATTAAAGCTATTTTTGTAAGCTTCAGTGCTACGATAAAATGCGTAAAATTCAGGGTTTTTGCCATAAGACTGACTATAAATCGCTGCGGCTGTAGCATCACCTTCACCTTTGGCTTTCTGTGCTTCACGGTAAGCTTCAGCGATAATCACTTCGCGTTGTTTGTCAGCATCAGCACGAATTTTTTCAGAGGCTGCTGAACCTTCTGACCTGAGCTGATTTGCAAGACGCTTACGTTCTGCAATCATACGATCAAATACAGATTTACTAATTTCTTCAGCATAATCCACGCGTTTTAAACGTACATCAACCACCTCAATACCCATTTGGCGTGCTTCTATATCGGCCTTCTTACGTAAATTATCCATCACAACACCACGCTCACCAGCAATGACATCATGCACGGTACGTTTACCAAATTCGGTACGCAATCCAGCATTTACCACTTTTGAAAGCCTATCTTCTGCCGCAGCCTCGCCGCCTTCTTTGATAGAAACATAGTATCTTGCAGGATCAATAATGCGCCATTTTACAAATGAATCTACCATCATATATTTATTTTCACTGGTAATAAATTTGGCAGGCTGCTCCCAATCCAGGGTAAGAATGCGATTGTCAAAATACTTTAAATTATCAATTAATGGCACTTTGAAATAAAGCCCAGGTACTTTTTTAACAGAAACTATTTCACCCAAGCGCTGCACCAATACATATTGTGTCTGACTTACCGTAAAGGCTGATGCCGACAACAATAAAATTGCAGCAAATATCGCAATAAGAATACTCGTAAAATTTTTCATCATAATCCCTTACCTGGTTTCTCTGTCACGGCCACGAAAAGCATCACGTGTACGATCAGTGGTTGACGCTGACTCTGGTACTGTAGGCGCCTGCGGGTTTAGAGATTGCATTGATTGCGACTGCTGAGATGGCGTATTGCCAGTAGCACCGATTAACTTATCAAGCGGCAGATACAACATGCTGTTTCCTGCTTTTTGATCAACCACGACCTTGCTCACATTAGACAAAATTTGTTCTTGTGCATCTAAAAATAAACGTTGACGAGTGACTTCTGGCGCATTGTTGTATTGCGTTAAAATCTGATCAAAACGACTGGCATTACCTTTAGCTTCACTTTCAATTTTTAGCTTATAACCTGCAGATTCAGCTAATAACCGAGATGCCGTACCGCGCGCTTTTGGTATCACGTCATTGGCATAGGCTTGACCTTCGTTAATCTGACGTTGATTATCCTGATTAGCACGGTTCACATCTTCAAATGCTTCTTGTACCTGCTCAGGCGGTTGAGCACTTTGTAGAGACACACTGATGATTTTGACACCCGCTTTATAGCTATCTAAAATAACTTGCATACGCTCTGATGTGTCTTGCAAACCTTTTTGTAGCAAGTCATCTAACTTATTCTTACCTACCACTTCGCGAATGGCAGTTTCAGCCGCAGACATAACAGCAGCATCTGTTGAGCGGTTCTTGAATAAATAGTCTTTAGCATTTTTAAGGTTGTATTGAACCGCAAATTGCAAATCAATGATGTTTTCATCTTCGGTCAACATCAAAGCTTCTTTTGGCTGCTTGGTTTTACCACCGCCACTCTCGCTACTACTTCTATAACCGACTTCAAGTCTGCGCACCTGCTCCATATTAACCACGGTGACTGTCTCAATCGGGTAAGGTAAATGCCAGCGCGGGCCAGGTTCTGTTGTCTCATCAAGCGCTTTACCAAAGCGCTGCACCACACCCAACGAACCTTGATCAACAATATAAAATCCAGTGGCTAGCCAGATTAAAGCAACAATCACGATAATGGGTAATACTGGCAGATTCACACTATTGATTCTTGGAATGTCTGGCTGACGATTGGGTTGATTACCACCGCCTTTACCGAATAAGCCATTAATTTTGCGGCTTATATCACGCATCACTTCATCTAAATCAGGCGGGCCTTCATTATTTTGTGCTCGCCATCCAGGGAATTTAATCATTTATCACTCCAAAAACTTTCCATTTAATATTTTAAACAATCGCAGCCAGAGCATACCAAAAACCGATATTTAGACCGCTGATAAACTCCGAATACGATTGTTTTACGCGTAAGCGCTTTCTTCTGTACTTAACTTCTGCAGATGCTGGTTGTACTCTGCCATTGCCAGCCTTAACAAATCCATTCCTTCACCCGTTTTAGCAGATGCATGTATAGTCACGATTCTACCATATTCGTCCCGGCTAATAGAGGGCGATAAGCCCACTCTGTCTATTTGGTTGTGAACCAAAATCTGCGGCACATTTGCTGCACCAATCTCAAGCAATACTTTATTCACTTGTGCGATTTGCTCATCGCGGTTACTACTAGCCGTATCTACAATGTGTAATAGCAAGTCGGCCTGAGCCGCCTCTTCTAACGTTGCGCCAAACGCCTCCACTAAAGCATGTGGCAAATGCTTAATGAAACCTACCGTATCTGAAAGTACCACCGCACCACAATCTTCGACATAAATCTTATGGGTTGTGGTATCTAGAGTGGCAAATAATTGATCGGCCACATATAAATCAGCTTTTGTTAAACGATTAAATACCGTAGATTTACCCGCATTGGTATAACCTACCAATGATACTGTCATTACGTTTGAGCGTTTACGGGCCCTACGCTGCATACCACGCTGCGCTTTAAGTTTAATGAGTTTCTCACGCAACTGCCTAACACGCACGCGCAACATACGGCGATCTAGCTCTAGCTGAGTTTCGCCTGGCCCGCCACGCACGCCGATACCGCCTTTTTGACGTTCCAAGTGGGTCCAGCCGCGCACCAATCTTGTAGACAGATGCTCTAGCTGAGCTAACTCAACTTGCAGTTTACCTTCATGGCTCTGTGCACGCTGGCTAAATATATCAAGAATTAAGCCCGTTCTATCCACCACACGCGCTTGTAGCAGCCGCTCTAAATTTCGTTGCTGCGAAGGGGATAAATCATGATTGAATACCGCAATATTAGATTCGCTGGCCTGCATCATTTGTGCAAGTTCATCAGCCTTACCACTTCCGATAAAAAGCTTAGCGTCAGGTGTCGAGCGCTTACCCTCTATTGTGCCGCGTATCGCCAGCCCAGCGCTAATACTCAACTGACGAAGTTCGTGTAGACTTTCTTCGTAATCAGTATCACCAAAATCCACACTCACCATAATGGCAGCATCGCCGTGGCCTGATATATCAGAACCAGGCCTTTCAAACATATCTTTCAACGCTTATTCATCACCTTCTGGCAAACTGATATTTACCATACGTGCAGGCACAATCGTTGAAATAGCGTGTTTATAAACCATTTGAGTAACGGTATTTTTAAGTAGAATCACGTACTGATCAAATGAATCAACCTGACCTTGTAATTTAATACCATTGACGAGATAAATAGATACAGCGACATGTTCTTTACGTAAAGCGTTAAGAAATGGGTCTTGTAACATTTGCCCTTTTTGAATCATGACTTCTCCTATTGCTTGGAGTTAAATAAATAATACGTAGCATCAGCTACATTGCTGATATTACTCTAGTTGAGATTAAGAACAATGCATTTTGTTCAATTACTTCTACCCAATTCCTCTACTTCACAACTGATATGAGGTAATTGACGGTGATTTCAATAGTCTTGAGAAATATAACGTCTAATTTAAAGTCATATTCATTCTTGCAAGCACTTCATCTTTCCCTAATATCGCCATTACCGCATCAATACTGGGTGATTGCGCTCCGCCTGTGAGCATTACACGTAACGGCATAGCCACCTTGGGGAATTTAAGCGCATTGCTGGTCACCGCATATTCTATAGCGGCATGTATAGCTTCAACAGTCCAATCTATACTCACCAATTGCGTTGCCAAGGTGTTGAGTACTGGTAAAATATCTGCAGTAATATGTTTCTCTTTGGCCACTTCATCAATTTGCGGCTTACTATAAAAATACGCAATGCTTTGCGCTAATTCATTCAAAGTATTGGCGCGGTCGCGATATAAAGCAATCGCCTCTTTAATGGCGGGTTGTGTTGCAATCGCTATACCCATGCGCCCAAGACGCTGGGTAATGTCTTTTGCCAACACCTCCAGATTTGCAGCTTTGATGTAATGGTTATTCAGCCAATTCAATTTTTCAGTATTAAATTGCGCTGCAGATGGCGTGATATGGTCTAAATCAAACCATTCTGCGAATTGTTGCTTACTAAACACCTCTTCATCACCATGACTCCAGCCTAAGCGTGCTAGATAATTAATCACAGCTTCTGGTAGATAGCCGTCTTCATCATATTGCATCACGCTCACAGCACCGTGTCGCTTGGATAGCTTTTGACCATCATTACCTAAAATCATCGACAAATGCGCGTATTGCGGAACGATAATAGTTGAATCAATTTCAGCCAATGCCTTTAGCAGGTTAATTTGGCGCGGCGTATTATTAACATGATCATCACCACGAATCACCTGCGTAATACCCATATCACTATCGTCGACCACCACACAAAAGTTATAAGTCGGCGTACCATCGGCGCGGGCAATAATTAAATCATCAAGTTCGCTATTGGAGATTTCGATACGGCCTTTTACCATGTCATCCCAAGCCACCACACCGTCTTGAGGATTCTTAAAGCGAATCACAGGCGGGACATCTTTAGGAACAGCAGGCAAAACCTTACCCGCCTCTGGACGCCATTTTCCCTCATAGCGTGGCTTTTTCTTATTCGCCATTTGCTGCTCACGCAAGGCATCGAGCTCTTCTTTACTGCTGTAGCAATAATACGCACTTCCAGCATCCAACATAGTTTGAATCACTTGCTTGTAACGATCCATACGCTGCATTTGGTAAAAAGGACCCTCGTCATAATCCAATCCCAGCCACTGCATACCATCCAATATGGCCTGTACAGCCTCTGGTGTACTGCGGGCAACATCGGTATCCTCAATGCGTAAAATAAAAGTTCCGCCATGTTTTTTTGCAAAAGCCCAGGAAAATAACGCGGTACGAGCGCCACCTATGTGAAGAAAACCTGTAGGGCTGGGAGCAAAACGTGTGCGAACAATCATATTTAACAGTAATTAACAAAAACAATAATGTTGCTATTTTATCATGGCTGCGAATTTAGCTCTAAGGTAATCATGGCTTTATCGTAAGTCAAAATTTTCGCCTAAAAATTCCTACGCAATAATTGGCACGCCATTTGCTTAATATTACTTTGTTAAGTGTCATAGATCATATTGCTTAAAATAATATACAGATAGAAAGCACTCAAAATGGAATTTCTTCAAAAAATATTTAATCATTCAAAAGCACCAAAACACTTGGACGTTTTGGCTTGGGGCAATGAATTGGATGGGATGGATGATATCTCGGCTATTGAGCATTCCACCAAACGATTAAATGAAGACTCCAAAAAGAATATTTTTCAAGATGATCAATATCTGGAAGCGCTTTTTTCGATTGACGAAAAAACACACATTATTGTCGAGAGAATTACAGCACATTACATCAATATCGACAATATGAGCATTGAGCTTGAAGAGCGCATCGCTAATGCTGTCTTTTTATATTACCGCCAACAGTTTTTAATTTACTACACACTCATTGAAAACCTAGCAGCGTTTCAGCCAAAATCTTTGCTATTAATGTTGGTGCGCGCAATTAACCATGCAACGCAAATGATAAAATGGCGTTATTACAACTATCAGAGCGCCCCCGCAAATGTTTGGTCTCAGCTATCAAAGTTATATTTGATAGCTGAGAAACAAGCAATTCTTGATAGTTACGTTCGCACTTACAACGATCAGGAAATATCTACCATTTCATCAGGCTATATTCAAGCCTGCATGCTTGGCAGTTTAGAAAGCCTAAGCTTTCAGCGCAAGCAGATTGAACTGGTCAGTAAAATGCTGGCCAGCTGGACACCAAAAATTCTTATCCAAAATAAATATGATCAAAATAAACATTTATTTTATGTGGATACTTCTAGTGACAGCCCTGCTAAACGTATTAGAAATTTTAAACCATCCGATAGCTGCCGATACTGGTGTTTTGATAGCGTCAACCTGAAAGTTGAGCTCTGTTTGTCATTGATTGAATACAACATCTCTCCTAAACAACAAGAGATGAAAGACTTTATTACAGATAAATATGCATTAGCCACTTTAGGAATTTTGCGTACTGAGTGGTCTCGCATTGAATATAAACGGCAGCGCAGGAACATTGAGCGGGTAAAGACAACCAAATATGCGACCACCACCTTTGGCTTTGAAGACACTTGCTACCATATCAAACAACATGAAAACATTCGTGTACAACGCTCGGGGAAATCATACCAAGGCAACAAGTCATTTGATGAACGATTAGCTACACATTCGCTGAGCAAAGACCAAACTGAACCTAACGTCATCTACTTAGACTTAGGCGCGGGTCAATCTAAAATTATTGACGAAAGCAGCCAAGGTATTGGCATGTACACAAATAAGCCAGCTCATGAAGTAAGCTTAGGTATGCTGGTTGGCGTTTCAATTACCGATGAAAAAATAGACACTAAAATTGGTGTCATACGCAGCATCAAACCAGTAATCGGACATGAATTACACATTGGGATAGAGTTGTTAAGCACTTCAGCTTTTTGTGTAGAAGCTGAAAATATCAGTTTAACCACGTCTAAATCTTCCGGTGCTACAGGCGCTGGTGATAATAATAACAGTGCAAAAACTTCCAGCTTTACCAGAACCCCCCCTGTGAACTTAAACGGCATTGCTTCAAGTTTCACTTGCTTATTCTTACCTAAAGTGTTCACCAACTCTAAACAAGAATCTATACTTGTGCCACGGCTTCATTACAACAAAAATGATGTATATAAAATCAACCTCTCAGGTAAAGACTTTCAAGTTAAATTTACCGAAACATTGGAGTACCACGATAACTGGTTACGTATTGTTTATGCTGAAGTCGAAGAAAAACAACTTGTCGCATAATGTTCTAATCGAATAAATCTTTTATGGCCAAGCATCTTGTGGTGCTTGGCCGCCAATTATTTTAAGTCAATTCGCAAGCAGCTACTTAACTTGCTGTACATCACTCTCCTGCCAGCCGCCACCAAGCGCTTTAAATAACTCAACTGTCGCAACTAGCCTTACCTGACGACTTTGCACATAAGACAAGGCAGCATCGTTATAAACTCTCTGCGCATCTAGCACATCTAAATAGGCAGAATAACCCGACTGATAGCGATTTTCAGATATTTCTAATGCTTTTTTTGCTGCTTGTTGACTTGTATTGAGTGCCGTTTCTCGTTCAGTGTTTTGACGCAAATTGACCAGCGCATCGTTTACTTCCCTAAAGGCGCTTTGGACTGCGCCCTCGTAACTGGCTAAAGCTTGTTTTTGCTTGGCGCTAGCTTGCTCAACTTTTGAATTCAATCTTCCTGAGTCAAAAATTGGCAAATACAAATTCAAACCACCTGTCCAAATACGTGCAGCTGATTTAAGTATATCGCCCAGTTCCAGGCTTTCACCACCAAGACCTGCTGTAAGTGAGATAGTAGGATACAAGGCAGCTTTTGCCACACCAATTTTTGCATTGGCTGCAATCATCTGCTCTTCAGCCTGGCGTATATCCGGACGTGCTTCTAATAAACTTGAAGGTAAGCCTGCGGGCGGCGTTGGCGGTATTGGTAAAGATTTAATATCAGCGCTTGCGATATTAAGATTTAAGTCCCCTGTCAGCAAAGCTAACTGGTGCAGACTCAATGCTCTCAATCTTGTCAATTCTGCTAATTGAGCACTTAAGTTCGCACTAGCCACCTCAGCCTGATGCACGTCCAAAGCTGATGAAACGCCCCCTTCTAAACGTCGTTTCGTCAATCCAAGACTTGCTTCACGGCTTTTAATATTGTCTTGCAAGATAACAATTTGCGTATCTAAACTTCGCAATATTAAATAATTACTTGCCACCAAACCGGATAATGAAAGTGCGACAGTATCTTTTGCATACTGAGTAGATAAAACTTGCGCACGTGCTGACTCTTTAGCACGGCTTAATTTTCCCCAAAAATCAATCTCAAATGACGTACCCAATTGGGCTTTATAGTTACTTCGTGGGTTACGGCTGACTGGATTGGCGCCAAGTTCTGTGACACGTGTTCGGCTAGCGTCTGCGTTTAAATCTATCTGTGGAAATGTCGCAGCGCCGACCTCGCGCGCCGATGCTTCGGACTCTTCAATACGTGCTACCGCCAACTTTATGTCTGTATTATTCTGCAAGGCTTTATTCACCAGATCATTTAACAGCTGATCTTGATACTGCGTCCACCAAGTATTAGAAATCTTGTTTGGCGCTTGATCTGCAGCCTCGGTAAATTGAGCTGGCACAACCAACTCTGGGCGCTCATAATTTGGCCCTACAATTTGACACGCTGAAAGTAAAAAAGCAGGTATTACCAAGCCAATAAGTTTTATGCCTAATGGCTTGGTTTGATTGAGATATAAACTAAACATCACACAGTTTCCTTTGCTTTGATTTCCATTTCTAATTTACCGTGATGCCTGACATGCTTTCCTGATAACCATGTAAAAAATAAGGGGATAAATATCGTAGCGATAAAAGTCGCTAATATCATGCCACCGAATACGCCTGTACCCATTGAACGGCGAGCCGCCGCACCAGCCCCAGTGGCAAAAACCAGCGGCACGATACCTAACACAAACGCCATCGAAGTCATCACAATGGGTCTAAACCGCATGCGGGCCGCCTCCAAAGCAGCTTGTGCAACAGGCATACCCTGCTCCATTTTCTGGCTGGCAAATTCCACAATTAAAATGGCATTTTTAGCCGCTAACCCTATCAACGTAATCAGCCCAATCTGGAAGTAAATGTCGTTAGGCATACCACGCAATAGCACCGCCAAAAAAGCCCCTGCAAGTGCAAACGGTACAGCCATAATGACGGCTAATGGCAGTGCCCATGTCTCAAATTGCGCTGCTAATATGAGAAACACCATGACAATGGCAAAACCGAAAGCAAACATTGCCGCTGAACCCGTACGTTTCTCTTGATAAGCTTGCGCCGTCCAGGCAATTTGGTAACCATCTGGCAGGCTAACTTTAGCGATTCTTTCAACCGTGCTAATCGCATCGCCAGAGCTTACCCCTGGTGCGCCGCTACCAAACACTTTTGCCGAAAGCAAGCCGTTGTAACGCTCAAGTTGTTCAGCACCAACTATGGTACTCACTTTACTTAAAGCAGAGAGCGGAATCATGTTACCTTCAGGAGACAAAGCACTAGGCTGACTGCGCACATAAACTTTTCCCAAATCCTCCTGCTTCATTCTGAATTGAGGTTCAGCTTGCAGTTGCACTCTATATGTGCGCCCATTTTTATTAAAATCATTCACATAGAATGACCCCATGGTGCTTTGC
This sequence comes from Methylotenera sp., assembly GCF_030684185.1. Classification (GTDB taxonomy): domain Bacteria; phylum Pseudomonadota; class Gammaproteobacteria; order Burkholderiales; family Methylophilaceae; genus Methylotenera. The sequence continues at coordinate 66,985 of NZ_JAUXOY010000016.1, forward strand.
AAAGTAGCATATATGTCAGAAATTTTAACGCCTAATGAAATCGCTTTCGCTTCATCCACCTCAATTTTCAGCTGTGGCACGGTCGGACGGAAAAAAGTATTTAACCCGGTTAGTTTTGGTTCTGCTCTCAACGCATCTATGAAATTATTCATTATTTGCGCAAGCTTAATCGGGTCAGTGTCCCGCAGGCTTTGCACATACACTTCAAAGCCGCCTGCTGAACCTAAGCCACGAATTGCTGGCGGGTTTACCGCAAAACCCATACCGTCAGGCTGACTCATCCCAATACCAAACAATTTACCTACAATATCGTCTGCAGTAGTTGTACGTTCACTCCAATCTTTAAGCCGCACAAACATGGTAGCGGCATTGGTTTTATTCGCACCAGTCAGCAGTTCCAGACCATTCACGGCAAACTCGTGAGCAACTGCCGGGTCTTGTGCAATGGCTGCGCGAATATTTTCAGTTGTTTTAGTGGTACGGCTTAATGTTGCACCGTCAGGCATCACAACAATCGTCACGACATAACCCTGATCCTCAGCTGGCACAAAGCTACCTGGTACTTTCATAAACAAGAAGATCATTGCAATCAAAATACCACCAAATGCCAAACCGCCAATAATTCTATGCTTGAGTGTTAAACTCACTGTATCTGTATAAAAATGTGTGAACTTATTGAACCCGCTATTAAATTTTTCAAAAAACCAGCTTGTGCGATGCGTTTTCTTCAAAATCAGGGCGCAAAGCGCAGGCGTTAAAGTTAAAGCGACGATCCCGGAAATCACCACAGAAATGGCAACCGTCACCGCAAATTGCCGATACAACTCACCTGCGATTCCGCCCTGAAAAGCGACAGGCACAAATACGGCACACAATACCAGTACAATCGCCACTACCGCTGCTGACACCTGGTGAATCGATTTAATCGCAGCAGACAATGGATCTAGATTTTCCTCCCGCATCAATCGCTCAGTGTTTTCAAGCACCACAATCGCATCATCCACCACGATACCAATCGCCAAAATCATGGCAAAAAGCGTTAGCAGGTTAATAGAAAAACCAAAAACATAAAGTCCAGCAAAAGTACCAATCAGAGAAATTGGCACTGCAATAATAGGAATTAGCGTTGCGCGCCAGCTTTGTAAAAATAAAAATACGACTAAAACGACTAATACCAAGGCTTCGCCGAACGTTTTTAACACCTCTTTAATGGTAGCTTTAACAAAATCACTCGTATCATAAGGAATGGTGTATTGCATGCCCGCCGGAAAGTTGACTTTAAGTTCTTCAATTTTGGCCTTAATACCTTTGGCTGTATCCAAAGCGTTGGCACCACTTTGCAAAAAGATAGGGATAGCCACACCCGGCTGACCATTCAGTGCAGATGTAACATTGTAACTTTGAGCGCCTAGCTCAATGCGTGCCACGTCTTTTAGATAAAGAATTCCGCGCGGCCCATTAGCTTTAATAATAATATTGCCGAACTGTTCAGGGTCGACCAATCGACCCTTGGCAGTCACTGTATATACTAACTGCTGGTCTGCAGGTGCTGGCTCTTGACCAATTTTTCCCGCAGCATATTGATTATTTTGTGCACTAATTGCAGAGGCAATATCACTGGTACTCACCCCTAACTGCGCCATACGGTCCGGGCGCAACCAAACACGCATTGAATAATCTTGCCCACCGAATATCAACGAGTCACCTACGCCTTTAACACGCTTAAATTCATCCAATACGTTTAGTGTGGCGTAGTTACTTAAAAATAAACGATCATGCTTTACATCTTTTGAAGTCAGCATCACCACTAACAAAATATCGTTCGACTTTTTCTGCACAATCAGACCGTTACGACGCACATCATCTGGTAGGCGTGGCGTGGCGATATTCACACGATTGCTTACATTAAATGTCGCTTGGTCAACATTGGTCCCCACTTCAAAAGTGGCAGTAATCACCAGCGTGCCGCTAGAATCTGCGCTGGAATTGAAATACAACAAATTATCAACACCACTTAACTGTTCTTCAATGGGCCCTGCAACGGTTTTAGAAAGCGTTTCAGCACTCGCACCTGGATAGGATGCGGTAATAGTGACAGTAGGCGGCGCAATTTGGGGGTATTGTGCAATTGGCAACTTGAATGCCGCTGCCAAGCCTGCCAATACGATAATGATTGAAAGTACAGAGGCGAAAATCGGCCGCGTGATAAAAAACTTGGTCATGTCTTTTATCCTTTTTTAGCGGGGTTATTTGCAGTTGGCATAGCTGCTGGCGCCGAACCCAATGGATGTGGTTTAACAGCGGCACCTGGGCGAACTTTAATCAAGTTATCAGCAATCACCAGCTCGCCAGCCTTTAAGCCACTCAATACGACCCAATCCTTGCCTTGCCAGCCACCCTCTACAATTGGGCGCATGGCTGCTACAGTTTGACCTTCTTTATCTTTTTCTGCCACAAAAACAAATTTACCTTGATCATTCGTTAATATTGCGGTTTGCGGCAATAAAAACACCCCTTCACGTGTGCCTGTGGCCACACGAATGCGCACGAACTGCCCAGGCAGTAAGCGTTTATCTTCATTTTCGAATGTTGCGCGTAGTTGCTGCGTACCAAGCTGCGGGTCTATTCCACTTGCCGCAAAATTTAATTGTCCTTTTTTATCATACGTCGTTCCGTCAGCCAATACCAAAGTCACATCTTTAACATTTGCAGGGGATACATGGCCGCCAAGTGCCGCAAGCTCACTGTCAGACAAACTGAAACGCACCCATATCGGGCTAATTTGGCTTACTTTTGTGAGTAAGCTTGTATTCGCATTAACCAGTGCCCCTTCAGAAAACTCAAAGCGGCCTGCAATGCCTGACAATGGCGATGTCACAGTTGTATATGATAAATTCAGTTGCGCTTCACGCACGCCAGCATCATATTGTGCAAGCCCTGCACGAGCCATACTATGGTCTGATGATGCATTATCAGCCTCGCGCTTACTAATCGATTGTGATGCTAGCAAACTATCTAAACGTGTCGCTTCGCGCTGAGTCTGTACTACGCGTGCCTCTTGCTGCGCCAATTGTGCCTTGGCATTTGAAAGCGCAATCTGGTATGGCACAGGATCAATTAAAAACATCGCCTGGCCAGCCTTAACAGTCGATCCCTCTTCAAATAGTTTTTTCAGTAAAATGCCACCCACACGCGGACGAATCTCTACTTCTTTAGCACCCTCAGTTTGCGCGACAACTTCCGCACTAATAGGTACGCTGGTTGCCTTCAGCTCTATCACACCAACTGGCATGGCAGGCATAGAGCCTCCCGCTTTCGCTGACGGATCATCCGTTTTACCACAACCAGTTAAAGCCAAACCGACCATCAGGGCTACGGCAGTGGACTTTACTGACCATGCTAAAAATAGAGTATTTATGAGGTTTTTTGAAGGGCGTTGTTGTGCGTTGTCGAATAACATTAATAGCTCCACGTATTAATTAGCTTTTTGCTTATTATGCTGATAATTAATATAGTTAATTTAAATATCTAAGGAATGCACGCTTGCTTACATTCACATTTGTATGTATATTATATACAAACAAGAATGTATGTATATAAGTTTTTACATTTTTCTAAAAAATTTATTTTATAGTTTGCCAATTAAAAACAAGCGAACTATTTGAATGAAAAGAGCAATATAAATGGTAAGAAAAACTAAAGAAGATGCTGAGCTGACGCGAAAACGCATTATTAATGCGGCACGCGAGGTATTTTTAACACGTGGAGTGAGTCGCTCCACCTTAGAGCATATTGCAACACAGGCTGAAGTGACGCGCGGTGCGGTATATTGGCATTTTAAAAATAAAACCGAGATTTTCCATGCAATACGTGAACAAGTATTATTGCCTCTCATCGACCGCATGGACGACAGCCTCACCTTAGAAGGTAATGAAGACCCGCTCACCCAAATTGAATATAGCCTTTGTCAAACTATTGATGACCTCAATGAGAACATCGAAATGCGTCAAACGTATGAAATCATGATGATTAAATGCGAATATGTAGATGAGTTTTCAGCAGTACTTCAACAAATTCTGGATAACTGCTCAAGCATCACAGGAAAAATTAAGCTTGCCTACGAGCGCGCACAAACACAAAATCTTTTAGCTGGTTCACATACCCCCCTTGAATTAGCACTCGATACTCATTTGTTCTTTAGCGGACTACTCCACATGTGGGTTAAAGACTCGGATGGCATCAGGTTTCGTTATCAAGCAAAAGATCTCATCAAATCACATATTAATCTACGTAGAAAGCAATAATTCATAAGCAAAAACTTGTTAATCGCTGATTGCGGCGATAATATAATGATGCACTAAGCTTAGGGGGACATTGTGGAAATTCATATAGGCGAGATTTACGGCAAACAAACTACAGCTAAATTTGTAATGTACAACGTACTAAAGATTAGTAAAGCCGTGGTTACATTGCAAAATATCGATAACCCACTCAGCCTGTTTGAAACCACCGCACAAAAACTTGCAAGTTCAGGCTATATACGCGTCAGTCAAACGCCATTCATTGACCTAGAAGCAACAACTCCTAAGCGTCGCAAAGCTGCAAAAAAACCAACCCGCTGCCCACTCACCGTGGATTTTCTAGAAGAGCGCGCTGACAGTCAGCGCCCCGCCCCCATACACCAAGACTTATTCGCTTAACTTATGCTTTAGCTGCAAATTCAGCAACACGTACACCTAATAGTTTCGCAGTTTCCAAATCACCTTTATTTACCTCATCTGGCGAAGAGTCACTAGGTGAAGTCATTAACGCACCAGAAAAACCTCCTACATAATTCACGTCACCATGCTTGGCTGCTTTTGCATTTGCTGGCATTAAGCCAGTACCCACCCAAACACCTGAGTGCTGCATAGCAAGCGTAATTAAATACTGAATCGTCGAAAATTTATCGCCATTCATCGTGGCAGAATTGGTGAAACCTGCAAATATTTTGTTTTTCCATTTTTGCACGAACCAAGCTTTAGAACTGGCATCCGCAAACTTTTTAAACTGCCAACTGACAGAGCCCATATAAGTTGGCGAGCCCATGATAATGGCTTTAGCAGCATCTAATTTTGCCCAGTCTGCTTCTGTAATATCACCATTCGCATCAATGGCGACTAAATCTGCCTTTGCACCTTCGGCAACTGCTTCGGCCTGTTTTTTCGTATGTCCATAACCACTGTGGTAAATCACTACAATAGCTGCCATGTGATATTCCTTTTTATAGATTGTTTAAAAGATGGAGCAGAGTATAATCCCATTAGTTACTTTAAGTAAGTAGGCACCAAAACATTATATAGGCACTTTTTAGATACCTGTATAAAATAAGGATACAGTATGGACACTACAGAAAACCAATCTACCCAACCGCAGGCATGCGCATTTAATGCAGACTGCCCAACGCGTTTGATACTCAATAGAATTGCAGATAAATGGACTGTACTTGTCATGATATTACTAGAAAGCGAAACCAAACGCTTTAGCAATCTGCAACGTGAAATAGGTGGAATATCGCAAAAAATGCTCACTCAAACTTTACGCGGCTTAGAGCGTGACGGCTTAGTCAGCAGAAAAGTATATGCTACCGTACCTCCAAAAGTAGAATATGCGCTCACCCCGCTTGGGCACACGCTTAAAGATTTACTTTACGCCATTAAAACCTGGTCTGAAACCAATATTGAAGAGGTCTTAACTGCACAAAATAGCTATGATCAGTTAAACACAAAGCAACTCATCGCTTAATGGTGTGTAAGTTAAATAATTTTTGCACGGCCTATTCGCTAATTAATTCTATTTTCATAGATTGCCGCTAGTAAACCATCTTTATCATAGCCAAAAATAACGGCATCCCCGACTTTTATTACAGGGACACCTTTTCCACCCAATGCAGCATGTTGCCTGCGACCCTCTTCGGACTTTTCTATATCGTACTCAGTAAAGGCTATATTTTGTTCTGCTAACAGCTCTCTTGTTTTTTTACAATATCCGCACCACGAAGTGGTGTAAAGAATCACTGGATTCTTTGTGTATGATTGAGTGGCTGAAATTGTTTGTTCATCATTAAACAATGGTTCGATTCTGTACCAGTTTTGATATATCGCAAGCATTGCAAATAAAAATATTATCTTTTTCATGCTCAACTTCTCGGTGGCCCGCCCCGTAAATCATGCCCATCCGCACTATAAATCTCAACCTCAACAAAATCACCCGGCGTTAAACCATCCGCATCTTCCATATACACTACACCGTCAATTTCAGGCGCATCGGCTTTAGTACGGCCTATTGCTTCAATGTTACCTTCAGAATCAGAGACAATTTCATCGACTAACACTGTCTGAATGCTACCGATTTTGCTGTGTAACTTAGCGGCACTAATACGCTCTTGTACCGCCATAAATCGGCTTAAACGCTCTTGTTTAACTTCTTCTGGCACTGGATTAGGCAACTCATTGGCTTTTGCGCCGTCCACCGCAGAATAAGCAAAGCAACCAACTCTATCCAATTGCGCTTCTTCCAAGAAGTCGAGCAATATTTGGAAGTCGTCTTCGGTTTCACCTGGGAAACCCGCAATAAATGTACTTCTTACGGTAATATCCGGGCAAATTTCACGCCATGCTTTGATTCGCGCTAGATTGTTCTCTGCATGCGCCGGGCGCTTCATAGCCTTGAGAATGCGTGGGCTGGCATGCTGAAAAGGTACATCCAGGTAAGGTAATATCAAGCCATCTGCCATTAGAGGAATCACTTCATCTACATGCGGATAGGGATAAACATAGTGCAAACGCGTCCATACACCCAACTCACTCAAACTTTGGCAAAGCTCGGTCATGCGCGTTTTAACAGGGCGGCCATTCCAAAAACCTGGACGATATTTCACATCTACACCATACGCAGACGTGTCCTGTGAGATCACTAAAATCTCACTTACACCTGCCTTCACTAAGTTTTCAGCCTCATTCAACACCTCACCAATCGGACGACTTACTAAATCGCCACGCATGCTTGGAATAATGCAGAAACTACAGCGATGATTACAGCCTTCAGAAATCTTTAAATATGCATAGTGGCTAGGCGTTAAACGTATGCCTTGCGGCGGAACTAAATCAATAAAAGGTTCGTGCAATTTTGGCAAGTTAGCATGCACGGCGGACATCACTTCCTCTAGTGCATGCGGTCCTGTCACGGCCAGAACACTAGGATGCGCCGCTTCAACCACGCCTTTTTTCGCTCCTAAACAGCCTGTGACAATCACCTTGCCATTTTTTTTAATAGCCTCACCAATCGCATCAAGCGACTCTTCAACCGCACTATCAATAAAGCCGCAGGTATTCACTACCACTAAATCAGAATCTTCATAACTGCCTGAAATCTCGTAGCCTTCAGCTCTCAATTGGGTGAGGATACGTTCTGCATCAGAGCCTGCCTTAGGGCATCCGAGCGAGACGAAGCCAACTTTTGGATTTGATAAACTCATTGTTACTCACCAACCTTTAAATTAAATTTATAACTTATGTACATTACTGCAATTGCTTGGCTCTCTGTCACCGTTCTCAGGCAGTAAAAGAAAAACCATCACTTCATACTTGCTGACATTTATATTTTACGGACGATTACCGTGCGCTTTATTACTTTTGATACTTGGCGTAAAGCATCGTCTATTTATTAAAGACAAAAAGCCCTTACTCAAGAACCAATCATTCCAAAACAAGGTGCGCGATCCAGATGGTTCCAACACCAATCGAGATGAGTAACACTTGAGCGATGGTTGCTCTTAATTCCGTACGTTTATGCAGACCTGGAATTAAATCTGCCACGGCTACATACAGCAAGCTGGAAGCTGCCAAAGCTAAAATAATCGGTATCCAGCTTTGTACGTACTGCAGCGCGAAATAGGCGATTAATCCACCCACCAAAGTGGCTACGCTAGAAACCAGATTAAATATTAACGCTTGTTTTTTGCTGTAGCCTGAATGCAGTAAGATTAAAAAATCCCCTACTTCTTGCGGAATCTCGTGCGCGATAATCGCCAATGCTGTCACGACACCTAATTTAATATCTACCGTAAAAGCTGCGGCTATTAAAATACCGTCAATAAAATTATGAAAAGTATCACCTATCATAATCATCAAACCGCTACGCCCGCCATCATGCGCATGTGAATGGGTGTGGCCGCTACTTAGTAGCACAGAAGGTTGCTGGGCGGCTACCGCTTTATATTTTCTGCCGCTATCATCAACGGCTTTTTCCGGGTGAGTGACCGGACAATTCTCTTCAGAATGGATTGCATGCACTTCACAATGATCACCATGACAATGCCGCCAAATCACTAATTTTTCCAAAACAAAAAATAACAATAATCCTAGCAATAAGGTAGCGGAAACTGTTTCTACACTACCCGCAATGCTAAACGCATGCGGTAAAATCTCTAAGAATACAGCGCCTAACATGGCGCCGATGGCGTAGCTCACTAGCATAGGTATCCATGCTGTGCGGACATTAAGGGCAAACAAGGCAGCCAAAGTAACGCTCATCACTCCGCCCAACAGGCTGACTAGAATAATCCATGAGAGTACAGATAATGGTGCCGAAGTGATTGCAAGGTTTAACATAAAATTCTGGGTTCAATATAAATTAAAGATAGTCTAAAACAACTCGCCTAAACTAACTTTTGAAGTGTGTATTATAAACGACCAAAGCCATAGCCGTAATTTATTGCTTGTTAAAGGCAGCTATCAACCCAATATTTAGTTTATGAATGAATAAATCAACATGATCATGAAAAACAAAGAAAACACTACACGTATGCCAGCCATGTTCATTGGTCATGGCAATCCGATGAACGCCATTACAGAAAACCCTTACCGTGAGGCATGGCTAGCGTTAGGAAAAACCTTGCCGAAACCAAATGCGATTCTTTGTATTTCCGCACACTGGCAAACACATGGTACACAAGTATGCGTAGTCGAAAAACCTAAAACCATTCATGATTTTGGTGGCTTCCCTGCTGAGTTATTCGCTCAGCAATACCCTGCGCCTGGCGCACCTGAATACGCAAAAATGGTCCGTGACTTATTTCCTGCTAATACCATCACAACTTCACAAGATTGGGGTTTAGATCATGGTGCTTGGTCGATATTACAATCGCTGTTTCCTGAAGCAGATGCGCCTGCTTTTCAGCTAAGTTTAAATGTAAATTTAGCTTTTGCTGAGCACTTTGCACTTGCCAAGCAACTGGCTAGCCTGCGTGAGCGCAGCGTAATGATCATTGGCAGCGGCAATATCGTGCATAATTTAGCCAGATTGAATATGCAAGGCACAACCCCTGACTGGGCAACAAATTTTGATACCTATATCAAAAATGCTCTTGAGATTAGCGATGAAGCAGCCTTATTAGACATTACTCATGCTGGCGATTCAGCCAAATTAGCCGTACCAACAGACGAACATTACTTACCTCTGTTATATATTGCAGCAGTGCGCCATCAAGATGACCATATGCAGTTCTTAACCGATAGTTTTGATTTAGGAAGCTTAAGTATGCGCAGTGTGATTTATAAATAATTTTTGTGATTATTCCGCTAGCCAAATTAAGCTAGCCATACGCCCCGTGACGTTATCGCGTCTAAATGAGAAAAAGCGCGCTTCATCTGTATAAGTGCAAAAATCTTCATTGCTGCTACCACCGTAAATTTGCGTAACGCCAACTTTACTCAAACGTTGCTGTGCAATCAAATACATATTGCACAGCCATTTATCCCCAAGTTTTTTAAACGCCGATGCAGCTTGATTGTCGTGTTGTATAAATTGCTCACGCACATCATCTCCAACCTCAAAGGCACTTGGGCCGATTGCTGGGCCAAGCCACGCTAAAATCTCGCTTTTTTCTACAGGTAATTTATTCACCGCTGCTTCAATGGCGCCATCACACAGGCCGCGCCAACCAGCGTGCACGGCTGCAATCACAGTACCGGCCTTGTCGCAAAGCAGCACTGGCAAACAATCGGCCGTCATGGTCACACAAACCACATTTGGTTTAGTGGTAAACGAGGCATCAGCATTTTGCAAACAAGTACTTTTAGCTGCATCAATCACTTCAATACCATGCACCTGATTCACCCACACAGGCTCGCTTGGCAAATAAGGGCTGAGCAATTGACGATTTTTAGCAACAGCAATAGAGTCATCATTCACATGCGCACCCAAGTTAAAGCTTGCATACGGCGCATGGCTAACGCCGCCAGTACGCGTAGTTTGCAGCGCTTTTACATTTGCCGGGGCTGGCCAATCAGGAATAATGAAATTCAACTCTTGCACGATTTACTCTTCGTCTTCCAACTCTAAATCATCATCGTCTTCACTAAAGTCTTCATCGTCCTCATAATCTTCATCAGATAAGTACGGTTCCATGCTGAATTCAAATTCTTCCTCATCGTCTTTGCGCGGATCTTCATGACGCATGGCCTCCAGCAAGGCTTTCATGTCGTCTGCCAGTTCAATCTGCCATTCTACAAACTCATTGGTCGCAGGGTGCATTAAACCAAGTTTAATCGCATGCAACGCCTGCCTGTTAAATCGACTCACTTCGTCGCGCAAAGTTTGCGTCATCACGCGAATAGGAATAATGCCTCGGAAACCATAAATAGGGTCCCCCACGATAGGTGCTTTTAAAAACTGCATGTGTACACGAATCTGATGTGTGCGGCCAGTTTCTAAGTTACAGCGCAAATAAGTCTGTACTGAAAAACGCTCCAATATCTCGTAACGCGTAATTGCTGGTTTACCCATACGGTTAATCGCCATTTTGGTACGTGAACGCGGGTCACGCCCAATCGGCTGGTCTACTACGCCGTTACGCCACAACTGCCCCCACACAATAGCTCGATACTCTCGCTTAACGGTTCGTGCCTGTAACTGACGCACTAAGTTAGTTTGTGCTGCTAAAGTTTTTGCAACCACCAGTAAGCCGCTGGTGTCTTTATCCAACCTATGCACAATACCTGCGCGCGGCACATCTGTTAATTCTGGTGCATGAAACAGCAAGGCATTTAACAGCGTACCGCTCCAATTGCCTGCCGCAGGGTGAACCACCATGCCCGCTGGCTTATTGACAACCAAAATATGCTCATCTTCAAATACAATATCAAGCGGAATATCTTCTGCGGTAAATGTATAGTTTTCAGGTTTGGCTTGCACCTGTACAATGACTTGCTCGCCTCCCCATACTTTGGTTTTAGAGGTGCTTAGTTGCATGTCTACTGTCACCAGACCACTTTTAATCCAGGCTTGTAAACGTGAGCGTGAGTGGTCTGGCAACATGCGTTGCAAAGCAACATCAAGACGCAATCCGCCTAAATCATGTGGGATAGTGAGCGTAAGAGTATTACTAAGAGGTTGTTGGGTAGTGTCTGTCATCGGTTATAATTATTACTAATTTCTTAAAGTAGGTTTTGGCATGAAGTATATCTTAATTTTAATGTTTGCCTTGTTAATCAATGGTTGCGCAATATTCGGTGCCCCTACTGAGCTTGACGACACCAAAGGGTTGACGGCTGAACGCATCTACCAAATGGGTGAAGAAAAAATGCGGAATAAAGACTATGATAAAGCCATAGTCTACTTTGGCAAGCTGGAGTCACGCTATCCAAATGGCCGATACGCGACACAGGCCCAGCTTGAAACTGCCTATGCACACTATAAAAAACAAGACCCAGTGTTAGCCGTAGCCGCAGCAGATCGTTTTATTAAACTGCATCCTAACCACCCTAATGTTGATTACGCTTATTATTTAAAAGGTTTAGCTGTATTTAACGAGCGTGGGATACTTGAAAAACTTACGAAACAACAAATTAGTGATCGTGATCCTCGCTCGTTACGTGATTCTTTTGTGACATTCAAAGAACTGGTTACGCGTTACCCAAACAGCCGCTATACAAAAGACGCCACTCAGCGCATGATATATCTAGCGAACAGCTTATCTGAACACGAACTGGACGTTGCACGCTACTACATGAAACGCCAAGCCTACCTAGCCGCCATTAACCGCTGTAAATATGTATTGGAATACTTTCCTCAAACACCAGGCGTTGAAGAAGCGCTGGTCATCATGATTAGCGCTTATGATTTATTGAGCTTGGATGACCTTAAAAACGACACCTTGCGTATTCTTGAAAAGAACTACCCAAACAGTGCCATGCTAGGCAAAGGCGCACCCACCGATGAACGCGTATGGTGGAAATTTTGGGAAGGTTTGTACTGACATATATTCACCTGTAGCAATGAACCTATTTTGAATATGTGAGCCAAATAGCCATGAACTATTTTAACAAGTTATCTGGGTTTACTAGGTCACCCTCTGGCTTTGAATGGGTTTTGCTTAAAAAGATACCTCATATATTTGTTATTAGCGGCGTAATACCATGCGCCATTATGCTAAAACTGTATTTAACTAATGACACATTAAATGCAGATCAGTTAAAAATAATTTACCAATGCCTAGGCGCTCTGTTCAGCATCTGGTTTTTAGTAGGGGCTGCCGCCATTGGCTGCATTGTAGTCATCATTATGAAAGGGCCTGCATACGTTGCAGACCCTTATGAATTGCCAGTTGAGAATAAAAAACTTGAAGATTTTCCGAATCTTTAGTTTTCATGGTGTACGTTTCATGGTGTACGCATTACGTGGCTAACTTGGTCATATATCAGGATTGATAATTTTCAGTTTATGTAGACTGGCAACGCCATTACTCAGAAATAAGAGCAAAGTGTTGGTCCCTATTTTTCTGGAACCATGCTAAAACTCTTAGTCATAGAATTGAATCCATTCATCTTAATTAGTCGACCCAAGCCAACTGCAATTGTTAGTTGCTACGATGCAGCAGTATTAAAATATCGCTCAGTTCAAATAGTTAGAAATCACTAGAACTGCGTTGTTCAGGACCGACTAATCAACGGTCTGTTTTTGTGAATGCCCACAGCAATACTTGAGAATTTCGCCCAGAATTTTATATTTCAGTGCCTGTACTGCGGTTGCAACGACTGCGAGACACTCTTCTTGTAACTTCAAATGCACCTAAGCCAACAAGTATCAAGATACCCGCCTTTTTCAGTGCGACTACAATTGCAGAGGTTCATACATCGATAGCACGACTAACTTGAACTTTAAGTAAGACTGACCAGCATCCGTTGCGATTGAATCAATTAATTCTAATTTTTCATTATTAAATCTAAAATTTGAACCTAGAGACATGCTAAAGTTGAAGGCTAAGTCTACCAAAGAGAATCTTGCTACTTATGATTAGGCTAAAAATCCGTGACAAAATAATCGGCCTATTGGTGTTTTATTTTCTTGTCGCATTAGTGGCAATTGGTTCAACATTGCTAGTCTCATGGCGGCTAGAAGGTGGTGCTGCGGCAATAAATGATGCTGGGCGCGAGCGTATGCGTTCATATCGTATTGCCTATTTACTAGAACAACAGGTTAAGCAACCGACAAAGCAGCTACGTGATGACATTGACCATGAAGTTGTTTTATTTGAGAGAACTTTGAGTGAGTTGGAGTTAGGCAACCCCCAGCGGCCGCTTTCCCTACCAAAAGATATTGATGTTAAAACGCATATGACGCAGCTGCGTCAGGCATGGCAGACCAGTATTCACCCGTACATTATGCAGATTCTTAATACGGCTAGTATCGCCGAACAAGAAGCGCAGTTGATACAGTATCGACCGATGCTTGAGCAGTTTGTTAGCGGCATTAACGATTTGGTGTCCATGGTGGAACGCAGTAATGAGCATGCGACCTCTTTGCTGCGTTTTCTACAGATTGCTTTGGTCAGCTTAGCCCTTGTAGGTACCGTGTTGCTGGTTTATTTGTTTTCGCACATGGTGGTACGCCCAGTGACGCAGTTGCGTGAGGGAATTCAACGCATGGCACAGGCAGATTTTGATGTGCGTTTGCCTGTTACCAGCCATGATGAGCTTGGCGAATTGGCAAGTGGTTTTAATCGTATGGCGGATCAATTGCAGGATATTTACGCCACGTTAGAGCAGCGCGTAGAGGAAAAAACGCGTAGCATTGAAGCTAAAAATAAAGAATTAGCTGCGCTAGATAAAGAAATGGCTGTTTCTGAAGAGCGTAATTTATTGGCGCAGGAGCTACATGACAGCATCGCGCAATCACTGGCGTTCCTTAATATTCAGGTGCAATTGTTACAAGAAGATTTGCAAAAAAACCATATTGCTGAAGCCATGAAGGGTTTAGCGCAAATCCGCGAGGGAGTTCAGGAAAGTTATGATGATGTGCGGGAATTGTTGGTACATTTTCGCACACGCATTGGCAGTACGGATTTGGAAACAGCCATTCGAAGTGCGCTGGAAAAGTTTGAAGGACAAACAGGGATAAAAGCTACTTTTATCACACATGGTAGCGCGCCTAAATTACAACCCGAGCAAGTATTGCAAGTAATGCATATTGTGCAAGAGTCACTTTCTAATGTGCGTAAACATGCAAAAGCCAGCCAAGTTGAGGTGGAAATAGTTTGTGCTGAACAATGTACGATTGACATACGCGACAATGGTGTGGGCTTTGATGCGGCGCGAGATACTGGCGACAGTCATGTGGGGCTTCTCATTATGCGTGAACGCGCTCACCGAATTGGCGCAGCGTTATCTTTTGATTCTGTGCCAAGCGTGGGGACACATATTTCCCTTATACTTCCCAAAGACTTACATTAAAAAATTCTTTACAAGAAAATAAAAGAGTATGAAGCCCATTCGCGTTTTAATTGTTGATGACCATACGCTGTTTCGCAGTGGCATCAAACTATTGTTAGAGCGGCAAGCTGGTTTTGAGGTAGTAGGTGAGGCAAGCGACGGGCTAGAAGGCGTAAAGCGTGCCAAACAACTCAAGCCAGATGTGGTGTTACTGGATTTGCATATGCCAGGCACTGGCGGACTGGCGGCCGTTCCCTTATTGCGTGAAGAAGTACCCCAGACTGAAGTCATCATGCTAACGGTGTCAGAAGACGCTGATGATTTACTAGAAGCCTTGCGCGCTGGTGCTCGTGGGTATTTATTAAAAAACATAGAGACAGATTTTCTGCTGGATTCCATACGCCGCGCGGCTGCTGGGGAATCTGTTATTTCTACACATATGGCAGGAAAATTGGCTGATGCGATGCGTAACCCACAAAATAGCTTAGCTAAAGCAGAATCTAGCTTAGGAAAACTCACGCCACGTGAACGAGAAATTATTGTCATGCTTGCCAGTGGCGCTAGTAACAAGGAAGTCGCCCGCACGCTAGACTTAGCAGAGTCCACCGTCAAAATTCACGTACAAGGTATACTCCGTAAACTCAACTTATCCAGTCGTGTACAAGCCGCAGTTTATGCGGTTGAGCATGGCTTGGTTGATTCAAGCTATTAATTTAAACACCCGCTTAACCAAATGAACTAGATACTAAGCAATGGTAACTAGTTCTTTTGCTTCACCCTTCCTATCCTTTTGATAAGCATGAAATTGATGTAAGTCAAATCTTGTATTTTTGCTATCCGTAAACTTAGCTCATCAATACTTGGCGGGAGAAGGATGATGGCAACGCAACAATACAAAGCTTGGTCAGTAGTCACTGCGAGTACCTTAGCATTTACCGTGTGCTTTATGATTTGGATGATGTTTGCGGTTATCGGCATCCCAATCAAGGAAACTCTGGGACTTAATGAAACCCAGTTTGGCATCCTCATCGCAACTCCCGTACTGACAGGTTCCCTTATTCGGCTTCCGCTCGGCATGTGGACTGATAAGTTTGGTGGGCGCATTGTGTTCTTTATTTTGATGCTTTCCACCGTGATTCCCATTTACCTGATTTCCAGATGCACTGAATACTGGCAGTTTCTGGTAACAGGTTTGTTTGTGGGCGTGGCGGGCGGTTCGTTCACTGTAGGCATTTCTTATTGCGCACGCTGGTTTCCGAAAAATCGACAAGGTTTGGCGATGGGAATTTTTGGCGCTGGCAATACGGGTGCAGCGGTGACCAAACTGGTTGCGCCGCTCATTGTTGTAGGCTTTGGCTGGGCGATGGTGCCACAGATATATGCGGTGTTGATGCTAGTCACGGCTATTTTATTTTGGGTTTTCACTTTTTCCGACCCTGCACACAAAGTGGGCAAAACCATCACCATAGGCGAGCAGCTTGCCGTGCTTAAAGACCCGAAAGTATGGAAATACAGCCAGTATTACTCCATTGTGTTTGGCGGCTATGTGGCTTTGGCACTGTGGATGACCAAATACTACATCGGTGAATATGGTTTTGACCTCAAAACAGCAGCACTCATGGCGGCAGCATTTAGCATACCAGGCGGGTTGCTACGTGCAGTGGGTGGACATTTTTCAGATAAATTTGGTGCGCATACCGTCACTTGGTGGGTGCTTTGGGTGTCGCTCATTTGCTTGTTTTTCCTCTCTTATCCACAAACACAGGTGTCGATTGTTACGATTAATGGTCCACAAACCTTCCACTTTGGTCTTAATGTCACTATGTTCACCGTCATTATGTTCACAATGGGCATTGCGTTTGCCATCGGCAAGGCATCAGTTTTTAAATATATCGCAGACGAGTATCCGCATAACATCGGCGTGATTTCTGGCGTTGTAGGCATGGCGGGCGGCTTAGGTGGCTTCATTCTGCCAATTATGTTTGGTGCATTGTTAGATTTAACAGGTGTGCGAACTTCTGCCTTTATGTTGATGTTCGGCATTATTTGGGTGTCGCTGATATGGATGTACTGGACAGAAGTGCGCCCTGTAAAAATCGCCCGTCATCACGAACGTCAAACAGCAAAACAAGCCGTATAAATTTAGGGAGCGATGATATGTCAACCAATATTGAAAAATGGGATGTAGAAAATAACAGTTTTTGGGAGTCTACAGGTAAGAAAATTGCCTATCGAAATTTGTGGATTTCTGTACCGGCTTTACTGTGCGGCTTTGCGGTGTGGCTTATGTGGGGAATTATCGCGGTGCAGATGAGCAATCTGGGCTTTCCTTTCAGTAAAGATGAGCTATTTACGCTCACTGCTATTTCAGGGCTAGCAGGAGCGACTATGCGAATACCAGCTTCATTTTTCATACGCCTCGCTGGTGGACGAAATACCATTTTCCTTACAACCGCCATGTTGTTGACCCCTGCAATCGGCACGGGCATCGTCTTACAGCATCCAGAATGGCCACTTTGGGCATTTCAACTTATGGCTTTGTGGTCTGGTGTAGGTGGCGGAAATTTCGCAAGTTCCATGTCCAACATCAATACGTTTTTCCCAAAACGTCTGCAAGGGACAGCGTTGGGTATCAATGCCGGTATAGGAAACTTTGGTGTAACTACCATGCAGATTTTGATTCCATTGGTGATGACGGTTGGTGTCTTTGGTGCATTAGGCGGGGAACCTACTGCATTGGTTAAAGATAGCGGTTGGATATTTGGCAAAATTCCTGCTGGTACGCCTACTTTTATTCAAAACGCTGGTTTTGCTTGGGTGTTGTCACTCGTCCCATTGGCAGCCTTGTGCTGGTTTGGCATGAATAACCTTAAGACTATTTCGCCAGATAGCGAAGGCACAATCGCCGCATTTATCAAGATCACCTGGCTGTATACGTTGGCTTTTATCCCCGCCATTGCTGGGCTTTATCTATACTTACCTGCGCCAACTGGCTTGGGATTGCTAAATATGTGGGTAGCAATGCCGCTCATTATTGGTTCAACATTGCTGGTGATGAAGCTCGCTGCATTTGGCACAATGAAAGAGAATATCGCCAAACAATTTGCCATTTTTAAGAACAAACATACATGGTCGATGACAGCGTTATATCTTGTCACTTTTGGTTCGTTCATTGGATTTTCGATGGCGTTGCCACTGTCTATTACCGTGATATTTGGTGAAAAACATATATTGGATGCGGCAACAGGGGTTTGGACGCACGTTAAAAACCCAGCCGCGCCGTCTGCACTCACTTATGCTTGGATCGGGCCATTTGTTGGTGCGCTCATTCGGCCAGTCGGCGGCTGGATTTCTGACAAACTCGGCGGTTCTATTGTTACTCAAGTCATTTCTGTAGTGATGGTAGCGGCATCAACTTACGCCGGCTACATCATGATGCAGGCCTACCATTCAGCCACGCCAGAGATATATTTCACACAGTTTTTATTGGTGTTTGTTGTTCTTTTTGCTGCGACAGGTGTTGGTAATGGATCTACATTTCGCACCGTGGGCGTTATTTTTGACCGTGTGCAGGCAGGCCCTGTGCTGGGCTGGACTTCTGCTGTTGCAGCATACGGTTCTTTCATTGCTCCAGAAGTTATTAAAGGTCAAATTAAAGCGGGTACACCGGAAATGGCGATGTATGGATTTGCTGTGTTCTATGCGCTGTGTCTGATATTGAACTGGTGGTTTTATTTACGTGCGGGCAGTGAAATTAAAAACCCGTAACGATTGATGTAGGGCGGATGAGCATAGTGTTATCCGCTGAATGAAAAACATGCGGCAAAAAACGATAGGAGTAGAAAATGAGTCACTTTCTTGATAGATTAAAATTCTTTGATAAAGTCAAAGAGACCTTCTCTAACAACCATGGCATCGTCACCGTTGAGGACCGTCAGTGGGAAGATGCATACCGCCACCGCTGGCAGCACGACAAAGTCGTGCGCTCCACCCACGGTGTGAATTGTACGGGTGGTTGTTCATGGAAGATTTTTGTTAAAAACGGGTTGGTTTCATTTGAAATGCAACAAACCGATTATCCACGTACACGAGATGACTTGCCAGACCACGAGCCTAGAGGGTGCCAGCGCGGTGCTTCGTTCTCTTGGTATCTATATAGCCCACATCGCATTAAACATCCACTAATACGCGGACGCTTGTTAGACCTTTATCGTACTGAACGCATGACTGGTAAAGACCCTGTTGAGGCATGGGGCGCCATTCAGGCTGACGAGAAAAAACGCAAAGCCTATACAGCCATTCGCGGCTTGGGTGGCTTTGTGCGTACCTCTTGGGATGAGGTGAATGAAATCATGGCTGCCGCCAATGTTTACACCATCAAAAAATGGGGTCCAGATCGCATTTTTGGTTTTTCACCTATACCGGCCATGTCCATGATTTCTTACGCTGCTGGTTCACGATACCTCTCCCTCATCGGTGCAGCTTGCGGTTCTTTTTATGATTGGTATTGTGACTTGCCAGCGGCCAGTCCGCAAACCTGGGGGGAGCAAACCGACGTGCCAGAAGCGGCCGACTGGTATAACTCCACCTACATTATTATCACAGGCGCAAACTTGCCGATGACGCGTACTCCTGATGCGCACTTTGCTTCTGAAGTGCGTTATAAGGGTGCAAAAATTGTCGCTATGGCGCCAGATTATGCTGAGTTTTGTAAATTTTCCGACTTATGGATGCCAATACGTCAGGGTACAGATGCGGCGGCTTTTTTGGCGATGGGACATGTTGCGCTGAAAGAATTCCACATTGATAATCAAGATCCATATTTTCAGGAATACTCGCGCAAATATACCGATTTACCCATGCAGGTAATGCTACGTAAGCATGGTGATGCGTATGTGTCTGATCGATTTTTACGCGCGTCAGACTTTGATGGTGCCTTGGGTGAAACCAATAATCCAGATTGGAAAACCATTGTTTTCGACAGAAAGTCATGCGCATTTGTAGCACCTAATGGCAGTATCGGCTTTCGCTGGGGTGAAGAAGGTAAATGGAATCTCTTGGAAAAGGCTGGCGATCACGAGACTGTTGCCGAACTTACTTGCATTGACGATAGAGATGAAGTGGTTTCAGTAGGTTTCCCACATTTCAACCATGATGAAGCTAACTTGTTATTCCGCAATGTACCCGTGCGCAAAGTGAAACTGTCCAGTGGAGAAGATGCACTGGTGGCTACCGTGTTCGATCTGCAAATTGCCCAATACGGCATCGACCGTGGTTTGGGTGGAGCAAACGTAGCTAAAGATTACAACGATGCCAGTGTGGCTTATACCCCAGCTTGGGCGGAAAAAGTGACAGGCGTGAAAGCGGCTGATATTGAGCGCACTGGCCGTGAATTTGCCTACAACGCTTCAAAAACCAAAGGTAAATCCATGGTGATTATGGGCGCTGCCATTAACCACTGGTACCACAATGACTTAGCCTACCGCGCCATCATGAACTTGCTGCACATGTGTGGTTGTGTGGGGCAGTCAGGTGGCGGTTGGGCGCACTATGTCGGTCAGGAAAAGCTACGCCCCCAAGCAGGCTGGGCGCCTATTGCCTTTGCGCTGGACTGGATGCGACCACCGCGCCATACCAACTCTACGTCTTACTGGTATTTCCATACCGACCAATGGCGTTATGAAACGCTCAATGCGGATAGCCTGTTATCCCCAGCAGGTAAAGGTAAAAACCGTGGCAATTCAATTGCTGATTACAACGTTAAAGCGGCACGTATGGGCTGGCTACCATCCATGCCTAACTTTAACCGTAACCCGATTGAGTTGGCAGAGGAAGCGATAAAGAGTGGTGCTACTGATGAAGCCTCCGTGGCGCAGTATGTAGCCGCAGAGTTAAAATCTGGCAAGTTGGATGTGGCTTATGCCGACCCGGATAATCCCGTCAATTGGCCGCGCAATCTGTTTGTATGGCGTGCTAATCTCATTGGTTCTTCTGCTAAAGGCCACGAGTATTTCCTTAAACACTTACTCGGCGCACAAAATGGCGTGTTGCAGGAGTCAGGCGCAGGAAGTGAAAATAAAGAGGTGAAATGGCATGAAGATGCGCCGATTGGCAAGCTGGATTTAATGGTGGATATTAACTTCCGCCTCAATTCCACAGGTGCGTATTCAGACATTATTCTGCCAACCGCGACTTGGTATGAAAAAAATGACCTGAATACCACGGACATGCACCCGTTTATTCACCCGCTTTCTGAAGCCGTGTCACCAGGCTGGGAATCTAAATCTGACTGGCAAATTTTCAAAACGCTGGCTAAAACTTTTTCGCCACTGGCTGAAAAACATTTAGGCACTAAAAAAGAGGTCGTGGCATTGCCTATGCAACACGACTCAGCAGCAGAGCTGGCGCAACCTTTTGGCGAAGTGAAAAACTGGAAAGAAGGCGATTGTGAGCCAATTCCAGGTAAAACCATGGCGATTATTAAGCTGGTTGAGCGTACTTACGGGGATACTTATCGTAAATTTATTGCGCTCGGGCCTTTGATGACCAAGCTTGGCAATAACATCAAAGGCATTGATTGGAATACTGATGATGAATATGAGCAACTAAAAAAACACAACAGCACTGTAAAAGAAGCTGGCATTTCATTTGGTATGCCGTCGCTGGCTGAAGACATTGAAGTGTGCGATTCCGTGATGCGTTTAGCTCCTGAAACCAATGGTGAAGTGGCACATAAATCATGGACTGCACTCTCTAAAAAAACAGGCATCGATCATCATCATCTCTATGCGGGTCGCCATGAAGATAAATTTACGTTCAAAGACATTCAGGCTCAACCGCGCAAAATCATTACCGCACCGACTTGGTCTGGCATTGAGTCTGAGCATGTGTCTTACACGGCAGGTTATACCAATATCCACGAGCATATTCCGTTCCGTACCCTCACTGGTCGCGCGCATTTCTACCAAGACCATGAATGGATGCTGGACTTTGGCGAGGGTTTTTGCACTTACAAGCCGATGGTGGATTTAGGCGAGTTAAATGCGCTACCAAAAGCCGTCACAGATAAGCCTCATTTAGCGCTGAACTGGATTACACCGCATTCCAAGTGGGGTATCCATTCTTCTTATCAAGACAACTTACGCATGCTGACTTTGTTCCGTGGCGGGCCTTATGTATGGCTATCTGAGGACGATGCTAAATCTGTAGGCATTGAAGACAATGACTGGGTGGAAGCGCTGAATCATAACGGTGCGACGGTGGCACGTGCAGTAGTTTCGCAACGAGTACCGCGCGGCATGGCCATGATGTACCACGCGCAAGAAAAAACCATTAATGTGCCGGGTTCGCCTACCACCAACAAACGCGGCGGTATTTTGAATTCAGTCACACGTGTGATTATGAAACCGACCAATATGATCGGTGGTTATGCACAGCTTTCTTACGGCTTTAATTATTACGGCACGGTAGGTTGCCAACGCGACACCATGGTGGCGTTACACAAGATTGCTGATAAAGATGTGGATTGGTTAGAGCGTCCGCTCACGCCAGAACGCGAAGCACAACTTAACCCCGTTGGCGTTGGTGCCAAATAAAAGGACATAAGGAGAACATTATGAAAGTACGTGCCCAATTCGCCTTTGTCTTTAACTTAGATAAATGCATCGGCTGTCACACCTGCTCGGTTACCTGTAAAAACGTGTGGACTAACAGAAAAGGCGTGGAATACGCTTGGTTTAATAACGTGGAATCAAAGCCTGGCGTAGGTTACCCAAAACAATGGGAAAACCAGGATATTTGGAACGGCGGCTGGGAGCTTAAAAACGGCAAACTGGAATTAAAATCTGGCAGTCGTACCAACAAACTTCTCAATATTTTCGCCAACCCGGATATGCCTGAAATTGACGATTATTATGAGCCGTTTACTTACAACTACGCACATCTGAAAAACGCACCATTGTCAGAGGCCACGCCTACTGCTAGACCCATATCGCAAATCACAGGTGAGAGTATGGAAAAAATCACTTGGGGGCCAAACTGGGAAGATGACTTGGCTGGCGAGTACCACAAGCGTAGTAAAGACAAAAACATGGATAACATCCAAAAAGAAATGTATGGTCAATTTGAAAATACCTTTCACATGTATTTGCCACGTATTTGCAACCATTGCTTGAACGCTTCTTGCGTGGCGGCTTGCCCGTCAGGGTCTATTTACAAACGTGAAGAAGATGGCATTGTATTAGTTGACCAAGACAAATGTCGTGGTTGGCGTATGTGTGTAAGCTCTTGCCCCTACAAAAAGGTGTTCTACAACTGGGAGTCAGGCAAAGCTGAAAAATGCGTGGGTTGCTATCCACGCGTGGAATCTGGTATGCCAACTGTGTGTTCAGAATCATGCGTGGGGCGCATACGCTACAACGGCATTATGCTATATGACGCTGACCGTATTGAAGAGTTTGCCAGCATGGAAGACACGCAAGATTTGTACGAAGCACAGCGTAGTATTTTCTTAGATCCGAACGATCCTGAAGTGATTAAAGCCGCACGTGCAGAAGGGATTAATGAAGATTGGTTGGATGCTGCGCGTAAATCACCGATTTGGAAAATGGTGATGGATTGGAAAATCGCCTTCCCTATTCATCCTGAGTTCCGTACCTTACCAATGGTGTGGTACGTTCCACCACTATCACCTGTGCAATCACAAATTGACCAAGGCAACTTACCAGTTGGGCCTGATGGCGCAATTCCAGTGGCTGGTGCCATGCGCTTACCGGTGCAGTATTTAGCTAATCTGCTCACCGCAGGTAAAGAAGCGCCGATTGAAAGTGCGCTCAACAAATTGATTGCCATGCGTAGCTATCAACGCTCAATCCACGTAGAAGGTGTTGTTGATACACGTGCGATTGATGCAGCGGGATTAAGCGAAGATCAAGCCAAAGAAATGTACCGTTATTTAGCCATTGCTAATTATGAAGACCGTTTTGTGATTCCGACTGGACATACTGAAGAAACGCTGGACGACTCTTTCGGCTTTCAAGGTCAAAATGGTTTTACTTTTGGCAATGATACTTCACACGGGGTTTCGAAAATCACGCTGTTCCCTCGCCGCCGTAAAGACACGGTAGAGCCTAAAGAAGAAGCGCCTAATAGTTAAGGAAAATATCATGCAAATCTATAAATTATTATCTGCTTTACTCGATTATCCAAACCAAGAATTGCTTGAGCATCTGCCAGAGTTACAAAATTTTGTGGTGCAAAATCAAGAAATAGACCATGCCGAGCGTGAGGCTTTGCAGAGCTTTCTAAGCCACTTGCAAAGTATGTCTGTGACAGAGCTACAAGCGGATTATGTACAAACGTTTGATATGACAGCGGAACACAGTTTGCACCTGACGCATCACTTATTTGGTGATGATAAAAATCGGGGCCCTGCGTTGATTGATTTAGGTGAGCTATACAAGGATTATGGCGTAGAAGTGGTGACCAATGAGTTGCCCGACTATCTGCCGCTAGTGCTTGAATTTGCTGCTTATATGGATGACAACGAAGCCACTGTGTTTTTATCAGACGCTAAGAAAGTGCTAGGCGTGTTGACCGAAAATCTTCAAAAAGCTGAAAGTCCTTATGCGACACTGCTTTCTATCATTGAAAATCGGGCAACGCTAACTAAATTGGCTGCTTAAGCTAAAGACATTAAGGAGAACAAAATGAATCTACACAATTTTCTATATGGCGTGTATCCCTACGTTGCGCTTAGTGTGTTTTTGCTAGGCAGCCTGTTACGCTTCGATCGCGAGCAATACACATGGAAGAGCGATTCCAGCCAATTGTTATCCAAAGCAAATATGCGCCTTGGTAGCAACTTGTTTCATGTAGGTATTATTGCAATATTTTTCGGTCACGCTGTTGGTTTGCTTACGCCGCATAGTTGGTTTCAAGCCTTGGGCATATCTGACATGGCACACCAAATGGTGGCGATTTGGGCAGGGTCTATTTTCGGTGTTATGTGTTTAATTGGCGGGGCAATTTTATGGGTGCGTCGCATGTTTAATGCGCGGGTGTCAGCTGCAAGTCGCGGCTCTGACAAGTTTATTCTCAGTTGGCTGCTCATTACACTCATCCTTGGACTCTCGACCATTCCCGTGTCTATTGGACACGCTAATCACGATAATCCTGCCGTGATGATTGCGCTGGCGGAGTGGGTGCAAAGCATTGTTTACCTACACCCAGACCCATCATTGTTAAACGGCGTGGATACCATTTTCAAAGTGCATCTGTTCTTTGGCATGACCGTGTTTCTGGTGTTTCCGTTCACACGCATGGTACACGTATGGAGCGCGCCGTTTGGCTATGTTAAGCGTCCTTATCAAATCGTGCGTAGCAAACGTAAATTCTTAAAAAGCTAGGAGATGGCAATGAATCGTCGATTAAGTATTTCTGTATTTTCCGCCTTATTAGCGATGTGGGCATTACCAGCTTTGGCAGATGAGGCTGCTAAACCTGCACCGCCTGAAACCCTGCTTGAAGCTATCAAGCAAGGCAAGCCAATGACCAGTTTTCGGTTGCGTTACGAGAATGTAGATCAAGAAGCATTTCAGCCAGCCCCAAATACAGCTAAAAAGCTCGACACAGGCGAAGCCTTTACCTTACGCAGCTTAATCGGCTGGCAGACAGCACCATTTAATAATTTCAGTTTTGCTGCACAAATCACCGATGTGCATGAGTTTAATGATAGCTTTAACGATAGGCGTAACAATTTAAGTGAGCCAGGCAAAGCCAATTACCCCAACATTGTTGACCCAGGCTACACTGACATCAATCAACTGTATGTGGACTGGACCGGTATTAAAAACACCAAACTGCGCTTGGGTCGCCAACAGCTTAATCTGGACAATGTACGCTTTATCGGCGACATCGGCTTCAGGCAAAACATGCAAGTGTTTGATGGTATTTCTGTGTTGAATAAAAGTATCCCTGATGTGGAAATCTTTGCCGCACACTTTGACAAAGTCCGCCAGATCACCACCAAACTACGTGATGGCAACATTGATATGGTGAATGCCAAATACCGCATCTCACCGACAGAATCACTAATAGGCTATGGATACTTCGTTGATGTAGCCAACTTGGGGCAAAATGGCCAGCCTGCCGGCGGTCCAAGCGCGGCAAGCTATGTAGTGAGCGGCGGCAATGGCTTGGGTGCCAGCCAAGACTCCACACCAGCAGCCACTACCGATGCCAGTAGCAAAACCTTTGGCCTGCGCTTAGACGGCGCACGTAAAATCAGCGAAGACTGGAAACTGCATTACACCGCAGAGTATGCCAAACAGGATGACTACCGTGGCGGCAGTTCACTGATTGATGCACACTACTTCAAACTCGGTGGCGGGGCAGGATATGGTGCATGGTCATTGCGTATCGATCATGAAAAGCTTTCCAGTAACAATGGTAAATACGCCTTTCAAACTCCATTGGGCACTAATCACCTGTTTCAAGGCTGGGCAGATGTATTTTTAGCCACACCACGTCAAGGCATGGAAGATACTTTCATTACATTTTCTGGCAGTATCGAGAAAGCCAAGCTGTATGCGGAATACCATATATTTAAGTCGGATGAGAAATACCAATCTATTGGCAAGCTTGGTGACAAATACGGCACCGAGTTGGATGTCAGCGTGACTTACCCGTTCAGCAAAGAGCTGATGGGCAAGGTGGAATACGCCAAATTCAATGAAAGCGATGTTTATGGCACTTTGGCGGGTGCAGCACGTAAGGGCGATAAGGAAATATTCTGGGTCACAGGAATGTACACTTTCTAGTTTTAACCCATGCATAAAAATAACACTTACCCTACAACTTTAATTGATAGCTTCGGCCGCAAGGTGGATTATATTCGCCTGTCAATCACGGATAGATGCGATTTTCGCTGTGTCTACTGCATGTCGGAAGACATGACTTTTCTGCCGCGAGATGAAGTATTGTCGCTAGAAGAATGTGCGCGATTAGTAAAAGTCTTTGTCTCGTTAGGCGTAAGTAAAGTTCGCATTACAGGCGGAGAGCCTCTGGTGCGTAAAAATGCGCTCCAGTTATTTGAAGAAATCGGGCAGTTGCAAGGTTTGCGCGAACTGGTTTTAACAACCAATGGCTCACAATTAGCACATCAAGCATTCGCCTTAAAACAAGCAGGTGTGCGCCGCATTAACATTAGTCTTGATAGTTTGGACGCAACACTATTTCGTAAAATCACCCGTGTCGGTGAACTAGATAAAGTGCTGTGCGGTATTGCCGCTGCCAAGCAAGCAGGTTTTGAAAACATTAAGCTCAATGCCCTGCTAATGCGCGGCATCAATGATGATGAAGCGCTACCTTTAACAGCGTTTGCGGTGGAGCAAGGCTTAGACATCTCATTTATTGAGGAAATGCCGCTAGGCGAAGTGCAACATTCCCGTAGCGAAAGTTATGTAAGCAATGAAGACACGTTAAAGCTGCTGAGAGCACGCTATGATTTAGTCAGTAGCGCAGAGACTACAGGCGGCCCCGCACGCTATTGGCGTATTCCAAACTCATCTACAAAAATCGGCTTTATCTCCCCGCATAGTCATAACTTTTGCGAATCATGCAATCGTGTACGCATTACCTGCAAAGGTGAGCTATATCTTTGTCTGGGACAAGAGAATAAAGTTGACCTAAGACCCTTGTTAAGAGAATTCCCACATGATGATAAACCTCTGATACAAGCGATTGTTGACAGTATGCAAGCAAAACCCAAAGGTCATGACTTCAATGTAAAGCGTGCGGCGCCGGCTGTGATACGCTTTATGTCGCACACTGGTGGTTGATAGTAAGCTCATAGCTAGAGAGATTACTCATTGAGTATCCGCTATAATGTGTCGGAGCTGTTGGTTGTCGAGTGGCAGGTTCAGGACAAGCTAACCTCTGAGTTAATTGACTCAATCATTTGATTTATTTGCTTAGCCTCAACAAAATTCAAAATAAATCACGGAATACTGATGCCCGTTTTTATAAAGAGTAATTGAAAAGATTAATACCAGCCTACTAACTCAGTTTATTATCCAGCCAGATTTACTATCGCTTTTTAGCACTTCTATCTTTATCTTCCACCACTTTTTTAGCTTTTAATTCAGCACGGTGTGCAGTTTTGCGGCGTCGCATACTCACGATACCTTCGCCTGGTTTGCGTTTATCTTCATCTTCGGCAAATGGGTTGCTGCCTTGCTTGTATTGCACACGCAGTGGCGTGCCTGATAGCTGGAATGTTCTGCGGAAGGTTTTTTCCAAAAATCTGGTATAAGCATCTTTCACGCCATCTACATGGTTGCCGTGTATTACCACAATAGGTGGGTTGCTGCCGCCTTGGTGCGCATAACGCAACTTAGGGCGTATGCCTTTGCTAATCGGCGGTTGATGCTGTTGTAGAGCATCTATCAGCACGCGTGTGAGTTGTGGAGTAGATAGTTTGGCAAACGCTGCTTTAAATGCTATGTCGACAGATTTAAATAGTTCTGGCAGACCTTTTTTACGCAGCGCCGAAATGTAATGGAACTCAGCAAAGTCTAAAAACATTAACTTACGGTCTATTTCGCGCTTAATCCAGTCACGTTCTTCTTCTTTTAGGCCATCCCATTTGTTAATGGCTACCACCAATGCACGCCCAGCTTCTAATATATACGCAGCTACGTGGGCATCTTGCTCAGTAATGCCTTCTTGCGCATCAACCACCAAAATTACCACGTTGGCCTCTTCAATAGACTGTATGGTTTTAATGACCGAGAATTTTTCAATCGCTTCTAATACTCGACCACGCTTACGAACGCCAGCGGTATCTATCAGCGTGTAATGCTTACCGTTTTTTTCTAAATCAATACTTATAGAATCACGGGTAGTACCAGGTTCATCAAACGCAATAACGCGGTCTTCACCTAATAGCGCATTGACTAGGGTTGATTTACCTACGTTAGGCCGACCAACAATGGCGACTTTAGGTACTCTTTCACCTGTGTAATCTTCTTCAGGCTCTTCTTCAACTACATGAAAACTCTCAAGTGCCAAATCAATAATATCTTTTACGCCCTCACCATGCGCAGACGAAATAGAAAGCGGGTCACCCAAACCTAATTCATGGAACTCAGCACTGACAACGGCTTTATTCATGCCTTCAGTTTTATTCACGGCCAGTAAAACTGGACATTTACACTTACGCAGGCGATTAGCAATTTCCATGTCTTGCGGCGTAGCACCTTGGCGACCATCCACCAAAAAAATAATCACATCAGCTTCATCAATCGCTAATAGCGTTTGCACTGCCATGGCTTTAAGAATACCGCTGTCAGTATTAGGTTCGAACCCGCCAGTATCAACCACTAAATAAGGCTGGCTTGCACCGACACCTCGGCCATAATGACGATCACGCGTGAGCCCAGGTAAATCCGCGACTAATGCGTCACGGCTTTTGGTCAGGCGATTAAATAAAGTGGATTTGCCGACATTGGGTCGACCAACCAAAACAACGGTAGGTAACATACGAGCCTTCTAAATATTTTTTGAGCTAAATGGCTCTATGGCTAAGGCTATTTTAAAACAATCACTTAACCTGGATTGCATAAACTCCGCCATCACGTGTTTGTGCTAACACGGTAGAACTATTGATTGATGCCATTAAGGGCATAATCGGGCTATTAGCTGTTTTGATTCTAGAGGCTAAAGCACCGTCATCTCGGCTTAAGAAGTGAACATAGCCTTCTAAATCACCAACTACAATCAAATCACCCAACGGTACTGGTGCTGTTAGTTGTCTATTTTTAAGCGCAGCCTGGCGCCAGAAAGTTTTACCTGTTGTATAGTCAAGCGCATAAATTGAGCCAGCCGCATGCGACACAAAAATACGCCCATCCTGAACATTCAACCCAGATAAACTGGAAATATCACGATTCCAAACAACGCGTCCCGTTGTCCTGTCAACCGCAGCTATTTTACCCTGATAGGCAACTGCATAAACTAAAGGGCCATCCACTACTGGCAAACTTGTAATATCTGCAATACGCTCAATTTCAGTTACGCCTTTGGGTTGTGCAACAGAGGCTTCCCATAAGATTTTACCGTTGTCTGCTCGCACTGCAACCAGTTTACCGCCACCAAAACCAGCATAAACTGCACCGCCATCAACGACAACTCCTGCGCTACTGCGCAAAGTAAGTGCTGGGCTTGTACGGTCATAAACCCATTTTCGACTGCCATCATCGGCATTAATACCGTAAATGCGGCTATCACCGGTTCGGGCAATGACAACGCCATCAAAATACTTTGGTGCACTTAGCACTTCGCTACTTAGCTTAGATTTCCATTGAAGTTTGCCTGCATTATCATAAGCATAGACAATACCTTTTTGTGTACCTACCATCACCAAGCTGCCACCCACACCAACACCGCCTGACAGCTTTTCGCCCGTTTTCACGCGCCATATTTGGCTGCCGTTAGTCACATCTAATTTAACAACCTCACCGCTTGCACTTGCGGCGTAGGCAAAGCCCGCTTCGACTACGGGAGAAAATTCAAAGTCATCTGCAGCACCGACTTTGGCTTGCCATAGCAGCTTGGTAGCAACCGTTTCCTTAATCTCAGCTAACGGATCTGGCGCATCTGTAGCCACACGACCAAAGATTTTATCAGACACGCTTGTTTTCAAGTCCCCGATGGTGCTGCATCCAGTCATCATCAACAGGCTAATAACAGCAAGAAAATTTAATGATGCTTTTTTATATTGGTGTGAGAACAATACAATGCTCCAACTTATTTTAAATGTTGCGAATTAAACTAAAACGCGGCAATTGTTAACCTAGCGCTTCAAGTTTTTGCTGAGTGATAGCACGAAATTTTCCTTGTGGTTCTAATTTAATTAGCGCCTCTTCATAAGCAGCTTTCGCCTCTGGGTTTTTACCCTGACTGACTAAAATATCACCTTTAAGATCCGCAAATAATCCATCAAAACCAGCATCATGTGGGGCGTTAAGTAACTTTAATGCCGCTTCATAGTCTTTTTCTTCTGCCAGGATATTCGCTAATTGTAAGCTGGCTAAGGCACTTACTGATGTTTCTATAGCGTTTTTAATTGTCCATTCTAATTGCGCTTTTGCACTTTTAATTTCATTAGCTTGATAATTCGCTTTGGCTGATAACAAAGCTGCACGCCCAGCGTACGGTGTTGCACCAAATTTCTCCATCAATACGGCAGATTTTTCCTGAATTGCCTTTAGATCTTTTTCCTCTGTAACTAACAGGTCCTGGTATTGTGTAGAGGCCTCTACAGCTTGCTTGTTTTGATAGTAATGCCAACCTTGATAGGCCGCATAAGCCACTAACAGGCCAATGACCAGCGTGCTAATTAACTTACCATTTTGCTTCCACCAAGCTTTTAGTTCATCAATCTGTTCTTGCTCTTCTAAATCGTATGCCATTGCTTTTTCCTAAACTATCTTTAAATCAAATTAATTTAATTAAACTGTTTTCTATCTATTTAATATTTAAGCCAAAAAACTAGCTATTCACCGCTTTTTTACCGGGTATCGCCGCCAGTAAATTCTGAGTGTACTCATGTTGTGGCTGTAGATAGATATCCACCACCGACCCTTGCTCAACCACCTTACCCTGATGCATCACCACAATATCATCTGCAATGTGTCGTACCACACGTAAATCATGACTGATAAACAAGTAGCTCAATGCCATTTCCTGTTGCAACTCCTTGAGTAACAACAAAATTTGCGCCTGGATTGATACATCCAATGCAGATACAGGCTCATCGCACACTACCACTTTCGGCTGCAATACTAAAGCCCGTGCAATACCTACCCGCTGCCTTTGCCCACCTGAAAACTCATGTGGATACTTCTGCATATCGGCTTCAGTAAGCCCCACGCGCTTTAACATAGCGACTACTTTTTGTTGCTGTGCTGTTGCGTTACCAATCTTATGAATAAGCAATCCTTCACCTACAATCTCACCCACACGCATACGTGGATTAAGCGATGCGAAAGGATCTTGAAACACCATTTGTAAATTTTTACGAACCGCACGCAAATCTGCGCCACTCATTTTTGCAAGGTCTTGACCTGCAAATAGCACTTCACCGCTATCCAAGGGTTGCAATTGTAACAGACAACGTGCCAACGTGGATTTACCGCTACCAGATTCACCTACAACCGCAAGTGTTTTACCTTCGATTAAACTTATACTTACGTCATCTAAAGCTTTGACTATAGTAGTGCCAAAACCAAACTTTCCACTACGTTGCGTATAAGTTTTAACTAAATGATTGGCTTGCAAGATGATGTCGCTCATGCCGCTTTATCCTGAGTTAGATCAGTTTCATTTAACTTAGCGTCATTTAACTTAGCTTCATTTAACCAGGCATAATCAATAGGTTTGAGCGGCTTTTTACCTTCTACATCCGGCACACATGCAAGTAAGGCTTGAGTGTAAGGATGTTGTGGATTACCCAGCACCTCATCTTTAGTGCCAGACTCGACAATTTTACCCCTAAACATCACTACCACATTATCAGCAATATCAGCCACCACACCAAAATCATGGGTAATAAACAGCATACCCATGTTCATGCGTGTTTTAAGTTCATCCAATAACTTAAGTATTTGCGCCTGCACGGTTACATCCAATGCAGTGGTCGGTTCGTCGGCAATCAATAAACGTGGTTCACAGGCAATACTCATTGCAATCATCACGCGCTGACGCTGACCGCCTGATAATTCATCCGGATAACTATTGGCACGACTAGGCGGGATGCCAACCATTTCTAACAAACTGGCAATTTTAGTTGTTAATAACAACCCTTTAAGTCCTAAATGAGCAGTTAAACTTTCACCGATTTGATAACCTACTGTCAACACCGGATTAAGCGAAGTCATGGGCTCTTGAAATATCATCGCGATTTTAGCGCCGCGAATTTTCCGTAAACTAGCTTCATCAAGCTTGGTTAAATCTTGCTCGCACGATTTAGCGCCATTTAAAAAATCCCCATCGTTAAACAGCACTTTGCCAGAGGTTAATTGCAACTGCTTAGACAATAAGCCCATCACAGACAAGGCAGTTAGACTCTTTCCGCTACCAGATTCGCCGACCACACAAGTGGTTTTTCCTGCTTCAATATTAAAGCTCACGTCATTGACCAACAGTCGAGATTGCATTTTTTTAGGGGCAATGCTCACATGCTGCAGTTGTAATAACGGACTAGCTTTATTCATGTCAGGGCTCATTTAAATTCGCTCAATTTTGAATATTACGTTAATTAATTTTTACTAGCTGTTATATAGGCAATGGCTGCCTCAATGCTCAATTGCTGTTGCTCGCCTTTTACTGTAGCTAACATCGGCTTTAATGTTACCTGGCTACTTGCAACTTCATCGTCACCCAATATCAAGGCAAACTTCGCCTGGCTTCTATCCGCTTTTTTCATTTGTGATTTAAAACTGCCGCCACCCGCATGCAAAAGTACTTGAATGTTGGCATTGCGTAACTGCTCGGCAATACTAAAAGCAGCTTGTTCTACGTTCTCTCCCACGTTCACTAAATACACATCAGGCGCGTCATCTGCTGTAATGCCGTATTCCTGCATCAATAAAAATACGCGCTCCAAGCCTATACCAAAGCCACAGGCAGGAGTTGCATCGCCACCTAGCCGTTCAACCAAGGTATCGTATCGCCCGCCACCTGCAATCGTGCCTTGTGCACCCAGTTTAGTCGTTACCCATTCAAATACAGTACGATTATAGTAATCCAAGCCACGTACCAGTCTTGCATTCACTTGATATGCCACGCCAGCGGCATCTAACAACTTACACAGACCTTCAAAATGCGCACGAGTTTCCTCGCCTAAACAATCAATCAGTTTGGGCGCGGCCTCGCACATCGCCTGCATATGCGGGTTTTTAGTGTCCAGAATACGCAGTGGGTTAGTATGTAATCGGCGTTTCGCATCTTCATCCAGTAAATCTGCATGTTGTTCAAAATAAGCAATCAGCACGGTGCGATATTGGGCACGCTCGTGCGCATCCCCTATGCTATTGATTTGTAACGCGACATCTTGAATTCCCAGCTCACGCCAAAGTCTTGCTAATAAAACAATTTGTTCGGCATCTACCTGCGGGCTATCATAGCCAAATGCTTCAACGCCAATTTG
Source organism: Methylotenera sp. (assembly GCF_030684185.1). Lineage (GTDB taxonomy): Bacteria > Pseudomonadota > Gammaproteobacteria > Burkholderiales > Methylophilaceae > Methylotenera. The sequence goes on from NZ_JAUXOY010000016.1 coordinate 100,945, forward strand.
GTGAAACTGACGCTGACGGCCTTTTTGCACGTTCTCATGTCTGAACATCGCACCGCTATACCACAGTCTGACTGAGCCGTTATAGGTTAGGTTGTTTTCTACCACAGCGCGAACACAACCTGCAGTACCTTCAGGTCGCAATGCCAATTTATCGCCATTCAGTGCGTCTTCCCAGGCGTACATTTCTTTTTCGACAATATCGGTATGCTCACCCACAGAGCGCACAAATAAATCGGTAGGTTCTACCAAAGGCATACGAATGTTTTTATAGCCATACTGCGCAAGTACGCGTCGAGCCGTATCCTCTAACCTAAACCACAATGGCGTGTGCTCTGGCAGAATATCGTAAAAACCTTTGATGCTTTGGAAGCGCGAATTTGGAAGTTTAGTCGGTTTATTTTTTGTTGAATTTTCAACCATAGTTAACTACTTTAATGACTTATTAATAAGTATTTTCTAAATTACAGCTAATTAATTCACTGCTTGAATTGGTATGGTTTTTTGCGAGGCTTTGTCTTGAGGAGGATTGACGCGCAATTTCCCACCTTCAACATAATGTGTTTGCACGTAAGTCTCGACTATCGCTTGAAATTCCTGTGCAATATTATCGCCTTTTAACGTCACAGTTTTTTCGCCGTCGACAAACACAGGTGCGACTGGCGTTTCACCTGTGCCAGGTAAGCTAATGCCAATATTGGCAAGCTTTGATTCACCAGGGCCATTTACCACACAACCCATAACAGCCACACTCATATTTTCAACACCTGCATATTGCCCGCGCCAAACTGGCATTTGGTTACGCAGATAACTTTGAATTTGCATGGCTAACTCTTGAAAATAAGTTGAGGTCGTTCGACCGCAACCTGGGCACGCGGTAACCAAAGGTGTAAAAGAACGAATACCCATCGTTTGCAAAATCTCTTGTGCAACAATCACTTCTTTTGTGCGTGATTCATTCGGTTCAGGCGTTAAAGAAACGCGTATGGTATTGCCTATACCCTGCTGTAATAGCAAAGCCAATGCAGCGGTTGAAGCGACAATGCCTTTTGAACCCATACCCGCTTCAGTTAACCCTAAGTGCAATGGATAATCGCTACGTGTAGCCAATTCAGCATAGACCTTAACCAAATCCTGCACATCGCTGACTTTACAAGAAATGATAATTTGATTAGGCGACAGACCCAATTCCACTGCTTGCGCTGCACTTTCAAGTGCTGATTGTATCAATGCTTCGCGCATCAAAGCATCTGACGACAGTGGTTCTGCAAGCTTAGCATTATCGTCCATCATCTGCGCCATTTTGGCTTGGTCTAAACTACCCCAGTTTACACCTATACGCACTGCTTTTTTATACTGAATAGCCGCTTCTATCATTGAAGCAAACTGCTCATCGCGCTTAGAACCTTTACCGACATTCCCAGGATTGATGCGGTATTTAGCCAACGCTTCTGCACAAGCAGGATACTGCGCGAGCAATTTATGACCGTTGTAATGAAAGTCGCCTACCAGTGGCACATTACAACCTAAAGCATCTAAACCACGACGAATATTGCCGACTTGTGCTGCTGCCTCTGGGGAGTTCACAGTAATGCGCACCACTTCGCTGCCAGCCTGCCATAGCTCAAATACCTGATTAATGGTTGCCTGTGCATCTGCGGTATCGGTATTGGTCATGCTTTGCACAACAACAGGACTAGCAATAGTTCCAGCCAAGCCACCACCTACCGGCACATGGGCAATCATTACCTGTAATGTATTGCGCGGTTGTTTAAGTAATGAAAGACTCAATGATTACTCCAAGGTAACACGCGCAACATTGTTTTTTATTTTGTCTGTTAAATCAACAGGTTGACCTGAAAACGTGAGCTTAGTGCCTTTTGCATTACCTATCAGCACCTTAAAGGGTGGCAAGCCATTAAAACCATCTTCACTATTCGGCTGTAATATTTTTTCATACACCACAGCACCCGTTTTATCACTTATACGCACCCAAGTTTGCTCTAAAACTGAGATGCTTACACTCTTAATACCCGCAATCGAATTGTCGACCTTAAGGCCACTTTTCGCAGAGTCTGTTTCTGTCACTTGAACAGCTGTCGCTGTCTGGGAAATTGCAGGTACTTGCAACGTACGTGCAGCATTTTCTTTTAATGTATTGGCATCTACAGTTGCCTCTTTGGGTAATTGAATGCCCTGCGTTGCCACCTCAGTCCCTGTTGCTTTTTGGTCCACTTGAGAAGTATTTGGAGCAGCTGTATTTACATCTTCGCTCTTCTCAACATCTGCACTTGCTATAGCACTACCTTCAGGCAGACGTTCCGCTGCTGGCAATGCAACTTCCGGTAACGCAACAGTTTCAGCATTTGAAGTATCTCCAGATGACTCAGTAATGATTTCAGCAGGCTCAATTACTGTTTTTGGTATGAAATTCGTATATAAAAACCAAGCCAATAGCATCAATAACACTAAAGCAATCACTAAACTAAATTTCAACTTTGGCTGATTATTTCTACTTAGCAATATTCGATGCGAAGTGGTTTGTACGTTTAATGCACTCGGCAGGACTTCAGGCACACGTGCACGATAACTCTCAAGCAATGGCTCAGCATCCAGCTCCAACAAACGCGCATAATTGCGAATAAACCCTCTTGTAATCATAGGCTGAGGCAAGCCATCAAAGTCGTTATTTTCTAAGGCTTCAATTTGTTTAATACTCAAACGTAAATTGTTAGAAACGTCTTTTACTTCGAGTTTTTTAGCATTTCTCGCCGAGGCTAATACTTCACCCATAGGAGAAAAACTGGCTGGCCCTGTTTCGGAAGGGTTGTTAGTCACTTCATCAGTCATTGATAATTCTCACCCTGTAATAACTTGGCTTGCTCAGAATCTGGATATTGACGCCTTAACTCTAAAGCATAACTAGCCTCTGCATCTCTAGCCCCCACCGCACGTTCAATTTGAATCGCCAGCCATAACACTTCAGGGCTGGGCCTGCTCAACATCACATTCTGTAGTGTTTTTTTAGCGGCAACTGCATCATTTCGCTTAAACTGAATTGAGGCAAGTTGATATGCTGCACCTTGTGATAAGGGTTCAATCTGCAAAGCTTTTTGTAAATAAGTTTCAGCATTCGCCATTTTATTGCCACGCATAGAACAAATAGCGGCATTAGTGTAAGCCATTGCCGGCGTAGCATATAGCGGATTTTTAACCGCTGCCAAAAATTCAGTAATCGATTCGTCTATTCTATTTCTGGAACACAAAAAACTACCGTAATTATTGCGCACCTCAGAATTCTCGGAATCCAACTGTATCGCTTTTCTAAAGTTAGCGTCAGCCACATCGTCTCTTCCAAGCTGCGCATTCACTAATCCCAACCCGTTATAAGCTGATGAAAAATTTGGGTCTATCTTCGCCGCAAGTGTAAACTCCTCCAAGGCGATTTCTAATTTTTTTTGCTGAAAGTAAACTGCACCTAAATCAGTATGCGCACGTGCGCGCGCTTTTAAATTCTCAGCATCTCTTTCTTGCTGCTGCTGATTGACGCATCCTGTACTGATTAAACCTATAATACACAACATCAATACCAGACTTATTTTACTTGCATTTAAGTGCTTATTGAATTTCATCAAATCGCCTCAATTGGAATTCTATTAGAAGTACGCTTGGTTTTATCTAACACCTTACCTGCTAACTGCCCACAAGCTGCATCAATATCTTCACCACGTGTTTTACGAACCGTCACCACATAACCAGCCTGCATCAAAATATCACGGAATACACGTATATGACTGGCTTTCGAGGTGTCATATCCGCTGTTAGGAAATGGATTAAAAGGAATTAAATTAAATTTACAAGATACGTTTTTGACTAAGTCTAATAATTGATGCGCATGTTCAACAGTGTCGTTCACACCATCCAACATCACATATTCAAACGTGACAAAATCACGAGGCGCTTTTTCTAAATATCGATTACATGCCGCCATCAGCTCTTTAAGTGGGTATTTTTTATTGATAGGTACAATCACATCACGTAGCGCATCATTAGGGGCATGCAGGCTCACTGCCAACGCTACAGGACAATCTTCCTTTAATCTATCCATGGCTGGCACTAATCCGCTAGTTGAAAGCGTCACGCGACGACGACTCAAGCCATACGCGTTGTCATCCAGCATAATCTGCATGGCCGTTACTACGTTATCGTAATTGGCGAGCGGTTCGCCCATCCCCATCATCACCACATTACTGATGATACGATCATTTGCAGAAAGTAAATCGTATCCACTTTCTTGCCGCAACGACTGGTTAGCGATTGAAAGCTGACCAATAATCTCTGCGACACTTAAATTTCGGTTAAAGCCTTGACGGCCTGTACTGCAAAATGTGCATTCCAATGCACAGCCCACTTGCGATGAAATACACAAAGTTCCGCGGTCATCCTCAGGAATGAACACGGTTTCGATACTATTAGCAGTATCAGTACCAATCAACCATTTACGTGTACCATCATTGGATATTTTTTCCAATTGCACGGTCGGCAAAGTAATCTCCGCTTGAGTGACCAACTTCTCACGTAAGACTTTGGCAATATCAGTCATCTGCTCAAAATCATGCACCCCGAAGTGGTGCATCCAGCGCATCAATTGCTTGGCGCGAAAAGGCTTCTCGCCTTGTTCGGCAAACCATTGTGCCAGTTGTGGCTGATTGAAATTGAGCAAATTGACCAAAATTGTTGTTACCTTTTTACATCCAAATAATTTAAGCCTCTAAATTAGGCAAAGCGTGAATAAAAAATAGTGACGCGGCATACATGAAGTATGTAAGGAAATTATTTATTATTCGCAACGAAGCATAATAACGAAGATTGAATTATTAACCGAAGAAATATTTGATTTCGATAGCAGCATTTTCCGCTGAATCTGAACCATGCACTGCATTAGCGTCAATGCTTTCAGCAAAGTCAGCGCGAATAGTGCCGGCAGCCGCTTCTTTTGGGTTTGTAGCGCCCATTAAATCACGGTTTACCTGAACTGCATTTTCGCCTTCCAAAGCCTGAATCATCACCGGACCTGAAATCATAAATTTTACTAAATCATTGAAAAAAGGACGTGCCGCATGAACCGCGTAAAAACCTTCAGCTTCGGCTTGTGTTAATTGTGCCATTTTTGCTGCAACAATTTTTAAACCTGCGTTTTCAAAACGGGTGTAGATTTTACCGATTACATTTTTTGCAACTGCATCAGGTTTGATGATAGAAAGCGTGCGTTGAACAGCCATAACAACTCCATTTAATTAACTTATTGAAAAGAACGATAAAATACCATTTTTAGCGCTTAAAATAAACCACCATTTACATGTTTAATTGATGTATAAAACTTCTCACAATGTGGCAGAATTACATTTAGATGAAAACTATTAGTAATACAACTGTAGATAAAGCTTGCAGCTGCCCCGCCTGTGGTTTGCTCTGTGATGACATCGTCTTGGCTGAAACATCAACATTTACCACAAAAAATACTTGCTTAAAAAGCATAAGTTTTTTTGAAAAATCTTTTTCTGCACATTCAACAAGCCCGCAAGTCGCTGGCAAGCCAACAGATTTAAATGTCGCAATTGAAGCTGCCGCTGATATTTTACGCAAAAGCAATCAACCATTATTTGCTGGCTTAGGCACTGAAGTGCAAGGAATGAGGGCATTGATGCGTTTAGCAGAAAAAACCCGCGCCACATTAGACCATATGCATTCAGAAGCTACAGTGCGTAACACTCTAGCCATGCAAAATAGCGGTTGGCAAACCACAACGCTTACCGAAGTAAAAAATCGTGCCGATGTGATTTTTGCGATTGGTACTGATATTGCAAGCAGTCACCCACGCTTTTTTGAAAAAATCGTATGGAATACCGATAGCCTATTTAACAAACCTACGCCTGAAGTGATTTATTTGGGCGTTGCTACAGAAAATACCAAAGCAGGCATTTCGCCGGATGGAAAACTTCCGTTAGTGATTCCCGCAGAAACTGCAAAACTACCTGAAATCATTAATGCACTCAATGCTTTAATGTCCAATAAAAATCCGTTAGTTAAAAAATCAGGGGGCGACCTTATTGGCGGCGTTGCGATATCATCGCTAAACTTGATTTTAGAAAAACTAAAATCTGCACAATATGCAGTGGTGGTATGGTCGGCCAGCAACTTAAAATTTGCACATGCTGAACTCACCATACAAAGCATCACACAGCTCATTGCCAGATTAAACGAATCCAATCGCGTAGCTGGCCTGCCACTCAATTCTGGCGACGGCGACTCTAGCGTTAACAACACCAGTACTTGGCTAAGCGGCTATCCTACAAGAAACCGCTTCGTCAACGGCCATGCTGAGTACGATGCTTATCATTTTTCAAGCAAGCATCAACTAAGCAATTGCGATGCGCTATTATGGGTAAGCACATTTAATGCACATCAGCCACCAGATTGTAATGCTCCAAGCGTCATCATCGGCCACCCAAACATGCAGTTTGATAAGGTGCCAGATGTATTTATTCCTGCTGGTATTCCAGGCGTAGACCATGCTGGCACGATGTTTAGAATGGATAGCTCAGTTGCAATGCCGCTTAAAAAATTACGGGAATCACACTTGCCAAGTTTAAGTGAAATTATCGGCCAGATTGAGGCGAAACTATCATGATTACGCACCTTAAAAATGGCAGGCTATTCGACCCGACACATAATAAAAACGGTGTAGTGGAAGATATTTACATTTTTCAAGGTCGCATCATTCCTAAACCGCTAGATGCTGGAAAAATTACGAAATCATTTGATTTAACAGGTAAGGTCGTTATGGCGGGTGCGATTGATATGCATAGTCACATTGGCGGCGGCAAAATCAATATTGCGCGCATGATGTTACCAGAGTTTCAGGAAAGCAAAAAATATAGCGAGCCAGAAGCGCATATTTGCACACCCAACTGTAGCCACTATGCCACCCACATGGCAACCCCCAGCACCACCGACACAGGCTTTCGCTACATTGAGATGGGCTATACCGCCGCCTTTGAGCCAGCACTGATGCCTATTAATGCTCGTCAAGCGCATTTAGAAATGGCTGACACGCCGATGATAGATAAAGGCGGTTACGCCATGCTCGGTAATGACGATTACTTTTTGCGTATGCTAGCGAGCAAAAAAGATCAAAAAGCCATTAATGACTACGTGGCATGGATACTGCATGCCACACAATCAATAGGCATCAAAGTAGTGAACCCCGGCGGCATTAACGCGTTCAAGTTTAATCAACGCAGATTAGATTTAGACGAAAATAACCGCCATTACCAAGTCAGTCCGCGAGAAATATTAAAAAGTTTAAGTACAGCAGTGCATCAGCTTGGCATTGCCAAACCATTGCACGTACACTGCAATAATTTAGGTGCGGCTGGTAATTTTCAAACCACGCTGGATACCATGGGCGCCTCTGATGGTTTGCCTATGCATCTGACGCACATTCAGTTTCATAGTTATGGCACAGAAGGTGATAAAAAGTTTTCATCTGCGGCTGCTCAAATTTCAGAAGCGTTAAATAAAAACAAACACATCACCGCCGATGTAGGCCAGATTCTATTTGGGCAAACTGTGACCGCTTCTGGTGACAGCATGATGCAGCAACTCAACGCGAAACACGCAAACCCTAAAAAATCCGTGATTATGGACATTGAATGTGACGCAGGTTGCGGCGTAGTGCCATTTAAATATCGCGACCAGAACTATGTGAACGCCTTGCAATGGGCGATAGGCTTGGAATTATTCTTATCCGTTGAAGACCCATGGCGCATTTTTTTAACGACTGACCACCCTAACGGTGCGCCGTTTACCAGCTATCCACATCTAATTCGCCTGCTGATGGACAAAAGCTTTAGAAACGAAGCTTTTGCCAAACTTAACCTAGATGCACAAGCCATGAGCAATTTAACATCACTAGATCGCGAATACAGTCTGTATGAAATTGCCATTATGACGCGTGCAGGTGCGGCCGGCCTGATAGGATTGAATGACCGCGGACACCTAGGAGTTGGCGCAGGAGCAGACATTACCGTATACACCGACCAGCCTGACCGCGAGGCCATGTTCGCCAAACCTGATTATGTATTTAAAGATGGTGAACTAGTAGTTAAAAACGGCAAGATAGTAAAAGTAGTTTGGGGCGCAACCCACACTGCCAAGCCTGCTTTCGATATGAATGCAGAAAAAGACTTAAAAGATTATTTCGATAAATATCACACCATGCAATTAGATAATTTTAAGATTGATGACGACGAAATAAGCAATGATGGCCGTGGTAGCATCATCGTCCATGAAGGCAAGCAAACACCACACTAATCAAAATATGGAACCCAAATTAAGGGATTAAAAGATGAGTAGATTGTATGGAGAGCAACACCGTAAAATTCAGGATGAATTCGGCACTAGAGGCATGGCGGACCGAGTAGAAGACTTGGTGTGCAGAACCGAGTTTGATGATGGTGCAAAAGGCTTTATTTCAAGTGTGAACATGTTCTTTTTATCATCTATCGACCATCAAGGACGCCCTACCACTTCATACAAAGGTGGCGACCCCGGCTTTGTCAAAGTGCTTGACAACACTACATTGATATTCCCAAGCTATGACGGCAATGGTATGTTTTTTTCTATGGGTAATATCAGTACTAATCCAAATGTTGGTTTATTATTCATTTCTTTTGAAACACCTAATCGCTTGCGAGTGCAAGGGTCAGCAACCATTTCAAAAGATACTGCATTAATGGCGCATTATAAAGAGGCTGATTTTGTAGTCACGGTAACACTTTCTGAATTCTGGCAAAACTGTCCACGTTACATTCCAAAAATGGAAAAAGTACGTGATTCGCGCTATGTGCCACGCGAGCATTGCGAAACACCTTTGGCCGGCTGGAAACAAGTAGATTTGGTACAAGATATTCTGCTAGAAGCCGATGCTAAAAAAGCGAAAGAAGTGGGCATTATTCCAATCGAAGAATGGGTTGGCAAGATTATATCCGGCGATGAAAACGCTTAATCATTTAAAAAGTCCCTGCTAAAAACCAATGATAATTAACGGCGTACAAATTGATGACACCTTTGCTGAAGCGTTTAACATGCGCGGCACGCGGGTTATCATCACTGCTCAAAATCTGAAATGGGCTTATCACGCCGCGAACGCCATGACGGGGTTTGCGACTTCAGTGATTGGGTGCGGCGTAGAAGCAGGTATTGAACGCGAATTATCCGAACATGAAACGCCAGATGGCAGACCTGGCGTCAGTATTTTAATGTTCGCAATGGGTAGCAAAGTACTCATGCAGCAATTAGAAACACGCATGGGGCAATGCATACTCACCTGCCCCACTGCAGCCGCCTTTGCTGGCATTGCGAGCGAAGATAAGATTAACTTAGGCAAAAATTTACGTTTCTTTGGTGACGGTTATCAAACCTCTAAACTATTTCGTGATGCGAATGGAATAGCCAAACGCTACTGGCGCGTGCCAGTCATGGATGGCGAATTTTTATGCGAAGAAACCACAGGCATGGTGCGCGCTATAGGCGGCGGTAATTTCTTGATTCTCGCAACATCACAACCAGCTGCACTTGCTGCCGCTGAAGCCGCCATTGTAGCCATGAAAAAAATTCCTAACGTCATCATGCCTTTCCCCGGCGGCGTAGTGCGGTCTGGCTCAAAAGTAGGTAGTAAATATAAAACCATGTTTGCATCAACCAATGATGCATTTTGCCCGACTTTAAAAGGTACAACTAATACCGAGCTTTCACCTGAAATTGAAAGCGTAATGGAAATTGTGATTGATGGGATTGGGTTTGAAGATATAGCAGAATCAATGCGTGTTGGCATACAAGCTATTTGTGATTTAGGTAAGTCTAGCGGTGTTAAACGTATATCAGCAGGTAACTATGGCGGTAAACTAGGGCCGCATCATTTTAAACTGCATGAGATTATGGGTAATCCTACATTATGAGAAAACCTGCATCATGACCGCGCTCACCTTCACATTAAATAAGCAACTACTATTTAACATCAATTGCTCGGCAGTTAACCCTAGCAATTTAGCTAAAAAATCAATGTCTGAAATCGCTAGCATACTGATTAACCATGGTAAAAATCAGTTACGGGTAGATGAGATATTTGAAATCACTGGCAAAGATACACAAAACATACTCTTCAAAAACACAAATAACAAGCTCGATTATCTGGGTGCAAATATGACTTCTGGATGCGTCACTGTAGAAGGTGATGCGGGTGCATATTTAGGATTTGGTTTAAAAAACGGCAAAATCCATTGCAAAGGTAACACTCAAGCGTTTGCAGCCTGCAACATGATTAGCGGCTTAATTCAAATTGATGGTAATACAGGTGACTTTTTAGGGGGCGCCTCATCTGGCCTTCGCAAAGGCATGCGCGGCGGTACGGTGATTGTAAAAGGCAATGCGGGCGACCGCACGGGCGACCAAATGCGCCGCGGCTTGATTTTAATCGAAGGCGATGCGGGTGACTATTGCGCTAGCCGCATGATTGCAGGCACTATAGGTGTGTTGGGCGAAGTAGGTGACTACGCTTGCTTTAACATGAAACGCGGCACATTATTACTCACCAGGTTACCAACACTGCATGCCACTATTCAAGACTGCGGTTCGCATACCTTGCCGTTTCTAAACTTGATGTTTAAATCTTTTGCGCCGTTCAATACAAAATTCTCAAACATCGAAAACCCAAGAGTACAGCGATTTGTGGGTGATGCCGCATGTAACGGTAACGGCGAAGTTTTACTGCTTTTGCAAGGACAATAATTCACATTTAAGCAATCCGCCAGCAAGTGATAAAATAGCTTTTTATTACAGTTTACCGATATGTCTAAGTATTTAACCGCCGCGCTTTATAAATTTGTCAGCCTGCCTGACTATAAATCCTTGCAAGATCCAATTCTAGTTGCATGTGTTAGCAATCACATTAAAGGTACACTTTTACTTGCCGAAGAAGGCATTAATGGCACCATCGCCGGGTTTCCTGAAGACATACACCGCTTTCTGCATTTTTTGCGCACCAATCCTTTGTTTGAAAACCGCTTTGCCGATTTAGAGCACAAAGAGTCTTTTGCCTCTGAACATCCGTTTTACCGGATGAAAGTTAAGCTCAAAAAAGAGATTGTTACGCTGGGTGTTGCTGGCGTAAGTCCAACCAAAAAAGTTGGGACTTATATAAAACCCGAAGATTGGAATGCGCTGATTTCTGATCCAGATGTAGTTTTAATCGATACTCGAAATGATTATGAAGTAGATATCGGCACCTTCAAAGGCGCCATCGACCCAAAAACCACTACATTTCGTGAGTTTCCAGAATACGTAGCCAGGCATTTTGATAAGACAAAACATAAAAAAGTCGCCATGTTTTGCACTGGCGGTATACGCTGTGAAAAAGCCTCTTCTTACATGATGGATAAAGGCTTTGAAGAGGTTTATCACCTTCAAGGTGGTATTTTAAAATACCTTGAAACCGTGCCTGAAGCAGAAAGTATGTGGCAAGGCGAGTGCTTTGTATTTGACCAGCGCGTGGCTGTTAAACATAATTTAGAAGTCGGCGAATTTGACCAGTGCTATGCCTGCCGCCACCCGCTTTCGCCCGCTGAAATGCAAAGCCCGCAATATAACGCTGGCATTTCTTGCCCATACTGCTATGACAAAATTTCTGAAGAAAAACGTGCCCGCCTGACTGAAAGGCAAAAACAAGTGATTTTAGCTAAGCAGCGTGGTGAAGTGCATATTGGTGAAAAGCAGAAAAAATAAATAAATCAATGAATCTATCTCGTGAAAAAGAAGCCGTCAGCGCTTACTTAAAGCTTTTGCAATCTAAAGGTGCTACAAGTAACGTACTGTATAAACGCTCGCTATTTTTAGATCAATTAAGCATAATTCTTGCTGATAAAGCTTTAGATACCCATGAATACAGTCGGGCTGTAGATGCTATTATGGAATCAATTCCAGCAGACGATTGGCACGTAAACCTAAATACTGCACGTGAGTTTTATCCATTTTGGATGAAAGATATCAAAGCGATTGCCGCTTTTAGCTTAAATTATGGTTTTGATGTCGAGGCAATTCAATGGAAACCTCTGGCGACTTCATTAAAATCATTAACGGATAGTCTGGAACATGAAAAATTTGACACCTCTGAAAACTGGCCATTAAAAGCCTATTCACAGGTCATGCGTTTTGAAGGCGCAGACCAGTCTTATGTAGATACGCGTATTAAATTAGCGAAAATTATATTGCTCCGCCTTCGCGATGCCCCCATAAAAAATCATAAATCTTACCGCACCGCCGCCGACCTTACCTTGCCCCTGTTTAAAATTCATGAAGCTAAAAAGCTATTTTTGTCAGTTGTACGTGAGTTTTATAATTTTTGGACTGGAAACCCGAATGCAGCAAGCATGCTTTTAAAAGAGTAGTAAAACATACCAGCAGAAACTCTTCTGGAATCTCTCGCCTGCAGCCTTTGAAAAGCTAAAAAGTTAATCGCTTACTTAGTTATTCAGGAACAGTTACTTACGTGCAAGTAAGAAAAATGTTTCCACGATACCTTTACCCTTCACATCTACGCTAAATTTTTCAGAAAAAAGGTAGGTATTTTTGATTAACTGCCGGGTTTCCTTTGTCACCTGGATAGCATTCGGCTTGCTGGTACTTTCCATGCGGCTCGCCAAATTAACGGTATCTCCCCACAAGTCATAGCTAAACTTAGCGCTACCTATCACGCCAGCAACCACTGGTCCGGTATGAATGCCAATACGCATATTTAAATCCAAGCCAGTTTTAATCGCAACTTCTTGTAAAGCAACTTTCATATCAAAAGCCATTTCAGCAATTCTGTGTGCATGATCATTACACGCTACGGGTGCTCCAGAAACCACCATATAGGCATCGCCTATAGTCTTAATCTTCTCTACCTGATATTTTTCTGCCAGCTGGTCAAACCTCAAAAATACCTGAGATAGCAAATCGATTAATTGCAAAGGCGGCATTTTTTCTGACATTTGTGTGAAATTGATTAAATCGGCGAACATGACGGTTACCGAATCATAGTGATCAGCAATGCGCATATCATTGGCTTTAAGCCGTTCAGCTATCGCTGCTGGCAAAATGTTCAGCAATAATTTTTCAGAGCGCGCCTGCTCTAATTCTAACGATATCATCACACGTTCTTTTTGCGCCTGAAAGTAACGTAACACCCCATACAAAATTGAGGCCGTGCCAGTAATATTCATCAAGAAAAAGGCATCTTTGACATTGCCAGGAATAGGCATGGCGTTACCAGCAAAATAATGATTGAGCTTCCATGAAATAAAAGCCAAACCAACAAACAACAAAAACCACGGCGTTGATTGGCGAGTACCCAAAATCATTAACGCGCCTACAGGCGACAATATGGCCCAGATTGCAACGCCACTTGAAGCTGCAAAGCCGCCGATGGCCCATTGCATGACGAATGGCATCACCAGCAACATGACTAGCTGAGTGAAGGTGAAATATTCGAAGCGTTTAAAGCGATAAAATAAAAATAAGCTGACATAAGAAATAATAAGGTACACATAGGGCACTGCCGCAATCACTGCGTAACCTTCACCCAGGCTAGATAACGTGAATATCCAGAAAATACAAACGAGGCTTTCTGCGATCACCAGCAAAGACATAATCGACCGGCCTAACGATTCAGGCGTAGGATTAGAGAACTTGCGCCAAAATTCACGCGTCAATACAGAGGAAGCCGGGACTGAAATTTCTGACATTTTTAAGTGGTATTTTATTTTGCTTTATTTATAGCTCAGCGATGTACTATAGCTCAAGATGAATGCTTTTTCTAGACCGCCGCAATAATAAGCATGGCGTTATGCTTGTTAATTGAACTAGTTAGGTACGAGCAATGACATACGTGTTTCATGCTTTATTTAAAAATCATTATTTATAAATCATTATAAGGAGTTTTTATTATGGCCACAGCTTCTCAAACACTGAGAGATATTACTGGTATGGGCTACCACCCGGCCAGTTTGAAAGACTCGGCACTGATTTTAATCGATATACAAAATACTTATCGGCAAGGCCTGATGCAGCTTACAAACGTTGAACCAGCCATTATTGAAGCACAAAAACTACTCAAAATCGCGCGTGAACTAAAAATACCCGTCATTCATATTCAACACGATGCTGGCGTGGGCACCCCTTATGACGTTTCTGCAGAAATCGGGGCGATTGCTCATGAAGTTGCACCAATTGCTGGCGAAAAAGTCATTATTAAAAATTACCCCAATGCTTTTATTCAGACATCATTAGATGCTGATCTAAAAGCACTTGGTATTCAAAATATCGTTCTGGCTGGGTTTATGACCCATATGTGCGTTAATTCAACCGCACACGGTGCATTTAATTTAGGTTATGCCGCCACTATCATTGCCAGCGCGACTGCTACCAGACCACTGATGAGTACAAATGGCAGAGTTTTAAGTGCTGAAGAAGTGCATCTGGGTGCGCTAGCTTCTACCCGAGATTTATACGCAGTTGTGCTAGATGACATTGACGCGCTATTAAATCAACCTAAATAGGTAAAGACCTAGTGAGCTAAGACAAGTCAGCTAAGACAAGCCAGAGAAGAGTAAGTCAGCTAATTTATATTAAATATAAGATATATAAAAAATATCACTGATGACCTAATTTTTGCTTGATTTGCTAGCCTCTAAGGTTTATTGTTGAGTTCGGGCTTATCTTCTAAACCCCTTTGTTTATAAGGGGTTTGCAAGTATAAGCTGGCTTTTAAACATAATAAAAACAGCAACGAAGTAATGCGGTTTTACAGATAGAAATACTATATTAACTACAGCAAAACTAGAGGAGTCAGCATGAGTTTAGATCTACTAAAAGGCCTTGGCGTTAAAATACCTTACAAAGCCAAATATGATAATTTTATTGGCGGCAAATGGGTAGCCCCAGTCAAAGGTGAATACTTCGATGTTATTTCGCCGATTACAGGTAAGCCTTACACACAAGCGGCACGCTCAAGTGCAGAAGATGTTGAACTCGCATTAGATGCGGCTCACGCCGCAGCTGACAAATGGGGTCGTACAGCACCAGGTGAGCGTGCTAACTTGATGCTTAAAATTGCTGATCGTATGGAGGCTAATCTTGAGCTTTTAGCAACGGCAGAAACAATCGATAACGGCAAACCAATTCGCGAAACAATGAATGCCGACATTCCGTTAGCGATTGACCATTTCCGCTATTTTGCTGGCTGTATGCGCGCTCAAGAAGGCAGCTTGAGCGAAATCGACGAGAATATGGTGGCTTACCATTTCCATGAGCCTATTGGCGTTGTTGGGCAAATTATTCCTTGGAATTTCCCTATCCTGATGGCCGCTTGGAAACTTGCTCCAGCAGTAGTTGCCGGTAACTGTGTGGTAATGAAACCTGCAGAATTTACGCCTGTTAGCTTATTGATTCTCATGGAAATTATCGCCGATATCTTACCTCCAGGTGTCATTAACGTAGTTAACGGCTATGGTCGTGAAGTAGGTGCTCCACTTGCTAACAGTCGTCGTATCGGCAAAATCGCATTTACCGGCTCCACTGTCACTGGCCGCGTCATTGCCCAGGCAGCTGCATCTAATTTAATTCCAGCCACGCTGGAATTAGGTGGTAAATCACCAAACGTGTTTTTTGAAGACATTGCTGATGCTGACGATGACTTCTTTGATAAAGCAGTTGAAGGTTTAGTATTGTTTGCCTTTAACCAAGGTGAGGTATGCACCAGCCCATCACGTGCGCTTATTCAGGAATCTATCTACGATAAGTTTATGGAACGCGTTTTACCGCGTGTTGCCGCAATTAAACAGGGCAACCCGCTAGACCCTAATACTATGATTGGTGCACAAGCCTCTCAGGATCAATTAAACAAGATTATGTCTTACATGGATATAGGCAGACAAGAAGGTGCGAAAGTGTTGATTGGTGGCGAGCGCAATGTGCTTGATGGCGCGTTTGCTGAAGGTTACTACATTCAGCCAACATTGCTTAAAGGCCATAACAAGATGCGCGTATTCCAAGAAGAGATTTTTGGCCCAGTGCTAGCTGTTACAACATTTAAAGACGAGGCTGAAGCCCTTGCAATCGCCAACGATACTGTGTTTGGTCTGGGTTCTGGCGTTTGGACTCGTGATGGCAGTCGTGCTTACCGCATGGGTCGCGGTATCAAAGCAGGCCGCGTATGGACTAACTGTTACCACGCCTACCCTGCGCATGCAGCATTCGGTGGCTACAAAGAGTCTGGTATCGGTCGTGAAACACACAAAATGATGTTAGACCATTACCAACAAACCAAGAACTTATTAGTAAGTTATAGTCCTAAAAAGCTAGGCTTCTTCTAAATATTGAAATATTAAATTAGCAGCGTAATATTTAGAAGCGTAATATTAAGAGGCGGTTTTCACCGCCTCTTAATTTTTAGCACTTTAATACCTTTGGAACGGGAGATTTAAGTAATGGCTGAACGTGTATCTGCAACCCCTGCCGCTATTGAGTTAATTCACAAACTTACCGCCCAACATGGTCCGATTCTATTTTTACAATCCGGCGGATGCTGTGAGGGAAGCGTTCCCTTATGTATGCCTGCCAATGAATTCAAACCTGGCGCTTCAGATGTAATCGTAGGTGAAATTGAAGGCGCGGTATTCTACATGGGACACAATCATTTTCAATTCTCAGAAAATACACACACCATATTAGATGCTATGCCAGGATCCAGCGGTTCATTTTCATTAGATTGTGGCACTGGCATGGCTTTTATTACGCGAGGACGCTTGTTTACCGACGACGAATTAAAAAGCCTTCCTCCAGTGATTACCTACGGTCTCAACTAAAAAAATTATGATTTAAATAATACCAATCTATTCAAACAACTCCGGCTTGGCAACGCCATAGCCCTGCGCGTAATCAACGCCTATCTCTTTCAATATATTGATAATTTCATTATTCTCGGCAAATTCAGCGATAGTATGTAAGCCCATCACATGACCCACATTATTTATGGACTCAACCATCGCACGGTCGATTTTATTATTAACAATCGCTTTAACAAACATACCGTCAATCTTAAGAAAATCCACTTCCAAATTTTTCAAATAAGCAAAAGAAGATAAACCACTACCAAAATCATCGAGTGAAAAACGGCAACCAATTTCACGCAAGGCATGCATAAATTGTCGCGCCTTGTTCAAATTAGCAATCACTGATGTCTCAGTAATTTCAAAGCAAATACGACTTGTATTTACCTTATGTAATTTAATCTGCTCAATGACATATTCAAGAAACCCTTCTTCAGACAATGTCTGGCCTGAAAGGTTAATAGCACATACATAAGGAAAACTGGCTCCTTTGCGTGCAATGATAGAAAGTGCTTCGCCTACTACCCAACGGTCAATTATAGGCATCAGGTGATAACGTTCTGCCGCAGGCAAGAAGTAGCCTGGCGGGTAATAGCTACCATCCATCGCCTGCATGCGAATCAAAAGCTCACAATGAAGCTCAGCGCCTGCTGTCAGGCTTTCCATACGCTGAATATATAAAACAAACTGTTTTTTCTCTAACCCTAGATGAATACGAGACACCCACTCAAGCTGGTTATTATGCTCTTTGATATCCTTGTCATCTGAACGATACACATGGATACGGTTACCGCCTTCTTCTTTTGCTGTATAGCAGGCAGAGTCTACTGTACTTAATAATTCACTTAATGTGAGGTTATGGCTTGGTGAAATTTCTGTCAGCCCGACACTGGCACCAATCTTGAATACTTTATCATCGAAAGTAAGACGATATTCTCTAACTACTTGTAGCAAGCCATCAATGATTTCATGGGCTTTATCTAAATCGCAACCCATTAATAGCAGTGCAAATTCATCACCACCCAAACGTGCTAGTGTATCAGAGCTACGCACTTTAGCTTTAATATGATTCGATAATTGTTTTAACAATACGTCGCCAGCCATATGACCACAGGTATCATTGACAATCTTAAACTGGTCCAAATCGATATAGGCGAGACAATGAACACGATTTTCTGTTGCCGCATCATCAATGGCTTCCTGTGTCTTACGGTCGAACTCATAGCGGTTGATGAGTCCCGTCAGCTGATCATGCCTAGCTTGAAACGATAATTGATTTGACAGGTTTCGCAGCATGGTGACATCATGCAGCACGGTAACGATAGCGAAGGTATTGCCGTCACTATCATATAACGGGGACGCCGACTTGCGAATAACGAACTCTTCCCCGTCCACGCGTACAAGCACCACCTCTTCCTGAGCACTATATGAATCTGTTAGCCACGTGCTGTTCACTGGTGTGGTTTTGTCCTCCGCCATCAAGCGAAATAATGACTGCAATGTCTTAGTCTTCACCTCACTTAAAATCCACACCAGTCAGTCGTTCTGCGGCTGCATTCATGTACAGCACAAAGCCAGCCTCATTGCTGGTAATCACCGCATCCGCAATACCTTCAAGTGTCACTTGGGCACGATCTTTTTCTAACTGCAATTCATATTGCGAATCTTCGATACGTTCCAGCATGCCATTGATACCATGAGACAAGCTCGCCAATTCATCTTGTCCGTTTAGCTTTCTCACACGCGCTTTTGTATTTGCTGACTCGCCAATACGTTTTACATCCTCACTCATACGTTCTAAGCGAAGCAAAACCATTCTATCGAAAATCCAGCTGATGCCGGCCAACATGAGGGCAATGATTGAAGTGGACCAAGACAGAAAGCTCAGGGTGTATTCACCTTGTGCAAATATTTCGCGGCCGCTCGATGTCGCTACAACAAGATTAGCATGTTCATCCACGCTCTTCATCATTGCGTAACCTGCTACTTGCGTGTCGCTTAAAGGCTTAACTACAACAGCATTATTTGCCAGTATTTGTTGCATATCAGCAAACCTGTCTTTTAACATCGGCTGAATCGTGAGCTTCGCGCCTATTATTTTTTCTACATGCGCTATCAGAGATTGGTCTAAATGGCGCACCATAATCAGTGTACCGCGGCGACGCAAGCCATTTCCACCGCTAGGCAACACATCAGTAGCAGAAACGATACAGATGCCCTCTGGTGTCCAGAAAAAACCCGACAAATGATCTTTAGATGGATCTAAAAACAAGCCACCTTTACTTACTGCTTGCTCTAATAGTTTTGGAATTGGCCACAACTTTCCAGTAGAAAAATCAAAGCCTCTTTTGTATATAGCCTCGCCCTCTGAATTTACGAGTACGATGGCCTTTACTTTAAGGTTAGCAAATGTTTCATTGGTGTAATTGGACTCGATATAGCGCGAATCTGGCTGCACCATGTATTGATAGGTGTCGTCCCAGCGCCCATACTCACTCACTATGCCGTCTAACTGCTGAGTCTGCTCTTTCAAAAGCGTGATCGCACTATTGACCTGAATGACAGTTTTGTTTGATTCTAGCTTGGAATAACCATCAAGCAACACCATTCTTGCAGCAAGAAATAATATTGTGAACAGCAGAATCATGCCTGCCGCTACAACCACCAACATCTTGACTCGCAGTCCTGTAAAGTGTTTTTCTGCCATTTAATTTACCAATGAGTGACTGTAATTAGTGAGACAAAACCGCCAGTCATCAGCGGGTTTAGCATATCTTTAATTTAATGAATTACTGACTAGTTCGTATATCGATGTTTAATTAATTGATGCTTAATAATTAGAAACCTAAACTATCAAGCAGATCATCCACCTGCTCCTGACTGGCCACCACATCCACAGCATTCGGGTCAATCTGCGGACCATTCATCAATACCGCATTTGTATCAGCCTCTTTTTTAGTGGAAGTAGGCGAAAAATCAATCAATACTTGTACCAGCTGCTTTTCCAACTCTTGCGCGAGTCCAGTAATTTTTTTAATTACCTGTCCCGTCAAATCCTGGAAATCCTGAGCCATCATAATATCCATCAACAGCGCTTTGGTTTCAGTGGTATTTTTTCCAGTCAAGGTTAAAAATGCCAACGTTTCATCGGCAACCTGGTTATATTCGGTTTTTAATGAAGGCTTAACTATTGCTTCATTCCAGCGCTGCTCAAGTGTCATGGCTACAGCAGCCAATTCGGTTTGTAAAGGAATCGCCGCGTCGGTAGCATTCAGTACACGCTCTGCAGCTTGCTCTGTCATGCGCGCTACATAGGCAAGGCGATCGCGAGCATCTGGAATATCCGTGGCCACCTGTTCCAGTATCTTTTCTAATCCTAATCCCCGTAAACTGTCATGCAGCGTTCTCGTAACATGGCCAATCCGGTTAAGCATCTCATCATTAGGATTCATTGCTGGCATAGATTCAACTTTTATCACCTGTTGCTGTAAAGACTCGCTATTCATCACTAAGCCCCCGCTTTTTCAAGCTTCTCAAATATTTTAGATAACTTCTCATCCAAAGTAGCCGCTGTAAATGGTTTAACTACATATCCATTAGCGCCTGCCTGAGCAGCTGCGATGATATTTTCTTTTTTAGCTTCTGCTGTCACCATCAACACTGGGATTTTCGCCAATTCCGCATCAGCACGAATATGCTGTAATAAGGTCAGACCATCCATGTTAGGCATATTCCAGTCTGAAACAACAAACTCAAAACCGCCACCTTTCAATTTGCCTAGGGCGACTACGCCATCTTCTGCCTCATCAACATTGGTATAGCCCAGCTCTTTAAGCAGGTTACGCACTATTCTGCGCATGGTAGAAAAATCATCTACCACAAGAAATTTAGTATTTGGGTTAGCCATGCATTACTCCATTAAAAATAGTCGTTCTTAGAATTCGAAATCAGCATCGAATACATCAAATGACTCATTCTGATTCTTTCATCGTTGATTATTGCTTACTTTGCCTCAAGTTTTATTCGAGATTAGCGGCACAAAAGCTTCGCTTTTCTAAGCTACACACGCAATGCGCGAGCACACTTTCATGGCTACACTCGCAAAGCGCGAGCGCTATTTGCCACTAAATAATTCAGCACCAGCTTTGGCAGATCATTCAAATGCGCCACTTCATGAACCCCGCCATGCGCTACAGCTTCCTTAGGCATGCCATATACCACGCAACTTTCCTCATTTTGTGCAAAGTTATAAGCACCTGCATTTTTCATTTGCGCCATTCCTGCAGCGCCATCCTTGCCCATTCCAGTTAAAATTACACCGATAACATTTTTGCCTGCATACTCAGCGGCCGATTCAAATAAAACATCTACAGAAGGTTTATGGCGATTCACAGGTGGAGCATCACTCAACTGAGTCACATAATTGGCACCACTTTTAGCGAGTAAAAGATGTTTATCCCCTGGCGCGATATAGGCATGTCCAGGCAAGATACGCTCGCCACCTGCGGCTTCTTTTACAGAAATCTGACACAGCGAATCCAGTCGGTTTGCAAAAGATTTAGTAAAGCCGGCTGGCATATGCTGTGTAATCAAAATGCCTGGGCAGTCTGATGGCATCTGCAATAAAAATGATTTAATCGCCTCAGTACCACCTGTCGAAGCACCAATAATGAGTAATTTCTCACTACTCACTAAGGGGTTGCGTAATAGAACTGGCGATACATTGCCATTCTCTGGCGTTGCATGGCGTGATACTCTAGAAATTCTGGCTTGAGAAGCGGCAAGAATCTTATCTGCAATAATATCGGTATATTCACGCATACCATCAGAAATAGACATTTTAGGCTTGGTCACAAAATCAATCGCCCCAAGCTCAAGTGCACGCATAGTGATTTCTGAACCGCGCTCAGTCAAAGTTGAGACCATCACAACTGGCATCGGCCGAAGGCGCATTAACTTTTCCAAGAAGTCCAGGCCATCCATCTTCGGCATTTCCACATCCAAAGTCAGCACATCCGGGTTAAGCTGTTTAATCATGTCGCGCGCAATCAGTGGGTCTGGCGCGGCACCAATGACTTCCATATCAGGCTGACTGTTAATAATCTCGGTTAACAGACTACGAATCAATGCCGAGTCATCAATGACCAGTACTTTAATTTTCATTTTATTATTCTCCCAACGCATGAATTTCAATGAGCACACAAGGAAATGCAAGACGAATGGCTGCAGATATAACAATCAGTTCAGCGAAGCCAGTCAACATAGTATTCATATGAGCACTCATACAATTCATCAAAACAAATCGATTTCACCGCCTACATCACTGACTTTCAGTTTGCTTGCATAAGCCTCTTCGCGTTTGACTAATGTGTCGTTGTGCATATTTTTCAACTTTTTAACCAGCACCCTGCCTGTTTTTGGGAAGTAGTAAACTTTTCTAGGATAAATATCCAGCAGGTCCTCACTAGTCACTCGAATACGCTCTTCTTTTAAAAACTTGCGCACGAATATAGCGTTACGATCACCTACATTCATCGTTGTAAAGCTTTTCAGTACATTCCCACCGCCAAAAATCTTGGCTTCCAGATTCTCACGGCGTGCGCCATTACGCAGTAACTGGTTAATCAATACTTCCATTGCATAAGTGCCGTAACGCATAGATTCTGAAACCGGGCTGTCTTTATCGGCAGCTGCGCTATCTGGCAGCATAAAGTGATTCATGCCGCCAATGCCTGTAATCGTGTCGCGTATACAGGCAGAAACACAAGAACCCAGCACCGTGACAATGACCATGTCTTTATCGGTGAAATAGTATTCACCCGGTGATATTTTGGCCGCATTGCAATCAAAAGTACGGTCAAAGTAGAGCGTGGTAGAAACTTCTTCTTGTAACATACTCATACAATTCTTTCTTTAACCTGATTTGAAGTGCGTTTAGTATTTTTACCATCGCTTAATTCATATACAGTTTTCCCACGCAGATGAAAATCATTCGATACATAAAGGAAGTTTTCTGAATGTCCGGCAAACAATAAAGCATGCGCTTTCATCAACGGCACAAAGTGACTTAAGATTTTGGATTGCGTAGGTTTGTCAAAATAAATCATCACATTTCTGCAAAAAATCACATCAAACTGATCATTTAATGACCACTGTTCATCCAGTAAATTTAGCTGATCAAAAGTGATTAAACTGCGTAATTCGTTGCGTACACGCACTGAACCTTCATGTGCGCCTGTGCCCTTCTGAAAGAAACGTCTACGACGCTCGTCTGACAATTTGCTTACTCTCTCATACGGATATACGCCTCGAGCAGCAGTTGCTAATACATTGGTGTCAATATCCGTTGCTATAATTTCAACTGGCGGCTTCATGGTGCCAAACGCTTCGCAAGCTGTCATGGCGATGGTATAGGGCTCCTCACCGGTAGAAGCAGCAGAACACCAAATGCGTATAGGTTTTTTTAGATTAACAAGGTGCTCGGCAAGTATGGGAAAATGGTGTTCTTCACGAAAAAATGATGTGAGATTTGTAGTCAGCGCATTAGTGAATGCCTCCCACTCAACCGGGCTATTCTCACTTTCAAGATTATCAAGATAAGTCTTGAATGAATCAAAGCCGACTGTACGCAAACGACGGCCAATACGGCTATAAACCATATCAGACTTTGCTTCTGACAATGAAATACCTGCGTGTTGATAAATGAGTTTACGGACTCTGGAGAAATCATTTGGGGTGAAATCGAATTCACGTTCCTCCTGGCGTTTTTCTGTTAGCATCTTTTATCACCATATAATCGTAGAGACCACTTCGCTAGCGTCACAAAACGAATCCCATAAGGCTTTTAGCCCTACCGTGTTAATAATTCGAAAATAGCTGTCTTCAGAAAACAGCAAAGCAATTCCAGCACTTAATACATAAGCTTTTTCTCACTAGGAAGTAGCGTGATATCTACCGCGTTACTTCCTATGCATATAATAGAAAATTGTCGCTAATCTGTTGCTCTTCTTTTTTTCGATTCAGCATCTTTAACTGCAAACGGATGTATCGACTCTTTATAAGTCTTAAGTAATTCGGCAGCTTTTGGCTCGCGTGCAACCGCGCTTTTAATAGCCTGCTTAGTCGCTCTATAGTTCCATTCCTGCACCCTGTCATCCATGTCCGCTTTATGACAAATGAACACACCTACGCAAATAAATACGTCATCGGCTTCCTCAACCGGAATGGTGCCATCAGCCACACAGTCCATCACTGCCATGGCAATGCCACGCTGAGCCGGACCAAACATTTGCGTAGACTGTTTACTATTTCTAATGGTTACTTTGTTGAACATCACAGTATTAGGCTTCACCATCATGTTTGGAGCGACGATAGCCAGCAAGCCATTCACACCTTCTTTTTGGTCAGTTAAAGTGCGGCAAAATGCATCTTCAGCGGCACTGCCGCGCGGCCCCATAATAAGATCAATATGCGCTACGTTTTTCAAATCTAAACCACTACCATCTGGACGATCTTCAATTACTAATGCTTCACCAATTAAAACACGATCAATAACAGCCATTTTTATTCTCCTGAATATCAAAACTTACTGCTTATAGAATCAGCATCGCCAGTCAGCTTTGCTGTTGGTTTGCAAGATAAAAAGCATCTGCAATAAAATCATTATGCTCCAATTTGCAGTCTATTTTGATATAAAACCATCATATCTAATGTCAGTATCTGCAAAGGTATTGTCATCACTTTTTTGAAATTTCATCAATTGCAAAATTTTCAAAAACTACAGACATTTAATACTTATAACAGCACAACTAACGCTCCTTGTTTACATGTTGAATTATGTAGGCAGCGCAATCATTCGAATCTATTGAATAAACAGGTAAAAACCGTTTAAATCTCTGATGTCTGAAATCATATAGCCATGAACTTCAGGGTGGGAAAGAAACACTAAACTTGAAATGACTAGTAAAGCTTGTCCAAGCTCAATGAATAGTGTGTGCATCATATGACTAGCAAGGCCCATCAAATCGTCTTGACAAATGTGCCAATTTTTTTACGTGAATTTTTAAAATCAAAACATACCTTGAGTACTCACCGTGCATATAATCAATGTGGCGAATATCCCGCATGTCACAAGAATGGCATATATCGTTTTAATAAAGTAATCCATGAACAACCTCCCAATATTGTTGGTAGTCAACTTAGCTTTTCACCAATTAAAAATTAGCGAATCACGTAAAAGTGTTATCGGCAATAAATATGAATACTTAAGTATTTTTTAGATTTTTTAGGAAATGGTATATGAACATAGCGTTACCAATATATTTAACACCATACTTAGTATTCGACAGGGGTTTTAAGTCATCATTTAGGTATTTGAAACATGTTCAAATTTGAAGGGAAGAGTAAAATCACTTTCAACATTTTCACTCCGCTGCAAATAACTTTAGTGAGATTACTTTGAGCGCACAAAAACAAAAAAGGGGCAGTTCATATCTGCCCCTTCTTCTTACTTACTATTTTTCTTACTGCCTATTTTTCAAATTTGCCGCTATTCGCAGCCTTAAAGCATTAAGCTTAATAAATCCGCCTGCATCTTTTTGATCGTATGCACCTTTATCGTCTTCGAAAGTAGCAATCGTAGAATCGAACAATGAATTTGTCTTGCTATCACGCCCCGTTACAATCACGTTGCCTTTGTACAACTTAACGCGCACCCAGCCGTTAACAACTGTTTGTGTATGGTCTATCAATGTTTGAATTGCGATACGTTCTGGACTCCACCAGTAACCGTTATAAATCATGCTGGCATAACGTGGCATTAAATCATCTTTTAAATGCGCCACTTCGCGGTCTAAAGTAATTGATTCAATCGCACGGTGTGCTTTGAGCATAATCGTGCCGCCCGGTGTTTCATAACAGCCACGTGATTTCATGCCCACGTAGCGATTTTCAACTAAATCCAACCTACCGATACCATGCTTGCCACCGATTTTATTCAGATGAGCCAATAGCTCATGAGGCTTCATCGCCTCGCCATTCAAACTGACAGGGTCACCATTCACATATTCAATATCCAAATATTCCGCCGCATCAGGAGCCTTCTCCGGACTCACACTCCAACGCCACATCGATTCTTCAGCTTCTGCAGCCGGGTCTTCTAAATGACGGCCTTCATAAGAAATATGTAACAAGTTAGCGTCCATACTGTATGGGCTGCCACCTTGCTTATGTTTCATGTCCACAGGAATACCATGCGTTTCTGCATAGGCCATAAGCTTTTCACGGCTTAATAAATCCCATTCACGCCATGGTGCAATAATATGAATATTTGGATTTAGCGCATAAGCACCCAGCTCAAAACGTACCTGGTCATTACCTTTACCGGTTGCACCGTGTGAAATGGCATCTGCGTTAGTTTCACGTGCAATTTCAATTAAGCGTTTTGCGATTAAAGGGCGTGCAATTGAAGTGCCTAACAAGTACTCACCTTCATATACTGTATTTGCACGAAACATTGGAAATACAAAGTCACGCACGAACTCTTCACGCACATCATCGATATAAATATCTTGTTCTTTTACGCCGGCAGCTTTGGCTTTTGCACGCGCTGGCTCCAACTCTTCGCCCTGACCTAAATCAGCTGTAAATGTGACGATTTCACATTGATACTCATCTTGCAGCCATTTTAAAATGACAGATGTATCTAAACCGCCTGAATAGGCTAATACAACCTTCTTAATTTCTTTTTTTCCGTTTTTATTTACAGTACTCATTGCTTAAATTTTTCCTAATAATAAATATTCCATTAATGCTTTTTGAACATGCAATCGGTTTTCAGCTTCATCCCACACCACAGATTGCCCGCCATCTATAACCTCTGCAGCCACTTCCTCTCCACGGTGTGCGGGTAAGCAGTGCATGAATAGCGCATCTTTTGCCGCAACACGCATCATGTCGGCATCCACTTGCCAATCAGCAAAATCGCGCAAACGCTCTTCATTCTCAGCCTCAAAACCCATGCTGGTCCATACGTCCGTGGTCACTAAATCCGCACCCTTTGCGGCCTCCATGGGATCAGCGAACTCTTCATAATGATCATGGCCATACAGATTGGCGCGTTCAGCTTCAACCTCGTAGCCTGGCGGGGTAGAAACATGTACATTAAAATCAAGTACCTCTGCCGCTTGTAGCCATGTGTTGCACACATTGTTACTATCACCAATCCATGCCACCGTTTTGCCCTGAATCGAACCGCGATGTTCGATGAACGTAAATATATCCGCCAAAATCTGGCATGGATGATATTCATTCGTTAAGCCATTAATGACAGGGACTCGAGAATTAGCCGCAAATCGCTCGATAATTTCTTGCTCGTAGGTACGAATCATCACGACATCACTCATACGTGAAATGACTTGTGCCGCATCCTCTACAGGTTCACCCCGGCCTAATTGTGAATCACGCGTATTCAAATAGATGGCAGAGCCGCCAAGCTGCTGCATGCCAGCCTCAAACGAAAGTCTGGTGCGAGTACTGGCTTTTTCAAAAATCATCACCAATGTGCGGTCTTGCAACGGCCAATATTGTTGATAAGCCTTGAACTGACTTTTAATTAATCGCGTACGTTCAAACACATATTCGAGTTCGTCACGATTTAAATCATTGAATTGTAAAAAATGTTTTATTGCCATAATGTTTACCGCACTGGTTTTTATTGCTTTAGATTTCTAAGCTTCAATTTTAATCAAATTACCTAACTTGCCTTATGCTAATTATTGTACTGCCATTTATCGGCAATATAACTAGTTGTTTAAGAAAGTCTTAATCAGCGCAGCTAATCGGCGAACCAACTCATTCGCTTCAGCCTCATTCATGATTAATGGCGGCAACAAACGCACCACTTTATCCGCTGTTACATTAATCAACAGTTTTGCTTCCAGAGCCATTTTCACCAAATCACCACATGGTCTATCCAGCTCAATCCCTATCATTAATCCTGCATTACGAATGACCGTTACGCCTTTAATATCTTTAAACTCAGCTTCAAAACCTGCACGGATCAGATTGCCTATTTTTTCGGAATTTTCGCGCAAACCTTCTTCTTCAATAATGCACAAAGTTGCTAAACCAGCCGCAGTAGCTAATGGATTGCCGCCAAAAGTTGAGCCATGCTTACCATAGGTAAACACCTCCGCTGCTTTACCACTGGCTACACAAGCCCCAATCGGCACACCTGAACCTAAACCTTTGGCTAAAGTCATGACATCCGGCTTGATGCTGGTATGCTGAAATGCGAACCAGGTACCAGTGCGGCCAATACCTGTTTGGACTTCATCTAGCATTAGCAGCCAGCCATTTGCATCGCAAATTTCGCGCAAAGTTTCCAAGTAAGCACCTGCGTCTTTGGGAATGTTAATGCCACCTTCGCCTTGTACTGGCTCGACCAGAATGGCGACAACATTAGAGTTGCGTGAAGCCACTTGTTTAACAGCTTCAATATCGTCAAATGGAACGCGGATAAATCCACTCACTAGCGGCTCAAAGCCTGCTTGCACCTTACGGTTTCCCGTAGCTGAAAGCGTTGCCATGGTTCGGCCATGAAATGACTTATCCATCACAATGATTTCAGGTGTTTTTATGCCTTTATTATGTCCATAAAGGCGTGCCAGCTTAATTGCAGCTTCGTTAGCTTCACAACCAGAATTGCAAAAAAACACTTTATCCATGCCTGAAATTTCGCACAACTTATCCGCCAAAGCAGCTTGCTCAGCAATGTTATAAATATTAGAAACATGGATGAGCTTGGCAGCTTGCTCGCTTATGACTTTCACCAGCTTCGGGTGCGCATGACCCAAGCCATTCACAGCCACACCTGCAAGTGCATCTAAATATTTTTCACCTTTGTCGTCCCACAGCCAAATTCCCTCGCCTTTTGCAAAAGTAACTGGTTGGCGCATATAAGTATTCATTAAGTGATTTGACATAGAGGTTTACTGTGTATTTTTATGTGGAATTTAAAATTAAGCTTATCCTTGCGAGAGTAGCCGAAAACCTTGGTATTGGCAAGTTTTAGCAAGTAAAACTAGGCTGCTAATACCAATAAATATTACAATTATCACTTGAAAAAAATGGGAATTTAAGCAAAAATCGCCTCCCATTTAAATTTTTATATGCCTCGCGTTATTTATGGCTGCCAAGCCCTCACTTCCCCTTCAACACACACCACAAGCACAGTTACCTCCTGCCTGGTATGTCGACCCAAACATTTATACGTTAGAAGAATTGCATTTATTTCCTCAAGCGTCTCATTACCTTGGTCATGCTTTGATGGTGCCTAATATAGGCGATTATCATGTATTAGACTGGACAGGTAGTGCAAAAAGCCTAATTCATCAACAAGATGGAATAAGCGCGATAAGTAATGTATGCAGACATAGGCAAGCCATTATGCTTAAAGGTAGAGGACACACCAAAAATATTGCATGCCCCTTACATCGCTGGACTTACGATCTTGAAGGCAAGTTATTAGGTGCACCGCATTTTGATAAAAACCCCTGCTTACACTTACAACAAAAATCTCTGCAAAACTGGCAGGGATTACTGTTTGATAGTAAACGCAACATCGCACAAGATTTAGTCAACGTTGGATGTAAACATGACTTTAATTTTACCGACTATATGCTTGATCGCATAATGGTTGAAGAATACAACTTCAATTGGAAAACCTTTATTGAGGTCTATTTAGAAGACTATCACGTAGGTCCTTTCCATCCCGGGCTCAATCAGTTTGTAGATTGCAATGCGCTAAACTGGGAATTCGGTGCTGAATATAGCGTGCAAACAGTAGGCTTTAAGCAATCTCTAACTAAATCCGGCTCACCTGCATATCAACAATGGCAACAACAAGTCGCAAAGTATCATGCGGGAAATACGCCAAAATATGGTGCGATTTGGATGGTCTATTACCCGTTTCTGATGATTGAATGGTACCCTCACGTATTAGTAGTATCACATATCATTCCACGCGGTGTAGATGCATGTAGCAATGTGGTTGAATTTTACTACCCTGAAGACATCGTTCTGTTTGAGCGAGAATACGCCAGAGCACAACAAATTGCATACAATGAAACGGCAGAGGAAGATAATGAAATCTGTCAGCGCATGCACGATGGTCGACGCGCTTTATTCACGCAAGGCATTGATGAACGCGGCCCTTACCAACACCCAATGGAGTCTGGTCTTGAACACTTTCACCTATGGTATCGTAACCAACTTGAACAATACCTTGGTTAAACATTCATTTTGAAGCTTTCGAACTTACCACCACTCAACCCAAAACTTCCTAATTTAGGTAGTTTATGGATGTTAGTTGCCGCCCTGGGTTTTGCCATCATGGGCGCCTTAGTTAAAGTTGGCGCTCAAAAGTTTAGTGGTGGCGAGCTTGTTTTTTACCGCTCAATATTTGGGTTGTTGGTCATATGGCTCTATATTGCAGCAAATAAATTACCATTAGCCACGCCTGTTATGTACAAGCAAATGTCGCGTGCGCTGGTTGGGTTCGCCTCCCTTGTTCTTTTTTTCTATGCAATTGCACATTTACCTCTAGCTACGGCAATTACACTTAACTATACATCACCTTTATTTTTGGCTGTTTTCACACCTTTTTTGCTCCATGAAAAACCTAAAAAAACCTTATTCATTAGCCTGATTATTGGTTTTTTCGGCGTTAGCCTGTTACTTAAACCCAGTTTTAATAGTGCTGACTGGCTGGCTGGCAGCCTAGGTTTACTCTCTGGCGTCGGGGCTGCTTTGGCTTATGTCCATGTAAAACAATTAGGCAAAGCCAATGAACCAGACTGGCGCACGGTGTTCTATTTCACTCTTATCTCTACGATAGGTGCTGGCTTGTGGATGCTTTTTGCCAGTTTTCATCAAGTTGAATGGCAGGATTTACCTGTTTTATTAGGTCTAGGGCTATCTGCCACCATTGCACAATTAGCGATGACGCGCGCCTACCGGACTGGCAATACGCTTGTTGTGGCTAGTTTAGCGTATGTCACAGTCTTGCTGGCAAGCTTATTCGGGGTTATATGGTGGCAAGAGCACTTGAGCTTTGATGCGTGGATTGCAATCGCTTTAATTATTCTGAGTGGTGTAATTAGCATCCGCGCCACACCATGAATAATGGCGGCATATATTAAGCTACATCAATTAGGCATCCAGCAATCCGCTACGCATCGCAATCAGCGCGATTTCAGCGGAATTATTTGCATTGAGTTTTTGTTTGATATTGTAAAGATGCGTGCCTACAGTACGCGGACTTAAAAACAAAGTTTCAGCAATTTCATTAGTTGTTTTACCTTTTGCCAGTGCCATAAATACTTCAAATTCGCGCGGGGAAAGCACATCTACGGGGTTTTGGTCACCCGACAACTGCTGTATTGCCATTTGTTGCGCAACACTAGCCTCTAAGTATTTTTTTCCTGTCGCCACGACACGAATCGCTTTAATCATTTCTTCTGCCGCACTGCGCTTGGTTAAATAACCCATTGCGCCTGCGTTTAATACACGTTTGGGATGTACTGAATCTTCATGCGCTGACAGCACCAAAATTTTAGCCGAACTGTCTTTAGCCAAAATGCGTTCAATTGCTTCTAATCCGCCAATACCTGGCATAGTAATGTCCATCACTACCACGTGCGGCCTGTGTTCCATAAATCGCTGAATAGCTTGCTCGCCACTTTCAGCCTCGGCAACCACTTTAATATCTGCATCCGACTCTAGCAGCATTTTGAATCCCATGCGGACTACCGCGTGGTCATCCACCAGCATCACGTTTATTAAACTCATTATATTGTGTCCATTGTCAAAATTTAAGCGCGTAAATCTATGTGTTTACTGCTTGCGGAATATTAATATAGAGAGCAGTTCCAAGATTCGGTTCAGAAACTAAATTAAAACTACCATGAAAACCCTGCACTCGCTCACGCATCCCAAGTAAACCAAAATGCTGTGACTGATCCACCGCCTCTATGTCCATACCGACTCCGTCATCTTTAATTGTAAGCGAAATAGTCACCAACTTGGACTTGCTTGCATCTGCCAGTTTATTTGCATCTGATAACACAGTAAGTTTAATATCAATCGTATTCGCCCGCGCATGCTTTAGCGCATTATTAATGGCTTCTTGCACAATGCGGTAAATATTGATGTTGAGCGTTTCTCCAAGCTGATCAACCCCCCCTTCCAAGCTTAAGTTAATCTTCATTTCCGGATGCAAATTTTGCCAGTAATTTACCGCATCACACAACGTTTCCGAGAGACCAAGATTATCTAGCGCCCCAGGGCGCAATTTACGAACAATGTTGTGCATGCCGTCATAAATTTGGTTAGCTGCTGACACAATAGTTTGTGCGTTATTTGCAATGTCAGGCGATTTTTCTCTAGTTTTGTTCACAATTGCCACGGCAAAGGTTTTAATCGCAGTGACGTATTGCCCAAGTTCATCATGCAACTCTCTGGCCAAACTACGGCGCTCATCTTCAATATGGCTCTGAATAAGCTGGGTGAGCTGGCGATTTTCTTCTAACTGCCGCTCTGCAGCAAGCGACTCTGCCATGCGGTTTAGGCTATGTCCTATGCGGTCGAATTCTGGCAGTTTGAACGCAGGTAAACGCGTACTTAAATCGCCGCGCTCCATGCGATTGATAGACGCCAAAATACGATTAACAGGTCTAAGCGAATGGCTCAGCAGTGCATAAACCATTACATTCAATAATACGAAGAAAACTAAACCCACCCACATCAGCTGGCTAAATCCTGACCAAGCTTCGCGAATTGAACCAGCCGCACTGGACGACACAATTAAAGTGCCATAACGAAATTTACGTTCAACGATTTCCGTTTTTGGCTCAACCAACTTAGCAAACCACACAGGTGGATACACATCACTTTTGAATGTAGATGCTGGAGACTCGTAAAGCACTTCGCCACGCATATCGTAAAGCGCAATATGGCTACTGCGCACATACCCGAGAGATTGCAAAAAACTTTGCAACACTTTATGAGTTGGACCATATTCAGGGTTAAGAGCGGAGCTAACAATCACAGTATCCAACAACTGCACCGTCACGCGACTGGCGGCTTCTACCCGCTCACGAATTGAAGTTTGAGTTTCATTTACCAATATCGTACCAACCACCAATATAAAAGCTAAGGATAGCAACGTAATCAATAAATTTAGACGGAATTTTAAGCTCATGTGCATAAAGGGGCTAGATTGTAACGGGCGATGTTGTCATGACAAGTTAACATGTGTAGAGTTTAACAACTTTAATCAAATCACAATATAGTGTTATTCATGATATGAGAAACATATGAACACAGAATTCATCATAGAGGCAGCCAAAGCCATTCAGCAATCAATTTTAGCTAATGAACATACTTTGGAGTCGCTAGACCGGGCCATTGGCGATGGCGACCACTACATCAACATGAAACGCGGTGCCAATGTGATTGTTGAAATAGAAGCTGAATTAGCACCACTAAAGCCGAGCGAGGCGCTTAATAAAATCGGCATAAAACTACTCAGCACCATAGGCGGTGCTTCTGGCCCATTACTTGCCAGTTTTTTTATAAGCATGGCCAAAGTGCTTGAATCACAAGCACACGAAAATCAAGGGCTGAAAGAAAATGGTGACGAATCCACGCTAAAAATTGCCACTGCATTTGCAGCAGGTGTACAAGCCATTATTCAGCGAGGCAAAGCTAACCTTGGCGAAAAAACCATGCTCGATGTACTTATTCCAGTTTCAAATCAATTTGTTTTATTAACCACGCAGAATTGCGATATTAAGCTGATTTGTGCCACGCTCATTCATACTGCCGAACAAGGCATGCTGGCGACCAAAGATTTAATCGCCACAAAAGGCCGTGCCGCAGGGTTAGGTGAGCGTGCAATTGGCCACATCGACCCTGGAGCGAAAAGCTGCCAACTGATGATAGAAGCCGTATGTAAACTTTCTTTAAAAGAATTAAATGGATAAGCATATGAAAAAATTTATCAATAAAATTGATAACATCCTTATCGAAAGCCTTTCTGGTTTTGCAACAGCGCATAGCGATTTAGTAACCCTGCATTTAGACCCGAATTTCTTAACCCGCAAAAACAAAGCACAGAATAAAGTAGCTGTCATTTCTGGTGGCGGTTCAGGTCATGAGCCTCTGCATGCAGGATATATTGGCTATGGCATGCTGGATGCCGCCTGCCCTGGCCACGTATTCACATCACCCACGCCAGACCAAATGCTAATGGCCGCTGAAGCCGTGCATGCGGATAAGGGCATATTATTTATTGTTAAAAATTATGCAGGCGATGTGATGAATTTTGAAATGGCCGCAGAAATGTTGCCGTTCGAATCAGCGACAGTATTAACAAGTGACGATTGCGCGGTCATCAACAGCACCTACACCACAGGGCGGCGCGGTGTTGCAGGCACTGTCATCGTAGAAAAATGTGTAGGCAGCTTGGCAGAAACTGGCGCTGACTTACAAACCTGTAAGGCACTAGGCGACAAAGTGAATAACCGCACAGCCAGCATAGGAATAGCGTTAACCAGTTGCACAGTACCAGCCGCTGGTCGTCCCACTTTTGACATTGGCGATACGGAACTTGAAATGGGTGTAGGAATTCACGGCGAGCCAGGTCGTAGACGTGAAACCATGCGTGAGGCCGACGAACTTGTTAGAGATTGCGTAGATGCAATTCTGGCTGACTTTAAAGCTAGAGATTTAGACACTGCCAATAATAGCGAAGCCTTGCTGCTCATTAATGGCTTTGGTGCAACGCCCTTGATGGAGCTTTATTTAATCTACAACACTGCAGCTAAATTATTCAGTCAACACAGCATTCAGATTTCGCGCTCATTAGTGGGCAACTACACCACTGCCCTGGATATGGCTGGCGCCTCGGTAACTTTATGCTTGCTGGATGATGAAATCAAACGGCACTGGGATAGCCCTGTGCATACGGCGGCATTGAGGCATGAAAGGTAATCCTACAATTTAACTATAGCTCATATGGGCTATAGTTAAATTGACATGCACACCATAAAATGAAAAAATGAACCTATATTTCTATCTTTAAACCTCATAAGGAAAATAGCCCATATGAAATCATCTCTGGAATTAAGTCAATAGTGATGCTACAACTTCGCTTCAGCGCATCAAAAATACATGCCTTTCACAGCTGCCACACCCAATATAGAAGTGCTCTTCGTAGGAATTGCGTTGGCAACACCAACTGATTTTATCTCTAATTATTGTGAGTTGTCAGTTTATACTTTAACAAAAGGATTTTAAATAATGAATAACACACTCAAATCTTTATCATTAGCAATACCGTTAATACTCGGCTTTTCTAGTGGGACTGCAAAAGCAGAATGGGTCGAACTTGGTAACATTGACTCAGGGTACTCTTTCTATAGATCATTTAATCTGGATACCAGTGATTATGTTAGCGAAGAGAACATCGCCTCAAACTCAGTGACTTTCACTCTTTTAAACACTCAAACCGTTACGTTCTATGCAAACAGTTTTACTTTTCCTAGCCTAAGCACCGAATTCCGTCAGATTGACCTGCTGGATCAAGGATTGCAGAATGGCAACTTGCATGGTGTTAATTATATTGATGGTATTGGTGACTACTATGATGGATTAAACGGCCAAGAGGCAAGGTTTTTTAAAACACTTGGGCCAGGTGATTATCAGGTGAACTATAAGGTACTTGGTCAAGAGTTAGGCTATTCTGATAGCCGAGTGGTAGGCAAAGCCGCTCAAGGTCTGGGGAATTATCGTTTAGGACTGAGTATTGGCGGATTAATCTCACCGAACTTACCAGACGGACCCGCTGTATCACCAGTTCCAGAACCTGAAACTTATGCGATGCTACTTGCAGGCTTAATATTAATTGGCTTTACCGCACGCCGTCGTGATAACACTGAGCGTTTAAACTAAACTCACGCCCAATAAAACCAGTACTGCACTTGCTGGTTTTATTGGGCGTGCTACTTATATTTGGCGGTACTTAATATTTAGTGATGCTTACTAATTGTCAGAGTAGCAATTGGGTGTTTTTTACTGCCGATTCATCACAAATCAAAAATCATACAAAATAAAACATTACGCTTAATGAGCAAACCTATTCCGCAATGCTTCTAAATTAAGCTCTTGCAAAATCGCATCTAATCTAGCCTGAGCATTCTTGCGAGGCTGACCTGTATATCTAGCAATAATCAGCTCATTTTTCATGGAATGCTCCCAGCCGACTAACTCCGTCACCGTCACTTGGTAACCAGCAGCTTCCAACTGCAAGCAACGTAAGACATTGGTAATCTGGCTGCCAAATTCGCGGGTATGAATAGGATGGCGCCAAATTTCGCTTAATGGTGTTTTACTAAAACTTTCATTTTTATGCTGCCTTAACACTTCTGCTACTTCTGCCTGACAACATGGCACGAGCACCATGTATTTTGCTTGTTTTGTTAAGCCGAATTGAATGGCGTCGTCGGTGGCGGTGTTGCAGGCATGTAATGCTGTAATAATGTCCACTTTAGCCGGAATAGCACTTGAAGTCACTGACTCTTCCACAGTTAAATGTTCAAAACGCATACGTGTAAAGCCTAAATGCGCTGCCAGATTTTTGGATTTTTCCACCAACTCTGCCCGAGTTTCAATGCCTATCACTTCGCCAGAGCTTAATTGCTTTAGCAGTAAATCATACAAAATAAAACCCAGGTAAGACTTACCCGCTCCATGATCTACTAATGTGGGGTTAGGGTTATAGGTCAATACATCGTTAAACAGAGGCTCGATAAAATTCACCAGGTGATAAACCTGTTTGAGTTTGCGGCGGCTATCTTGATTAAGTTTGCCATCGCGCGTGAGTATATGCAGCTCCTTGAGTAGCTCAATGGATTGATTGGGCTTGATGTCTGATTTTAAATTTTCAGGTATTTGCATACGAGCATTTTAAGCGATAAACCATGCGCCAAAGATAAACTAAGATAAAAACTTGATTAGTAGTACTAAATGTTAAAATGCCTAACAATCCGCAATGTTTAATGCCTCGAAAATTGAAAATGTTTATACAAGACGAGGCGCGAAATTATTTTGGGTGCGCCGCATATGGGTTATATGCAAGCAACCAAAATCATTGAGCAACGAAGTATTGCGACATACGACTTTGCAAGTCCTTTCACGCACGAATAATGTGCTTTAGCACATATATTCTGCGGGGATGCCAAGCACTGGTATAGGGCTTAGCAAATCGGAGTACCCTTGTGGTACAACATTTTTGATTTTGAGGTGATAAATGGCAATTCAATGGTATCCGGGTCACATGACCCAAGCACGCAAAAAAGCCGAAGAAACAATGGAGTTTATGGACATTGTGATTGAGGTGCTAGATGCGCGCGTGCCGGAGGCGAGCCATAACCCCGTAATTAACGAAATGCGGTTGTTTCGCCAGCGCCCTAACTTAAAAATACTCAATAAATCTGACTTAGCAGACCCTAAAGCCACAGAAGCTTGGCTGAATTACTTTAACCGTCAACCCAATACTAAAGCGGTTGCGCTTTCATGCAAAAAACCGGGTGAGGCGAATAAAATTTTGAAGCATTGTTTAGCACTTACACCGCATCGTGGCACGCATTTAAAGCCATTACGCATGATGATTATGGGCATTCCTAATGTGGGTAAATCAACGCTGATGAATGCCCTGCTCAACCGCCGTGTAGCTAAAGTTGGCGATGAACCCGCTGTGACTAAAAGCCAGCAACGCTTTGACATTAGTGAAACCATGAGCATTACCGATACACCAGGGATGATGTGGCCAAAAATTCAGTATGAAAGCGACGGCTACATGCTTGCCGCCAGCCATGCGATTGGTCGCAATGCGGTGATTGATGAAGATGTTGCAATCTTCTTGGCCAACAACCTACTTAAAACCTACCCCACGCTTATCAATGCACGCTACAAACTCGATACCATGAAACATGAAGGTGGGTTCTTAGATGTGTTAAAAATGGACGGTGTAGATTTACTCGAAGCCATCGCTAAACGCCGCTCATACAAACGCCACGATGGTTTATGGGACATGGAAAAAACCGCAGTCGCATTTTTAACTGATTACCGCAGCGGCGCGATTGGTAGAATTAGCTTAGAAACACCATTAAGCCGTGATGCGATGAAGCAAGCAACACTTCCTGTGGAAACTAGTGATGAAGAGATTACTGATTCAGAAGAAACTTCAGATTAAAGTACCTGATTATTCTATTTTTTGGTCAATTGCTTACTAAACGCAATATCGAGCTTGCTCACACGTTTTAGCGTTTGCGGACCATAAGAATTTACGAACACCACAAACTCATCCATCATCATCGGCTCGCACAATCGGGTAGATTCCCCTGCGCCTGTAGCTAACACCAAGCTAAACATAGCGCCGCTATTCATAGTCATGGAATATTGCTCGTTACCGCTGCGTTTTTTAAGCCTGTCAATCGCAGCACTGGCTTTGGTTGATCTAGAACCAGACCTCATAAAACTCCTTTGATTACGCTATCAACATTTATCATGCGATTATGACATGCTTTAAATCAGCACACATTAATCGTTAAAATTTGATAGCTAGTTATTGGCTTAAACGCTAAAATCACACGCTTAAGTTTTACACCAAAGCCCTCACATATATTAGTTCATGCATGTTAAATTCCCTTAATTCGCCGCAGCGCGAAGCAGTTAAATATCTCGATGGTCCTTTGCTTGTACTGGCTGGCGCTGGTAGCGGTAAAACACGCGTTATTACGCAAAAAATCAGTTACCTGATTGATGAAGCGGGCTATTCCGCAAAAGAAATTGCTGCCATCACTTTTACCAACAAAGCTGCGCGTGAGATGCAAGAGCGAGTGGGAAAACTGATGCAAGGAAAAAACATCAAAGGTTTAACAATAGCCACCTTTCACTCGCTTGGCTTGCAAATGTTACGTGCTGAAGCAGCACTACTTGGCTATAAACCACAATTTTCGATTTTAGATTCATCGGATAGTTTTAAAATTCTGGCGGACATTTTAGCCACTACAGACAAACAGCTACTCCGTAAAACACAGTGGCAGATTTCAGCATGGAAGAATGCGTTTATCAATGCTGACCAGGCAAAAGCACAGGCTGATGAAGAACTCACCCATGCTGCGGCCAAGGTCTATCAACTTTATCAGCAAACGCTGAAAGCCTATCAAGCTGTAGATTTTGACGACCTGATTAAACTGCCTGTCGAGTTATTTGAACAACATGAAAGTGCGCTTAATAAATGGCAGCGCAAGTTGCAATATTTGCTAATTGATGAATACCAAGACACCAACGCCTGCCAGTACAAACTGGTAAAAATGCTTACAGGCGTGCGCGGGCAATTTACAGCTGTAGGCGATGACGACCAAGCCATTTATGGCTGGCGTGGCGCTGATGTAGAAAACCTACGTCAATTGACCGAAGATTTTAGCAAGCTTAAAGTCATCAAGTTAGAACAAAACTACCGTTCAACCGTGCGAATTTTGCGTGGCGCCAACGCAGTGATAAGTAATAATCCAAAATTGTTCGATAAGAAACTCTGGAGTGACCTAGGCACAGGCGATTTAATCCAAGTATCGGCTGCAATGAGTGAAGAAGCTGAGGCAGAGTCAGTGATTATGAAACTGCAAGCACATAAGTTTGAACATAGAACCAAGTTTTTGGATTACGCGATTTTGTATCGAGGCAACCATCAAGCCCGCATATTCGAGCAACAATTACGCAACCATAAAATTCCTTATACAGTCTCTGGCGGGCAATCATTTTTTGATAAAGCCGAGATTAAAGACTTAATCAGCTATTTACGCTTGATTGCTAATGAAGATGACGACCCTGCGTTTATCCGCGCAGCAACTACACCTAAAAAAGGTATCGGCAATACCACACTGGAACGCCTTGGTGAATTTGCCAGCGCACACAAAATTTCATTGTTTGCTGCGGCATTCGAAGGTGACTTTCAAAGTGAAATTGGTAATAAACAATTAGATGATTTACTCAATTTTTGTCAATATATCAATAAGTTACAAGACAGAGCCGTGCGCGATCCCGCAGGTGAAGTATTAAACGACTTACTGACCACGATTCAGTACGAAGCATTTTTATATGACTCTGAAGAGCCTCGCGCCGCTGAAAGCAAGTGGAGCAACGTGATGGACTTTATTGGCTGGCTGAGCAAAAAAGGTGAAGCCAGCACAGAGTTTGGTAACGAAAATGATGGCAAAAACTTACTTGAACTCACACAAATGGTCTCGCTCATGAGCATGCTGGAAGGCCGCGAAGATGGCGAGCCGGACGCCGTCAAATTATCCACACTGCACGCCTCCAAGGGCCTGGAATTTGGCCATGTATTTTTAATAGGTTGTGAAGAAGGCATATTACCGCACCGTGAAAGCATTGATTTAGGCGCAGCAGACCCGACTAAAATCGAGGAAGAACGACGCCTGATGTACGTGGGCATTACCCGAGCGCAAAAATCACTGAACATTTCATGGTGCAAAAAACGTAAGCGTGCCGGTGAAATTCAAATGTGTGAGCCAAGCAGATTTATATCAGAATTACCAAAAGACGATGTACGCCACTTTGGAAACCCGTTTAATGACCCAGAGGCAAGCAAAGATTTTGGTAAATCAAAAATGGCGAATATTAAAGCCATGCTCAGTAAATAACAGTTAAGCAATCCATACAAAATAGAAAGTTAATCAATTATGCCCTATATCACCTTAGATAATGCCAGCCTGGCTTTCGGTCATCATGCCCTCCTCGACCACGCCGCATTTCAATTGGATGCTGGAGAGCGTGTAGGTTTGATTGGGCGTAATGGTGCAGGAAAATCAAGCTTATTAAAAGCCATAGCGGGTACGATTAAATTAGATGAAGGTACGGTTTGGCGCGCACCGAATGCACGCGTGGTTTATGTGCCTCAGGAACCTGAACTGGATACGACGCATACCGTATTTGAAGCAGTGGCTGAAGGCCTAGGCGCATTGCAACAAACCATTATTGATTACCACCAAGTAACGCACGACATGGGCATGGCAGATGCCGATATTGATGCGCTAATGACTAAAATGCAACATTTACAACATGATTTAGACGTACAAAACGGCTGGGCGGCTCAGTCGCGCGTTGAGACCGTGTTAAGCCGCCTAAACCTAGATGCTGATGCGTTAGTTTCAACGCTATCAGGCGGCTGGCGCAAACGTGTGGCGCTGGGCCGTGCGCTGGTGGCAGAGCCTGAAGTGTTATTGCTGGATGAGCCGACCAATCATCTGGATTTAGAAGCGATTGAATGGCTAGAAGAACTCTTGCTTAGCTTTAACGGTTGCGTGCTGTTCATTACCCACGATAGACGCTTCTTGAATCGGCTCGCTACCCGCATCACCGAATTAGACCGTGGCAAACTCACAGACTTTGTGGGCAATTTTGCAGATTATCAAATTAAAAAAGAAGAGTTAATTGCCGTTGAAGAAACGCACGCAGCTAAATTTGACAAATTTTTAGCACAAGAAGAAGTATGGATACGCCAAGGGATTAAAGCGCGCCGCACACGTAACGAAGGCCGCGTGAGGCGCTTGGAAGCTCTACGCCTGGACCGCGCCGCACGCCGAGAACGTCAAGGCAACGTTAAACTGAATTTAGATGCAGGAGAGCGCAGCGGAAAACTGGTGGCAGAACTTGAAAATGTTTCGAAATCATACGGCGATAAGGTGTTGATTAAAAACTTCAGTACGCGCATTTTACGCGGTGACAAAATTGGCTTGCTCGGCCCTAACGGTATCGGCAAAACTACATTACTTAAACTGATTTTAGGCGATATTGAGGCCGATAGCGGGAAAATTGAGCGCGGTACTAAAATCAATGTAGCGTACTTTGACCAAATGCGTGAGCAACTGGATGAAGAAGCAACACTGGCAGATACCATTAGTCCGGGTTCAGATTTTGTAGAAATTGGCAATGAACGCAAGCACGTCATCAGTTATCTGGAAGATTTTTTATTTCCACCGCAACGTTCACGTTCTCCCGTTAAATCACTCTCCGGTGGTGAACGTAACCGTCTGCTTTTGGCACGCTTATTTGCCCGTCCAGCTAACGTTTTGGTGCTAGATGAGCCTACTAATGACTTGGATATTGATACGCTAGAGCTACTGGAAAGCTTGCTGCAAGAATTTTCTGGCACATTATTCTTAGTCAGCCATGACCGCGCATTTTTAGAGAATACCGTCACCCAGGTGATTGCATTTGAAGGCAATGGCGTACTGACCGAATTCGGCGGCGGCTATGACGATTGGCAGCGTTTTACACAACAACGTTTAGAGGAAAAAAAAGCCCAGCAAGCACAATCTGCAAAACCGAACACTAAACAAAATACACCGAGCCAAACAAAACCCGCGTCAAAGCTAAGTTTTAAAGAAGAAAAAGAGTTGGCTGATATTCCAGTGCAGATTGAGCAATTAGAATCCGAACAAGCCAATATCAACACTCAACTTGCAGATGGTGAACTTTATAAAACACAGGCAACACTTGTTAAGAATCTGCAAGCCAGACTCGTTGATATTGAAAACCAGCTAGAAGACCTGCTCGCCAAATGGGAAGTATTAGATGCCAAAAAGAGTTAAAGCCATCCAATTTTAAATTTAGCACGGCCAAAATTTGCGTATAGCC
Organism: Methylotenera sp.; assembly: GCF_030684185.1. Lineage (GTDB taxonomy): Bacteria > Pseudomonadota > Gammaproteobacteria > Burkholderiales > Methylophilaceae > Methylotenera. The sequence continues at coordinate 143,712 of NZ_JAUXOY010000016.1, forward strand.
TGTAGAATGACTCGTTTAAAAATCGCGCGGCTAATCAACGCAATGTCATGTAGTGTTTTTTTAAACACTTAATTGCAGCGGAGTAATCCCATGCCCCAACTACATCGCCAATGAGTAATAAGTAGAACTGCTTTAAACAAGTCTATGGTCAAGTACAGCACACCATCTTTGTTCACAGGTACCTTCAGGTTGGCAATCAGCCTGCTTATCCTCACCACATTTATATTTAGCATTTACGTCTGGTCTGAAAAGCAGATTGATCGTGCCAATGATATTCGAATCCAATCGTTTTTATTGGCAGATGAACTGCGTCAGTCATCCGATGACCTGACACGCATGGTCAGGACTTACGTCGTCACTCGCAACATCAACTATAAAAAATACTACCAAGACATCATTGATATTCGAAACGGCAAAAAAGTACGGCCTGAAGGCTATCAAAGGGTTTATTGGGACCTTTTTACTACCAATGGAAAACCTCCCCGTTTAGACAGCACTCTTGCTATTCCATATTTGGAGTTAATCAAAAAAGCTGGATTTACCGATGCTGAATTCAATAAATTATCAGAAGCGATGGCTCAATCTGACGCGCTAACGAAAATTGAACGCGAGGCAATGCGGCTAACTGAATCAACCGGACCAAAATCAGAAGAAAATAGAAATAAAGCGCTGTTAATACTTCATGATGAAATGTATCACAAAGCAAAAGCCTCCATCATGAAACCTATTGATGAGTTTTATTTGTTAGTAGAAGCACGTACGCATGAATCCGTCAGTAAAGCTGAGTTTCAAGCGACTCTTTTACGGATACTGTTCGCACTTTGTGGTATTGGTTTCATCGCTATTCTATGGCGTAGTTACGTTTCATTACAAAACACGCTTGGTGTCTCTGTAGATGAAGTGCATAAGCGTATTGCTATGATAGGCAGAGGTGATTTTGGCAATCCTATCCAATTATCTGACACACAATTAGACAGTGTGATGGGATGGCTGGAAGAGACCAGAAAAAGCTTACAGACAGCTTACGCCAAGAATGAGAAGCTCTCCAATCTATATACGGCGCTCAGTCGTTGTAATGAAGCAATTGTTCGTTGCTCCAGTGAGCAAGAACTGTTTGAAAATATCTGCAAAACTACCGTTGAGTTTGGAAAGATGAAAATGGCCTGGATAGGCCTGATTGATGAAAGTAGTCTGCGAGTAAACCCCGTTGCATGTTATGGGCAAGGTACAGAATATTTAGAAGGCATACAAATTTCAATCAACAAGAACGAGCCATATGGACTGGGCCCAACGGGTACAGCCATTCGAGAGAATCAACCCGTTTGGTGTCAGGATTACCAAAACGACCCGCACACTGCGCCCTGGCATGTTCGAGGTTTGCAGTTCGGCTGGAAAGCTGCCGCCTCTCTTCCGATTATTCGTAAAGGCCTGCCTATTGGAGCACTGACGCTTTACTGTGAAGAAGTTGATAGCTTTGACGAAGAGGCGCGAAACTTATTGAATGAAATGATTTTAGACATTAACTTCGCACTGGATAACTTTGACAAAGCATCTTCATTGCGAAAAAGTGATGAGCGTTTAAAGCTAGCGCTGCGTTCTACTATTCAGGGTATTTATGACCTCAACGTGCAGACAGGCGAGGTTACCGTCAGTTCAGAATATGCCAGCATGCTAGGTTATGAGCTCGGCGACTTTCATGAAACCAACACTTCCTGGCTGGAGAGAATACACCCTCAAGACCATGATCGCGTAGCACAGGCCTATACAGACTATATCAGCGGTCTAATTTCCGAATATCGAGTGGAGTTTCGCCAAAAAACCCGCTTGGGTGATTGGATATGGATTCTATCTCTTGGCGCGATAGTAGAAAACGATGCCGAGGGCAACCCGCTACGTATGGTAGGAACCCATATCGACATTACAGCGCGTAAGCACATTGATGAGTCTTTGCTTAAACTCTCGCTGGCGGTTGAACAAAGCCCTAGCACTATTGTGATTACCGATCTAGACGCAAATATCGAATACGTCAATATCACATTCACAAAAATTACCGGATACACATTAGATGAAGTAAAAGGCAAAAACCCACGGATGCTGCAATCTGGAAAAACGCCAAAAGCCGTTTACGAGGATATGTGGGCTCATCTAACCAGAGGCGAAACATGGAGAGGCGAGTTAATCAACCGCCGCAAAGATGGGACTCATTACGTTGAATCGGTATTGATTTCCCCTGTGCGGCAAGCGGATGGAAGGATAACCAACTATCTGGCTATCAAAGAAGATATCACTGAAAAAAAGGATGCAGAAAATCGTATTGAAAGATTAGCGCATTTTGATCAGCTGACGGGGCTGCCGAATCGCAACCTGCTGAACGACCGCTTCAAATATGCGCTCAGCCTCGCTCAGAGAAGTGGCGATCAGATGGCAGTGATGTTTATTGACCTTGACCACTTCAAGGTCATCAATGACACACTGGGGCATAGCGTCGGGGATCTGTTACTCATGGAAGTAGCCAAGCGGCTCAAATTTTCTTTGCGAGAAGAGGACACTGTTTCACGCCTTGGAGGAGATGAATTCATCCTCATACTACCTGGCACAAATGCAGATGGGGCAGCACTTGTTGCTGCAAAAATTTTAGGGGTGGTGTCCAAGCCTTACCAGATTGAACTCCATGAATTGGTCACTACATTATCAATCGGCATTGCCATGTATCCTCACGATGGTACTGATTGGGAAAACCTATCCAAGAACGCAGACGTTGCAATGTATCGCACTAAACAAGAAGGACGGAACAGCTTTCGCTTCTTTACTCAAGAAATGCAGGCAAACTCCATGCGTAACTTGCAGCTCAGTAACGCCCTGAGACATGCGCTGGCAAGTAACCAATTACAATTGTTTTACCAGCCACAGTTATCAATAGACAGCGGACTAATAACCGGCGCTGAGGCCTTACTACGATGGCAACATCCAGAGCTAGGGTGGATTTCACCCGCTGAGTTCGTACCAATCGCTGAAGAAAGCGGTCAGATTATTGCGATTGGTGATTGGGTACTGAGAACTGCAGTTAAACAATTAAAAGACTGGCTGGATGACGGGCTACCCCCTATGGTAGTAGCAGTCAATCTTTCTGCAGCTCAGTTCCGTCAAACCAATCTCCCGGATTTGATTACCGGCATTTTGCATGAGTTTGAATTGCCTCATGAGTATCTGGAAGTGGAGTTAACCGAATCGGTCGCCATGGATGACCCATTGGGAGCAATTACGATTATGGACAATATCTATAATCGAGGCATTCGCATGTCGATTGATGATTTCGGAACAGGGTATTCTTCATTGAGTTATCTTAAGCGCTTCAAAGTTTATAAACTAAAGATTGACCAGTCTTTTGTACAAGACATCAGTAACGATATAGGTGACAAAATGATTGTTGCTGCCATTATCAGTATGGCAAAAAATCTTGGCATCCAGACTATGGCAGAAGGTGTGGAAACTGCGGAACAGCTAGAATCTCTAAAAAACCAAGGGTGTAATGAAATTCAGGGATATTACTTTAGCCAGCCACTTCCAGCAGAGCAATTTGAAGCATTTGTCAAAAACCACTACTCAGTTTGAGCGCCTTAAATGCTATCTTTGACTTAACTATAATGCTGAGTAAATTTCTCATATATACATTCAAGTAAAAATAGAGAATGGTCTCCCCGACAGGACTTGAACCTGTAATTGACCCTTAGGAGGGGTCTGTGATATCCAGTTTCACCACAAGGAGCATTATGCAATTTTACACGAGTTCAGAACTCAATTCTCGTTTGCTTTGAAAAGAGAATATTCAAAATTAATTTGTAATGGTGCTAACATGACTAAATGCTAGTTTAGTACTCGCAATGTTTTATTTAAAAGATATATGACACTTAAGTTATTTCTATATATTGCCGTTTTGCTACTCGCCGTTTTTGGCTACCGCAATTACGCAACTGCATCCAGCCAATTAAAAATTGGAGATGACGCGCCCAATTTCACGTTAAATGACGCTCAAGGTCAAACGCATTACTTATCAGATTATGCGGGCAAATATCTAGTACTCTATTTTTACCCTAAAGATGACACTCCTATTTGCGCAAAAGAGGCATGTCATTTTAGAGATGACATGGCGAAGCTTGAGCGGTTAGGTGCAAAAGTGGTGGGAGTCAGTTTGGATGATAGTGTGTCACATGCCAATTTTGCTAAAAAATACAGCTTACCCTTCCCGTTATTATCTGATACAGATGGTAAAGTTGCTGATAGTTATAACGCCCTTACCAATTTTTATATCGTAAAAATTAGTAAACGCTATACTTTTTTAATTAATCCTGCAGGTAAAATTGCTAAAATATACAAAAGTGTAGATACTTCTAAGCACTCGCAAGAAATTATAGACGATCTGAAAGCCATACAAAGCAAACCATGAACTCATTAGAGAATTGACTTAAAAACTTTAACTCTAAAAACAACAATGAATTACAGCCAATCTATCCCTTTATATGTTGCTTTATTAATCATACTGATACCTTTGGTTGCGGTAGGCTTTTACTATATTCAGTTAAAAAAGAGCGAGGAACTTTGGAAGTTTGCTTTAGAAGGTGCTGGCGATGGTGTATGGGATTGGGATATACATAATGATGTTGCCAACTTTTCCAGTCAATATAAAGATATGTTCGGTTTTAATGACATTGATATTAATACCAGCATAAAAGAATGGAATAACCGCATTCACCCTGAAGATGCCCTGTCAATGACTAAGGCTATCGATAGCTATCTATCAGGCAAATCTGATAAATATGTTCATGAGCACAGAGTCATCTGCAAAGACAAAAGTATTAAATGGGTGCTCTCACGCGGGATGATTGTTAAACGCGATAAACATGGAAAGCCGCTACGCATGGTTGGTACGCATACCGATATCACCGCACGTAAATTACTTGAAACCAGGCTAGAAAATTTGGCGCATTTTGATGCTTTATCAAATGTGCCAAATCGCACATTATTTAACGACAGGCTTAAGTTAGCTTTATCTTATGCAAAGCGCGAAAGAAAGATGCTTGCAGTCATGTTTATTGATTTAGACTTATTTAAAGAAATCAATGACTTATATGGACACGAAACTGGCGACATCGTCCTGAAAAAAGTATCAAGGCAACTGGTTTCTTGTGTTCGCGAATCAGACACCGTTGCGCGTATGGGAGGTGATGAATTTGTTATTTTACTTCCTATTATTGATAGTGAAGAAGATGCAATATCAGTCGCTCATAAAATTATAGAGTCGGTAGCCCAACCTATTAAGGTAGAAAAAACGCATTTGCATGTCACCTGCAGTATTGGTATTGCCGTCTACCCTCATCATGGTAAAGATGAAAAACTATTAGTCATCAATGCAGACATGGCTATGTACCAAGCTAAAAAAAGCGGTAAAAACCAGGCCAAATTTTTTGAAGAAGCGATGTTGCAATAAACACTTTATAGTACCAATCACATCGTACCTTGGTGCTGCCAGCTACAGAAGCTACAGATATGTATTATTTCTATAAACCTCTAGTTGCTGATAAGTACATCGCATTCTGCCGCATAAGCCACACCCTTGCTGACGCTTCCAAGTAGAAAGTCTTCTATATCATTTTTCTCATGTTTACCGATAACGATTAAGTCTGCATGTTGCGCTTTTGCGTGTGCACAAATACTTTCTGGAGGATAACCTGTCAGTATTTTTCTGGAAACCCGCTCACCAAGTACCTGTTCGGTAAGTATCTCATTAAGTCGCTTATCCGCATCAATAAGGGCTTGGGTGCGATATTTTTGTAATAACACTTCGTTCATGCCAGCTTTATACATGTGCGCTTCTTGGTTAGTATCGAAAATGAGCAAGGCTTCAATGTGAGCCTCTGGCGCAACAATGCGGGCAAGTGCGGGCACGTCTGCCGCCCCTAATGAAAAATTCACGGCAGCAATCACTTGTTGGTAGGCTGGAATCATTGCATTCTTGTTTTTAACAATTAACATCGGGCATTTTGCAACACGCAGCAAGCGTGACGATGTTGAACCTAGTAATTTTTCCAATAAAGAATGCTCGCCCTGCGCACCTGCCACTATGAGCCCAGCCTTTACAGAGTTTGCATAGTCGGAAATTTCAGCATGCGCACGCCCTATACGGGTGGCGGCATGTATCGGGATGCCAAATCGCTCACGTAATTTACTGGCCAGCGTTTCGATCTGTGTCTTAATCAGCTCTTGTTGCGCTTGCTGGTAGTGTGTTTGAAAACCAAAAGAGAGCTCTGAGCCAACATACAAATCCAGCGGATGTATCACATGGACGAGATGCAACTCTGCACCTAAGTGCTTGCTAATCAAGGCCGCACGGAGAACCGCCAAATCTGCTTCTGCAGAAAAATCGGTACCTGCGACTACATGGCGAATGGGTTGCATAGCGTTCTCCTTATTGATGTATTTTGGACTAACTTAAACTTCTTCACGCGGTATTTTACTACGCATCAGCAATTCCAGAAAATCTCCTGGTACCGGGAATACAATCGTATTGGTTCTATCGCCAGCGATGCCGCTCAAGGTTTGCAAATACCGTAGCTGCATAGCTTGCGGCTTGCGCGCTAGAATTTCCGCCGCAGCCAGCAGTTTTTCCGAAGCCTGAAATTCGCCTTCAGCATGAATCACCTTGGCGCGACGCTCACGCTCGGCCTCTGCCTGCTTGGCAATGGCGCGCACCATGGTTTCGTTGATGTCAACATGCTTGATTTCGACATTGGAAACCTTAATGCCCCAGGCGTCGGTCTGAGCGTCCAAGGCTTGCTGGATATCCAGATTGAGGGTTTCCCGCTCGGCCAGCATCTCATCCAGTTCGTGCTTACCCAGCACCGAACGCAGCGTGGTTTGGGAAAGCTGGCTGGTGGCATTCATGTAGTCTTCTACCTGCATAATCGCCTTGGCTGGATCGACCACGCGGAAATACACCACCGCGTTGACCTGAACCGAGACATTGTCGCGCGAGATGACATCCTGACTCGGCACATCAAACACTACTGTGCGCAAATCTACCCGCACCATCTGCTGGATACCCGGGATAAGAATGATTAACCCCGGCCCTTTTACTTTCCAGAAGCGGCCGAGTTGAAACACTACACCACGCTCGTATTCGCGCAAAATGCGCACGCTGGAAGCGATTAGCGCAAAGACCAACATCAAGGCCGTCAGGCCGCCTAGTTCAAACATGGTCATTCTCCTTTAATCTATCGGTTTTACTTCCAAAATCAAATCATGCCGTGCTGTGACCAGAACTTTTGACCCGCGAACGAGCGGCATGCTACTGCGTACTTGCCAGAGTTCACTATGCACGCGCGCCCAGCCTTCGTTTTGCATATCATCAAGCACTTCGCCCTCGGCACCCAGCAGCTCCTCGGACCCTGTTACCACTGGCCGTTTACGGGCACGTATTGCCATACCAACGATAAGGAAAATAAACAGTACAGTAGTGGCAGCTATCGGCACGATTAGCGCCCAGGAAATGCCATAACCTGGTAAATCAGTGTCAATCAGCATTACCGAGCCTATAATAAAAGCAACAACTCCCCCTAACCCCAGCACACCAAAGCTGGGCAAAAATGCCTCCGATACCATAAGTGCAACACCAAGAATAATCAACGCCAGCCCCACATAGCTAATCGGCATGAGTTGTAGCGCAAACAAGGCAAGCAACAGGCAAATTCCGCCCATCACGCCAGGAAACCCCATACCAGGGTTGGAGAATTCATAGATTAGCCCATAAATGCCTAATAGCATCAGGATGTAAGCGATGCCAGGGTCGCCGATTACCGATAGCAACTTGCTGCGCCAGTCAGGTTCGATGCGGGTAACGGTGAGGTTGACAGTATCCAGAGTGATTTCACCGCTGGATAGCTTTACCTTGCGACCGTGGATTTGTTTCAGCAGATCGTCGACATTTTCTGCCACGACATCAACTACCTTGGCCTGCAGGGCCGCTTCGGCGGACAGGCTCACCGCCTCGCGTACTGCACGTTCTGCCCAGTCTGCATTGCGTCCACGTAACTCAGCCAGACTACGTATATAGGCAGCGGCATCATGCACGGCTTTTTTTGTTTTTGCGTCCTGGAGTACACCTTGGGGTGCTACCTGCGTTGCATCCTGAGATGGGGAAGTAGACGCAGGCTTCTCGCCCGACTTGTCTGGTGTGGCGGGTTTTTCAGGCGGAGCGCCTCCGCTGGGGGCTAATTCCACCGGCGTAGCCGCACCTAAATTGGTGGCTGGCGCCATGGCCGCGATGTGGCTGGCATAAAGAATATAGCTGCCTGCGCTGGCTGCGCGCGCACCTTTGGGTGATACATAGGTCGCCACGGGAATAGGCGAGGCAAGAATGGCCTTAATGATGTCACGCATCGAGGTGTCAAGACCACCTGGTGTATCCAGCTCAATTACCACCAAGCGCGCCTGAGCATCCACAGCCTTATTAATACCGCGCACCAGATAATCTGCACTGGCTGGGCTAATGGCACCTTTCACGGTCAGCACGTGTACGCTATCGGCTTGGACTGGCAGGGCGTACAGCAAAAAAAGGAAAACCCAGATAGTTAATTTCAAAATGGTGGCCATGCACCCCCCCTTTTTTTAATGTGAAGCCTTGCACTAAAAGTGTTGTAATCTATTTCGATTCTCTTCCAGCTCTTCACCTTTGCCACCATAAGCTAGGCACAAAGCATATATGCCTTTTCCTCAAATACATTACGTTTATAAACACGCTTTTTAAATTGTAGCCTCATAGCGGCATTTCATCACTACGTGCTAACACGTGTAGTAAGCACTGCAATGACTGACTACAATTAAAAATGGGGCTGGATTATGCAGGCGCTTCCGTAGCCCATTAAGTTAGGAATGTGAAAAGTAGAATATAAATCATACCAAATTTGCAAATCACTTTAACTAAGGAGTAACAATGAAACACCATGCTCTAGGCTTATCTCTATTATTGTTGGCGGGCTGTTCCACACAAGGGAGTGATGCTAGTTCTGCCTCCAAAAACACAGTCGTTAAAGAAAAAGCTCAAGCCTGCGCTACCTGTCATGACCCTAATTTAAAAACGGGCTTTGCAGATGCGCCGCCACTTGCTGGTCGATCTTATGATGAATTAGTGGCAGCAATACAAAAAGTACGTGACTATAAGGCGCCACAGCCGTCGCTAAGGCATGACTTGAGTGATCAGGACGTCAATGACGTCGCTACTTACTTCTCTAACCTTAAATGATTATTTTGTAGCGGCGTAGATAAAAAGCACTCAACCTATGCCGTTGCAAAAATCAGCACTCAAATCACTAAGATTTCACTGGCACCACGTGTACAATCGCTCGGCCTAGGTTATGGTAGATTTTGCCCTTTCGAACAATCGGCCACCATCCATATAAAAAAATCTGCATTGGTCGCCACATGGCAACCCAGCCACCAATGAGCAAACTTTCCTTCAGCAATCTGAGAAAAGTGTTGTTCGCGAAATTGGCAGCAAGGATGTCTGCACCAAGCAGGCACATTGTCAGAAAACCTAGTCCTATCAGAAGGCTGATACGGCCTTCCAGTAAGAGTTGGTGCAAGTTGAGCTTGGACCGTACCGACTTGTACTCAAAGTAGTTATGAATAGCCTCGGTGACCAGCGCAGTGGGGTTTTCCTGTGGCATTTGCTCTATGTGGATAATGATTTTGAAGTGACTGCCCTGCGGAAACTCAAGCGCCCAACTTTCCAGAAACTCTTCCGCATCGGTATCAAGGTTGCGGTGATGGAAAGGCGTCGGATCCATCGAGTTAAATAGCTCCGAAAGCTTGACTATGCGGAGCTCAATCTGGTGAACGGGTGGATGTTTTTTATTCATATACGTTGTGTTCGATATAACCAGCCATGTCGTACCAGCCATTTTTCAATTTCCACTGCAATAAATACAACACTTGATAAGGCAATACAAACAATCAGTTCATTCATGCTTAGTGGTTCAGTTTTAAAAATAGTGTTAAATGCAGGCACGTAGATAGTGGCCATTTGTAGCATAAATGTCACTATTACAGCTGCGGCCAATGGGAGATTAGACAAAATCCCTATGCTAAACAGCGACTCTTTTTCTGAGCGTATCGCCATCACGTGCGCTAATTGAGAAAGTGTTAGCACGGTAAACGCCATGGTTTGCCAGTGTGAAGACCCTGTGTGGTACGCCCAAGCCTGTGCGAATAAAGTAAGTCCCGCCATGAGCAGCCCTACCCATATCATGTGCTGCCACATGCCATGTGAAAACAAACTCTCTTGCGGTGGGCGTGGTGGACGGCGCATCACGCCGCGTTCGGCGGGTTCAGCTGTGAGTGCTAAGGCGGGCAAACCATCGGTCACCAAGTTAATCCACAATATATGGGTGGGTAGCAGGGGTATTGGTAGCCCTAAAAAAGGCGCTAAGAAAATAGTCAATACTTCTGCGGAGTTGGTGGTTACCGCATAGCGAACGAATTTACGAATATTGTCATACAGACGACGACCATAGCGAACCGCGTGAACGATAGTAGCAAAATTGTCATCGAGTAACACCATTCGTGCGGCTTCGCGCGCCACATCAGTCCCACCTTTGCCCATAGCAATGCCAATGTCAGCGGCTTTGAGTGCAGGGGCATCATTGACACCATCGCCAGTCATCGCGACGATTTCTCCCTTATCTTGCAGCGCACGCACGATTTTAATTTTCTGCGCTGGATCAACGCGCGCGTAAACCCGCACTAGTTCAACTTCCGCTTCGAATGTTTTCTCATCCAAGTTGGCTAGTTCAGCACCGGTCATCACTCTACCGTCACTGTCTGCCAATATGCCAAGTTGGTATGCAATCGCGCGTGCAGTGGCTGGGTGGTCACCCGTAATCATCACTGGCGTAATGCCTGCCGATTTGCATAGTGAAACCGCTTCTTTTGCCTCGCTACGCGGTGGGTCAATTAACCCTGCGAAACCGAGAAAAATAAGGTCACGTTCCAGCTCGTCTGGCTGTTCTCCATCGGGTAATGTTTTCCAATGACGATAGGCGAATGCCAGTACGCGCAAGCCATTGGCTGCCATGGCTTCAGCCTGTTGCAACAAAACAGCTTGGTCTATCGCCTGTTCACCACTTGATGTAAGCATATTTTCACATTGTGATACCAGCGCTTCTGGTGAACCTTTGGTATAGGCAATAACACCATCTGCTGTGCGGTGGAATGTGGTCATACGCTTACGTTCAGAATCAAACGCCAGTTCTTTTAGCCTGGGCGCATCATGTTCTAATATGACTTTGTCCCAGCCCGCATCTTTGGCAACGCGTAAAAAAGCAGCCTCCGTCGGTTCGCCTTGTATTTTTCCATGGCTATCAAGGTGTGCGTCATTACTTAATGCCAACGCGTGAAACAAGGTAATCCACGGATTACCTTTGTTTTCGATTAAAGTCTTCTCATCCTGCCATGTGGTACAAAGTTCACCATCCGCATACAGGGTGGTCACGTGCATTTTGTTCTGCGTCAGCGTGCCCGTTTTATCGGAACAGATAAAAGTCACTGAACCCAGCGTTTCAACGGCTGGCAAGCTTTGAATCAGCGCATGCTGCTTGACCATTTTATGCGCGCCCAAAGCGAGTGAAATCGTCACTACTGCTGGCAATGCCGATGGGATGGCCGCCACAGCCAAACTCACTGAAGTCATAAACATGAGTAGCAGCGGTTCCCCGCGTGTGATGCCAATAATAAACACCAACACGCAAATAGTAAGTGCCGCGAGTGATATCCACTTACCAAAGCCAGCCAGACGTTTTTGTAACGGCGTTTTGCTATCGTCACCTTCGCTTAGTAAAGTGGCGATTTTACCCAGTTCGCTTTGCATGCCGGTGGCGATGACTAGACCGCGTCCACGCCCATAGGTCACAATCGTGCCTTTATAGGCCAGGCAAGTTTTATCGCCTAAAGGCGCGTCAACCACAGATAGCGGATGGATTTGTTTCTCAACTGCGACGGATTCGCCTGTGAGTGCTGACTCATCTATCCTGAGTTGCGCCGCCTCAACGAGTCTGAAATCTGCTGGCACCACGTTACCAGCTTCTAGTAGCACCACATCGCCCGGCACAAGTTCGGACGCGTTTACGGTTTCCACTTGCCCATCACGCAACACGCGCGCGCTGGCTTCAGACATACGCTTTAACGCTGCCATTGCACGCTCTGCTCGAAATTCCTGTACAAAGCCAACGGCCGCGTTAAGAATCACGATAACGATGATAAAGATGGTGTCGCCAATATCACCCACAAAGCCAGAAATAATGGCCGCCACAATGAGCACTATAATCATGAATTCAGTGAATTGGTCGAGTAGCATACGCCAAGGTGAACGCCTGCGCTTTTCATGCAAGGCATTTGGTCCGTGGCGAGCTGTACGCTCCGCCACTTGTGCCGCATTTAATCCAGTTTGATGATTGGTTTCAAGGTTTTTTGCAACCTCATTAGCTGTTAGTGTGTGCCAATGATGATGATGATTTTTCATGTTTGCTTAATCCAATGCATTCAGAGTCCTCGATTTAGCCAGCGGCTTAATACTGGCCATGTGTGTGGAAGGATGATCAGCGCGACGATAGCCGCAGTTAGGTTAAATAAAGTATGCACCAGCGCTACTTGTTGGTCAGCGGCAATATCCAGCGTAAGAATAACACCGATCACTGGTTGTAGAAGTGTGGCAAATAACAGCACGCCGAGTATATTGAAGCTGGTATTGAGTAAGGCAAGTTTGCGTGAAAGCGTGTCTAACGCAGCGCTTGCCAGTAATGCCGTTGATGTAGTACCGATGTTAGCGCCAGCTATTAGCCACACTGCTACTTCTGGCGCGATGAGGCTTTGCTGTACCGAGAGTACTGCCAGCCCGGTGACGACAGATGATGATTGCACTAAAGCTGTCAATAAGGCTGCAAACAGCAAAGCCAATACAGGTGACGAAAGTAGTTCATGCCAATCAGCCAGTGCTGGGCTATTAGCTAGTGGTGCCAGTGCCTGCGAGATTAAATCTAACGCTAAAAACACCAGCCCAAAATAAAATAGCACCTTGCCATAGGGGCGCCATGGTCTAGGTCCAGCGAGTGACCATAGCCCACCGAGTGTCACGAATACTGGTCCCAATCCTACAATTTTATATGCCACTAGCCAAGCGGTAAGTGTTGTACCCACGTTGGCACCAATCATGACGGCAAATGCGCCTCTGTCAGTCAACGTGTGCTTATGCGCCAAGCCCATGGCCATCGCTGTAACAGCCGATGACGATTGTACCAGTGCCGTGCAGACGCTACCCACGATTGCACTATATACATCGGTACGCGTTAATTTGCGGAGTATTTCGCGTAGGCGTTCTCCGCCTAGGCGCGTTACCTCCTCCGAAAATGAAGCCAAGCCATGCAGAAACAGCATAATGGCGGCAACGATAGAAAAAATCCAAGTGAGAAATGGTGTCATAAAAGTTGTTTTACCTCCATTTTATTGAGCATGTTTACTGGCCGTGTTGAAATAGAATCCATGTATTGAGGATATAGAACAACAGTAAGCCTAGGCTAATCCAAGTAAGTTTTAATAAAGCAGGCCGTTGCGGGCGGAAAATAAAGCCAACGATTGCGAGCGTACTCATCATTACCGCCGTAAATGCTGTGAGCGCATGACTGCTATCAACGTTACTGAGTAGGGCGCCTTTAGTGTAAAACAGGTCATCTACTGCCAAGTAAATGATGTTGAATAAATTACTGCCCAATAAGTTGGCAATGGCCATATCCAGCGCACCGATGCGTAATGCTGAAATTGTGACGACTATTTCAGGCGCAGAGGTTACGGCGGCCACTAGCAATGTGCCAACGAAGCTTTGCCCCCAACCCATTAATTCGGCAATATCTTTAGCCACAAAAGGCAACCAGGTGCCTGCTGCGACCACGGCTAGCGCTGCTAAAGTGAAGCCTGTAATCGCTTGCCGTAAGGTGGTATGTGGATAGCGTTCTATGGAGGCTTCGGTGTATGCGTCCAGTGTGCGCTGTTCGTAACGATGTACGGCACGTATCGCCACAAAATAGGTCAGCACAAAAAATGGTGTATACAGCCCGATATGACCTATTACGGGGCTGATGCCTGCATTATCGAGCAGTAAGCTGAACCCTGCAAAAGCAATCATTAGTGCGCCCAATGCGGCGGATAAAATATGCCCTTGTGCAGCACGACTATAAATAGTTTCGCGCTGATAAAGCGCATCCAGTATGACCAGAAAACCGAGATTGAATACTGTACTGCCCAGTGCATTGCCGACAGCGATATTGGGCGCATCGGCCCACGCCACAGCAGAGATGCCTGTGATGAGTTCTGGTAAAGAGGTGGCGGTCGATAATAAGATAAGCCCCACCCATGAGGCGGACATGCCGGTTTTTTCAGCAATAATGTCGCCATAACGTGAGAGAAAATAACCAGCATAACCAATGACGGCAAGGCAAACAGAAAATTTCAGCCAAAGTATCATAATAGTTGGTTACTCAACATAATTGTTAACCTTGCGATTTCAGCTTCTTCATCGGCTGGGATGATTAAAACTGTTTTTGATGATGCGGTACTTATTGTAGTTAAGTGCGCCTGATTGGCTTCTTGGTTCAAGTTGAATCCAAGAAAACCCAGTGGCTCGCAAATTAAAGTTCGAACGTGCGCAGAATGCTCGCCAATACCGCCAGTAAATATCAGTGCATCAATACCGCCGGACTTTGCGGCATAACTGCCTATGGCAGCACGCACTTGGCGCGCGAAGTATTCCACCGCAAACTTAGCCGCTTTGCTACTACTTTTTACCAACACCGACATTTCGCTACTTTCACCATCCGACAGGGCTAATAATCCCATTTGCTGATAAACCAATTTGGACAGCTCTGCATCGCCATAACGCTTGGCGAGCTCTAACATCACACCAGGATCCATATCGCCGCCTCGGGTTCCCATTGGGATTCCGCCAGCGGGGCTATAGCCCATACTGGTATCTACCGAGCACAAGTTTTCCATTAAACATAGGCTAGCACCGTTACCGAGATGCGCTACAACGATACGACCTTTAGCAGCTTCACCCAAGTATTCAGGCAATTGACGAGCCACATGCGCGTAGTTAATTCCATGAAAGCCATAGCGGCGTAGTTTGAGTGCCTGCGGAATCGGCAAGCGGTAGGCTATCTCTGGCAATGTCGCATGAAAGGCTGTGTCAAAGCAGGCAATCTGTGGGCAGTTGAATTGCTTGGCACACAAATCTACGCCAAGCAAATTGCTTGGCATGTGCAACGGTGCAAGATGGGTAATACTTTCCAGTCGCGCACGCTCCTCCTTATCAATCAGTCGCACGGCATCTGTAACGTCTCCGCCATGTACAAATCGATGCCCAATCAATGTTGGCTGTGCATTACCTAAGTCACTCAGTAATGCATCAAATGCATTTGCATGATTTTGAAAATGGTCCTGACCAATATGTTCATAGCGAAAATCCCGCCGCTCGTCATTAGCTAAAAATAAACTTGCCTTAAGGCTGGACGAGCCACTGTTAATCGTCAGTATGCTTATCACCTTGTTACTTTTTAAATTGTTGCTATTCAATTTTTTTAGTTCAGCTTTGTTTAGGTCGGCTTTGTTTAGGTCGGCTTTGTTTAGTTCGGCTTTGTTTAGCTCGGCCACGTCCAGCTATCTTCCTCTGGCAAATCAACACCGTATTCATAAGCATATTGACGGCACTCAATCTGCCTGTTGCGTAATTTTTCCTGAACATGCGCACCAATTATCTGCAGGCTAGGAATGCGGTTAATAGCGTCAATGGCCAAGCTAAAACGGTCAATCTCGTTCTGAATCGCCAGCTCCAACGGTGTGTTAATACTTCCTTTTTCCTTATAACCGCGCACATGCAAATTATCGTGATTGGTGCGACGATAAGTAAGGCGATGAATCAGGTATGGGTAGCCGTGAAAATTAAAAATAATCGGCTTATCCACTGTAAACAAACTATCAAAATCACAATCAGAAAGACCGTGCGGGTGCTCATTTTTTGGCGTCAGTTTATAAAGATCGACTACATTGATAAATCTAATCTTAAGCTGTGGAAAGTGTTCTCGCAGCAATACTGTGGCTGCCAATGCCTCTTTGGTGGGAATGTCACCGGCACATGCCATCACCAAATCAGGTTCGGCGCCTTCATCATTACTAGCCCATTCCCATATACCAACACCCTTGGTGCAATGCGTAATGGCCGCATCCATATCCAGATACTGTAGATGCTTCTGCTTGTCGCAAACGATAACGTTGATGTAATCTGTGCTGTTCAGGCAATGATTGGCCACGGATAGCAGGCAGTTCACATCTGGCGGCAAATAGATGCGCGTTACTTCCGGGCTTTTATTCACGACAATATCAAGAAAGCCTGGATCCTGATGGGTAAAGCCATTGTGATCCTGCCGCCAGACCGTAGACGTAATCAGCAAGTTAAGTGAAGAAACTGGTGCGCGCCAAGGCACTACTTTAGACATGGCTAGCCATTTAGCATGCTGATTGAACATAGAATCAATGACATGCACAAAAGACTCATAAGTAGAGAAAAACCCATGTCGTCCCGTGAGTAAATAGCCTTCTAACCAGCCTTCTACCGTATGCTCGGATAGCATCTCCATCACCCGTCCATCTGGCGACAGTTCTCCACCATCGGCATCTTCTGGCAAATAGTCGGCTAGCCAGGTTTTTTTGCTGACTTCGTAAATATCATCTAGTTTATTAGAGCTGTTTTCATCAGGCCCAAACACACGAAAGTTATGCATATTTTGACGCATAATATCTCGCAAAAACTTGCCTAACGGCTTTGTATTTAGGGCTGACACCTTGCCTGGGGCATCCAAAGCCAGTGCATATTCATTAAAGTCCGGCATTCGTAAGGCCTTGCGCAACAAACCACCATTGGCATGCGGGTTAGCACTCATTCGGCGGTTACCAACTGGCGCGAGGGCTTTGAGTTCTGGCCGAAACTTGCCAGTGTCATCAAACAAATTTTCTGGCTGGTAACTGCGCAACCAAGATTCTAATTTTTTTAAATGTTCCGGGTTGTCTTTAATGTTGCTCATAGGCACTTGGTGGGCGCGCCAAAAACCTTCCACCTTATGGCCATCCACTTCTTTTGGTCCAGTCCAGCCTTTCGGGCTACGCAACACAATCATCGGCCAACGTGGACGCGTGGGTTTACCGCTGTCGCGTGCTTCTTTCTGTATGCGCTGTATTTCGTTTACACATATTTCCAGCGTGGCTGCCATCGCCTGATGCATGATGTCAGGATCACTGCCTTCTACAAAGTAAGGCGTCCAGCCGTATCCAATAAATAAGTTTTCCAGTTCTTCATGTGAAATGCGCGAAAGAATGGTCGGATTATTAATTTTATAGCCATTAAGATGCAAAATAGGCAACACTGCGCCATCACGGATGGGATTTAGAAACTTATTAGAATGCCAGGAAGTGGCAAGCGGGCCTGTCTCGGACTCACCGTCACCCACCATCACAGTCACCAACAAATCGGGGTTGTCATAAGCCGCGCCAAAGGCATGAGAGATGCTATAACCTAACTCGCCGCCTTCGTGAATCGAGCCTGGCATTTCAGGTGTGCAGTGACTGCCAATTCCACCAGGAAATGAGAACTCTTTAAAAAACTGGCGCAGACCCTGTTCATCCTCACCCTTATTTGGATAAACCTCGCTGTAAGTGCCTTCCAGATAAGCTGGGCCGAGTACGCCTGGTGCGCCGTGACCAGGGCCTGCAAGAAAAATGGCATTCAAGTCATACTTTTTTATCAGGCGATTTATGTGAATGTAAGCAAAACTTAAACCGGGGCTTGAGCCCCAATGCCCCAGCAAACGCTGCTTGATATGCTCTGATTTAAGCGGTTCTTTTAGTAATGGATTGCTACGCAGATAAATCATGCCAGCAGACAGATAGTTGCTGGCACTCCAATATTTGTGAATAGCATCCAGCTCTAGCTCAGATAATGGCTTAATCGTTTGCAGGGTAGTCATCTGTCAGTCTCCTATACAGTTCATGTGGCTGATGTTACCTATCACCTATAAGATTAACTTGCGATAAATCAATGATACTCTAGATTATACAAACAACTTTTGCATATTTATGACTATTGAATGCTATCCATTTCTTTTGGTTTACGGCTAGCAAGCAGGCTCAACATGATGCTAGTGCCCAATACCGCTATCACCACACCTAGCGATACCGCAACTGGAATCTTGAACCAATCGACTATCAGCATTTTAGTACCCACAAAGATTAATACCACAGCCAGGCCATATTTGAGCAAATGGAATCGATCGGCCATATCTGCAAGTAAAAAATACAGTGCACGCAAACCAAGAATGGCAAAGATGTTGGAAGTAAAGACGATAAACGGGTCGCTGGTCACAGCAAAAATAGCCGGGATACTATCCATCGCAAATACCACGTCTGAGATTTCAATCAGCACTAGCACCAAGAACATAGGTGTGAACCAACGCACACCTTTATCAACAATCCAGAATTTATCACCGTGATAACCATCAGTAATACGCACATGACTGCGCAGCCATTTCAATAGTGGGTTTTTAGCAAGGTCAGGCTCATGGTCAGCGAAAATAAACATCTTAATACCAGTAATCAGTAAAAATGCTCCGAACAAATACAACACCCAATGAAACTGTGCAATTAACCAGGCACCCAGCAATATCATCAAAGCGCGCAACACAATCGCACCCAGCACGCCATATACCAGTATTCGTTTCTGAAATTCCAGTGGTACGGCAAAATAGCTGAAAATCATGACAAAAACAAAAATGTTATCCATAGCCAAGGTTTTTTCCAGCAGATAGCCTGTTAAATACTCCATCACCTTGGTATCGGCCACATCACGACCAGCGGTGTGATCCAGCCATCCCCATAGCACACCGCCAAATAACAGTGCTAGCGTAAACCAGACCAATGACCAAACCAGCGCTTCTTTTGCACCGACTTTATGTGCACCTTTGCGTCCTAATGCAACCATATCAATAGCTAACATGGCGACCACAAACACGCCAAAACCTACCCACATCCACCAAGAACCTATTGTTTGTAATTCGCCCATCAATTTCTCATTCCTTTATTTGTCATTGTAATTTTGATTAGATTAACTCAGCCTTATCATCTGTTACTTCTTCTTCCAAATGCGCGGCCCACTCACGCCATACTGCCCATATCACCGCAAGCACAATTGGGCCTATAAACAAGCCAACCAAACCAAAAGCCAAAAGACCGCCTAGCACTCCAAACAGCACAAACAAAAATGGTATCGGGCTAACGCTGCTAATAAACAAAGGGCGCAGAAAGTTATCTATCTGGCTAACCACCACCGCACCCCATATCCACACGCCAATGGCAGCGCCGGTATCCCCTTGTAGCAATAGCCAGAGCCCTGCCGCTCCCCAAGCTAAAGGTGTGCCAAATGGAATGAGTGCTAATATCATGGTCAGAACACCAAACATCACCGGCGATGCCAACCCGGCAACCCAATAACCTAATCCAGCGACTATGCCTTGCACTAAAGCCGTCAATAAAATACCGTAAACGACGGCACGCGCAGTCGTGCCAACTGCGTGCAAATAATCATGTACTTGCGCGCCAATAAATCGTTCCAGCACATGGCGCAGTTCTCGAACAATACGTACGCCATCGCGGTAGAAAAAAAACAAAATCACTATTACAAAAATCAGTTTCACCAAATTTTTCCCTACACCACCCGCCAGAGTGGTGAGGTCATTTGTATGCGCAGCAAGCCACGCTTTAATGACAGACGAAACACCTTGTGGATTAGCCACAAGAGTGGCTTGTTGATGCACCAGCCAATCACCCAACCAAGGCAGACCGCGAAATGCTTCAGGCACCGGTGGAGGATTAGTCAGAAAATCTTGCAGCACAGGGTAAGTGTTACTCAGCTCTTGCTGTGCCAGCCAAACCAGCCAGATTAAAGGCAGAAACAGCGTTAACGCGACTAACGCTGTTGAAAGGCTCGCTGCCAGCGTGTCACGGTTTTTGCACCAACGACGAATCCTTGAAGCCACAGGCCAAGAGGCATAAGCCAACACCCCCGCCCAGGCAATTGGCGCTAGAAACGGCGTAACCACCATGAACGCAAGTAATAATAATCCACCCAGCGCAAGCCATGGCACAATGCGGCGACTAAAAGGCATGTAGTCTTTCAAACCATCTCATTCAAATTAAGTCTATCAAACAGCTTCTTTCTACCCTTATTTATCTTTGCTTGCATGGTTACCGCCAGCAATACGATCCATGACTGCAAACATGACACCTGAGAATACCAGAGTCAAATGTATACCCACCAGCCAAGCTAATTGGTAATTACCATTTTCAGAGGCCAAAACTTCTTTCACATTGATAAAATATTTCAGCAGTTCAATACCTGAAATGGCCACAATAGAACCTATCAATTTCAGCTTCAGGTCAGCGAAACTCACATGGCCCATCCAGTCTGGCCTATCTTCATTATCGCCGGTATCAATTTTAGAGACGAAATTCTCATAACCCGCAAAAATGATAATTAGCAGCAAGTTGGCAACCAGCGTGATGTCTACAAGAGTAAGTATTCCGAGCAAAGCTGCGCTGCTGTCACCAGAAAACACCACCGGCAATATTGCAAAAAACGCTTTACCAAACTTTACCAATAACAATCCAATACCCGCAATCAGGCCAATATAGAAAGGCACCAGTAGCCAGCGACTAGCGAACATAAAGTGTTCAATAGCGTGTTCAATACGTTTCATTTTTGTGTTTTCCTGCATAAGCACTTTCTATAATAAGTTTACGTGCTACTACGCAACGCGGCAATTCGCTCTTCTAAACTAGGGTGCGTGGTAAATAACTTTTTAAAACCGCTTGCCCCGCCGCCTGATATACCCGAAGCCGCCATTTGTTCAGGCAATACTGAAGGTTCATGCTCGGCTTGTAGACGCTCTAATGCAGCGATCATTTTTTTTGAGCTAGATAGTTTTGCCGCACCCGCATCCGCCCGGAATTCACGCTGGCGTGAGAACCACATTACAATAATTGATGCCAATATGCCTAGAACGAATTGAGCAATCATCATGGTGACAAAGAATGCTGGGCCAGTACCTTTTTCAGTTTTGAATATAATTTTGTCCACTGCATAGCCGATGACACGCGAGAGGAACATGACAAAAGTATTCACTACGCCCTGAATCAAAGTCAGCGTCACCATATCCCCATTGGAGATATGCGACACTTCATGCGCCAGCACCGCTTCGGCTTCATCTTTGCTCATTTTGTTGAGCAAACCGGTAGAAACTGCTACAAGCGAGCTATTTTTGGTCATCCCCGTAGCAAAAGCGTTAACTTCAGGCGAGTCGAACACAGCGACTTCCGGCATTTTAATTCCCACCATATCTGCCTGTGCACGCACCGTTTTCATTAGCCAGATTTCCGTCGGTGTACGTGGTTCTTCTATCACCACTGCACCAGACATGCGTTTAGCTGACCACTTGGACATCGCCAGCGAGATGAAAGCACCGCCAAAACCCATAATCGCAGCAAAAGCCAGCAAGTTACCTAAATCAAGGCCGTTCTCATTCAAATACGGCTCTACGCCTAGTATGCGCATGGTGACAGAAAGCACCAGCATAATGGCAATGTTAGTAGCTAAAAAATAGATGATACGTTTCATTACAAACTCCATAATATAAAATATTGAGGCTTAAAATTAAATTGCGCTTACCTCAGGCCGAAATTTTTACAAATATTAAACTTAATTATTCTTCATCAGCTAACTTGATGGTGGCAGAATCATGTGAATATTGACGCAAACGCTCAAGGCGTCTCACTAGAGTGCGCTCACAGCGGTCACTTGCACGATCAATAGCAACATAAAGATCAGCTTCAGTATCTTCTATCACAATGTTATTTTGACCAACCAACGCAAGGTTAATCTGGCATCTTTTATCAATACCACCTCGTGGTCCATTAATGTCCGCCAAACTCACCCTTGCATGAATGATTTGCCCATCGTTACGATCAAGCGCAAATTGCATGCGCTGAGTAGTGTAGTGTCGAATACCCTCAGTGATGGAAAAACCGTTTGTTTGAATATCAAGTTGCATCATTGTCTCCGTATGTAAAAAATGGTCGCGCTTAATACGGATGTATATTAGATGAATCAATATATCATAAAAATATGTAATATACTGATTGATAGCTCGTAAAAAAAGGATGATTAATAGGCAATGCTTAACTACAAACAACTACATTACTTTTGGCGTGTAGCCCGCTCTGGTAGCATTGCACGTGCCAGCGAGCAGCTGGATCTTGCGCCTCAAACGCTCAGCGGTCAGATTGGCCTGCTGGAAAATTCGTTAAAGACCACACTGTTTCGCAGGGTTGGACGAGGCTTAGAATTGACCGAGACCGGTAGATTAGCATTGTCATACGCAGAAGAGATTTTTGAAATTGGCGCAGAAATGGAACAAGCCTTGAGCGGCGGCACCGTCAAGCTTCCAACACAATTTCGCGTCGGCATTGCTGACGTGATGCCTAAATCAATTGTTTACAAACTTCTAGCCCCAGCAATGTCACTGGCAGAACCTATTAAAATTATATGTAAAGAAGATAAGCTAGAGCGCTTACTGGCTGATTTGGTAATACACCGTTTAGATTTGGTGTTGTCTGACCGTCCAATGCCAGCTGACATCAACATCAAAGGTTACAGTCACAAACTAGTTGAATGCGGGGTAAGTTTTTTTGCAACGCCAACATTGGCTAAACAATATAGCAAAGACTTCCCCGCCAGCCTTAATCAAGCCCCATTATTGGTACCAAACCTAGATACAGCAATGCGAGGAAGGCTTATACGCTGGCTAGACATGCAACGCATACGCCCAAGAATAGTAGGTGAATTTGACGACAGCGCACTAATGAAAGCCTTTGGACAGGCGGGGATTGGAATCTTTACTGCGCCAACTATGATTGCCGATGAGGTAGAACACCAACATGGGGTAGTGTCGATAGGCCAAACAAATGAAATACTTGAACGGTTTTACGCCATCTCTGTTGAGCGCCGCTCCAGCCATCCAGCTGTCATTGCAATCAACTCAGCCTCTATTTAGCTGGCAAAACTTACCTAGACTGGTGCAAATTTACCCATTAAGAAACGGATACGCGAAATAAAAAAAGGCACTTGAATCAAGTGCCCAGTTTTATACAGGATTGGTGCCCGGAGCCGGAGTCGAACCGGCACACCCATAAGGCGAGAGATTTTAAGTCTCTTGTGTCTACCAATTTCACCACCCGGGCGGATAGCAGGTCTACATCAAATTGCGGAGCGTATTCTAACACTTTACTTTGCTTTTTTATAAGCAAAAATATGCTTTTTTATATAAATACTGCAAAAATTAACAAAAAGTTTTACTTGACTTGATACAAACCAAAAAAAGCGGAAACCTAGGCTTCCGTTCAGGTCACCAGGAAGATAATTTATTTCTACTGGCGAATCAACTCAACACGACGATTTACAGCATTTCCTTCTTTAGGATCATTCTCGGCGATTGGCTGACTGAACCCATAACCTTTTGCGGTTAGACGGTTAGCATCCACGCCTTTTTTCACCACATACTCAAGCACTGCTTTTGCACGCTTTTCTGATAATGCCTGATTATAATCAGCTTTTGAAGTGTCGCGCTGATCTGTATGTCCTGCGATTTCAACACTTGAATCACCCCATTCTTTTAGCGTGATAATTGCATTATCTAAAACCGGATATGATACTGCTTTGATTCTGGCGCTGTTTATCTCAAATTGAACATCTGGCACCACCTTATTGGCAAGTGGTTTAATTTCTATTTTTGCTGGTTCTGGTGTTTTAAGTGTAGTTAATGTTGAGCTTAATGGTTTTGCATTGGCCAAAAGTTCAGCTTTATCTACAACAACTTGGACTGGTGCTATTGCTTGGCACACATTTTCATTGTCCATATAGCTTTCACGCTTGTATTCTGGCAAACCACCGCGAGCCGCACCAATTTTATTTAACAACTCACCTTGTCCAGCGTATGTTCTGGCGTATGCCGTTTGAATATCAAATTGTGTGTTGGTTAATGATCGTTTTGCTTGAAAGTATTCATTTTCAGTATCTAACAAATCCAGCAACGTGCGCTGACCGATGTCGAATTGTTTACGATAGGCTTCACGCGCATTTTCGATAGAGTTTTTATGGTTTGTACGATATTTTTCTTGCTCTTTAAGCTGCTGAATATCGTTGTATGCAATTACCACAATCTGACGCGTATCTACACAGGCTTTATCACGCAAGTCTTTGGAGTTGTTTAACTTTTCTGCAGTCATTTTAACTGCGTTCTGATCAGAAAAACCATTGAATAAATTGAAATTCATGGTGAGTTCAAGCAAATCAGCGGCACTTGAGCTGTAACGACCATCTGAACTTACGCCTAGATTTTTACGTGCCTGCAAATCCAACTTGGGCATATAACGCGCTTCTCTCGTTTTTATCTCATTTTTACTTGCCTGAATGTCTTCAATGGTTGAAAGCAAGTCAGGATTTTGATTGTAAGCCACTTTTAATGCTTCAGCTGAAGTGGGTTCTACACCTGCATTAAAAAAAGTAGGTGCTTCTAAGGTTTCTGGCGGCAATTCGCCATACAATCTTTGTAAGCGTGCCGTTACATCGTGCAAATTGGTTGTTTCAGTCAGTAAGTTGGCTTCTGCTAAGGCCAAACGTCCTGAGGCTTGCTCTAGGTCAACTTTTCGAGCAACACCCGCATTGACACGCTCTTGAATACGATCAAAAAGTTGTTTGTGTACGACATAGTTATCTTTTGCAAACTGACTTAGCTCGCGATAGCGCATTGTGTCGATATAAGCACGCATAAATTCAAGCGTGGTGTTTTGCATGGTACTTTGTAGCTCGTAATAACGCACACGATTGGCGTGGCCCAAACGCTTAACTTCATTACTAGTAGCAAAGCCATCAAAAATCATTTGCCTTAACACCAGTTCATTATTAAAGCGGGGAATGCTTGTACCATCAGCCGGTTTGAGTAACTCCTCCTGCTTTCTGTAAGTTGAGACTATATCGGCTTTAGGTAAAAAACCACCGCGCACGACATCTTGTTCAAACCCGGATTCTAAAAAACGGTGATATCGCGACTGCACTTCAGGGTTTGAAGTGACGGTTTTCTCAACCATTTCTTTCAAGGTAACGAAAGGCTCTGCGGCATAAGCAGCATTACTTAGCGCAACACCTGCGCCGGAAGCCAATACTAAGGCAATTAATTTGTATTTAAAATTATTATTCAAAACATTTTTTCCTTAAAAACTCACGCAATTTCGGACAACTATCAGACATACTCACAAGTATAAAAACTACATCACTTAAAACTTTAATTATCATCAAAGCCAAATTCACGCTGAATGTTACATTCATTGAGTTATTTAATCAATAAACACTTGTTTTACTTGAACAATATCCTTGATTATTAACAATAATTTACAGTTTCTAGCATGCATCCTAATTTGTAAGCCTTAACATTAAGCGTCACTCAAAGTGAGTTAGCTCAAACTTTACAATATAGCCAGCACGGAATATTCTAAGAAATTCTATATTTGCATCCTGCTCATTTATAAATTCAGAAGAAATCTGTTGGTTTAGTATTTAAGTTGCATGATAATAGCTGTCCTACTTAAATACATCCTTCATTTTAATGTCATCTCCTACTGGCAGTAAAACCAAGCTTTCTGCACTCACCTTAGCTGCTTTAGGCGTGGTATTTGGTGATATCGGCACCAGCCCTTTGTACACCATTAAAGAGGTGTTCTCCGTTAGCACCCATCCTGTACCGCTGACTGAAGCCAATATGTACGGCATTCTGTCACTGATTGTTTGGGCGCTCATTATGGTGGTATCTGTAAAATATGTAGCTTTTATCATGCGGGCTGACAACCGTGGCGAGGGCGGCATTATGGCTTTACTGGCTCTAGCTAGCCAAAGTGCCGCAGGCGATCTAAAAAAACAACACATAGTAATGTTGTTAGGTATCTTAGGAGCGTGCATGTTTTATGCTGACGGCATGATTACTCCTGCCATTTCGGTGCTATCAGCGATAGAAGGTTTAGAACTGGCCGCACCAATACTACACCCAATGATATTGCCAATTACGCTGATAGTACTGTTCGTTTTGTTTTGGGCACAAAGCAAAGGTACAGCATTAGTCGGTGCCTTTTTTGGCCCAGTGATGCTACTTTGGTTTGGTACTTTGGGAGTTTTAGGTATACAAGGCATTATGCAACACCCTGCCATTTTGCACTCGCTCAATCCAATCTATGCTGTTCAATTTTTCGCAGTAAGTCCGTGGATTGCCTTTGTGGCTTTGGGTGCCGTGGTGCTTGCGGTGACTGGCGCTGAAGCATTATATGCAGACATGGGGCATTTTGGTCGAATTCCCATTCGTTTAGCTTGGTTTGGTTTTGTACTGCCCGCATTAATTCTTAACTACTTTGGACAAGGTGCACTGGTATTATTAAATCCTGAAACCATCAAAAACCCCTTCTACCTGCTTGCACCTGAATGGATGCTATATCCACTCATCGTATTAGCAACGCTAGCCGCGGTAATCGCCTCACAAGCGGTCATTACCGGCGCATTTTCCGTCTCTCGCCAGGCCTTACAGCTTGGCTATTTACCCCGTATGCATGTAGAGCACACGTCTGAAAGCCAAGAAGGTCAGGTTTACATGCCTCGTGTAAACTGGCTTTTAATGCTTGCCGTCATGGCGCTGGTGTTGAGTTTTAAATCATCAGGTAATTTGGCTGCGGCTTACGGAATTGCGGTAACAGGCGACATGGTCATCACCACATTACTAGCTGGCTTTGTATTCCGTCATATATGGGGCTGGAGCAAGCTACGTACTGGCGCATTGGTTGCCATGTTTTTAACGGTTGATGTTGCCTTTTTTAGTGCAAACGTACTAAAAATACCAGATGGCGGCTGGGTACCGCTTGTCATAGGCATAGTCATTTTCACCTTAATGCTGACCTGGAAAACAGGACGTGCCATGGTGTATACAAGGCTTAAAAATGAAGCAATGGAATTAGACCCTTTCATCGAAGCCATAGGCGCACATCCGCCTACACGTGTGCCTGGCACAGCGATATTTATGACCCCTAACCCGGACGGTGTGCCTCACGCCATGCTGCACAATTTAAAGCATAATAAGGTGTTACATGAAAGAATGGTGATTCTAACGGTTAAGTTTTTAGACTATCCACACACATTGGATGAAGAGCGTGTCAAATTAGAAATTCTTCCGCATGAGTTTTATAAAGTAACCGTGCAATATGGCTTCAAAGATGAGCCTGATTTACCACGCGACCTATTGTTATGCGCAGATAAAGGGTTAGTATTAAACGAAATGGATACTTCATTTTTCATAGGCAAAGAGAGTCTTATTGCTAGCGGCAAATCCGGCATGTCCTTTTGGCGTAAAAAAATCTTCATTGGCTTGTTCAGAAGTGCTGAAACCATTACCAATCAATTTAAACTACCGCCTAACCGCGTCATAGAACTTGGCTCTCAATTAAAAATTTAACTTTATCCATTTTTCTCATTCAACCATTTTTAATGCTAATTCGTTAAATTAGGCCCGCACGCTTTAGATTTAGGAGATATTTCATGAAAAAAATAACGCTTATTTTATTGACTACCTGTACTTTGCAAATGACTGGCTGCGCTACTACGACTAAAGATAGCGTCTCTGGCGTACATCGCACACAGCTCATGCTACTGCCGGCCTCGCAAGTAGCTGACATGTCTACTCAAGCTTATACACAGACTCTACAAGAATCGCAAAAAAAACATACCCTCAATACAGACAAGGCGCAATTAGAGCGCGTGCGCGGCATTTCAAACAAACTCATCGCTCAGGTTGGCATATTCAGACCTGATGCAGTGCAATGGAAATGGGAAGTTAACGTAGATAAAAGCGATCAGGTAAATGCCTATTGCATGCCTGGCGGTAAAATTATGGTGCTCACTGGCTTGATTGACCAGCTAAAAGCCACGGACGATGAATTAGGTGCAGTCATTGGCCACGAAATTGCACATGCCTTACGCGAGCATGGCCGCGAGCGCATGTCGCAAGCCTATGTTCAACAATTTGGCTTGCAAGCCTTAGGCGCAATATTAACCAAAGGGTCAAGTGCTGCCGTTGGCAATGCTTCAGTTCAGGCGGCAGGCTTGGGTAGTCAATTATTCTTTGCCTTGCCAAACGGCCGGGAGCAAGAACGTGAAGCTGACAAAATTGGTTTGGAGCTTTCAGCGCGTGCTGGCTTTAACCCTGAGGCAGCCATCACTTTATGGCAAAAAATGAGTGCTCTAGGCGGCGCTAAACCACCCGAGTTTTTTAGTACCCACCCTGCCAACGATAGCCGAATTGCAGAATTACGCGCTCTAGTACCAAAAGTAAAACCTCTGTACGAAGCATCAAAATCTAAATAACTATTCATCTTCAGCAGGAAGATTAATAGCGCGTGCGGATTTTTAAATCCGTCACGCGCTTTGTTTTTGGCGAATGCGCTCTTTAGGTTAAAATAACGCTTTTATTAAATTCACTAAATTTTGAGAGTATTATGGATCCACGTCAAAGTATTATCGAAGCGGCTTTTGAAGACCGTGCCAACATCAACCCGAGCAACGCATCTGCTGAAATCAAAGCGACAGTCGCTTCTTTAATTGCGGATTTAGATGCAGGAAAATTGCGAGTGGCTTCGCGCATAGGCAACAGCCAAAACTGGGAAACACATCAATGGCTGAAAAAAGCAGTTTTGCTCTCATTCCGCCTAGATGATAACGTTTTGCTTGAAGGTGGCTGCACCAAATACTTTGACAAAGTGCCGCCAAAATTCGCCGATTACACTGAAGAAGACTTTAAGGCTGGTGGCTTCCGCGTAGTGCCTAATGCGATGGTGCGTCGCGGTTCATTCATAGGCAAAAATGCGGTGCTACTTCCTTCGTATGTAAATATCGGCGCGTATGTGGGCGAAGGCACCATGGTAGATACTTGGGCAACGGTAGGCTCATGTGCGCAAATTGGTAAAAACGTACACCTGAGTGGCGGCGTGGGCATTGGTGGCGTACTAGAACCTATTCAGGCTGGCCCAACCATTATTGGCGACAACTGCTTTATCGGCGCACGCTCTGAAGTGGTTGAAGGTGTGATTGTAGAAGACAACTGCGTCATTTCAATGGGCGTCTATATTGGCCAATCTACTAAAATCTACGATCGCGAAACTGGTAGCGTTACTTATGGCCGCATTCCATCAGGTTCAGTCGTGGTTTCAGGTAATTTACCATCTAAAGATGGTAGCTACAGTCTCTATTGCGCAGTGATCGTTAAAAAAGTAGATGAGAAAACTTTAGGTAAAGTAGGAATTAACGAGTTATTACGTGGCATTTAACTGCATAACTGTCATATTTTCGACAACAATAGGCTAATTAAGATTAGCGTTTCTTAGGCAAGATGTTTTCATAAAAAGGCTGCAAGCAAGCACTCATAAGCTTCTGCAGCTTTTTTTACGTCCAATGCATTGACCACTTTAATATGGCATAGACATTGCAATTACTCATTTATCTAACTTTATAGGCATTTTCTAATCCGAACAGGATTTAGATGACCAAGTGAAAATGAGTAATTACAATTTGAAATTAATCGTACTTTCTATGCTATTGAGCTACTTTGCGGTATTGCTCACATTTAGCCTGGTCAGCAAGCTATATAAATCACAAGCCCATGATAAAAGAAATTTATTGGTATATAGCACCGTCATTGTGGGTAGCAGTTTGTGGGCTATCCACTTTCTTGACGTACTAGCCTTTCCAGTCGTACACGCTGCTGGCTATGATTTAGTCTACTTGATAATATCTTGGCTTTCCGCGCTCATATATTCAGCGGTTATATTACACATATCGAGTCAAAAAACGTTGCCGATAAAATCGTTAATGGCTGGCGGATTGCTGGCTAGCGCCAGTGCTTACGGGATATTTTATTTCAGCATATCTTCGATGAAAATTCAACCTGCAATCACATTTTTACCCGCTATTTGTCTGATCGCATTTATGGTTACATTTGCCGTCACCATGCTAGGAATTATGATTATGTTCTGGATTAAAAACTACGCAGGTAAATTCCCGTTCCTCACTAAATCCATATTTGCCATCATTATATCCCTAGCAATCAGCGGCATACATCAAGTGGATAACGCTTCAATAAAAGTGCCGGTAAACGCCATTAGCAACATTCACCTGCCTTATGACAGCACTTTGTTAGGTGTCACCATTGCACTAGGTCTTCTTAGCCTATTTTTAGTAGGATTTATTGTAGCCATTTTTTACGACAAACTCGGCTACGACACGTTTAAATTTAATTTATTCAAAAAAGAAGACCATCAGGAAATGAGTCGGCAAGCATTATTAGACACGCTGACACAACTACCAAATCGCCGCGCACTGATGCAACATTTAGAAGCGGCCACGAGAAGATGTGAAAGAAGTGGCTCTAGCTTAGCGGTTGCTTTTGTTGATGTCGATAATTTCAAACAAATCAACGATACATTAGGTCACCAGGTAGGCGATAAGGTTTTACAGAAAATCGCCAAAAGATTAGTGGCAGCAGTGCGTGGCTGCGACGAGGTGGCTAGAATTGGTGGGGATGAATTTATCGCCATCATTGAAGAGGTAGATTCATATGAAGACTGCATAGCCGTTGTAGAACGCATGGTAAGCTCAGTGCGTGAATCATGCATAATCAATAACACTGAACTACACCCTTCAGTTTCAATTGGCGTTGCCATGCACCCTAAAGATGGCAACATTAATGAGCTGATAAGTGCTGCTGACACCGCTATGTATCGCGCCAAGAAAGATGGTAAAAATCAATACCGCTTCTTCGATACTGAGATTTCCTCTGCAGCTGATCAATTATTGGAAATGCAATATGACTTAAAAAATGCATTAGCCAACGATGAACTCAAATTACATTATCAAATTAAAATTGACAGTCTCACTAGAGAGCCTATAGGTGCAGAAGCGCTATTACGCTGGGAACATCCGGTGAGAGGTTTACTCAATCCGGCAGAGTTCATGCCAGCAGCAGAACGGTTTGGATTAAGCTATGCGATTAGTGACTGGGTGATTGAAGAAAGTTGCCGTACATTGCGCCAGCTTAAACATCTGGACATTCCATTTAACATCGCCATCAATATATCGCATCAACAATTGATTAATGCCAGTTTAGTCAGCAGCATTACCGAAATGTTAAATCGTTATGAATTACCAAAATCGAGCTTGATTGTTGAAATGACGGAATCGGCCGCACTTAAGAATCAGGAAATATTCAATAATCAGCTCAGTCGTTTTCAGGACGCAGAAATCAAAGTAACGCTAGATGACTTTGGCACCTACTCATCTAGCCTGACCAATCTTCAAAAATGGCCAGTGAGCGAATTAAAACTAGACCCTACATTTACTGAAAACATAGCGACTAATAACAGAACACGCGGCGTAGTTCAGGCTGTGATTGAACTTGCACACGCGCTTGATTTGAACGTAGTGGCTGAAGGCGTCGAAAATGAAGGGCAACGTAAAATGCTTGCAGAGATGGGCTGTGACGAAATGCAGGGTTACTTTATTTCACGCCCACTTCCTGAAGATAGATTAATCAGCTTACTAAAGAATCTGAATTTAAATTTTGTGGAATATGAACAATTCTTTTTTAAAGCACTTTATAAGTCATAAGCATAAATCATAAGTTATTTACTGAGGGTTGCACGTTATAGGCAGCACGTATTGGATACCAAAGGTGCAAAACTTGATGTTCAGGGACGTGCTTTACTAAAAGAAGATTTACGCTCCCCCTGCACAGAAGAAATCGCAGTATTTCAGGCATTTTCTCGCATCATTCGTGAGGCTGGAAAGAAATTTGTAGTGATGGATACTGCACCAACTGGACACACGTTACTGCTGCTAGATGCCACAGGCGCGTATCACAGAGAAGTCTCACGCCAGATGAGTAAGAGCGGATTACACTTCACTACGCCTATGATGCAACTTCAGGACAAAAAACAGACCAAGATACTGATTGTGACTTTGGCCGAGACCACACCAGTGCTGGAAGCTGCCAACCTGCAGGCAGACCTTCGCCGTGCCGGCATAGAACCTTGGGCATGGGTTATCAACTCCAGCGTTGCTGCAGCTTCAGTCAAGTCGGCACTGTTACGTAAGCGTGCCTCTAATGAGATTCGTGAAATCAAGTCTGTGGCAAATCAGCATGCAAAACGCTACGCAGTTGTGCCGCTTCTTCAGGATGAGCCTATTGGGGTGGAGCGTCTGCTGGAACTGTCTTTTAGAAAAATTAAGTAATCCTCCTGTATCAAAACCGGGAAAGGAAAAGTACTTACGTAAACAAAGGCGCAGCAAACGTGTGGTCTTATAGTCTTGGACACCGCCCCTGAAACTACCACTTTAATCCATTCAGTTAATTACAGCTATGTTAGTTAGCGCACAGACTTAACTACCCCTTACACTTATTCTTAGTCTGTACGTAAATTTTTATATTATTACTAGGAAACACACCATGAAAAACCAGACCAAATTTAAATCTTCTATGCTTGTTATTGCTTTATCTTTAAGTTCACAAGCCTTTGCTTTGGATAATCCGGAAAATGTAAATCAATCAGCTTACACCACATCATTTAAAGCTTTAGATACTAATAGCGACGGCACACTAAGCAAATCAGAAGCAAAAAAAGAAAAGCTTTTTGCTAAACACTTTACTGCTGCTGATAAAGACAATGACGGCACGCTGGATGAGCAGGAATATACCAATTACAAATCACAGACCGAACAAAAGGTTGTTAAGCGCGTAGTTAAAGATAGTGTTATTACGTCAAAAGTGAAAGGCAGCTTATTAAAAGATGAAGGTTTAAAAAGCCTGAAAGTGAGCGTAAAAACTCATCAAGGCGTTGTGTTGTTAAGCGGCTTTGTTGAAACTGAAGATCAAATTCAGCAGGCGGGTAAAATTGCAGCTGAGATTGAAGGTGTTAAATCAGTTGAAAACAGTTTGCTACTGAAAAAAGACTAAGCTCTTTAAACTCAATTAATTTTTTAAATCAGGAGATTTATCATGCTTAAAAAAACTTTTATGTTTCTAATCACCACATTATTTCTAGCGGGTACAGTTGCAACACTTACTGGTTGCAACACCATTGCGGGCGCGGGACAAGATATTGAAAAAGGTGGCAAAGCTATTAAAGACGAAGCTAACGAGCAAAAGTAAGATACACTTTTCCTAACTTGTAAATTAACAATTAAACAAGATTTATTATGAGAAACCGTTACATATTTTTATTTAAAAAAGATAGGGATGCACACTGTGTCGGTCATGATAATCGATACAAATAAAAAAATAAATATGTAAGTAGCTAGTAGTGCCTTGGCGTTTAAATATGCCAGGGCATTTTTGTTTTTAAGCCGCTATACGCTTAGCATCATGAAAAACAAGTACGGCATTTATTGCCAAAGGAATAAATGCGCCAATACAGGCTGCCGTTAATACATCGGTTGGCCAATGCACACCAAGCACTAGACGCGACATGGCGACTACACATATCCACACTACCGCTATTAAAAGCGCTAGGTTCTGAAAGGCAGGCCTGATTCGCCTTATGCAAAGCACCAATGAGGTAGCGAATGCCGCAACGGCCAGTGTATGCCCGCTGGGAAAACTAGAACCCCAATACCATGCCGTGTCCCATAAAGCAGGACGTGAACGGCTTACTAACATTTTCATAAAATAAATGACAATCGCCCCGCTAATAGAAGAAGCTGCGACGAGCATGGCTTCAAAGCGATATTTTGTGCTTAGGAATACGATTGTTGCAATGGTTGCAAGTGGAAACAAAACCTTTGATGACCCAGTATAAGTGACTGCATTGAAAAACCACGTGACCGAACCAGGAACGTAACTGTGAATAAATACCAGAATGGCGGTATCAATTGAGCCAGATTCACCGCCAAGTACATCTTCACTTACTTTGATTGCAGAAACCGCAAGGACTAGCAGCAATACAGTCATCAGCCGACGTTTATCGAGCGATTCTTTCCATTGTGGCTGATAGCGCTGCGCATAGAAGCCTAAAATCAAATACATGCTGGCAACAATCAGCGATAGCTCTGTTATTTCTTCGGCTATTTTAAAAATCACTTGCATCTTATCCAAGGCAAATCATTTCTAAGACACTCAATTCCCAAGACACCTATGATTTCTTATCAGCTTCGCGAACGTTTACTTACGCTTAGGAAGCATGCGCAGCAGCGTGTTGTCTCGCACAACATAATGATGAAACAAAGCGGCTACAGCATGAAAGCCGACTAGAAAATAACCCACCGTGCCGCCCGTTTCATGTATTTGTTTGATTAAATCAGCGAGATTTTTGTTTTTACTGACTAGCGCCGGTAATTCAAGCCCGAAAAATGGAATGGGCTTTCCCGCTGCACTAAGTAAAAGCCAGCCAAGTATTGGCATCGCTATCATCAGTACATAAAGAGCAAGATGCATCAATTTTGCTGATAGGCTCTGCCAAGCTGCTGGTGCTGGGATAATTTGCGGGCTAGCTGCAGAAATGCGTGCGAATATGCGCACCCAAACTAAAACAAAAACAGAAAGCCCTAGCATGAAATGCCAGGCTTTTAATGCCTCGCGAGGGTCACTGCCTTTTGGGTAAATTTCACGCAACTCAATACATGCATATACCGCAATAAGCAGCAAGAGCATTAACCAGTGCAGCCCGATAGATAAAGATCCATATCGTTCTGTTGTACTGCGCATATTCATTTTCTTACCCCCCTTAAAGTCTAAAAATCCGTGCGTTATAGCTTACATAAAACGTCATCTATAAGAATCGCCTGAAGATTAGTTGGCAGCGAATGCTTATTTTGCTTCATCTACCATTTTGATAGTTTTAATTTCAACCTCTTTGGCAACTTCAACTAACGCTGCATCTTGCGACAGCGCTGAAAGCATCTGCTCTGGTTTAATCAACCCTATTTTAGTTTTGCCTTTTTCTGTATACACAGAAATTCGACATGGTAATGCCATATTTAAGCGCATATCAATAGATAAGACTTTCGCCGCTTGCGCTGGATTACAAACTTCAAAAACCTTGC
The DNA here is from genome assembly GCF_030684185.1 of Methylotenera sp. Taxonomy (GTDB): domain Bacteria; phylum Pseudomonadota; class Gammaproteobacteria; order Burkholderiales; family Methylophilaceae; genus Methylotenera. Next base: position 179,083 of record NZ_JAUXOY010000016.1, read on the forward strand.
ACTCTTCATCAAAAGCAATTCCTTTTGTGCGGAGCGTAGTGCCCAAATCGTGAATATGCAGCACGCCAAAGCCATTGCGGATAACGGCTGATTCAAGGTCTGCAGACGCTTGGCTGAATGATTTAATGGTTTCAACTATATAGTACATATCATCACTTTCCTTTAGATTCGTATTAAACATAATGCACCCTACCTTACTTTTTGACAATCAGTGCATCACCGTATGCTTAAACGCCTTGCTTGTAAAAAAATTTCTTTGCGCACTTCGTTTGAAATACTTAGATTAAAAATCCATGAAATTCCATGCTGGACTTTCTGCTGTTATGCGACAAGCGTCTGTACGCTAACTAACATAGCCACAGTTCATTGACTTATGTGTGTTACCGCACTGACCGCGACTAGATTATCAGGCAGTGTGCGTAATGTTGGCTACATATCAATCTGTGAAGTTACTTAGCACTCATTGGCAACTATATAAATGAATCCATTTTAATCTATGTTATGCGTGTATAACAGTGCTGAGGGGTTTCGTGGCTTTAGTTGTGTACCCTACAAACTAGATTAACGTCAAATCTGCTTTAATACTTTCAAACATAAGGTTGGTCATGCTCAAAAAAACACAAATTATGTCCCTAGCCACAATAATTCCACCCCTTCCAGCAGTCGTCCAAGTATCTGCTATCAATGCGGTTTACTTGGCAAAAAAGGTGACTTTTTCTTGAAAACTACGCATAAATTTTCTTATTTTATTGCACTGGTTGCCCTAATAGTTGCAATAGCGGTGGCAGTTTCAATCTGGTCTTTCGACCAGATTCAACAGGCTACTGATGTGCGAAAGCAAAACTCTTTTGTATTAGATAAAGCCAACGCTTTACTATCCTCGTTAAAAGATGCCGAGACTGATCAGCGCGGTTATTTGCTGACGGGTGACGAGGCCTTTCTGCAACCCTATTTAGTAGCACGCAATAGCGTTAGCGCTGATTTAAATGAATTACGCAAAATCAACTCAAATAACACCGCTAACATTCACCTGGATGCAATAGCCGTGTTGATTGATGCAAAAATGCAGGCATTGGCGCTTCTGATTGAATTGCGCCGTGAAAATAAGATTGCGGCATTAACTACAGAAATGCGCAAAGGGCATGGCAAGCGATTGATGGATTCGATTCGTGCTGAGATGCTTGCATTTACGCAGATTCAGCAGAGCACACTGGCAAAAAACGATGTCGCCCTCGAATCGAATATGCACCGTATGTTTAACCTCATTATTTTTGCTAGTTTACTGTGGTCACTATTCGCTTTGGCATTTATCTATATCATCTATCGACAGTCTCAACAAAAGCTCGAAAAGTTGCTGCATGTCGAAACGCAACAATTGCTACAGGTTCAGGAAGATACCAATAAAAAACTGCAACAGCTTAATATCACCTTACAAGACAGCGAGGAAAAACTAGCCGTAACGCTCAACTCCATCGGCGATGCAGTGATTACCACGGATGCCAAAGCGATTGTCACACTATTGAATCCACTTGCAGAACAACTTACAGGTTGGACACAGGCGGAAGCCGCTGGCCGCCCAATAAGTGAGATTTTCCCCATTATCAACAAAGAAACGCGTTTATCAGTTGCTATCCCAGTCATGGAAACCTTGGCGCATGGCACTATACAAGGGCTGGCTAACCACACTGTGCTGATTGCACGCGATGGAAGCGAGTGCGATATCGCCGATAGCTGTGCCCCAATCCGCAACCGCGACGGACAGGTGGTTGGCGCTGTACTGGTATTCCGTAATGTTTCTGAAGAATATGCAATTCAGCAGGCCTTGCGCAATACCTCAGTACAAATCCAGACAATTCTTAATACGGTGGCAGACGGCATTATTACGCTGCATGCACGTGACGGTATTATTGAAACGGCCAATCCGACCGCCTTGCGAATGTTTGGATATACCCCTGCAGAACTTACCGGACGAAACTTTAGCGAGCTGATACCAGAACTTGATCAGGAAAAACGTAACGGCTCGCTTCAACATTACAGTGCTAGCGATGAGGCGCGTGCGATTGGCCTAGGACGCGAAGTCATCGGCTGGCGTAAGGGCAACAGCTCCTTCCCTTTGGAAATTGCCGTCAGTGAAATGTGGCTGGGGGATGAGCGTTACTTTACTTGCATCCTGCGTGACATCACGACGCGCAGGCAGGCAGAAGAAGCCTTAATCAAAGCTGGAGCCTTGCAGAATGCCATTTTTAACAGTGCAAATTTCTCCAGTATCGCCACCGATGCCAAAGGGGTTATTCAAATTTTCAACGTCGGCGCAGAGCGGATGTTAGGTTACTCAGCCGCCGATGTGATGAATAAAATCACGCCAGCGGAAATTTCTGACCCTGAAGAAATAATTGCGCGTGCCGAGGCATTAAGTATTGAACTCAACACGCCGATTAAACCAGGCTTTGATGCACTTGTTTTCAAAGCCTCACGTGGAATCGAAGATATTTACGAACTGACTTATATTCGTAAAGATGGCAGCCACCTGCCTGCTGCGGTATCAGTAACAGCGCTACGTGACGACCAAAACACAATCATCGGGTACCTACTGATAGGCACCGACAATACCGTACGCAAGCAAATTGAAGCAGAACGAACCTTACTTGACCAGGCGTTACAGGTTAAAAATACCGAACTAGAACGTGCACGGCAAATAGCTGATAAAGCCAACCTGGCGAAATCAGACTTTCTATCCAGCATGAGCCATGAGTTGCGCACACCGCTTGGCGCGATACTGGGTTTTGCCCAACTGATAGAATCCGGAACGCCCCAACCTACCCCAACGCAAAAGAAAAGTATTGATCAGATTCTTAAAGCAGGCTGGTACTTGCTGGAGTTAATCAACGAAGTGCTGGACCTTGCGCTGATTGAGTCAGGCAAGCTGTCACTGTCACTAGAACCCGTTTTTCTGAAAGACCTGTTATTCGAGTGCGAAGCTATGATAGAGCCGCAGGCGCAAAAACGCGGTATCAATGTGACCTTTACTAAACCCGAAATTGCCTATTGTGTGAATGGCGACCGAACACGGATTAAACAAGTGCTCATCAACTTGCTGTCCAACGCCATCAAATACAATAAAGAAAACGGATCAGTCACGGTTGATTGCAAATTAACTCCTGGTGATTCGCTGCGTATCAGTGTGCAAGACACTGGCGCGGGTCTGACGCCAGAACAACTTACGCAGCTTTTCCAGCCTTTCAATCGACTTGGTCAGAATGAGAAAGAAGAAGGCACAGGCATAGGCTTAGTGGTTTGCAAGCGGCTGATTGATTTAATGAAAGGGAAAATAGGTGTAGAAAGCATCGTCGGCACAGGCAGCATATTCTGGATAGAATTAGACTTATCCGATACAAGTCAATCAAAAGTAACCGCCACTGAAAGTAAAAATAATGTTGTAAACCATGAGAAAGTGCATGACGATGCGCATTTGCGCACCCTGCTCTATGTTGAAGACAATCCTGCGAATCTAATGCTGGTTGAGGAGATTATAGCAAGGCGTCCCGATATTCGTTTATTAAGCGCCGTGAACGCTAAACAAGGTGTGACACTAGCGCGCACCAGCCAGCCAGATGTCATTTTAATGGACATCAATTTGCCAGGCTTAAGCGGCTTAGATGCGCTTAAAATGTTACTTGAAGACCCGAAAACAGCTCACATACCAGTGGTTGCACTGAGCGCCAATGCTATGCCACGTGATATTGAAAAAGGTCTGGAGGCGGGATTCTTCCGTTATCTCACCAAGCCAATCAAAGTCACCGAATTCATGGCTACCTTAGATTTAGCACTAAAATTTGCTGAAGCAGAAGCGGCTTTCACCACTCAAAAGGAATAAGTATCATGATTACAGAATCAGAAATCCTTAATGCCAGCATCCTGATTGTGGATGATCAGGAATCCAACGTAAGCCTGCTGGAGCAACTGCTGAGCGAGTCGGGTTACAAAAATGTCAGATCAACAATGAACCCTAAGGAAGTGTGTGACTTGCATCGTAAACATCATTACGACCTGATTCTGCTAGACCTGCAAATGCCCGACATGGATGGTTTTCAGGTAATGGAAGCGCTCAAAATAAATAGTGATGATGCTTATCTTCCAGTTCTGGTGCTGACAGCGCAGCCAAACCATAAACTGCGGGCCCTTCAAGCTGGCGCAAAAGACTTTATCAGCAAACCGTTTGACTTGGTTGAAGTGAAAACGCGTATTCACAACATGCTGGAAGTGCGGCTTTTGTACAAAAAACTCGATAATTACAACAAAGTGCTGGAACTTACCGTACTGGAACGCACCGCCGAATTGCGAGACAGCGAAGCGCGTTATCGCAGCCTGACTGAACTTGCTTCTGATTGGTATTGGGAGCAGGATGAGAATATGAAGTTCACTAAAGTTTCAGGGCCTGTACGAGAGATGCTCGGCATTCAGATAGAAACTTTGCCAGAAGAATCCAATATCAGCGATATTCAACCAAAAGGCTGGAATGAGGTGGAACGAAAAATGCTGCAAGCCACCATTGCAGCACGGCAACCATTTCTGGACTTTGTATTCCACCGCACCAACAGCGATGGCTCGCAAAGAAGTTTTCAGGTAAGCGGCGAGCCGATGTTCGACGGGCACTGCCGATTTATTGGCTACCGCGGAATTGGGGTAGAACTGACTGGAAAATACAGCTCACAAGATGGTAATCACTAATCATGTCTACCATCCATAACACTCATAAAACTTCCGCCATTCATGCTAACCCTAGCCAGTCTAACCCTGGTCAATCTAACCCTGGTCAATCTAACCCCAGTCAAAATCACCTTCTCGCTGCACTGCCAACAGTTGAATTCGAACTTTTAGCGCCGTTTCTGGAGCTGGTTTCAATGCCGCTTGGTGAAATGATCTATGAACCTAACATGCAATTACAGCATGCCTATTTCCCTACCACTTCAATTGTGTCACTGCATTACGTAATGGAGTCCGGCTCATCGGCAGAATCTGCTGGGGTAGGCAATGAAGGCATGGTCGGTATTTCACTATTCATGGGTGGGGACACCACCTCAAGCTCAGCTGTAGTGCAAACTGCTGGTCAAGCGTATCGACTGGAACGCCGTATTTTAAAACGCGAATTTGATCGCGGCGGATTTCTGCAACGCTTGCTATTGCGTTATACACAGGCACTGATTACGCAGATGTCGCAAACCGCGGCATGTAATCGGCATCACTCGGTAGAGCAGCAACTTTGCCGCTGGCTATTGCTAACGCTGGACCGTATGCCAACGAGTGATTTGATTATTACGCAAGAATTAGTTGCGGGCATGCTCGGCGTGCGCCGTGAAGGCATTACAGAAGCGGCTGGTAATCTGCAGCGCTCGGGTTATATCAATTACCGTCGCGGGCATATTTCTGTGCTTGATCGGGCTGGATTAGAAAACCATGTTTGTGAGTGTTACGCCGTAGTTAAAAAGGAAATGGGCCGGCTATTATCTGATGTGCAATATCGACAAGAGATTTAAAAAAAACTTAATGACACTTAAATACTTTTCAAAAAGCGATACTTGTTAACTCCCCAAATTTGGAGTTAGACTTTTAGTATTGGGTAGCAAAAGCGGAGTATGCAATGAACGAATCTAAACCTGGTCATTTAACACAAGTTAATAAAACTGCTTCACATGGACATTCATGCTGCTCAACGAATACTCCGTTAGCTGCAATCAATACGGCAGTTGATGTATTAAAAGACCCTGTCTGTGGCATGAATGTAACTGTCGATTCACCGCATAAGTTTCAACACGAAGGAAAATCAATTTATTTCTGCTGTGCTGGCTGTAAAGCCAAGTTCGCCGCCAATCCGGCTAAATATCCGATTGCCGCTCCCGGTTCTTTTGCCCATACAAAAACTACTGCCCAACCTGCAAACAGCACTGACACGATATACACCTGCCCCATGCACCCTGAAGTTCGACAGAATCATCAAGGTAGCTGCCCAAAATGTGGCATGGCGCTGGAACCTGAGATGCCAACGCTAGAAGCGGATGAGAACCCTGAGTTAGTCGATTTCAAGCGTAGATTTATCTGGACGCTGCCACTCACCGTCATCGTCACCTTTCTTGCAATGGCAGGTCATCGTCTGCAATGGTTCGAGATGGCTACGCAAAGCTGGATAGAACTTATTCTTTCATTGCCGATTGTATTATGGGCTGGCTGGCCATTTTTCCAGCGTGGAGTGCATTCAATCATCAACCGCAGCCCGAATATGTGGACACTGATTGGACTAGGTACCTCTGCGGCTTTTATTTATAGTGCTATCGCTACGATAACGCCTGGTGTTTTCCCCGCATCATTCATAGCCATGGGGCGTGTGTCGGTCTACTTTGAGGCGGCGGCGGTGATTATTTCACTGACCTTGCTCGGGCAGATTCTTGAACTCAAAGCGCGTTCGCAAACTTCGGCTGCAATCAAATCCTTACTAGGTCTTGCGCCAAAGACTGCAAGACGTATCAATACCGATGGTACTGAAGAAGACATTCCTCTGGCTCACGTTCATGTCGGTGACACTTTACGCGTGCGGCCCGGTGAAAAAGTGCCGGTCGACGGTGTTGTAGTCGAAGGTGGCAGTGCGGTGGACGAATCTATGCTGACAGGCGAGCCCATGCCTGTGGCTAAGCGCATTGGCGACCAGTTAATTGGCGCAACACTTAATACTAACGGCGCACTTGTGATGCGCGCTGAACAGGTAGGTTCACAGACCGTACTGGCGAGTATCGTACAAATGGTGGTGCAAGCACAGCGCTCCAGGGCGCCGATGCAGCGCATGGCTGACCAAGTAGCAGGTTATTTCGTTGTAACCGTAGTCAGTATCGCCCTGCTGACTTTTGTGGGATGGGGATTGTTTGGACCGCAAATAAATAGCGAGTCGGGCTGGGTCTACGGCCTAATCAACGCCGTGGCGGTACTCATCATCGCCTGTCCTTGTGCGCTTGGCCTTGCCACGCCCATGTCGATTATGGTGGCTACTGGCAAAGCGGCGACTCAGGGCATACTATTTCGCGACGCGGCGGCAATAGAGAACTTTCGCAAAGTAGATACATTGATTGTAGATAAAACCGGCACATTGACAGAAGGTAAACCACGACTTGATAGTATTGTGGCTCACTCAGACTATACCAAGGATGAGGTACTTTACCTGGCAGCGAGTCTTGATCAGGGTAGTGAACACCCATTGGCGGATGCTATTGTGCAAGCCGCCCGCGAACGCGGAATGGAACTAGCCAAGGTTGATGGCTTTGAATCCATCACCGGCATTGGTGTTAGCGGCAATTTGGCTGGCAAACGATTGGCGCTGGGCAATACTGCACTGATGTCCCAGCTAAGTGTAGATATCGAACCGCTTAAGGCTAAGGCAGAAGCAATGCGAACTGAAGGTGCTAGTGTCATGTTGCTAGCAGTCGATGGCCATTTGGCTGGTTTACTGATAGTGACCGACCCGATTAAAGCCAGCACCGCAGAAGCGTTATCTACACTTAGGTCATCTGGCATACGGGTCATCATGGCAACAGGTGACGGCCTAACAACAGCGAAAGCGGTCGCCGCCAAATTAGGTATTGATGAGGTATATGGTGAAGTTAAGCCTGCCGACAAACTGACATTGGTTGATAAATTGCAACGTGAGGGCCACATGGTGGCAATGGCTGGTGATGGCATCAACGATGCGCCAGCATTAGCAAAAGCCAATATAGGCATTGCGATGGGCACTGGCACTGACGTAGCAATGTATAGCGCCCAAGTAACGCTAGTTAAGGGTGATTTACGCGGCATTGCGCAAGCCAGAGCCATCTCGGAACAGACGATTACCAACATGAAGCAAAATCTCGGCTTCGCTTTTGTTTACAATTCTCTCGGCGTACCGCTGGCTGCAGGCGTGCTTTATCCATTCACAGGATGGCTGCTTTCACCAATGATTGCAGCACTCGCCATGAGCCTGAGCTCGGTTTCTGTCATTACCAATGCATTGCGCTTGAGAAAGTCTTAATGCTGGGTTTCGTCGGCTAACTGTCTCAACCAAATGTCTAGCATTGCTGGTTTCTTAATGCTTCGCTACATCTTAATGCTTCGCTGCGTCTCCGCCACAATCGGTATACCATATAGGCCACTATCGCAACATTACTCACCAGCACAGCAATATTCATTACACTAACATGCTGTATCAAATGGCTAATCTCGACAGGAAAATAGATTGCCCCTGAAATCGCAGCCAACCACTCTGCCCAAACGAGATGTTTCCACAATCCATAGCCTTCAACAAAACGAATAGTCGCATAAACCCAAGCCAACAGAACTACCGTGTGTAGGTTTTCATTACCCATGAAATCGGAATAGTCGAACATGGACTTAAAATAATGCGCATCAGAATCAAGATGAAAATAGCTAATCAGCCTATAAGTAAAATCTCTCACATGCTGATTCGCCAAGCTTAGCAATCCCAAACTTGCGATGACTGCAGCTAACCCTTTGGCTGTTTCAAATAATGCAATTGCACGCAGCGCATGGCGCTGACTGGGCCGCGTAACTAAATTCCGGGCAGGTTTACTCATAGGCTGACAAAGTGGGGTGAAAAAACAAGAATAAACTAACTAATTCATCTGCAAGCGCAACCAGGTAAATAAAATATTACCATGGCCTTCGCCGCCAGGAATATAGGTCGACTGCACTGCCAACTTCTTATAAGCCACTGAAAACAATGGCGCAATTACAGGAATAGGTAAGTAGTGCATATCCTGACGCAACGTTATACCAACCGTATAGCCTATGCCTAAACGGACATCCTCAGCTGGCCGCCATACTTTTTGAAATCCGTATCCTGCAATCGGTTCAGCCTCTTTATGAGAATCCTGAAACGCCATTACATAAAGCGCGTGCCAATTACCTCCTTCATCAAAACGATACTTACCAATACCCAAACCCCATGGATTTTCATTAAACTCATTAATTTTTTCATCAGAATAATATTTGCGGTTATGCCATGTATAAACTGGAATATACAATTCGTAGTTTTGTGATTCCCACGTTTGGGATAGCGAATCCTGCACGCGCGACCACATGCCTAACTTGACTGGTTCTTCTGCCAATGCAGTAGATGACATGATTAACATCATGAGTAGGATAAAGCGGTGTTTCAAATTTTTTCCTATTTTAATTTACGGCGTTTTATTGATAGCTTTTGACACACGCCATATTACATTGCCCACATCATCAGCCACCAGCAAAGCACCTTGTTTGTCTAGCGCCACGCCTACAGGTCTGCCAAAAGCATCACCTTCATCACTAAGAAAACCTGTTAATACATCCAGTGGCATACCAGTAGGTTTACCATTTTTAAATGGCACAAAAATTACCTTGTAGCCGCTGAACGGCTTGCGGTTCCAAGAGCCATGCTGACCAATAAACATACCGTTAGTAAAAGTTTCCGGAAAACTGGTTCCAAGTGAAGCAGCCAGCCCAAGCGATGCAGTATGTGAGCCTAACGCGTAATCAGGCACAATCGCTTTAGCTACCAGCTCTGGTTGCTGCGGTTGCACGCGCTTATCAACATACTGCCCATAATAACTATACGGCCAGCCGTAAAAACCGCCATCCTTAACCGAAGTTAAATAGTCGGGCACTAAATCATTACCTAGACCGTCACGTTCATTGACCACAGTCCAAAGTTGATTAGTTTCAGGTTCCCACGCCAGACCATTTGGGTTACGCAAGCCAGATGCAAAAGTCCGGTGTGCGCCGGTTTTAATATCCAGCTCCCAGATGGCCGCTCGATTTTCTTCAGCTTCCATGCCATTTTCTGCCACATTACTGTTAGAGCCAACCGTGACATACAGCTTCGTTCCATCAGCATTTGCAATAAGATTTTTAGTCCAATGATAATTGATTGACCCTGCTGGAAGATCCACAAGTTTGATGCCAGAAGAAGCAATATTCAAATCGCCACTGCTATAGGGAAACTTAAGCACAGCATCAGAATTAGCCACATAAAGGCTATTGCCCACCAGCGCCATGCCAAAAGGTGAATTCAAACCTGCTAACAATACCGAACGCACATCGGCCACACCGTCACCATTGGAATCGCGCAAAAGCGTAATGCGGTTAGCGCTGGCTACGCCAGCACCCGCTCTTTTCATCACTAAACCCGTAATCCAGCCTTTGATACTTTTTGCAGCATCAGGTTTAGCTGGTGAGTTTGTCTCTGCAACAAGCACATCACCGTTAGGCAACACGTAAATCCAGCGCGGATGGTCTAAATCACGGGCAAATGCTGTAACAGTTAAACCTGCAGCCGCTAATGGACTTGCGCCAGCTAGCCAACCTTTAGCAGGTGCAATATTGACCGTTGGAATAATGGATTGATTAGGTGCGGGCAAATGAGGATTTACTCCCACACCAGCCGTTGCCGGTGCTTTACTGGCAAAGCTGCAAGCGGCTAACACCAAAAATGCAAAACAAACCAACAGTGTAAATAAACGCTGTTGGTTTGTTTTAAAATCACTTCTAAATCCAGTCATTCAATCCGTCTCGTTATATTCTGCCTAATAATACCAGCACAATAAGAATAATGACCACTAAACCAAGCCCGCCACTAGGCCCATATCCCCAATTTTTGCTGTGTGGCCAGCTCGGGATGGCGCCAATCAACATTAAAATCAAAATAAGCAATAAGATTGTTCCTAAACTCATGGTGCTCTCCTTAAAATAGCAAATTATTAGAACTAGTTAGCTGATTCTGCAGGTGGTGTAATAATCACAGTAGTGTCACCAGAACTTCCAGTTTCACCCTTATTGCCATCGTTACCTTGAACGCCAGCATCGCCTGTATTACCTTTAACACCAACATCGCCCTGGATACCTTGTTCGCCAGTTTTGCCAGCCGGGCCTGCAGGTCCTGGCACTACAACAGTATCTGCGGGAACATTCACCACAACGGGAGTTTTATCACATGCTGTCAGAAACAAAGTAGCAAGCAACACTGACATTAATATTGAACTGTTCATCATATATCCTTTAAAAGTTAAAATAGATAAAAACGACTTGGGGGTATTTACACCACTACCAAGTAGAATTAATACAACTTATTTAGTACAAGGTTAGCTTATATGTGACTAGCTCATTATTCTGTACGCTGTCGCACATAATGGCACTTTTAGTGATGATTGATTCGGCGGCTGATTCAATGGTAAAGCAAGCTTACAAGCCCTGCTTTATTTCCCGAACATAAAAAAACCGCACAGACTTTTCAACCTGTGCGGCATTTAAATATGCTGCTGGGCTATTTCTTATCTTTACCAATTTGGTTACCAATGACACCGCCGATTGCTGCACCGCCTACTGTGCCCATTACGCCGCCGCCCGTTACCACAGCTCCTGCTGCTGCACCAACACCAGCGCCAATTGCGGTACTTTTTTGGCGAGTCGACATACCGCTACACCCACTGGTACCAACCAAAACAGCCATTAAAATAGTACTCACTGCAATTTTATGTAATTTGTTCATATCATTACCTCTTTCGTGAACTTTTAAATTAAAACTATTTGTAAAAAATCTATTGATAGCCCTTTAATAAAAATATGTAATACTTTACCAATGACCACGATATAACTTAAATGGTTACAGCGTTTTGCCAACATATATCTATTCCGACTAAAATCCATCTTTGAATAACAAAACTTAAAACTGCTTCTTTGTTACTGAGATAATCATCTTCTTTTATTGATGTACGGTCTGTACGTTGGAGCGCTTAGTATAAAAATATTTAGCTTAATAAAATTAAAATATTTTTGATTTCGCACGTATAAGTGATAATGCTCAAAATAGCCTTGATATTTTTCTGTTACGCTGCGTTCTTGAGCCATCAATTTTTATAGATTTGAGCCAACCTATGTCAAAGTTGAATGACCCACACCAGAATCACCTTTTAGACGCACTACTTGATATAGATTTTGAGCGATTAAATCCTAATCTTGAATTAGTCGAGCTGCCGCTTGGTAAAGTGCTGTATGAGCCTGGTGAAAAATTAAAATATGTTTACTTTCCTACAACATGCATTGTGTCTTTACTTTACGTGATGGAAAACGGTGCATCGGCTGAAATTGCAGTGGTTGGCAATGAAGGCATCCTTGGCATTTCTATTTTCATGGGTGGTGATAGCACGCCAAGTCACGCGGTGGTGCAAAGTGCCGGCCATGGTTATCGCATAAAAGCACAGATTCTAAAAAATGAATTCAACCAGACTGGGCCTTTGCAAAGGCTTTTGTTGCGCTACACTCAAGCGCTGATTACACAAATGGCACAGACTGCAGTATGCAATCGACACCATACCGTTGAGCAGCAACTATGCCGCTGGCTGTTACTCAGCATTGATCGCTTATCTAGTAACGAATTGCACATGGCCCAAGAGTTAATTGCCAATATGTTAGGTGTCCGCCGAGAAGGCGTCACCGAAGCGGCTGGTAAATTGCAGCGTGCGGGTTTGATAGATTACACCCGTGGCAGAATTACAGTGATAGACCGGCCTGGGCTAGAAAATAAAGTTTGCGAGTGTTACCAAGTCGTTAAAACAGAGTTTGATCGACTACTACCTTCACTTCACGCTACTGCACGCTAGCTTGGGACTTAAAAAACCAGCTCAATCAGCATTTTTCTAACGCGCAATCGAAAGTCCTAGACGAACTTGTGTACCATTATTTTTGTTAAAGTCTAATAACGTTTCGCCGTATCCTGAAAGCAACTGAAGATGCAAAAATGCTCCGGTACGGGCAAAAATCCGATCGCTCATCGGGTAAGAAATATCTAATTGCCCTGCGCTGTAGCCGCCCGTACCCAAGCGGTAAAGGCCAGCGAGTATAAGCCCATCCTCACGCCCATAACGTAACTGCCAGTCAACATATCCACGATAACTCTGAATATCTGCATTTTCATTTTTATTCAGGTATTGCTGGAATTTCGGAAAAAAAGACAATCGTCTACCGTCAGCCATATCAAAGTTCCAGGTAGGACGAATAAATGCCGTATTAAGCGAGCGGGAAGCCTCTCCACTCTGCCCGTTGGATTCGTGCTCCGCGCCTACACGCCACTCGTCCGGCATAAAGTTTCTGCCACTGCCGACCCACCGATAAAACAGGCTAGGCCGATAGCTGGTATCTTTAAAAGGGCTTGAGTTTCCACCGATGTCCCATAAGGTAGTTTGTGTGTATCCAAAATAAAGGTTGCTAAGAGGAGGCAGGAAGCCTGCAACTGAGCCTTCAGGGTCAAATGGGCGATACTTAAAACTAAGTTGAAATCTTGAGTCAATGCCACTTTCAGAATTTTTACCCACTACAAAATACATCGGTTCATAGGCCGAAAGTGCAGGCTCGTCACCAGGGTTAGCAATAATTACTGCTGTGCGATTATTGGATGGATTGTCAGTACTTTCTACCGAACTTGTCGAAGGTGCCACTTCGGTCACTTGCATGGATCCGGCATCTTCACTCGGGGCCAACATCACTAGTCGATTCGAACTTAAAGCAACAAGCTCTGCACGCACTATGCCCACATATTTTTTGCTAGCAACCCCAACATAAGTGCGGCGAAGTGCGCTGGTTGCTGAGGATTTTGCAAGACTTAATTCGATTTCTTCGCTACTGCCATTACCTGATAACTTTACCTTGAGCACTTCTGGCCAGTCACTCACGTCCTGCGGCTTGACGATATCAAATGTGATTTTCTGCCCGAAGTTTATAACTTCACTTTGGCTGGCAATCAACCATGGCTCTGCTGTCCATCCGTAAGCGGGCAAAATGCCAACGATAATTGAAACTGCAATAAAAAATTTGAGTTTGATCATTTGCATTCTTTGAGGATTGTTATTATTTTTAAATACGTTATCTTAGCTGACAAAATCTGTTCATCACTTTGCGGATTTTCTTTGCTCTATAAAATGGTACAGTAACTATCATTAATATCTCACCATTGTTTATTCTGTACTTATGCACATTTAGGTCTGTGTTAAATATATTTACACCCAGTAAAGCAGCGCCTATTGCAACAGAAATAGCGCCAACAAAAATTGTGATGGCCAAAATAACGTACCAAGGCGAACTTGCGTACCAGGCTGGTGAAACTGTAAGCCAGGGTGGAAATTTCAATACATATAAACCTGCCAGCAAACCGAATCCAGCGCCATAAAGAACTCCTCTTTCGCCTTCATGCATCAGGTTAGTGCCTTCAAAAGCAGTCGCAAGCTTTAAACTTCCCAAGTCAGTGCCTGGCTTTGCCAAAAAATGAATATACTTATCGTCAACAGAGGCAGCGAGCACTTCTTTTCTCGCCTGGTAAGCAGTTTCCATGCTGGGTAACATGAATTCTAATTTCATTTTCATCGTCTTATCCTTCAGTTAAAAACATGGTTTGAATTAAGTGGTTTGATTTAAATGACTAGATTTAAAAAGTCAGCTATTTTGGTTCTGTATGATGAGTCAATATCGACGCAAGATCATCGGCGTGCTCTTCTTCCATCGCCAGAATCTCTTTTAGCATTTTCTGTGTAGTAGGGTCTGCATCTCCTAGATATGCAATCATTTCACGATAACTTTCAATCGCGATTCGCTCGGCAATTAAATCTTCTTTAATCATTGCATTAAGTGTATCTCCTGCCACGTACTCAGCGTGGCTTCGTTCACTTAAGCCATCCGGAGAAAAGTCAGGCTCTCCGCCTAATTCTGTGATGCGCTTAGCTAACTGATCTGCATGCGCCATTTCTTCATTCGCATGTTGAAGAAACTCAGCTTTGACTGATTCAGAATGAATGCCTTTTGCCATAAAATAATGTCGTTTATAACGCAAAACACAAACCAACTCTGTGGCAAGCGCCTCGTTTAGCAATGTAACTACCTTATTACGGTCAGCCGCATAACCCGTGGTAACAGCACCCTGCTCTATATCTTGACGAGCGCGTGCACGTAAAGTTTTAATGTCTGAGAGCATATCCAGGTTTCCTGCTGAATTACCTAGTGACTTACCTTGTGTAGTTTGTTGCATTTTCAACTCCTAATAGTTAGAAAACTTAGTGCGAGCCGTGCTTATTTACTTTGTCTGAATGTGTTCATGTCACAACAACAGCCTGGTGAATCCAGAAAATAGCGATTATTTCAACTCTTGCCTGGCATTCAAAAACACATCAATATTGCATTGAAATGTTTTACATCTTTAAATTAAACGCGGCTTTTTAAAAGCAGGCGAAGGCTCTTCAATCACAGGCATTGACTGTAAATTTGGTGAGCTATTATTTAGCTTAATGTCAGTTTCCGGCGACATCTTGCTCATCTGTGCATTAGCCTCCAGCTTGGCTATTGATGTATTTTTAATAGATTCTGCTGCAGCAATACAACTATCATTTTCATCACTGGATAGCGAATTACACCTGACTTTTGCCGCCTTAAATTCAACTTCAATATTTTTCTCACGTAGCTGATATTCACCGTCGTACATCGTTTTGGAGTTATCTGCTATGACAAAAACCAAAGCGTAAGATAAGGCCAGTGCAAAAATACTGGAGTTGTCCATGATTTAATGATTTTTCTTTTCATCACCACAGCAGCTGGCATCTTTTTGCATTGCTTGCCAGTGGGCAAGCTCTTTCTCAACATCATCCTTAGCAGTGCCATACACTTCTTGAATTTTGCCAGCCAGTTGGTCTCGTTTGCCTGCAATCACATCTAACTGATCATCAGTAAGCTTGCCCCATTGTTGTTTAACATTACCTTTTAATTGTTTCCAATTACCTTCAATTTGATCCCAGTTCATTTGTATTCCTTTGCAGTTAGTTAATGGCGATAAGCAATCGTCACATAAGAAAACAAAAAATTAACATTTAAATCAGTTTGTTAATTATTTGCCTCGTGAGTTTTAGAATACGGTGTTATAGATTTATCCTCCGTCTGTTAACGCACATTGCGGATATTTAATTGCGGGGCTTTAATCAATAGCTATCGTAAAGTCCTGATAAATCAGGGTGTAATTCAGGAGGTTTTTTGAAGTTTAACGAGGCTAACAGGGAAAATCCAAGATTAGAGACAACACGGCTTTAAAGGCCGCATTTTGTAGTTGTTAGGTAAGCGTCTACGCACGGGTTCAGCCGCGTAGCGGAGCAACGTCGGCTACAACCCGTTGTTAGGTTTTGCTACCATGCTTCAATGTTATAACTGCTTTTCCTTTGAGGGGTTCTAAGAACATGGAATCAGTTCATGCTTCCTGTTTAGGCCACTTCCATGCGTACGAGATGATTAGTAAAAGAAGAACGACTTCTACAGCTGCAGCAAAATACATGTGCACCCAAGCTTCTCCTGCCAAATTAAACAACATATAAGGAATATATACCGTAGCCAAGATTATGTTTGTCCAACGATTTACCTTAGCCGGCAGGGCAACAGAAAGGAAAATCATAAGAGCTGGAATTATTACAAAAGTCATTGCTATAAGTAGAAAGACATATGAAATGTCAAATGTAAATACTTTTCCTGCCAGAATATCCTCTATGGAGCCCGGCATATATAAGTGGAAATAATCTACATAGATGTAGAGAAACATAAAACTCGCCCACAGTGCTGCAAGCTTCAGTTTCACATTGACCTTGATGTCTTCCAACGC
>NZ_JAUXOY010000022.1 GCF_030684185.1 Methylotenera sp.
GTCATATATAAATTAACCTGTTTATCTGAAATGTGATTACCTGACACAGCGCCTCCTTATGGTTTGCTGTGCAGAACTCTATCAGATCAACTAGACAAGTTAATTGTCGCTAGACCAGACAAGATAATTGTCGCTCAATAAATATATTTCAAATATTGGAAGCAACCCTCTGCTCTGTGGGTCTGCCGTTGGGCTTAGACTCTTATCTATTTCGACATCAGTGGATATGTGGGGAAGTAGACTCCCTACGTCAACCTTGGAAATCAATTCTAGAGCATCATCCCCCAAGTCGAATCTAGCTTGGTATTTTTTGGTAATTGTGCCGGTTTTATCAAGCGCAGCTAAAACCAAGCCATTAACGACCTTTACTCTGGTGATTATGTCATCAGGAGATATTTCAAGTATAGCGTACCGCCTATCTGGTGATACAGCTTCATTCCAAATCTGAAGATTCAACGCCTTCTGAGCATAGGTGTCTAATTTTTGACCTGGAAATTTAGGGTATGTTCTTGTGAATGAGGTTGGCTCCGGATACCCTAAAGCTCTACAAACTGCTAAGTTAATGAACTTGGATCGTGATCGTAATGCCATATTAGCAACTGATACGTTACATAGTTCGTTCGATATTAGAACCTCTAAATCATGCATAGGTATCCAGAGGTCAGTATCATTTATATCAATTGGTGTATATATGTCTAGTTGAGACGCGAGCAAGGCTATCTTGTATGAGTCTGGTGACTTTGCCATCATAATTCTTTTCAAGTTTATTGTTATAGAAAGTTGAGTATTTTTAATATAGCTACAAATAAGGCACGGAGGACTTACTCCGATAATTAAAACCTAAGATTATTAACATCTAACCGTCTATTATTACAAAGTGATTTAATTCGTGCCTAACTGAATGTTCTAGATTAACATTGGTAGCATCAACTTGCGTATTTAATATGTCAGATAAGTTATGATTACTTTACTCAATAACCCGGTTACGATACTAGACCTAGAGACAACTGGTCTCAGTCCGCAGTATGATCGAATCACAGAGATTGGACTTATTGAGGTTGACTCATTAGGCTCAATCTCTGAGTGGTCCACTTTAGTCAATTCTGATGTACCAATCCCCGACAACATTCGGATGATTACGGGCATTAGCAATACAATGTTGGCAGGAGCCCCAACCTTCACCTCACTCGCAGCTAATCTGATAAGCAGACTAAACGGCAAGATTATACTGGCTCACAATGCTTCATTTGATCTTGGATTTTTGCGTGCGGAATTTCAACGAGCAGGATTGCCGTTTGAATCCGAGGCACTCTGCACCGTAAAGCTATCTAGGGCTCTATATCCTCAGCATAGGAAGCATAGTCTCTCTGCTCTGATTGATCGCTATTCGCTACCCATTCAAAATCGTCACAGGGCATTAGGGGATGCTCGGGCCTTGTGGCATTTCATTCAACATATCGAACGGGAATTTCCGCCAGATAAATTAGCGGCTATTATTAAACGAATCGTCGGAAAACTCCGAGCCAACGATGTTGACTTGGACGATGAATTCGCTGATTTGATGAACCTCTGATATTACACTTCAGGTATAAAGTAGATAATATCCTCTAGCTTGATGGGTCCTTTGGCTAGGCCTAACCTCATTGCTGGGGTCATCTTATCCTCACCCACAGCCACGTAGTTGTAGAACACCCTGAAAATACCTAACAGTTTCACAATGATCTCTGGATTGTAAGCGTTGTAGGCGAAATATGTGCGACCTGCTCGAGCTGGACTTTTGAATGGACGCTCAAGCATGCAAATTCGACACCTGACCTGCATGAAGAATCGGTCTATCCCCGCCAAGGTGGCTCGGTAATAGAGTCTTGCAGCATGCTCTCCGTTATAGTCATCGTAGTTAGTCAGATGACACACCGCTTTCTTTGGCTCATCCATGCGTGGAAACGGGTGACGTAACCACATATCACCCCATTTGCCGATCGGCTTCATCTTGGCCATACGCGCTCTAATGAACATCAACTGAATTTCTTCTTCGGTATAAGTTGGGTGCGCAGCCATGGCTCGTTTCAAGGCTTCCCGTATTCTAGACTGTCGTTTTAATTTAGCTTCATTAGTGAGATCTTTATTGATCTGCACATAATAGGCATCGACTGTGCGTGCACGGATACGATCCCAGAATGAGGACAGGCATGCAGCGCGAATTGCTGAATCTTGATCAATATAAAAGCGTACCTTTCCAACATTTTTAAATAACTCGCGCAAATAGAAGAAGTGGCCATAGACAGTATATTCAAAGTGCGTTTGCATCCCGTTACGGGGTAGCTGAGTTTCTTCACTGTGCTCATCAGTAGACTCATAATCCTCTCTAACGGCAGAGTTTGCATATTTGGTTTCGATTCTCTCACTGAGAGAGGATGGCACTAAAGGCTTTGCTTTTGACTTTATTTGAGAAAGTGCATCTAAATAATCACTTTTTAGCCATACCCTGGCGTACTTCCTGTAAGGTAAATCAACATCGTAATCTCCGTTGTTAATCGCGTCTATTTCCGTAACCTCTGGATTTAAATTACCGTCAAAGTTCAGATTCATTCCGAAAACGAAACCAGTCAAGTTATCGGCACTGCCCATAGCTGTTAGAGTTACATTGCGTTTGTCTATTCGGTTACTCCAATTCACTACGTAATCTTGTCGGTCGATGCTGACATGTAATCGTTGAATATCAATTCCAAGTAGCTTCTCTCTTTCACGCTCACCGGCAAACGCCAGACACTGACGATGCAGAAAGTCGATGCGATTGTATAGAGTTGAGGGGCTGATGTCGGCTACTTCACATATGCGACGGAACGGGGATTTATTCATCAGTAGAGAGAATATTGTTCTGTTTTTATGAGACTGTTGCTGACCTGATGTAGATTTAGTTTGAACAGATAAGGTTGTACCACAATCTTTACAGCGATAT
Source organism: Methylotenera sp. (assembly GCF_030684185.1). GTDB lineage: Bacteria > Pseudomonadota > Gammaproteobacteria > Burkholderiales > Methylophilaceae > Methylotenera. Next base: position 2,960 of record NZ_JAUXOY010000022.1, read on the forward strand.
CGCTGAGCTCCTGCAGCGGTCTTGCCGAAGGCCTGATAGGCATCAGGTGCATCAGATACACTTTGGAAGTGGTTGCAGCACCAAATATTAGGGCAACGAGGTCCTGCAGATTTTCTTAAATAGGCACTAATTCTGCGGTGTTCCTCTGAAATAGCTTGATTACTTTTAATAGTGGGACTTTGACGACATAGCTTGCAGATAAGGCTGGGTATGTTACGTCCTATTTTTTTACGACCTCCCGAGATAATGTAAGTGTCTGTAATCCGCACACCAAACTTCTGAGGCCTACCCCTTGAAACCTTTACGGCAGGAGTATGCCCAAAATTGGCGCATAACGGATTGCGGCAGAAGTTCACCTGTATAGAGTTAACCTCGGAGGGGTAACGAAGCTTGCTTTGATCTGGAGAAGATATAACAGCCATGTAAAAATCCCTTACACCGAGTAGGTATAAGGGATTAAATCATACTAAGCTGTATTTATCAACACAACTTCCTAACGGCTTGGCAACATGCTCGGCTTTTTTATTTTCATGGTTTGAAATTAGGCCAAACTATCTAACAACTGCTGTGCGCGTACCTGCTGCTGAATACCACCTTCTTTCAGCACCTCTTCCAACAGCTCACGCGCACCCTCTTTATCGTCCATATCAATATAAGCGGCAACTAAGTCCAACTTAATATTAACATCTTGTGATTCTGAATTATCGACAGCTGGACTGACAGTTTTAGCAGCAGACTTCTCAACAGGTAACTCAGGCTCAGTATCGGCTAAGTCTAAATCTATCGAGGATAAATCGAAAGTATTCGCTTCTAAAGCATCAGGCTTTGATGAAGTCTCTGCAACGCTGGTCACAGGCTCTTCAATATGTGGCAAATCAAATGAAATCTCCGTTGCATCCATCGCAACTTGTGCATCAGGGGTTGAAGTAACAGCATCATTAGCAAAATCCAAGTCAAACGAAATATCTTCAATCATGTTTGCAGAGGTTTCTTTTTGTGATGCTAATTGACTTGCGACCGTTTCATCGGGTAGATTAAAATCCATATCAAAATCAGTTGATGGCGTATCAGTGATTTCCTGCAAAGCAGAAATATCATCGGCATTGAGCGGTAACTCATCACTTACTGATTCCGTAGCCGCAGACATCAGTATATTTTCAGATTTGAAATCACCCAGATCAAAATCCATTGAATTGTCGGATAAATCTTTCTCTACACTTTGAGTAGTTTCAGCACCTTCATATCCGACCACCACTTTGGCGCCATCATCTAACAAACCTAAATCGAATGATAAATCTTGCCCTACATCTTCAGCGGCGGCAAAACTTTGCAACACCACTGAATTTGCATCTTCAGACACTGGCTGACTGGCTGTTATGACATCATCGTTATTAAATGAGAAATCTAGTGCATTGTCCTTAGCAGTAGCATCTTCAGGAGTAGCTGCAATATCTTCAGGTTTACCTGTAACCAATGCAGCGGATTTACTAACGTTGTATAAGGGATTACCAGGCTCCATTTCGGCGCCAATAGCGGCAACTTTTTCCCAAGTTGGGTCATCAGCGCCTAACGTTGTATATAACTCACCAGCAATCGCCTCAAAAGCAGAGGTATCTTTACGAGCAGCATACATTTCCAACAGTTTTAAATGCAACTCATAACGCTTAGGTTCTTTAGAAATCGCATCTTTCAATATTTCTTCGGCCTGCGCATCACGGCCATAAGCCATGTAAACTTCAGCTTCAGCAATTGGGTCAACGTCATTTGTGTCTATCATGCTGCCATCAGCACTTTGTGCAAAATCAGTTAAGAATGAAGTATCAGACATACTTGCATTACCAGTAGTGTTGCCAAATACAGTGTTTGCACGCAAACCGCCAGAGGTCAATATCCCGCGCTCGAAGCTATCTAAATCTTTTCTACGCTTATTACGCAAAAACATCCAGCCAGCGCCTAGTAATGTCACTCCTGCAACTCCACCTAGAAGAGCTAAGTTGACAGAATCCATTAACCCAGCAAAGAAACTAGGCTCCTCTTGTGTTGTAGCTTGTGGTTGAACTGCTGGAGCTGGAACTGATTTTGTAACTTCCGCCTGCTTTTCTTCAACCGGCGTAGCGACCTCAGCTTTAGGTGTTTCTTCTACCTTATGCTCTTCTGTCGCTTCTAATTTTGTTTCTGGCACTTTAGCTGCAGTTTCAGCATTCTTTTGCAACTCTGACATTGACTGGCTTTTAAGAGCAATCAGCTTCTGCATATCTTCAATTTGCTTTTCTAACGCCGCTGTGCGATCCATTGCCTCTTTTAAAGACTTTTCACGTGCTGTCGTTTCTTCTTGTAAAGCTAACATCTTAGCTTCAACTGACTTGGCGGTATCGTTTGCACTTTTGCCACCCACTTTATCACCTGCAGAAAGCTTAACAACATCTTGCGGACCAGCTTTAGCTGGCGCGGCTTTATCTTCAGCCGTAGCAATCTTCCCAGATGCAGATTGTTTTTCTTCAGATTCTGCCACTGCTGGCTGCGCGGCTACATTACCAGCCAAAGCATTACGATACGCATTCCAATTAACAGAATGAACCTTGATTTCTTTTTTTGCTTGTTGGCTATCAATTGCCGTGAGGACTTCTTTACTCGGCACTTTAATGATTTGTCCAACTTTTAACCGATTCATATTGCCGCTTGAGAACGCGTCTTTATTATTCTCGTATAAGCCAGCCAACATTTGGTCTAAGCTAACCCCTTCAACCTGCGTCGCTCTGGCGATTGAACTTAAAGTGTCACCACGCTTAGTTGTTAACTCTTGTTCTACGCTAGCAGTTGAATTTGAAACTACGTCTTGCTCTACAGGAGGTTGAACAGTTGCTTTTTTAAATTTCTTTGTTCGTTTTGCCACTGGTGGAGCTGTATCTATGCTTCCAGTTGTAAGATCACTACTCTGACTAACGCCTTTAGATTTATTGATAATGCTTGAGTTATTAAGTGCTGGTTGTGTAATCGGCATTGCTAAGCTAGGCTCAGACGGCTTGTATCCAGGCGGATCCAACAGTACAGTGTACTCACGTTGTAAGCGCCCAGAAGCCCAGTCCACTTGAACAAGCATATCCAGATAAGGATCATTCACAGGTTGATTGGAATGCAGCTTTAATATTGGTGAGCCATTTGCATTTTTAGCCAACTCAATTTTGATATTATTATGAATACCTAGGCGAGGAATCCCTTGCTGTGCATAAGCATCCTCAGAGCCAATTGAGGCTGCTAAAGTTGAAAGCTCTTCAGGCGTTACAGATAAAAGCTCAATTTCTGCTCTTAGTGGCTCACCTATTCCAGAACTGACATTCAACTTACCTAAACCTGCGGCGTAGATAGATAGCGGCATGAGCGCTAAGCATACGGCCAGAGAAATTTGCTTTAATTTAGATTTACGCACATTTAGCCCTTGATCAAACTTTAATCCTAAATATTAAAATAACATCAAATAGTTAGCTATGCAAGCTGATAATACACATTATATTCAGATGCCATGTATATGCTACTTTTGATAGCTGTTGCTTTTCACAACAGCTAATAGATAAGTCCAATTATTTCTCTATTAAAATCCGTAACATACGACGTAACGGTTCAGCCGCTCCCCAGAGCAATTGGTCACCTACGGTAAAAGCTGATAAATAATCGTTACCCATATTTAGTTTACGTAAACGTCCTACAGGTGTATTTAATGTACCCGTCACTGCGGCTGGCGTTAGCTCTTTCATGCTAGCTTCGCGTTCATTTGGCACCACTTTTGCCCACCGATTAGCTTCTGCCAACATTTGGTTGATTTCATCTAAAGGCACGTCTTTGCTTAGTTTGATAGTGAGCGCCTGACTATGGCAGCGCATCGCACCTATTCGCACACAAAGACCATCAATTATGATAGGGTTAGCTTCACGACCTAAAATTTTATTAGTCTCGGCGCCGCCCTTCCACTCTTCTTTGCTTTGACCATTGCCTAAATCTTTATCAATCCAAGGAATCAAACTGCCTGCTAGTGGCACGCCAAAATGCGCCGTAGGAAATTTGTCCTCTCGCAATGTACCAGCTACTGTGCGATCTATGTCCAGAATGGCTGATGCAGGGTCAGCAAGCAACTCACTTGCTGCGAAATGTGCTTCGCCCATCTGCTTGAGTAATTCACGCATATTTTGTGCACCAGCGCCTGATGCCGCCTGATAGGTCATAGAGGTTGCCCATTGCACCAAATTTTCTTTAAACAAGCCATTTAAAGCCATTAGCATTAACGATACTGTGCAGTTTCCGCCCACCCAGTTTTTATTACCGTGCGCATAAGCATCTTGAATCACATGCATATTGACTGGATCCAAAATAATCACTGCGTCTTTTTCCATACGCAGTGTTGAAGCCGCGTCTACCCAATGACCTTTCCAGCCTTCTGCCCTAAGCTTAGGGAATATTTCACTAGTGTAATCACCACCTTGGCATGAAACGATGGCATCCATAGTTTTCAAGTCTGCAATACTCATTGCATCTTTTAAAGGCGGGGACTCTTTACCCACACTTGGCGCATTGCCGCCAACTTGCGATGTGGTAAAAAATTGTGGTTCTATGAGCGCAAAGTCATTTTCTTCCATCATGCGCTGCATGAGCACTGACCCCACCATACCACGCCAACCTACAAACCCAACTTTAAGCATTTTATTAACCTTAACTAATTTAATGCAGCGACAACTGCGTCACCCATTTCACTACAACCCACTTTTTTGCAACCTTCAGTTGCGATGTCTGCGGTTCTATAACCTTGCGACAAGGCTGCTTTCACGGCGTTTTCAACTTTTAGCGCATTCGCCTCATCATTAAATGTATAGCGCAACATCATAGCAACAGACAAAATAGTTGCTAAAGGATTGGCAATATTCTTACCCGCAATGTCTGGTGCAGAGCCATGACTCGGCTCATACATACCCTTGTTATTCGCGTCTAATGAGGCAGAAGGTAACATGCCGATAGAACCCGTGAGCATAGACGCTTCATCCGACAATATATCGCCGAAGATATTGCCCGTTACCATCACATCAAATTGTTTAGGTGCACGAATCAATTGCATCGCAGCATTATCAACATACATATGGCTCAGTTCAACTTCAGGATATTCTGCAGACAATTCAATCATAACCTGACGCCATAATTCCGTCGTTTCAAGCACATTTGCTTTATCCACTGAACATACTTTTTTATTACGTTTCATTGCAATATCAAATGCTACACGACCAATGCGGCGAATCTCAGATTCGCAATAACGCATCGTATTCATACCTTCACGCTCGCCATTTTCCAGAGTTGAAATGCCACGAGGCTGACCGAAATAAATGTCACCCGTCAATTCACGCACAATCATAATATCTAAACCAGAAACCACTTCTGGCTTAAGCGTTGATGCTCCAGCCAACTCAGGATAAAGCAAAGCTGGACGAAGATTGGCAAATAAATTTAGCTCTTTGCGAATACGCAATAAGCCACGCTCTGGACGTAAATGACGCTCTAATTTATCGTACTTCCAATCTCCTACCGCGCCCAATAAAACAGCATCTGAATCTTTAGCTAGCTGCAAAGTGGCTTCTGGCAGCGGGTCACCAGCAACTTCATACCCTGCACCACCGATAGGCGCTTCAGTCATTTCAATATTCAGTTTTAATGCGTTTAATACTTTAACGGCTTGGGCGACAATTTCTGGTCCGATGCCGTCACCTGGCAATACTGCTATTTTCATGAATTTACTTTCTGAATTTAATTCTGTAACTAAGCTAAAAGGAGGTTATGCGAAAAGCCAAGGTTGCGCTTGCTTATGTTTTGCTTCAAATACCTTGATTTTGTCCTGCTGCTGCATGGTTAAGCCAATGTCATCCAAGCCATTTAAAAGGCAATGCCTACGGAAAGCATCTACTTCAAACTTATATACTTCACCACTCGGTGTTGTTACTGTTTGTGCACTTAAATCAACATTAATCTTATAACCTTCTACGGCAGTAACTTGATTAAATAAGGTATCTACGATTTCAGCCGAAAGAACGATAGGCAACATGCCATTTTTAAAACAGTTATTGAAAAAGATATCGGCGAAACTAGAAGCAATAATCACCTTAAAACCGAAGTCTTCTAAAGCCCATGGCGCATGCTCTCTTGAAGAGCCGCAACCAAAATTCTCCCGTGTGAGCAAGATACTTGCCCCTTGATAGCGCGATTGATTCAATACAAAATCAGGATTGATTTTACGCTTGGAATTATCCATTCCAGGTTCGCCATGATCGAGATAACGCCATTCATCAAAAGCGTTTGGCCCAAAGCCTGAACGTTTGATGGATTTTAAAAACTGTTTAGGAATAATAGCGTCTGTATCGACATTGGCACGATCAAGTGGCGCCACTAACCCATCTAATTTAGTAAACGGATTCATCAGTTATTCGGTGATTTCTGAATTTTATCACCAGCTTTTTCCAAATCTTTACCAAAGCCGTGCCATGTGTTGCATCCAGTCAACACCAATGCAAAACCAAGTGCCATCAATACAAATAACTTATTCATTTATCACTCCTATTAATTGTTTATAAAAAATCAAACAAACTGCCTGACATCAACGAAATGCCCAGCAACCGCAGCAGCAGCAGCCATTTCAGGGCTTACTAAATGGGTGCGCCCTCCCTGCCCTTGGCGGCCTTCGAAATTACGGTTACTTGTTGATGCGCAACGCTCACCCGGTTCTAATCTATCTGCATTCATCGCCAAGCACATAGAACAACCAGGTTCGCGCCATTCAAAGCCCGCTTCAATAAAAATCTTGTCTAAACCTTCTTGCTCTGCCTGCGCTTTCACTAAGCCAGAACCAGGCACTACTAAAGCTAATTTAATATTAGGGGCAATATGTTTACCTTTAGCTACAGCAGCGGCCGCACGCAAGTCTTCAATACGTGAATTGGTACAAGAACCAATAAAGACTTTGTCAATATTGATTTCACTGATAGGAGTGTTAGGGGTCAAACCCATATAAGCGTATGCACGCTCCCAGTCGCCGCGTTGCACCTCATTTTTAGCCAAGTCTAAACTTGGTACACGTCCATCAATAGCCACCACCATTTCAGGTGAAGTACCCCATGTAACCTGCGGCTGAATATCTTCAGCATTTAAAGTAACCACTGCATCAAATTCTGCTCCGGCATCAGAGTGCAACGTTCTCCAGTAAGTCACAGCAGCATCCCATTGCTCTGCTTTAGGTGAGAAAGGACGGCCTTTCACGTAATCAATTGTTGTGTCATCAACGGCAATCATGCCGGCACGCGCGCCAGCTTCAATCGCCATATTACACAAAGTCATACGGCCTTCCATGCTCAAACTACGAATCGCAGAACCAGCGAACTCAATTGCGTAACCGTTACCACCTGCTGTGCCAGTTTTGCCGATAATAGCAAGCGCTACGTCTTTAGCTGTGACGCCGTTACCCAACTCGCCATCAACAAGTATCTGCATGGTTTTAGATTTTTTTTGCACCAAGCATTGCGTCGCCATTACATGTTCAACTTCAGAAGTACCAATACCATGCGCCAATGCCCCAAACGCACCATGCGTACTGGTGTGAGAGTCACCGCAAACCACCGTCATTCCAGGCAAAGTTGCGCCCTGTTCAGGCCCAACCACATGCACAATACCTTGACGCGCATCCATGAATGGAAAGTATGCTTTCGCGCCAAATTCACGAATATTGTCACTTAAAGTTTCAATCTGCAATCGTGCCACTGGGTCAGCAATACCTGCCAACCCTTTATCCCAGCCGTTAGTAGGTGTGTTATGGTCAGCAGTTGCTACAATAGAGGATATACGCCATGGCTTACGTCCAGCCAGGCGCAAACCTTCAAAAGCCTGCGGACTAGTCACTTCATGCACCAAATGACGGTCAATGTAAATCAGCGCCGTACCGTTTTCTTCATGCACTACGTGAGAATCGAATAATTTGTCGTATAACGTTTTTGCCATAAATTTCTTTTTAAACCATGCTGTTCAAGTCAGATAAACAGTTTTGGGTTATCACTTAATCTCTAAAATTCCCAAACTGTAATGGAAAATCTGTCACGCTCTTTTTTACAAACGCAATCGCATCTTGTAGCAAATCACGCTTGGCACCATTAACGCGTACAGTGTCGCCTTGAATACTTGCCTGCACTTTTAAGCCAGAGTCTTTAATCAGTTTACTAATGCGCTTGGCTAAATCACTATCAATACCGTCTTTAATTTTAAGCTCTTGCTTTACTTTATTGCCGCCTACCTTTTGCACATCCTTATGTTCAAGCCGCTTAGTTGAATCAGGCTCTTTTTTTTCCATACCTGGTAATAAAATATCTTTAATCTGATCAAGCTGAAAATCATTATCACCAAACAAAGTGATAATGCTATCCTTCTCGTTCAACTCAACCTTGGCTGAAGTACCCTTAAAGTCATAGCGATTTGTAATTTGCTTACCTGCAGTATCAATCGCATTTTTCAAAGCAACCATATCGACTTCTGAACTAATATCAAATGACGGCATACTTATTTCCTAAAAATAGCTGGCCTACTCAAAGTGGCAGACATAATCCAATGTTTCGATTGTTTCGATGTCGAATGACGAGTTGGCAGGTACTGTAAACTTATCACCCGCGCCATATGTTTTCCAATCCTCCTCACCTTTGAGGCGTACTTTACATTGACCTAAATTAACTTCCATCAACTCAGGCGCTACAGTATTAAAAGTAAGTGTACTAGGAAAAATAACGCCTATAGTGCTACGAGTGCCATTTGGAAACATCACAGTGTGACTGACGCACTTGCCATCAAAATAGATGTTGGCTTTCTTTTTCACGCTAACATTGTCAAATTGTGCCATTTGCTTGAACTCTCAGTAATAATCAAATCGACATTATCGCAGAAAAGCGCTGTCTATCCAAGACAGCGATATGGGATTAAGCATTAAGCTTTTTAAATTTATACCTGATGGGTTACATCATTGAATGGGCTAAAGTTTTACTTATGCGCACATAGTTAAGCGAAAAGCTCGGCCTCTGCCAATAGTTTTGCTTGCTGATCTTTTACAGACAAGATAGGTGACTCAGCAACACTAGGCCACTGGATACCAATAGCAGGATCATTCCAAGCGATACTGCGTTCGAACTCAGGTGCATAGTAATCAGTTGTTTTGTAGAGAAACTCCGCGCTATCGGTCAGCACCATAAAACCATGCGCAAACCCTTCAGGTATCCATAACATACGCTTGTTATCCGCTGACAACTCCATCCCAACATATTGCCCAAAAGTTGGCGAGCTTTTGCGAATATCAACGGCCACATCAAAAACTGCGCCTTGCACCACACGCACCAATTTACCTTGAGGCTGCTGAATTTGGTAGTGCAAACCACGCAACACATTTTTTGCGGAGCGACTGTGATTATCTTGACAAAAATAAACTTCACGGCCGATACATTCAGTAAATTGGCGGCGGTTAAAGCTTTCAAAAAAGAAGCCCCGCTCATCACCAAATACTTTAGGTTCGATGATAAGTACATCTGGAATCGCAGTTGGTATTACTTTCAAAACTGAATCCTATCTTTTAACAAGTTTAGCAAATATTGTCCGTAGCCGTTTTTGGCAAGCGGCTGAGCTAATCTTTCTAATTGTTCAGCATTAATAAGGCCTTTGCGGTAAGCAATTTCTTCCGGACAACATACCTTTAAACCCTGCCTATTCTCTATGGTCTGAATAAAATTACTCGCTTCAATTAAGCTCTCATGTGTACCAGTATCTAGCCAAGCATAGCCTCGCCCCATGATTTCCACATTGAGTTGCTCTCGCTCAAGATAAATGCGGTTCACGTCAGTAATCTCCAACTCACCTCGAGCTGAAGGTTTGAGATTGGCGGCAATATCGGTTACTTGATTATCATAAAAATATAACCCCGTGACCGCATAATTACTTTTTGGATTTGCTGGCTTTTCTTCAAGGCTAGTGGCACGACCTTGCTTATCAAAGTCCACTACACCGTAGCGCTCCGGGTCTTGCACATGGTAGGCGAAAACTGTTGCGCCTTTTTCACGCAGCATCGCTTGCTGAAGCTGAGTATGCAGATCGTGACCATAAAAAATATTATCGCCCAATACTAAGGCACTTGGATCGTTACCGATAAAGTCTTTGCCGATGATAAAAGCCTGTGCCAACCCATCTGGACTTGGCTGCACGGCATATTGCAGATTTAGACCCCAGTCGCTGCCGTCACCTAGTAGTTGCTGAAAACGCGGCGTATCTTGAGGCGTGGAAATAATTAAAATGTCACGCATACCTGCCAGCATCAGCGTACTGAGCGGGTAATAAATCATTGGCTTATCATAAATAGGTAACAATTGTTTTGAAACCACCTTGGTTACAGGGTGGAGCCGAGTGCCAGATCCTCCTGCTAGGATAATGCCTTTACGTTGAGTCATCATTTCTCTCTATTTTTATCTGTTTTTTTCTAAAATTTCGGTAAGCATACGAATAACACCACTTTGCCAATGTGGTAACTTTAAGTCAAAGGTATTTTGTAATTTATTAGTATCTAACCGCGAATTCAGTGGACGCTTTGCCGCCGTAGGAAACGCTGCAGTTGGTACAGGCTGAATCGCTCCCGCAGCCACTTTAATATCAACACCTGCTTGCCGTGCAAAATCAATCACAAAATTAGCATATCCATGCCAAGAGGTGTGTCCACTCGCCACAAGGTGATAAAGTCCGCTCACTTCAGGATGCAACAATGCAGAACGAATGGTGAGGGCAGTCACATCTGCAAGCAAATCAGCACCAGTTGGAGCACCTATCTGATCGCTTATAACTTTTAAAGCATCTCGCTCTTGCGCTAGTTTCAGCATGGTTTTGGCAAAGTTACCGCCACGCGCAGCATACACCCAGCTAGTACGAAATATAAGATGCTTACAACCTGAAGCAACAATTGCATTTTCAGCTTCCAGCTTTGTATTACCGTAAACACTTAACGGCGCAGTCGCATCGGTTTCCTGCCAAGGCTTGTCGCCACTGCCATCAAACACGTAGTCAGTTGAATAATGCACAAGCCATGCGCCAATTTTTTTAGCTTCATTCGCTAAAATAGCAGGAGCTAGCGCATTGATAGTGCGAGCCAATTCAGTTTCGCTCTCGGCTTTATCAACGGCAGTGTGCGCCGCGGCATTGACGATTATATCTGGAGCAATGGCCCTTATGGTTTGGGCAATCCCTTCCAAATTCGTAAAATCCCCACAAAAATCTGTGTTTTGAAAATCTAGCGCAATCAGCTCACCCAATGGTGCCAGGCTTCGCTGCAACTCCCAACCCACTTGACCGTCTTTACCTAGAAGAAGAATTTTAAGCAACTTCATTTGACACACTTTTCTTTTTTAACATTACTTTCACATACTAACCCAAACATAATCACAAACACTATAAGCTTGAATTACTGTTCAATAATTTTCTTATTAAACACAACAATATTGATGAAAAACCGCCAACAATTATCCTATATCCTAATAATTTTCGCTAGATTTTTCCCTGCCACAAAATAAAAATTTCAAAAAGTCACAACTAATTCATATAGTTAATTAAGTTAAGTTGCCGAGTTAACAACAGTTAACTTTATAGGCATATTTTTTGCTTAGAATGCTTTATATATTATTCGAATTATTTAGCCCGTAATTATTTTAAAGAAAGTGAAAGGTGCATGATGAAATCTATTTTCAACTCCATTTTTTCTAAAAATGCTAAACCAACTTTTCAAAATCATAAATATCAAAACCAAGGTCATCAAAATCAAGATAATGAAGAGATTCCTCATTTTTCCATCTCTGAAAACGGTCCAATGAAATGCGACTACGAGGTCGCAGAAATAAGCTACGAAGAGTTTATAAGACCCGCTATTCAGGAACGCAGAAAAACACCAAGAAAAAGTGGCGAAACTCGAAGCACCTACAATGCAACACAGTAACTATTAATAAACTGCCAATCTAAAGCAACTTTAGATTGAACAACCATAGATTTCAAGAAACTCGTTTTGACAGCTTGTGAAATACCTAAACACTGACCTCAATCCTGCAAACCTATACAAGCCAAAAGTATCGCAGCCTATTTATTTGCTTAGATATAAGTGATTACCCTTATTCAATTCATTTTAATAAATAACCATAAAATTTATAATGTTATTAGGCGTATAGTTTTAGTTAACAACTTAAAATTGTGACTAAAAGGTACTATATGAAAAGTCCAGATAAGAAGCCTAGTTTCACTTTACACCTTGCTGATCCTGCAAAACACTTTTCATGGTGTATTTCTATGGATGGCAAAGTAATACATCACATTGAGCACTTCATGAGTTTTTCTAGAGAAGTAGGCTATCCAAACATATCCCCCAAAGCGCTTGATAGTAAAAGTGATTTTGTTAAAGAAACAACGTTTCTTCAAGACAATGACGCTGATTCGGATAACTGCTTACAGTATAAAATTACTGAATATCTATACAAAAATAATGAGATGTTTAAAAAAGAATACGCTGATTATCACGCAAGTGTGATTGAATCATGTAAATCACTCCGTGACACAACCATTAAAAAAAATTGTGCTAATTGCATCATGCTAAATAAATCGATTGCATAGCAATACCCTTGCATCAGTCATGCTCACTGTTGTTTGTATTTAATGTTCACTGTGATGAAAGCGACAAGCAAAAATCTTGAGTTCTGTATCGGTGGCTTGATATACAAACCTATTCACATCATCAATACGCTTACTCCAAAACCCTGTTAAATCACCGCGCAATGGCTCGGGTTTGCCTATACCTGTAAAAGGGTCACGCGCTGTTGCATCAATAATGGCGTTAATACGTTTGAGCGTTTTTTTATCTTGCGTCTGCCAATACACATAATCCGCCCATGCATTTGGCGAAAAAAAGAGTAAGCGTGCCATTAGTCGCGTATCAATGCGTGTTGTTCTGTTTTACCTGCTTTAAACTGCGCGATTGATTCCATTAAGTGTGCTGCATTAGCGGGGCTTTGCATGAGGTATAGCGTTTCCATAATACTGTTGTAATGGTCTAGCGACATCACCACCGCATTACCTGCATCGCGGCGGTTAATAATGGTCACGTCCGCATTATCGTTTACGCTATCTAACACGCTTTTTAATGCGTTGCGGGCTTCTGAGTAACTAATAACTTGCATGATATTCTCCTAATTGTTCAATATATTGTACAAGTATAATACAACATCATACCGTAGCGCAAGCTATCAATTATTAAGCGCTTTTACCCTGAAACGGCAACACCTTTGCACCCGCTTTTAGCTCGTCTAAATAATCTGCCCACGCTTGCATCATGGCTGTACGTTGCTCAATAAACTTGGTGCGGTTATAAGCCGCGCCTAGTGCATCAGGGACTTTGTGTGCTAATTGATGCTCAATAATATAGGGGTCAATGTTTAGGCGTTCATGCAGAATAGTGCGCGCCATTGCTCTAAATCCGTGGGCTGTTATGTCTTTTTGTGTGTCATAACCCATGCGCTTTAATGCCGCATTGATAGCCGCCGCACTCATGGGATTTTTAGGATCATGCCCACCTTGAAAAACAAATTCACCATGCCCTGATAATGCTTTCATATCAGTAAACAATTTAGCTGCCTGTGTTGATAACGGTACAAGGTGCATCGTTTTAGTTTTGCTAATTTTGTATCGCCATTCATTAGCCTCTAAGTCTATATCTGCCCATTTAGCCGCTCTAAGCTCGCTAGGGCGCGTAAACACTAATGGTGACAACCTAAGGGCGCATTGAACGGTAAATGAGCCTGTGAAGCCGTCTATTGCGCGTAATAGTTCGGCAATCTGTTTAGGTTCGGTAAACGCTGCCATGTGCTTAACGACTGTAGCAGGTAACGCGCCTCTTAAATCCACGCATGGGTCACGTAATGCCCTGCCTGTTTGCACTGCATGGCGAAACACTTGGCTAGCGGCTTGCAAGGTACGGTGTGCGGTTTCAAGTTTATTCAAGTTCTCGATACGCTTCACCACCTCTAAAATTTGTGGTGCGGTTATATCTGATATTGGCTTGCTACCTAACCATGGGAATATATAGTTTTCTAATCGCCTTATAGTGCGATCTTGATGTGATGCTGTTTTATTGGTGAAATAACTAATTGCCACTCACGCGTTACAACTTCAAAGCTATTAGCAAGCGCACCTGTTTTAGATGCAATGGCAGCCTTTTTGTTTTCACTAGGGTTAATACCATTAGCTAATAACTCCAGTGCGCTAGTGGCTTGCTTTTCTGCATTAGCTAGTGATACTTCAGGATAACGCCCAATAGCAATTGTGTTTTCTTTACCATCAAACCTAAATCTAAATTGCCAATGTTTTGAGCCATCGGTTTTAACAAGTAAATGTAAACCACGCCCAGCCGCTAATTTACATGGCTTTTCTTTTGCCTTGGTATTTTTAATCTTAACATCGGTTAAGCGTTCGGCTAGCTTAGGCATACTCAACAACCCTCTATCAAGTTTTGCGGGTACGTTTTATAAAAAACACCGCGTACCCTCAAAACAATAATATGTAAAGATACACCATGCGATTGCAATAGGCGTAAAAAAAGCCTAGAAGGTTGAATTTACTAGGCTTTAGATACCGATTGACACTTGGTGAAACACTTAAATGGTGGAGCTGGCGGGAATCGAACCCGCGTCCGCAAATCCTCCACAGACAGTTCTACATACTTAGCCTTGTTGTTTAATTTAATCTGCACCACACCAACAGACAAGCGGTTTACAGACGAGTTACCTTAAGGTTAATGAAGTGCTAAGTAACCCAACACAACACGTATCCCGTGTATATGACACTACGTATGGGTTACCCCAATCCAACCCACGGGAGAGCTGGTGTAGCGTCCAGCAGAACTAAGCTGCTAGAGAGTAAGTTTCGTCGTTTGCGACTATACTTGTTTCAGCTGTATTTACGAGGTAATCTGAGCCTCGGTATGCCCTGCACTGCTTTGTAACCCACGTCGAAACCTGGTCAGCCCCAAATCAGTCCTGTTACGACTTACAAAAGTGAAATTTAGTTCAATTAGACTTCTGTAAGTCCGTGAATTATACGCTGATTTCTCCTAAGCAGCACCATTCATCTCATCTTCTAACACCTGCAAAAATTCATCGCCGTAACGTATGAGTTTTGCCTGGCCCACGCCTGCAATATGGCTCATTTCGGTTAGACTTGCAGGTTTTTGGTTCAAAATCTCTAAAAGCGTACTGTCATGGAATATCACATAAGGGGGGACGCCTTGCTCTTTCGCGAGTTCCATACGTTTGGCTTTTAGCGCATGCCATATAGGATCGTCCGCCACTTCTTTATATCCTTCTTTAGCGCGACTGCCGCGTTCTGCCTTGCTTACTTTACGGGTGGCGGCTAGCTCTATATCTTGGCGTAGCCAAACTTCTGCTTCGCCTTTTAGTACAGGTTTTGCAGATTCGGCTAACTTCAAGCCGCCGTAAGCTTCTATGTCGCTTTCTAAATAACCACCTGCAACTAATTGCCGATACACGCTACTCCATTGTTGCTGAGTTAAGCCTTTACCGATACCGAATGTGCTTAATGTTTGGTGATTAAATTGCTGTATTTTTGGCGTATTTTTACCTAGCAACACGTCAATCAAATGCACCACACCAAAGCGCTGCCCTGTGCGATACACGCATGAAAGCGCCATCTGCACGGCTTGTGTGGCATTCCAGGTATCAACTGGACTTAAACAGTTGTCACATTGTTCGCAATTACCAGGATGCTGCTCGCCAAAATAGCGCAATAAAGTTTGGTGGCGACAGCTGGTTGATTCGCAAAATCCTAACAGAGCATCCAACTTTTGTCGCTCGACTTGCTTGCGTTCTTCGGGTGCATCGCCAGAATCCAGCATTTTTCGCATGCTCACTACATCACCTAAACCATACGTCATCCAAGCGTTGGCTGGCAAACCATCACGACCTGCACGACCGGTTTCTTGGTAATAACCTTCCATGCTTTTTGGTAAATCCAAATGCACCACAAAGCGCACATTGGGCTTATCTATGCCCATGCCAAAAGCAACTGTCGCCACCATAATTACGCCTTCTTCACGTAAAAATCGTCGCTGACTTTGGTTGCGCACGCTGGCGTCTAGGCCCGCATGGTAAGGCAAGGCATCCCAGCCGCGCGACTTTAACCACTCGGCGGTTTCTTCCACCTTGCGACGCGACAAGCAATAGATAATGCCTGCGTCATTGGCGTGTTCAGCTTCTAAAAAAGATTCTAATTGTTGGCGCGCGTTAGCTTTTTGCGTCACGCGGTAACGAATATTTGGGCGGTCAAAGCTGGAAACAAACTGGCGCGCATCTTCCAGCTTGAGCCTTTCTACAATTTCAGCGCGGGTAGGTGCATCTGCGGTGGCGGTGAGTGCTATTCGCGGCACTTGTGGAAAACGCTCATGCAACACCGTCAGCTTGCGATATTCCGGTCGAAAATCATGCCCCCATTGCGACACACAATGCGCTTCATCAATGGCAAAAAGCGCAATACCGGCACCTTGCTCAATTTCATCTAACAGTGACAAAAATCCTGACATTAAAAGTCGCTCAGGCGCAACATAAACTATCTGTAAATGCCCACGCATCAATTGTGCGGTGATTTCACGCGCCTCATCTGCATCTTGGCTGGAGTTCAAAAATGCGGCCCGCACTCCCAATTGTTTTAAAGCATCTACTTGGTCTTGCATCAGTGCAATAAGTGGCGAAACTACAATACCAACGCCCTCACGCAGCAACGCTGGCAATTGGTAGCACAGCGACTTGCCTCCACCTGTCGGCATCAATACCAGCGCATCACCACCAGAGACAACATGCTCTACAACAGCTTGTTGTTCGCCACGAAAAGTTGAATAACCAAAAACTTCGTACAGGGTTTGTAAAGCGGGGGAATTTGACATGGGCGGTATTGTACACCGCAAGCTAACTCTTCACTCAGGTCTTGGTGAGTCAGATAAACTCTATAATACTAACCCAATGTATGAAGTAATACGGCTATTTTCAGAATACCTACAATCAGTTATTTTCATTCATTTGTGAAAATAGACCGCCCAAATATGAAATTAACTTTTCACATTCCAAACATGAGAGTTTATGAGCCATTTCCCGTCTGAATACTGCTCCAGCACACTCATGGCAATACCGCCGAAAGATGACGATTCTGCAGCATTGGCGTTCCATTTCGATACTTGGTAAATCACTTTATCTGACCCACCAACTTCGATAATCTCTAAGGTATGATTATGAACGCCATTTTTGACAAACTCCATAAACAACTTTTCAATTTCGTCGCGCCCTGTATGTATTATTCCATTTCCAGCTGAGATAATTGAATTATCAGTATAGAGGGCAGCAAGCGTCTTTACGCTTCCGCTATTTAGCGCCTTGTTCCATGCCAGGTTTGCTGTTTCGATAATTGATTTAATATCCATTTAATTTTCCAATTCAATGATGAATGACAGTCCCAATATTGGTGCGACCTCATTAATTCGCACCAAATTGTCATCACTATTAATACATCTTATATTTATCTATGTGAAATTTAATGACTTAGTTGCAACCTGTCTGAGACTCAACTTTATGCTGCTCTTGATCAGAAATAACAACACGACGGTTAGGTGCTAAACATTCAATCAATTTTTTACCTTTAACACCTTTACATACAGCTACCGGTTCTGATTCACCTTTGCCAACCGCTTGTAAGCGACTAGCATCGATACCTTGTGAAACTATGTAATTTTTCACTTCGTTAGCGCGGCGCTCTGAAAGTTTTTGGTTATAAGCTTCAGTTCCGATACGATCCGTATGACCATTAACCATGACCAATTTAAATTCCGGATGTGCTTTTAATTGAGCAACCACTTCATCAAGGATAGGCTTAGAACCTTCTTGCAATTTAGACGTATCAAAGCCAAATAATTTTTCAGCTGAAATAGTCACAGTTTCAAATTTAGGTTTGCATGGCTCTGCAACTGGTATTGGCGCCGGGGTTGGAGCTACCTCTGCGACCGGTTCAGGCGCTACATATGCTGCAGGAGCTGGCTCGGCTGCAACTGCTACCTCTGGCATTGGTGCTGGCGCGCCAAATCTGAAAATTCCGCCTAAACTTAACAAGGTATTGCTGATTGTTTCACTATGGCTAATATTGGTGCCATCTAAGTTGTTATCTAAACCGCCTTTAGCACGGCTCCATTGTTGACGAACATCAGCTTGCAAGCCAAAAGTGTCGCTCACTAGATACTGCGCACCTAAACCTACGTTAGCCATCCATCCAGTCTTACTATCACTTAATCCATTGTTTGGTGCAGGTATAGTGTAAGCAAGCTTATTGCGAGCTACGCCAGCACCTGCTAATAGAAATGGGCGGAATTTATCACGACTAAGCATATATAGTGCATCTAACCCTAACGTAGTTTGCTTATATCTGCCACTTGCGCCTGGAATATCGTTCTCATTTGAAGTGTTATAGCCAAGACCGCCTTGAATATCCCAGCTTGGACTTATCTCTTTACCAAACTTGATAAATGCACCACCACCGTTACCTGCATTTAAGTCGCTATCTGTATCCATATAACTGATGCCAGGTAGTGCATACCAAGCACCGCGATACATGTCATCTGCAGAAGCGGAAAGTACAGTTAAACCCAATGTTGCAGCTACTGCGATTTGAATAAGATTTTTTTTCATATTTTTTGCCTTGATTGTTAAATGTTTAAATAACGTTTGCGTCGAACTTAACGCCCTGTCAGATACATATTACGTTTGCAACTTAAATCACTCTGTGCGGCAGGCAACATAAAGATTTATTTCTTCAGCTTCATTTCAGTTTATTTTTGCGCTAATACCAATGGCAACAAAAAAGCCTGATCATTTCTGACCAGGCTTTGATTTGTAATTAACTGTTGGGCTTGCTATTTATTATGCGCCCGCATAATCCTGCCTTTTTCACGATTCCAATCGCGCTCTTTTTCGGTATCGCGTTTATCGTGTTGCTTTTTACCTTTAGCTAAACCAATTAGCACTTTTACGCGCCCTTTTGAAAAGTGTAAATCCAGCGGCACAATGGTATAGCCAGCACGTTCAACTTTGGCTATCAACTTTATAATTTCTTCATTATGCAGCAATAACTTACGTGTACGTATTGCATCAGGGCGAATGTGCGTACAGGCTGCGCCCAATGGCGTGACATGGCAACCGATTAAATAAATTTCACCGCGTTGTATAATGACGTAGGCTTCTTTAATATTCACGCGGTTATCTCGGATGGCTTTGACTTCCCAGCCCTCTAAAACAATACCAGCTTCGTACTTATCTTCAATAAAGTAATCAAAAAAGGCTTTTTTATTTTGTGCAATGCTCATAAAACTAAATATTTCTTGGCGAATGACTTAAAATAACATTTTACTCTACTTTCTGTGCCAGCTCGCTTACAAGACTCGTACAGGTTTAGTTTGTCATTAAAGGGAAGCATGGCACAAGTTCAAAAATCAGTACTCATCAACCATTCTGCAAGTCGCATGTATGCGCTAGTGGACGATGTGACCAGGTATCCTGAATTTTTGCCTTGGTGCGGCGGCGTGGATTTAATCAAACAAGATGAACAATCGACTATAGCCACTTTACACATTGCATATCACGGCTTACATCAAAAATTTACTACTGAAAATCATAAAAATTACCCGAGCTTAATGGAAATAAAATTAAAAGATGGCCCTTTTAAGCAACTTGATGGTATTTGGCGATTTATAGAACTGAATGAAGATGCCTGTAAAATTGAATTCATGCTCAATTATGAATTTGCAAATAGCTTTTTAGAAAAAATCATCTCGCCTGTATTTAGTCACATTGCCAACACTTTTGTTGACGGGTTTGTAGCGCGTGCAGATGTTGTGTATAAAACGAACTGAAAATTAAACTATAGGAATCAAATGACTGCCAGTGAGATTATTGTAGAGGTTGCCTACGCGCTACCTAATGAACAACTGATCATACCCGTTAAGGTAACGGATGGCGTTACTGCAGAGCAGGCGATTAAATCATCTGGAATAATGAGCAAATATCCGGAAATTGATTTGGCCGTTAATAAAATTGGTATTTTTGGCAAGCTCTCAAAATTAGACGCTCCCTTGCGGCGCCTTGACCGCGTAGAGATATACCGCCCATTGATTGCCGACCCGAAGGAAGTGCGAAAACAACGTGCCGCAGACGGAAAAGTAATGAAAAAAGGCGGTGGAGATGCACCGCCTGAAGCTTGAATTTAATTTGACTTTTAATCGCCGACTTTAATCAAATTTAGCCAAAGTTAATCGCAATATTTTTCGACATCTCTTTGCGCATCCGCTTTACCCTGACTGATATCAGCGTCGCCTAAATACTGCTTCTCGCCTTTTTCGTTGGTTTTTGCGATTCTTCCGCCGTTAGTAAATGTAGCCAAATTTTGCTTTGCTACAGTGCAGTTTTCTTGTTTGATTTTCAATTCAGCTTGCTTTGCTTCATCGGCTTTTTTTTGCTGCTCTGCATCTTTAGCTCGCTTGGCCGCAGCCTCATCTTTACTCAAAGGCGTTTTATCAGCATCCGCTTTAGATTTAGCCGCAGATGCCTTCGCTTTATTCATCTCGACCGTACCATCACCCTCTACCGCAGTTAAGGGCGCCAAGCCAGTAGGTTTAGGTGACTTTTTACCATGCATGTCTTCCAGCTTAACATTTGATGGCGGCGGCACATCACTGTAGCGCACTACACCATTTTTATCTTTCCATTTGTATATCTCAGCCAAGACCGCAGTAGATAATAATAAGGTAGGTAATAAAATTGTACTCACCAATAAAATACGCAACATATATAGCCCTTTAACAAGTTTACTTAACCACTTAAATACACATCAGAATACATGTAAACAATATTGAATTAATCATATTGCCAGATAAATATTCAAGCAAGCTTTATTATAGAGATTATTGCTAAATTGGTCAGAGTCGATAATACAAAAGTGGTTTTAAATTTTAAACTACTAAATTAAAAAACCGAACCGCTATATGCTGCTATGACCTACTAGGCACATGGCTAATAATGAAACTGTGCATCCAACTTAAATACCCAATTTAGATTGATATGCATAAGCATCGCCTCTACAGGTACTTTCAGTATATTCAATCAGCTTACTTTCAGTTGAATATGTGCGGCGCTTAATCAATAAACACGGTGAACTTTGATTAAAACCAAATATTTTGGTTTCGGCATCTGAACTTAACATGGCTTCTATTGATTGCTCTGTCCAGCTTAATGTTACGTGACAAAACTCTTGTAAAAAAGCATAGATTGAACCACTGGCATTCCAAGCCTCTAGTTTTGGCGCAGCACTTAAGTCATACCAGGCAATTTCTCTAGTTATAGGCATTCTATCAGCCAACTGCACACGTACTATTCGTAAAAATGAAGCGTTAGATGGCAACTGAAAAACTGAAGCGATTGTCCTGTCCGTGCAAATTTCGAGACCTTCAAGCCGAGTAGAAGCCAATCGACCAATTGCTTGCATCTCTTCTGCAAAGGTTTTTAGCCTATCCAAAGGCACGCTTGCCAATGCTGGCTTATTAACAGATGTGCCGCCTCTGCCATGCACACTTAAAAGGCCAGATCGCCTTAGCTCATCATAGCAGCGTTTAATAGTAGTTCTGCTTAGATTAAGCGCCTCCGCCAAGTCACGTTCTGATGGCAAGCCTAAGCCGTGCGCAATTTCACCTAATTCTATCATTTGCTCAATATGCCGAATCAATTGCTTATAGTAAGGCTCTGATGTTTTATCATCAACAGCTAGCTTATCTATCATTTGCCTGACTGTTAACTTTTGTCTGCGATCTTGCATGGCTTAGCTTCTTTAATACCGCGTTAAATATAGTTAAAAATCATCATACAAGTATTCAACCTTGAGCAGCATGCTGCTAACAGTATTTAACATTTATTACAGTAAGGGGTTTTTTACAGCTAATACTCGCGCCTTTAAGCTGAATTCTGTATAATTTCGTTTTGGGTACAAGGATTTTCGCATGCGTTTATTGCAACAAGCTCTCACCTTTGATGATGTTTTATTAGTGCCAGCCTACTCTAACGTGCTGCCACGCGAGGTTTCACTCGCAACACAACTCACTCGAAACATTCAATTAAATATTCCTCTTTTATCAGCGGCAATGGATACCGTGACTGAAGCGCCACTTGCCATTGTGCTCGCGCAAGAAGGTGGTTTAGGCTTTATTCACAAGAACATGACTGCAATGAAACAAGCTGCTCACGTTGCACGTGTTAAACGCTTTGAGTCTGGTGTAGTGAATGACCCTATTACCATTCAGAGCCACATGAAAGTGCGTGATGTGCTTGAACTCACACGCATGCATAAAATCTCTGGCATTCCTGTGGTGGATAACGGCAAAATCGTTGGTATTGTGACCAACCGGGATTTACGTTTTGAAACCAATTTAGACCAGCCAATTAAAAACATCATGACGCCGCGTGACAGATTAGTTACGGTGCGTGAAGGTGCGGCAAAAGATGATGTCATTCGTTTATTACATCAATATCGCTTAGAGCGGGTATTGGTCATTGATGCCGAAGATACACTTAAAGGCTTGATTACTGTCAAAGATATTCAAAAATCAACGGACCATCCGCTTGCATGTAAAGATGCTCAGGGCAGACTTCGTGTGGGCGCTGCGGTTGGCGTGGGCGAAGGTACTGAAGAGCGCGTAGCCGCTTTGTCTGAGGCAGGTGTCGATGTAATTGTCGTTGATACCGCACACGGTCATTCTCAAGGCGTGTTGGATCGTGTCACATGGGTGAAGAAACATTTCCCGCATATTGAAGTGATTGGCGGCAATATTGCCACAGCGAGTGCTGCGTTGGCGTTAGTCGATGCCGGTGCTGATGGTGTAAAAATTGGTATTGGGCCTGGCTCTATCTGTACAACTCGAATTGTGGCAGGAGTAGGTGTACCGCAAATCAGTGCAATCGCCAATGTTGAAGAAGCATTAAGAGGCACTGGCATACCGTTTATTGCAGATGGTGGCATTCGTTTCTCAGGCGACATTTCAAAGGCAATTGCCGCAGGCGCTTACAGCGTGATGTTAGGCGGTATGTTTGCCGGTACTGAAGAAGCACCTGGTGAAATAGAATTATTCCAAGGCCGTTCATATAAGTCTTATCGCGGCATGGGTTCTATTGGCGCTATGGAAAAAGGATCTAGTGATCGTTACTTCCAAGATAATGTAGATGGGAATTCAGATAAATTAGTGCCAGAAGGTATTGAGGGTCGCGTACCATATAAAGGTAGTGTGCTTGCTGTGATTCATCAGCTGATGGGTGGCCTGCGCGCCTCCATGGGTTATGTTGGCGCAAGCAATATTACAGAAATGCGAGAGCGTGCTGAATTTGTACAAATCACCTCAGCAGGTATGCGTGAGTCGCACGTGCATGATGTGCAAATAACCAAAGAAGCACCAAATTACCGTATTTCATAAGCATTGACTCATTATTTAACAAAACGTCTAAATGTGGCATTTAGACGTTTTGTTTTTTACTTTTTGATCCATTTAATATAGCTTTCAGACCTATGCAAAAAATCCTTATTCTTGATTTCGGCTCTCAATATACGCAGTTGATTGCTCGCCGCGTGCGCGAAGCCAATGTTTACTGCGAACTTCACACTTGGGAAGTAAGCGATGAGTTTGTTCGTGAATTTAATCCTGCCGGAATCATACTTTCTGGCGGACCAAACTCCGTGTATGAGGAAGAAACACCTCGTGCGCCGCAAGCTGTTTTTGAATTAGGTATACCAGTATTGGGCATTTGCTATGGCATGCAGACCATGGCATCGCAATTGGGTGGCAAAGTTGAAAATGCGGCTAAACATGAATTCGGCTATGCTGAAATCCGCGCCCGCGGGCACTCTGCTCTATTTAGAGATATTCAAGATACCGTCAATGAACAAGGACATGGCTTGCTGGACGTTTGGATGAGCCACGGCGACAAGGTCACTGAACTGCCAACTGGCTTCAGCATCATTGCCAGTAACGAATCAACGCCGATTGCAGCCATGGCAGATGAGTCACGGAAATTTTATGCAGTACAGTTTCACCCGGAAGTAACACATACCATACAAGGCAAGGTCATTTTAAGTCGCTTTGTTCACGAAATATGTGGGTGTGACCGTAGTTGGAACATGCCAGATTACGTAGAGACTGCAGTCAACCATATTCGCACAGAAGTGGGTGCAGACCAAGTCATTCTAGGTTTATCAGGTGGCGTGGATTCATCTGTAGCTGCCGCGCTGATTCATCGCGCAATTGGAGATCAGCTTACTTGTGTATTTGTTGACAACGGCTTGTTGCGCTTGAATGAAGCAGAGCAAGTGATGGAAACCTTTGCTAAAAATTTAGGCGTTAAAGTGATTCACGTGGATGCCAGCGCCAAGTTCTTAGGAGACTTGGTGGGCGTCACTGACCCTGAAGCCAAACGTAAAATCATTGGCCGTGAATTTGTTGAAGTATTCCAGCAGGAATCCGCCAAATTACCCCAGGCAAAATGGCTGGCACAAGGCACTATTTACCCGGATGTGATTGAATCAGCCGGTGCTAAAACCAAAAATGCGCACAATATTAAGAGTCACCATAACGTAGGCGGATTGCCAGATACCTTAAAACTGAAATTACTGGAGCCACTTCGTGAATTATTTAAAGATGAAGTACGCGAACTAGGCGTAGCGCTAGGCTTGCCGCATAGTATGGTCTATCGTCATCCTTTTCCAGGGCCAGGCCTAGGCGTACGGATTTTGGGTGAAGTGAAAAAAGAATATGCTGATTTATTACGCCGGGCAGATGCAATTTTTATTGAAGAACTACATGCCAGCGGTTGGTACGAAAAAACATCGCAAGCATTTACTGTATTCTTGCCAGTGAAATCAGTCGGCGTAATGGGTGACGGTCGAACCTATGACTACGTAGTAGCGTTGCGTGCCGTAGTGACCAGTGACTTTATGACTGCACATTGGGCAGAATTGCCATACGCACTTTTGGGTCGCGTTTCTAATCGCATTATCAATGAAGTCCGTGGTATCAACCGAGTGGTATACGACGTTTCTGGCAAACCGCCGGCAACGATTGAATGGGAATAAATGGAGGAACATCGCTATGAGTCGTGCATTTGTAAATGAAGAAAGATTTGAGCAAGCCGGTGGTGAAGAGCTTGTTGAACGGCCGGTTAGCCAACATCCTAATTATGTGACACCCACAGGCGCGCTTGAGCTACAAACGCTAGAGGAATCAGTTTTAGCGGAACTTGACGCGTTAAAAAACTCAACTGACGATACCTTTGGAAAAGACAAAATCGCTGAGCTTGAACGCGACTTACGCTATGTTCGCGCACGGCTAGATTCCGCTATATTGGTAGACCCTAAAACACAAGGTCATGGAACAGTATTATTTGGCGCCACTGTTGAAGTAAAAGACAGTGAAGGTGCGCAGCATGCATTCCACATAGTAGGTGAAGATGAAGCGGACGCGAGTATTAACAAAGTTAGCTGGGTCTCACCGTTAGCAAAATCCTTAATTGGCCAAAAAGTAGGTGACACTGTTACTTGGCATCGCCCTGTTGGCGACATAGCTTTAGAAATTCTGGATATTCACTACGCATCATGAACGTTAGCCAAGCCATAAAAGAACGCCGTTCAATTAAGGCGTTCGATCCTCAGCACAAAATGACTGAGCAAGAAATATCTACACTCATGTCATTGGCGATGCTTTCACCAACCGCGTTTAACATTCAAAACTGGCGTTTTGTATTAGTGACAGACCCAGTGTTGCGGCACCAGATTCGCGCCGTAAGCTGGAATCAAGCACAAGTCCAAGAAGCTTCTTTACTCATTGTGCTCACTGCAGATTTAAAAGCATGGGCAAAAAAACCCGAACGTTATTGGCAGAATGTGCCTAAAGCCGTGGCGGATATTCTAGTGCCAGCTATTGGGCATTATTATGAAAATAATGAGCAAGTGCAACGCGATGAAGCGATGCGTTCTTGTGGTATGGCTGCCATGACAATTATGCTGGCTGCCAAGGAAATGGGCTATGACACCTGCCCAATGGATGGCTTTGACTTTGATGCGGTAGCAAAACTGCTTAACCTGCCCGCAGACCATACTCCTACGATGTTTGTCGTGGTTGGCAAAGCCCTAAAAGATGCGCAGCCACGTGGCGGCCAATTAACGATGAGTGAAGTCGTTATCAACGATAAATTTTAATTCATCAAAAATTAATAAATAAAATTAAAACCGTAGTAATTTTAAAGCAATAAACTTAAGGATGTAACTGTGTTAATTAGCAACAATATTACCGTGCAATTTGGCGCAAAGCCGCTTTTTGAAAATGTTTCCGTTAAATTTGGTGATAATAATCGCTATGGTTTGATTGGTGCAAATGGCTGCGGAAAATCAACCTACATGAAAGTACTGGCTGGCGTATTAACCCCAAGCGCTGGCAATATTTCAATAGATAGCCATGAACGCATGGCGTTTCTGCGACAGGACCAATTTGCTTATGAAGACCAACGCGTGTTGGATGTGGTGATGATGGGGCATGAGCAAATGTGGAATGCCAATGTCGAAAAAAATGCCATCTACGCTAATCTGGAAGCGACTGAAGATGACTACATGCGAGCAGCGGAGTTAGAAGGCGTATTTGCTGAATATGACGGCTACACTGCCGAGGCCCGTGCTGGCGAGTTGCTCCTAGGTGTTGGCATACCAATTGAACAGCACAATGGTTTAATGAGCGCTGTCGCACCAGGTTGGAAGCTACGCGTACTATTAGTACAGGCGCTATTTTCTAATCCGGATATTTTGTTGCTGGATGAACCAACCAATAACCTGGACATTAATACCATCCGCTGGTTAGAAGATGTGTTGAATAACCGTGACTGTACGATGATTATTATTTCGCATGATCGCCACTTTTTAAACCAGGTATGTACACATACCTGCGATATGGATTATGGCAAAATTGCCATGTACCCAGGTAATTATGATGATTACATGGAAGCCAGTACTGCCGCTCGTGCGCAAGCTACCAAAGATAACGACAAGGCCAAACAGATGGTAGCAGAGTTGCAAGACTTTGTGCGCCGTTTCTCTGCTAATGCCTCAAAAGCCAAGCAAGCCACCAGCCGCGCTAAGAAAATAGATAAAATTAAAATTGAAGAATTCAAACCTTCAAGTCGCCAATACCCGTTTATTCGCTTTGAATATGATGAGCGCGATAAGCTTTACCGCAACGCCGTTGAGCTGAAAAAACTCAGCCACGGCTTTGATAAAATCCTGTTTAACGACGTAGATATGATGTTTGAAGCCGGTGAAAAAGTCGCGATTATTGGTGAAAATGGTATCGGTAAAACTACATTCTTACGCTGTTTGGCCGGAGATTTACAGCCTAAACATGGCGAAGTGAAATGGGCAGAAAAAGCCAATATCGGTTACTTTGCACAAGATCATGAATACGAGTTTGAGCAAGGCGAAGATCTGTTTGAATGGATGTCACGCTTTAGACAGGCTGGCGACGACGACCAAGTCGTACGCAGTATGCTAGGTCGTTTGCTATTTGGTGGTGACGATATTAAAAAATCCGTCAAGGTTTTGTCGGGTGGTGAAAAAGGCCGCATGCTCTATGGAAAAATGATGCTGGCCAGAACCAATGTCATGCTGATGGATGAACCCACCAACCACATGGACATGGAGTCTATTGAAGCCTTAAATACCGCCTTGGATAAATACAAAGGTACCTTATTCTTTGTCAGCCATGACCGTGAATTTGTGAGCTCCATCGCTACGCGTATTATTGAAATTAAGGCCGATGGTATTGTAGACTTTACTGGTAACTATGAAGATTACTTAGCCAGTCAGGGTGTTGAGTAGATAAGACGAACCATTAAAAACGTACCAAATACTCTAAGACATTTGCTACGTTTTCATTTTATTTTTCGCATTTTTCAGTAGATCTCACATAAACCGGTGATTTAATAGTCATTACCTACTTATCAGGAGCTTATTGGGTGATATATTTAATATATTGATGACGAAAAATAATTCGTATGTAAATACGATTTAAGTAAGAACTAGGGGTATGAGTATACTCAATACCCTGTATAAGAAAATTCTGTTGCCCGTTTGATTTACGTCAACACGCCGGCAAGATGAAAGGCGCATATTAACGATGCAGGCGCAAAGATACTGCCCTGTTAATTCTAGCCTAAAGGATTTTTATTATGAAATTGCTTACTGATTTGTTTTCTTCTGACTATGGTTTAATGAGTTTAGCTGTAATTGCCTTTGTTATATTCATGAGTGCTTGGTTTTATGTTTATTTCAAACGTCATATAGCTGAAGATGCCAAAAAAGCAGGACTTTAAGCTTACTATTCCCTTTAAGTATCGAACTTAAAGGGTTTTGTTTGGCTCAAAATTCCCTGTTATTAGGTAAGCGTGGCTTGCTTTGCATTATATCAATCTTCCAATTCCCACAGCCTATTTCAGTGAGATATCAATATTTCACATACCCGCATATACACTAAATAGCAAAGCTTAAAAATACCAAGCAAGCTACGTCCTTACCAATATTCGCTAGAAGCAACGCTACGTAAAGATTAAAACTCCGAACTAACAATCAGGCATAATGTCTCTTAATAAACAGTTTTGCCAAAAAAAATATCACATGCCTAACTATAGAAATTACTTTACACCCAAGACGAATGTGTTCACATTTTTACTGGGTGGCTTATTTTTATGGCAGTCGAATATAGCAATTTCAGCTGATTCAATTTGGTATCGCACTGACGACCCGCTAAAAATAGAGGCGCTAACCCCTCCAGCAATTCCAGAAGGTTATTTAGAAAGTACGGCTTGCGCGGCAAATACCTATGATTATGCACTGACATTAGCTGAAGTGGCCGAGGCAGCTCTATGCAATAATCCTCAAACTCGTGGTGCCTATGCCAGTGCAAGAGTTCAAGCTGCACAGCTTGGTATCGCAAAGTCCGCTTACTTTCCTATAGTCAATGACAACATTACTGGTAATTTGAATGTAACCTTGCCAGAACAACAATCACGCAATAACCCTTACAGTAATCTTAGTAACAATATCGTTGCTTCTTACCTTTTGTATGATTTTGGCAACCGCGATGCACACCTTGAAAATGCGCGCCAATTATTACAAGCTGCCAGTGCGACACAAAGCAGTGTTGTGCAAAATCTATTACTTAATGCGATTCAAGCATTTTATCAAGTGCAAGCAGGCATTGCAGCACTAGATGCAGCGGCAGAATCAGAGCGTGCAAGTGAAGAAAATTTCAAAGCAGCTGATGCCCGATACAAAGCTGGCGTATCAACCCCGGCAGATAAGTTGCAAGCTCAGACTTTATTCGCACAAAATACCCTTTCTAGGATTACCGCTGAAGGTTCACTAAAAACAGCTTATGGCACGTTGGCTAATGTAATGGGGCTAGCGGCGAATCAACCCCTAAAATTGGTAACAAACGATTCAATTCAACCATTGCAAAATGTTGAGCAGGATATCGATGCCTTAATTGAACAAGCGCGTACTCGTCGCCCTGACTTAGTTGCCAGTGATGCGCAATTAAAAGCTGCCCAAGCAAGCGTAGATGCAAGCCGCGCTGCAACAAAGCCTTCCGTATCAGTTGCTGTTTCAAATAACATTCAGGATGGCAACAGTACGGCTTTTAATAGCAACTCAGCTTTAGGTGTCACGGTTTCTATCCCTATTTTTAGCGGCTATGGCCCAAGTTATAAAATCCGTTCAGCAGAAGCCAATGCAGACTTACGCACAGCTCAACGAGACCAATTGCGTTTACAAATTTCTTTAGATGTTTGGCGCGCCTACCAAAGTTTGCGTACAGCCAACGAATCTATACGCGCTGCATCTATTCTGGTTAGCAGTGCTTTAGAGTCGTCACGCGTAGCACTGGGGCGTTACAAAGCAGGCGTTGGCAATATAATCGATTCAATCAATGCACAAAGCGCATTAGCGAACGCCAGACAACAACAAATTCAGGCACATCTTAACTGGAACATTGCACGTGCAACCCTTGCCCAGTCAATAGGCGGCCTTGATAATGCCATGATTCAATCGTTGCCTTTAGGCGGTGGAAATATGCAAACTAATAAAGTAAACTGATTTGGAATTGCAACAATGAATAAACTTATCAAAAAAGCAATCATCGCATTCATATTTTTGGCAGTGGTTGCTGGTGCTTATTATTACTATACCAAGCACAACACTATTCAGCCTGACCAACTCTACCGATTACAGGAAATTACCCAAGGTGACGTTGCGCAAAGCGTTTCAGCCAACGGCACGCTCAATCCTGTGACTTTAATTAGCGTTGGTACACAGGTTTCTGGGCGCGTAAGCAAGCTATATGTTGACTTCAACGACCATGTAGAAAAAGGCCAAATATTATTAGAGCTAGACGATGCGTTATTTGCTTCGCAGATTGCGCAATCGCAAGGTAATGTGCGAAATGTGCAAGCCTCGGTTGAACTGGCACAAGCCAACGAAGCAAGAATGCGTACACTCTACGCTCAGGAATACGTTTCAAAACAAGAGCTAGACCAATCTGTACAAGCATTAAAATCTGCCCGTGCCCAGTTGGATACTGCCCGTGGGCAATTACTGCGAGATCAAACTAACCAAAGCTATTCTGTGATTCGCTCCCCAGTTTCGGGTGTTGTGATAGATAGAGTCGTGGATGTTGGCCAAACTGTCGCCGCGAGTTTTCAAACGCCTACGCTGATTAAAATCGCTCAGGATTTATCCAAAATGCAGATTGACTCTAGCTTTGCTGAAGCAGATATTGGCAATATAAAAGTTGGGCAAAAAGCTAAATTTAGTGTGGATGCATTTCCAAACCGGAATTTTGAAGGTGTTGTTAAGCAACTTCGACTAAATCCTACTGTTACATCTAATGTCGTCACTTATAATGTTGTGGTGTCAGTAGATAATCCAGAACAAGTACTGTTGCCTGGTATGACTGCATATGTGAATATTATGGTCGCAAAACACGAAAATGTTCTACTCGCACCCAACGCGGCACTTCGTTTTAAACCAAAATTAGACGACAACTCAGCTGACAAAACCACATCTAATCGCGGCCAAAATTCAGGCAGAAAAAAATCAGGAAAAGAAGATACTTCTAGCGGCAAACTTTATGTGATTCAGAATGGAAAGCTAACCCCACTACGCATTAATGTAGGCATTTCTGATGGAAAATTTACCGAGATAAGCAGCGCTGAACTTAAAGTAAACGACAAAGTAATTGTTGGAGAAAATCAAACTAATGACGCTATATCATCTTCGACCAGCACTATGCGCTTCAGGATGTTCTAATGAGCCTAGTTTTAGTGCAAGACTTGAACAAAGATTATGAAACTGCTGCAGGCGCAATCACAGTTCTAAAGCAAGTTAACTTCACAATGGATGCAGGTGACTTTGTCGCCATTATGGGACCTTCTGGTTCAGGTAAATCAACCTTCATGAATATTTTAGGTTGCCTCGACAAGCCTACCAGCGGGCAATATACACTTGATCGTCATCACGTTGCAGCGTTGAATGGAAACGAGCTGGCTCAAATTCGCAATCAGACCATCGGATTTGTATTTCAGGGTTTCAATCTACTATCACGCACTACCCTTTTGGATAACGTTGCATTACCGCTGGTGTATTCAGGGGTGAGTAAGAGCGAACGCCAGTCACGTGCTAAGACCTTGCTGGAAAAAGTAGGTTTAGGCAAACATATACACGCCCTCCCCAACCAAATTTCTGGCGGACAACAACAGCGTGTCGCCATTGCTCGTGCATTGGTGAATCGTCCAAGGCTGATACTTGCCGATGAACCAACGGGTAACTTGGATAGTGTTACCAGTGAAGAAATAATGGCGCTGTTTTCAGAATTAAATGCTGAAGATATTTCAATTATTCTGGTAACGCACGAATCCGACATCGCCGCACATGCCAGCCGGCAAATACGCTTTTTGGATGGTCGAATTGTGCATGATGAACGCACCCAATCAACGACACCTGTGACTCAAGCAGAGGAAACTAGCTAATGGAGGCACCCCGATGTTTTCAGCAATGCTAGGGGAAGCTTGGCGCGCCATGGGAGCTAATCGCCTGCGTACATTTCTCACGATGTTAGGCATGATGATAGGCGTGGGCTCAGTGGTACTTATGATGGCCGTTGGACAAGGTGCGCAAGAGTCAGTCAAGCAATCTATCAATGCCATGGGGAGTAATCTATTTATTGTACTTTCTGGGTCTTTCACCGCAAGTGGTGCACGCTCTGGTAGCGGTAACTCCAGCTCACTTAATGTAAACGATGCGAATGCGATAGGTGAGTTGGATGGTGTTAACAACGTAGCTCCAATTAGTATGGGCAACGCACAAGTCGTATATGGTAATAATAACTGGAGTACCAGCATTATCGGCACTACCCCAGCCTATTTAGATATTCGTGTTTGGGAACTTGAAGATGGTTATGTCTTTTCAGAATCTGACATACGCTCCGCCACACGCGTTGCTTTAGTTGGTAAAACTGTCGTAGAGAATATATTTGGTGATACTAATCCTATTGGTAAAACCATCCGCATCAAACAAAATCCTTTTGTGGTATTAGGTGTATTGAAAAGTAAAGGTCAAAGCTTGGATGGCCGCGATCAGGATGACACCATCATTATTCCCTTAACAACTGCACAACGTAAGATTCTAGGTAATCAATTTGCAGGCAGTGTTAGACAAATTATGGTGCAGGCCAATACGCAAGAACTCATGCCGATGGTGGAACAAAACATTAATGGCCTACTTAATCAACGCCACAATATTCGAGAAGGTTCTGATAGTGATTTTTTTGTACGCAACCTCACAGCCGTAGCTAACTCGGCGGCAGAAACCACAAGAACGATGTCATTGTTATTAGGCGCTATCGCGTCAGTTTCATTGTTAGTCGGAGGCATCGGTATTATGAACATCATGCTGGTTTCTGTCACGGAACGTACGCGTGAAATTGGCATTCGCATGGCAATTGGTGCACGCGAGCGCGATATTCTCTTACAGTTTTTACTTGAAGCCATTGTGATTTCAATCATCGGTTGCTTGATAGGCCTGATTTTAGGCATCACTGGCGCTATGCTGGTCAATAAAATAACACAAGCCGCCGTTGTTATTTCAAGCAACTCAGTGATGATTGCCTTTGCTGTTGCGGCCAGCGTTGGTATATTTTTCGGGTTCTACCCTGCGCGCAAGGCCGCCCGCATGAATCCGATTGAAGCACTCCGCTACCAATAAATAACCAGAGATAAACCGCGAGCAAGGTAATGGTTAGCGTGATAACGAAACCGCCTTGCAAATATCACACCCAACAAAAAACCCAGCTCAAGAGCTGGGTTCAAATCAATACGTGGTTCAAATCAAGACGTGGTTTAAATCAAACCAAAAAAAATATTTAACGCTAAGATTTATTTGTACCAGAACGTTTACGCTCATTTTCTGTTAAATAGCGTTTACGGATACGTATCGTTTTAGGGGTAATTTCCACCAATTCATCATCATCAATAAACTCAACAGCTGACTCTAAAGATAATGCAATCGGTGTAATCAGGCGCACCGCTTCATCCGTGCCTGATGAACGCACGTTGGTGAGTTGCTTACCTTTAATCGGGTTTACCACTAAATCGTTATCACGGCTATGAATGCCGATAATCATACCTTCGTACAATTTATCTCCCGGTACTGAAAACATTTTACCGCGGTCTTGCAATTTCCAAAGCGCGTAGGCTACAGCCTCACCCTTTTCAGCTGAAATTAACACGCCATTACGACGGCCAGGCATATCTGCTTTTACTGGTGCGTATTCATCAAACACGTGACCCATTAAGCCTGTACCGCGTGTCATGGTTAAAAACTCACCTTGAAAACCAATCAATCCACGCGCCGGAATTTTGTACTCTAAACGTGTGCGGCCGTTACCGTCTGATTCCATATTTTGCATTTCACCACGGCGGCGGCCTAATTCTTCCATTGCGGCACCTTGGTGCTCATCTTCTAAATCCACCGTTAAAATTTCATACGGCTCACATTTTTCACCGTTAATTTCACGGAACACTACTTTTGGCTTACCAACCGCCATTTCAAAGCCTTCACGGCGCATGTTTTCAAGCAAAATGGTCAGGTGTAACTCGCCACGGCCAGACACACGGAAAACATCATTATCTTCAGTATCTTCTACACGCAGCGCCACGTTCACTAAAAGTTCTTTTGTTAAACGGTCACGGATTTGGCGACTAGTCACAAATTTACCTTCAGTTCCTGCTAACGGTGAAGTGTTTACCATAAAGTCCATCGTCAGCGTTGGTTCATCCACGCCTAAATGCGGCAAGCCTTTTGCGTTTTCACGGTCACACACGGTAAAGCCGATACCAATATCATCTAAACCAGAAATAATCACAATATCGCCGGCTTCAGCTTCTTCAACTGGCACACGCTCTAGACCACGGAAACCAAGTACTTGGTTGATTTTACCCACGGCAATTTGTTTATCTTCGTTCATCACGGTAACCGCTTGACCAGGTTTGATTTTACCGTTGGTAATACGACCAATGCCTAAACGGCCTGTATAAGTAGAATAATCTAACGCTGAAATTTGCAATTGCAGGGGCGCGTTGCTGTCGCCAGTTGGCGGGGTAACATGGCTCAAAATGGTATCAAATAAAGCACGCATATTATCGGTAGGTGCGTTCATATCTAACATTGCATAACCGTTAATCGCTGACGCGTAAACGATAGGAAAATCTAACTGCTCATCTGTTGCGCCTAAATTGGCGAAAAGATCAAACGTTTGGTTAATCACCCAATCAGTACGTGCACCTGGACGGTCAACCTTGTTAATCACTACGATTGGCTTTAAGCCAAGTGCCAACGCTTTTTTAGTCACAAAACGCGTTTGAGGCATTGGGCCTTCAACGGCATCTACCAGCAATACCACGCCATCTACCATACCTAATACGCGCTCAACCTCGCCACCAAAGTCCGCATGGCCCGGTGTATCGACGATGTTAATGTGCGTACCTTCATAAACCAAAGCGGTATTTTTAGCCAAAATGGTAATACCACGTTCTTTTTCAATATCGCCACTATCCATCACACGCTCAACCACCGCGTGGTGTGATGAAAAAGTACCAGCTTGCTGTAAAAGTTTATCCACCATGGTGGTTTTACCATGGTCAACGTGGGCGATAATTGCGACATTTCTGAGGTTTCTAGTACCAGGGGTGCGTGACATAATTGTGTAGCCAGTATTGAAAGGCGGCGATTTTAACACACTAATTGACTATTTAATTTTACAAGTTCAATTATTAATTTGACATTCTGAATTAAATGGTTATACTGCGCGCTTCATTCGCAACTTAACGTTTTTGCGATATGTTTAAATACATATTTTAAGTTGCTTGAATCATTGCCCTGACCCTTCTGTTGCTCGTGAAATTTTGAAGCAACTATCAAGAAATCGAACTATTGATTTTTACTGGTTAGCGGCTGTGCCCGTGCGCTGGTAAAGATTATATTAGCTAGTTTAAATAGAGTTTGAAAAACTTAAGTTGTTAATTCAGCTTATTCTTTTAATTCAACTCAACCTAAACCAAATATTTTCTGCGTTTATATTGCCCTTGCTCATAAGCTTAACTAATTGCTTATGTTCAAATGATATGTCCGTTTTTACTTAGCGCCCTTTTTGTTTGACTTACTATTGGTTATCACTTATTAGCGGTAACCTAGAAAGGGACTACTTTGTCTTTTGAATCATTAAATCTTGACTCTGCCATCCTTCGTGCTATTGAAGAATCTGGCTACACAACACCAACCGCTATCCAGTCACAAGCTATTCCAGTTGTAACTGCAGGCCACGACCTGATGGCTTCGGCCCAAACCGGCACAGGTAAAACTGCAGCCTTTATGTTGCCAGCATTAAACTTACTCGCAACGCCACACGAATTAAAAAGCCGTGGCCCACGCATTTTGGTATTGGTACCTACACGTGAACTTGCAACTCAAGTTAACGAAGCTGCGCGTAAATACGGCAAGTTCATCCGAGCACGTACTGTCAGTATTGTGGGCGGTATGCCTTACCCGTTACAAAACAAATTATTATCACAACCGCTAGATATTCTGGTGGCAACACCTGGTCGCTTATTAGACCACATGGAACGTGGCCGTATTGATTTAAGTCGTTTGCAAATGTTAGTGTTGGATGAAGCTGACCGTATGTTGGACATGGGCTTTTTACCTGATGTTGAGCGTATTTGTGAGCAACTGTCTGCTGAACGTCAAACACTATTGTTCTCTGCAACACTTGATGGCGACATC
This sequence comes from Methylotenera sp., assembly GCF_030684185.1. Lineage (GTDB taxonomy): Bacteria > Pseudomonadota > Gammaproteobacteria > Burkholderiales > Methylophilaceae > Methylotenera. Next base: position 39,542 of record NZ_JAUXOY010000022.1, read on the forward strand.
GCACGTATTGCTAAACAAATTCTTAAAAACCCAAAAACAATCCAAGTGGCTACGCAAAAAGAAAAACATGCCAACATTGAGCAACGCTTGCACTACGTAGATGACATGACACATAAAAACAAATTGCTAGAGCATTTGTTGATTGCACCTGAAGTGAATCAAGTGATTATTTTCACTAGCACTAAACGCCATGCAGATGTTTTGGCTGAAGATTTATATGCTGCTGGTCACAAAACTGCCGCTTTACATGGCGACATGACACAAGGTGCGCGTAACCGCACGCTAACTAAATTACGTCAGGGTGATGTAAAAGTGTTAGTGGCAACTGATGTAGCTGCTCGCGGTATTGATGTACAAGGTATTAGCCATGTCATTAATTACGATTTACCAAAATTTGCAGAAGACTATGTGCACCGTATTGGCCGTACTGGCCGTGCTGGTAACACTGGTATCGCAATTTCTTTCGCATCTAATATGGATCGCCATATTTTACGTAAAATCGAACAATTCACTGGCAACCGTATGGAACCAGGCGTTATTGAAGGTTTTGAACCAAAACGTGCCATGAAAATGGACGGTCCAGGTAATGGTCGCGGTGATCGTGGTGATATTCGCCGTGACGCACACAAACCAGGTGGTCGCGGTGGTTTTAAACCACGTGATGACCGTGGTTCTAGCGACCGTGGTGGCTTTAATAACCGTAACAGCGAGCCACGTGGCGACCGTAACAATAGCTTTCAACCGCGCGACGGCGCTAGCTTCAGCCGTGACAGTAGCAGCCGTGATGAAAATCGTGGCAACCGTGATTCAGCTCCGCGTGAAGCCAATGGCAATTCAGCAGGTTATGCAGCCCGCACAGAAAGACCGTCTGGCGACCGCCCACGTAGTTTTGGTGACCGTAATTCAAGTGGTGATCGTAGCCGTTCTGAGCGTCCTAGTGGCGATCGTGCAAATGCTGGCGCGCCTAACCGTAGCTTCGGTGATGCAGCTGCTTTCGGCAAAAAGCCTTTCTCACGTGATGGCGCAAGTGCACCACGTAGCGAAGGTAATCGTGGTGACCGTGACAGTCGTGGTAACCGCCCTGATGCAAATCGCGGTGATAACCGTGTATTAGGCGCACGTTACGAAGGCCGTGCAGACGCACCACGTGGTGACCGTTCAGCAGCTCCTTCACGTGACGGCCGCCCAGCACGCAGCGGTAGCGATTCACGCAGCTTCGGTAATGCAAACGCAGGTGGTAGCGGTGCACCGCGTCGCCCACGTAGTTTTGCTTAAGTTATTTGACGTAAACTTTAATTGAATAGTACCCAACAAATGACAGAAACAGTAATTTTAGACAGTCTCGCTTTTACAGATTTAGGTCTAGCACCTGAATTACTTAAAGCATTAACAGAGTCTGGTTACACCACTCCCACGCCAATACAAGCACAGGCTATTCCTGTGGCATTGGCTGGGGGTGATTTAATGGCTGGCGCACAAACTGGCACAGGTAAAACTGCGGCATTTGCGTTGCCAATGCTACAAAAATTACTACCGCTGGCTAACAATGGTGCATCTCCAGCCAAACATCCTATTCGTGCTTTGATTTTAACGCCCACGCGTGAACTGGCGATACAGGTTGAAGAAAGTGTAAAAGCGTATGCAAAAAATACGCCGCTGCGCTCACTGGTTGTGTATGGCGGTGTCGACATTAAAACCCAGACACCGCACCTTAAATCCGGTGTGGAAATCCTGGTGGCAACACCTGGCCGTTTGTTGGATCATATTGAACAAAAAACGCTACAGCTGAATCAAGTACAAATGTTAGTGCTAGATGAAGCCGACCGCATGTTAGACATGGGCTTTATGCCTGATTTGAAAAGAATTTTGGCGTTGCTACCAAAGCAGCGCCAAACTTTGATGTTTTCAGCCACATTTTCAAATGAGATTAAAAAACTCGCAGATGAGTTTTTAACTAAACCAAAGTTAATCGAAGTAGCGCGCAGTAACGCGACTAACGATAATGTGACGCAAAAAGTGTATGAAGTTGCACAAAGCGACAAAGAAACATTGCTGACACAGCTATTAAAAGCTGCTGATGCAACACAGGTGATAGTGTTCACCAAAACCAAAATTACCGCCAGCCGCCTAAGTCGTAGCTTAGAGCGTGAAGGCATTGCCGCCGATGCAATTCACGGCGACAAAACCCAGCAAGAACGCATTAAAGCATTAGATGCATTTAAAGCCGGTACTTGCACCGTATTGGTAGCAACCGACGTTGCTGCCCGCGGCTTGGATATTAGCGAATTACCCATGGTGATTAACTATGAAATTCCAAGCGCACCGGAAGACTACGTCCATCGTATCGGTCGTACTGGCCGTGCAGGCGCTTCAGGTATTGCGATTTCTTTCGTCAGCCCTGAAGAAGATAAATACATCGTTGAAATTGAAAAGCTGATTAAGCGCCAAATTCCAAAAGAAACAATCGCACTTGAAAAAACCAGCACAAGAGCGCGCTCAATCTCCAGTAAAGAATCCAGCCATAAATCTAGCCGCGTTACAATCCATGATGCTACAGCTACTAAACGCATGCCTGCTAAAAAGAAAAGTAGTGACCCTTGGTTTGATAAACCCTACGAAGCTATGGTTTCACAACAAAATACAAATGTTAGTGCAAAGCCCAACCATACAAACAAAACACCAGTGGCTGCATTACTTGGCGGATTAAGGCAAGACAAATAACTTTGTCCAATCACCGCAGCGCAAGCCAGCGCTGGGTTTGGTGGGGCATGTTATCTTAAAGGGTGTTACGAGAACTACTCGCAATTATCAATAATTTTGCAAAAGGTTATTTTTGAGACATTAGTCCATTCAAACACAAAGCTATTTTAATTCCACTTCATAACAATAAACATCCACACCATTTTCAGGCTTAATCAAAGTCGCTGGAATATCCACTCCACTGCGCCAATTATCGACAGCTTCTTGTTTGCCTGCTCCTGTCACTAAAAATATCACTTCGTGCGTGTTATTTAAGCGACTTTGACTAATCGTCACACGTTCTGACGGCGGCTTAGGGGCGTTAAATACTGGCACAGCATCCGCGCTATTGTCGACTGTATGATCAGGAAATAGCGAAGCTGTGTGACCATCTTCTCCTAAACCTAAAAGCACCAGATCGAATGCAGCTACATCCTTTAAGACTTCAGCATACGCTTTGGCTCCTGCTACAGGGCCTAATTCCGCAGGAATATCATGAATCTGATTAGCAGGGATATTGACATAATCGAGCCAGACCTGCTCTGCCATCAAGCTATTGCGGTCTTCATGGTCGGGTGGCAGGCAGCGCTCATCTCCGTGGTATATGTGCCATTTTGCCCAATCCATAGGCAAATCACGCAATAATCGATAAACGGTGCGGGGTGTATTACCGCCTGCTAACACGATTGAAAATTTTCCACGTTTAGCAATCGCATCATTTGCACTTTGTACTATTGCATCACAAACGCCATGCCTTAGTGCCTCCATACTTTCAAAACGTTTCCACCTAGTACTTTGACTCGCCTTATTTTCTTGCATCATTATCTATCCAACATCAAAAATCAGTTAGACCGAATTGGACACGAAATCGAGAGAATTGTCATGCTATTTATACTTTTTGTATCAAACCACTGTATGAATTTGTCTGCTTGCTTTATCATATACGGCTATTCTAAATGCGTCCTAACAGGACTCCCATTTAATTAACAGGAATACAGCATGCTAATAAAAGACAGTGAAATTGTTGACCTCAATACCCCAACAGGCAAAATGCGCGCTCATATTTTTCGTCCTGCTGCTCCTGGTAAATATCCTGCTATTTTGATGTTTTCTGAGATTTTTCAAGTCACTGCGCCAATACGCCGTACAGCAGCAATGCTAGCTGGACATGGTTTTATTGTCGCTTGCCCAGAAATTTATCATGAATTTGAACCGCTAGGCACTGTGCTATCTTACAATGAAGCTGGCACTTCGCGCGGCAATGAACTTAAAACCACCAAACCTGTAGAAGATTACGATAACGACGCACGCGCTGTGTTAGATTATTTAAAATCACGTGATGATTGCACGGGCCGCTTAGGCGCCATGGGCATCTGTGTGGGTGGTCACCTTGCTTTCCGTGCCGCTATGAACCCTGACGTACTTGCTGCGGTATGTTTCTATGCAACAGATATACACAAAAAATCATTAGGTTTAGGCAAAAACGATAATTCATTAGAACGCGCCAGCGAAATCAAAGGTGAACTTTTACACATTTGGGGTCGCCAGGACCCGCACGTGCCTTTAGAAGGCCGCAATATGGTGAAAGCCCGTTTGGAAGAAGTGGGAACACGCTTCACCTGGCATGAATTCAATGGTCAACATGCATTTATGCGTGATGAAGGTCATCGCTATGACCCTGCCTTATCACGCTTAAGCTGGGATTTATTGTTAGAATTATTCAATCGCCGTTTAGGCTGGGGTGATTTGGATATGGAAGACAGTGGCACAGCTGAAGCACGTCACTAAAAGCTTACATACGTTCGTGCTAGATATTTCTACAGACTCAGGGCGGACGATAAAATAACTTTATAGCAGCATTTGCACTAATCGTTACCACTAAAACTTATCAACTTAAGGTTTAATCACATCATGGCAAAAACAATCGATCCTTGCACCCTTGTGCTATTTGGCGCAAGCGGTAACTTATCTCGCGTTAAACTGATGCCAGGCTTATTTCGCCTGGATGCAGCAGGTCGCCTACCGGATAACATGGCAATTTTGTCGGTCGGCCGCAGTGCAGTGGCACGTGAGGCGTGGCTGGCTGACATTAAAGGCATGCTCGATGCTAAATTCAAAAACGGCTACGACCAAAAAGTTTTTGACCGTTTTATCGCACGTAATCATTACTTTGCGAATGCATCTGATGACCCTGATGCATACAAAAAAATGAGCGTAACTTTAAGTGATACGAAAATATTTCCACAAAACTTCGCCTACTTCTTGTCAGTTCGCCCTACCGATTTCGCACCTGTTGTAGAACAACTTTCTGAAGTTGGTTTGTTGGACGAAAGCAATTACTGGCGCCGTGTGTTGATTGAAAAACCATTTGGTACAGACTTGCCAAGTGCGCAAGACCTACAAGCAAGACTCACCAAGCACTTAAAAGAAAGTCAAATCTACCGTATAGACCATTATTTAGGTAAGTCGGCTGTACAAGGCATTATGCTTACACGTTTTGCCAATGCAATATTTGAGCCACTTTGGAATAAAGAACACATTGACCATGTGCAAATCACCAATAACGAGACTTTAGGCGTAGGTGATCGCACTACTTTCTACGATGCAACAGGTGCATTACGCGATATGTTCCAAAGCCATCTACTGCAAACACTGGCAGTTACAGCGATGGAGAAACCAAAAGATTTGCAACCGGAAAGCATCCGTGCAGAGAAAATCAAGTTACTTCAATCCATTCGCCCTGTAGATGTAAAAAACATCAACAAACAAGTCTTCCGCGCGCAATATGCTGCTGGCCGAGTTTGTGTAGGCGATGGACACGGCGAAAACGTACATGGCTATTTGGAAGAGCTTAAACGTGAAGGTGTAGAATCAAGCCAAACTGAAACTTATGCCGCCGTAAAACTCTTTATTGATAATCCGCGTTGGCAAGGCGTGCCATTCTACGTGCGCACTGCAAAACGCATGCATGAAGGCAACACGGCAATTTCTATCCGCTTTAAAAAAGCACCTATGGAATTGGTGGATGGTCAGCATCAAAACTGGCTCACCATTAACATTCAACCGCGTGAGTGCATCAAACTGGAAATTGAATCAAAAATCCCAGGGTTAGACATTGCTACACGCACCTTGAGCATCGACGCTCCACAACGTCAAAAAGAGGATGAAACCATAGACTCTTATGAAACCTTAATGCTCAATCTAATGGAAGGCGACCCATCTCAATACTTACACATTAGCGAAGTTGAGGCACAATGGCGCTTGGTTGATCCTATTGTGAAAGCATGGGCCGCAGACAAAACGCCGCTACATCAATATCGCGCAGGTAACCGTGACCCTGAAGAATCCAGCGTCATTTTTGAAACCAGTGACCAGTTTTGGCGTTACTCTATTGAATTGGGTGGCGATAAACACTGATGAATTCTGTAATTTTTTAATACATAATTCATCTTTGCACTTTATAATGCCCAACTGAAACTGTTGGGCATTTTTTATTTTTTTGAGCAAGATTATGAGCATAAAATCAGACAAGTGGATACGTAAAATGGCAGAGCAACACGGCATGATAGAGCCGTTTGAGCCTAATCAAGTCAAGCAGAATGCCAATGGCGAGCGCATGGTATCTTACGGCACATCAAGCTACGGCTATGATATTCGCTGTAGTAAAGAATTCAAGCTGTTTACTAACATTAACAGCACCATTGTTGACCCAAAAAACTTTGACCCGAATTCATTTGTAGAGGTCAATGCAGATTACTGCATCATTCCCCCTAATTCATTTGCCTTAGCGCGTACAGTTGAGTACTTCCGCATTCCACGCAATGTGTTGACGATATGCTTGGGTAAATCCACTTACGCGCGTTGCGGCATCATTGTCAATGTCACGCCATTCGAGCCGGAATGGGAAGGTTATGTGACGCTAGAGTTCAGCAATACCACACCGTTACCTGCCAAAATCTACGCCAATGAAGGCTGCGCGCAAGTGCTGTTTTTTGAAGCAGATGCAGATGATGTTTGTGAAACCAGCTATAAAGACCGTGGCGGCAAGTATCAAGGCCAAGTTGGCGTCACCTTACCTAAGATTTAATTGAGGAAATCCATTTAATGAAGTTTCGTTTCCCCGTTGTCATTATTGACGAAGATTTTCGCTCAGAAAACTCCTCAGGTTTAGGCATTCGCGTACTTGCCAAAGCTATAGAAGACGAGGGCTTTGAGGTGCTAGGTGCAACCAGTTATGGCGACCTGACTTCTTTTGCTCAACAGCAAAGCCGCGCCTCGGCATTTATTCTATCAATAGACGATAATGAATTTATTGAAGAAAACCCTGATGCCCTAAGAGGTTTGCGTAGTTTTGTTGAAGAAATTCGTCACCGGAACGAGGAAATTCCCATTTTCTTATACGGTGAAACGCGCACCTCGCGCCATATTCCTAATGATGTTTTGCGCGAACTGCACGGCTTTATTCATATGAATGAAGATACACCAGAATTTATCGCGCGCCTGATTATACGCGAGGCTAAAGCCTATCTGGAAAGCCTGCCTCCACCTTTCTTTAAAGCGCTTACACATTATGCGGCGGATGGCTCTTACTCATGGCATTGCCCTGGTCATTCTGGTGGCGTGGCATTTTTGAAATCACCCGTTGGGCAAATGTTTCACCAGTTTTTTGGCGAGAATATGTTACGTGCTGACGTGTGCAACGCGGTGGAAGAACTAGGTCAATTGCTAGACCACACAGGGCCTGTAGCGGCTTCTGAGCGCAATGCGGCGCGCATTTATAATTGTGACCATTTATATTTTGTAACCAATGGCACTTCTACCAGCAATAAAATGGTGTGGAATTCAACTGTTGCGCCAGGAGATGTAGTGGTAGTAGACCGTAACTGCCATAAATCCATTTTGCACGCCATTATTATGACAGGTGCGATTCCTGTATTTTTAATGCCAACGCGCAATCATTTTGGCATTATCGGACCGATTCCAAAAAGTGAATTTGAGTGGGAAAACATTCAAAAGAAAATTGACCGCAACCCGTTTATTTCCGACAAAACCGCCAAACCTCGCGTGCTGACAATTACGCAATCCACTTATGATGGCGTACTGTATAACGTAGAAGAAATTAAAGACATGCTGGACGGTAAAATCGATACCTTGCATTTTGACGAAGCTTGGTTACCACATGCCACATTTCATGATTTTTATGGAGATTATCACGCCATTGGCGAAGGCCGCCCGCGCTGTAAAGAAAGTATGGTGTTCTCAACGCAATCAACTCATAAATTATTAGCAGGCTTAAGCCAAGCGAGCCAAATTTTGGTGCAGGATGCAGAAAATAATAAGTTGGACCGCGATATTTTCAACGAAGCATACTTAATGCACACCTCAACTAGCCCGCAATATTCGATTGTGGCAAGTATTGACGTAGCCGCCGCCATGATGGAAGCGCCTGGCGGCACGGCTTTAGTTGAAGAGAGCTTGATGGAAGCTTTAGACTTCCGCCGTGCCATGCGCAAAGTAGACGAGGAATGGGGCGCAGACTGGTGGTTTAAAGTTTGGGGGCCAAATGACTTAAGTGAAGAAGGTTTAGAAGCACGCGAGGCGTGGATGCTGCATGCCAACGATGATTGGCACGATTTTGGCGACCTAGCACCTGGTTTTAATATGCTAGACCCAATTAAAGCCACCATCATCACGCCGGGCTTGGATATTAAAGGCAATTTCTCGGATAAATTTGGGATTCCTGCCGCAATCGTCACCAAATACTTGGCTGAACATGGCGTGATTGTTGAAAAAACAGGCCTATATTCATTCTTCATCATGTTCACTATCGGCATAACCAAAGGCCGCTGGAACACAATGGTAGCGGCATTACAGCAATTTAAAGATGACTACGACAAGAACCAGCCGCTATGGAAAGTCTTGCCTGACTTCATCCAAAAACAACCCAGGTATGAAAAAGTCGGCTTGCGTGATTTATGTGAACAAATTCACGCAGTATATAAAGCAAATGACGTTGCACGCTTAACCACTGAAATGTATTTATCTAACATGGTGCCCGCCATGAAGCCAACCGATGCTTTTGCTAAAATGGCGCATCGAAAAATAGATCGTGTGCCCATCGATGAATTAGAAGGCCGCATTACTGCCGTGCTGTTAACGCCCTACCCACCAGGTATTCCGCTTCTTATTCCCGGGGAACAGTTCAACAAAGTCATTGTGAATTATTTAAAATTTGCGCGTGAATTTAATGAAAAATTCCCTGGATTTGAGACTGACAACCACGGTTTAGTGAAGCAGATAGTGGATGGCAAAGCTATTTATTATGTAGATTGTGTTGAGCAGTAACAAAGTAAATCACTATGAGACCTTTGCAAAAGTGTTTAGTGTGGATAAAGTACAAGGCGCACGGAACACAGAAGCCGAGATAGTACGCTGTGTACAGCGAGGTTGCGAGTACCGCGCAACGCAGTAATTTGCCGCAATAAATACTTTTGCAAAGGTCTCACTAAGTTTTGCACAGGTTAAATAATACTTATATGTGGGTATAAGTAATATAACTAAATGGCAACCCTTGCGCTGAAATATGTGTTTCGCGCGAGGTTTCTTGCCAATGCTTTAAATCAACTACAGGGAAAAATGCATCCCCATCAACGGTCAAATCTACCTCAGTAACATATAGTTTATCCGCAAGTTTTAACCCATCTTGATACAACTCAGCACCACCAATCACAAAAGCTTCATCATCGTTTTGGCATAATACTAAAGCGTCTTCCAGCGAATGCGCTATCAGCGCACCTTCAAGCTTGTAATGTTTATTACGTGTCACAATAACGGTGGTGCGCCCAGGCAACAAACGCCCCAGCGACTCATAGGTTTTACGCCCCATAATAATATGATGACCCATAGTAAGCGCACGGAAGCGCTTGAGGTCTTCTGGCAGGTGCCAAGGTAGGGTATTGTTAATACCAATCACGTTGTTTTTAGCAATCGCTACAATAAGTGAAAGTGCTTTCATTGGAGTATTATACTAGGCTTGTCCAATAGTTTTAACAGCCAAATATTTTAACCTCTGGTAACTTAGCTAATTGTATTTACTTAAAAACATCACTATATCCACTTGCAAATCACTTATCCAAAATCATTTTTAAAACTGCTGCTGATTGGCTTTGCGCTGGCAATGTTGCCATTATTGGTAGTCTTTGTGAATGCAAACATTTACTTTGGCAAGCTGACCAAGCAAAGTTTGTTTAACATGTCACAAGCAGTTGAAACAACACGTTCAAGCCGAATTCTGCTTGAAGAACTTGCGGTGATGGAACGCAGTGCGCGCCAGTATTTTGTGCTGCATGATAAGTTATTATTTGAAAATTATGTAAATGCACATGATAGATTCAGTTACGCCATCAACACGTTATTATCGCTTCCAATCTCAAAATCACTGCAGCCTCAATTGCTTGCGTTAGCTAAGCAAGAAAATAATCTATTCAATTCAATAAATGATGATAAAAATTCAAGCTTCGACCAAAGTATGGTTAATGCTTTCACCAATTTAACCAACCAAGGTTATAAAATAACCGAACAAAATAACCGCTTGATTGACCAAGAATCGGCCCTGTTTAAAACCAAAGTTGTACACACTCAACAATTACTGTTTTGGCAGACACTTACACTAATACCGTTAGCGGTGCTAATAGCTGGCTTGATTACATGGATGATTGCAAGACCCATACGCCGCATGGACGCAGCCATACACCAGCTTGGCAGGGGTGACTATGAACATGAAATAGAAATTAACGGGCCTGGTGATTTGCGCCAGCTTGGTGCAAGACTCAACTGGTTACGTCTCGCGTTAAAAGACTTGCATCAGCAAAAGCAGCGATTCTTGCAACAAGCCTCACATGAACTTAAAACACCGCTAACCGCCATTCGCGAAGCTAGCGAGCTGCTGAATGATGGCATCGCCGGAAAGCTCAATCAAACACAAAGTGAAGTTGTACACATATTACGGGAAAACAGCTTACGACTTCAAAAAATGATTGAGAACCTGCTGTACTATACAGAAATTCAGTTTAATTCTTCAGAATACCAATCTAGCTCATCAGAACCAAAACTAATACAACAATCACTAAGTGCGCTAGTAAGCGAAATCTTACATGCCTACGAGCTGACAATTTCACAAAAAAATATTACTGTAATTAACTCAACTGATGACATTATCATGCATGTGGATATTGAAAAATTACGCACAATATTAGATAACTTAATTTCAAATGCTGTTAAATTTACGCCTAATAATGGCGAAATTATGATTGATGCCAGTCAATCGAAATCTATGCTTATCATTGAGGTTAAAGATACGGGACAAGGTATTAGCCAGGCCAATTTAATCGGAATTTTCGAACCTTTTTATCGCGGTGAACAACCTAATAGCAGCCTGGTAGCAGGTAGTGGTTTGGGCTTATTTATAGCAAAAGAAGCAGTTGATGCACTTAAAGGTGAAATTAAGCTAGCACCATCGCAAATTGGTGCACATTTTATTTTACGCTTACCATTACAGCATCCTGCCGCATAACCCTATTGCTTTGGTCTATATGAAAACATTTAACTTATTTATCACTTTTTTTCTTTGCTTAACTTCTGTTGCATGTGTGAACTCTGCGGTAAAACAAACTGCAAGTAGAAATTCAACTGGAAATATAGGCGAAGTAATAAAAACCTTTACAAGAAGTAATGATGCCAATGAGTTCTTAAATTTCGCTGATTTATATTCTAACTTACCAGTTGAAGCGCAAAAACAAGAACTCACAGCTACAAATCAGGCATTAGCTGACAACCCCAATGATCTATTAGGGGTGAACGCAGAAAACGGAAAAAATTGTACGTTAAGCTAAATTCATCACACTTTATCGGGTTTTTGCTAACAAACGCACAACCGTTGACGGATGTACCTGAAATAACCTGGCAGCATCAGCACCTGTTTTTTGGCCA
>NZ_JAUXOY010000027.1 GCF_030684185.1 Methylotenera sp.
GGCTGGCTGGCTGGCTGGCTGGCTGGCTGGCTGGCTGGCTGGCTGGCTGGCTGGCTGGCTGGCTGGCTGGCTGGCTGGCTGGCTGGCTGGCTGGCTGGCTGGCTGGCTGGCTGGCTGGCTGGCTGGCTGGCTGGCTACGCTTAAATCATGCACGCCATCTTTATCATAACGCTTAAAATTGGTGAGTAATTTAGGACTGAGTAAGCGATCTATTTGATCTGGTGCTAAGGTCTCGTTGTAAAATACTTCACTACGTTTAGCGTCATCTTTATCTTGCCCACCCTCTAGCACGCAATCTTTATACGGCCATGCCAGTACAACATCATGGCTTTCTGTTAGGTATTGACCATTTACTGTTAAACCAATTTTGTTTCTAAATGCTGTGTAGCTACTACCTAGAAATTGCTCGTTGCCAACAAACTGCTGGAATTTTATTTTATCAAACACAAGCACATCATCGGCTTGGGTAAAAAAGTGTCGTTTAATGGTATCGCTTTTTAATAGTAGTTTAATCAAGTCACTATCCACATTAAGCGCAAGTTCAATCACTTTATTTTTGATGAGTTTGCCTTCAACAACAAGGCGGTTATCTTCTGCTAATAATTTGGTTAAGTCATTCAATAAATTTTGCATAGTTATTTTTAATCCAGCCTGATTGTTGTAATGCTAAGTGCTTTCATACACTGCATAAAAAATGCAGAGCTGTATGCGCCACGGTTGATTTTATTGGCAATGCCTTTATAACTTTCTGTAATGCCTATTTCAGCAAGCCGCTTAATCAGCTCATCATAGTCAATACCTGCTTTAGCTAATTCAGATTTTTAGCAGGCTGCACGCCAAACGATTCCAGTCTTCTGATTCCATTTGGTCACCTCAATGTTTATTTATCAATAATTCCACATATTAGTGGATATTATAGGTTAAGTTATGGCACAACACTTTCTCTTATCCGCAAAATCACGCACATTATCGGTACGCCACGTAATGGAGATGAGCCACCAAGAAGCATTTTACGTATTCAAGGCATTGCGCTGGGGTGGTGATGAGAATATCACCTGTCCGTGGTGTGGTGTGATTAGCAACCATTACTTTCAACGCACTCGTAAAACATGGCGCTGCAAGGATTGCGGTCATACCTTCTCTGTCACCAGTGGCACCATCTTCGCCTTTCACAAACCACCACTTAAAGTTTACCTAGCTGCAATTGCCATTTATGCCAATGCAGTAAGGCAAGAGCTTAAACAGTTTGCCATTAAAGGTTTTGTGTTAGATAAAAAACGGCTTGAAAACGGCACTTATTTGGGTTAAGACTACTTTTATGCAGCAAGCAAGTGCTGAATACCAAGGCCTACTCCTAGCAAATTGAGTTTAAATTTAGGTATCCAGCAAGTCACCTGACTTCGATGACTTGAACTCCTAATCTGAATAACAGGAATCCGCATCTGCCTACATAGTTCCAATACTGCTTTTTGTGTGGTGTTTTTGAGTAAAGCAACTTCGCGGCAGGCAGTCATATTGTTATTGAAGTAATTAAAAGAATTTTCAGTGATGCGCAGCCCATACGGCTGTAAATAGGCTTTAGTAAGAAGCCCATGTTTCACCAATGCGAATAAAGTTGAACGATTAATTTTTAGCTCGGACTGAACCTCATTAAACGATAGAGTATTATGCAGCGCTATCTTGATCTTATCCAGATAGCTTTTGACGTTATGCACATCAAATACCAACCCACTAGGCAAAGCGCTAGTAGTTCCAACGGCCAGAATCTGACGCCTGCTTACCGCATTTAGCCACATGGCTTTCATCTCAGAAGAAATTTTAAGTCGCATGACTTGCGCTAAGGTAATGTGATGCTTCACTATCAGAAATGGAACTTTAAATTGCATGCCTTGCATCAGACGCTTATGCAGTACTTCTATATCACGCTCATGGAACATATGCATCGGAGCCACAAAATGCTTGGCCTCGTAATAACCGTGTGATCGGTAAGCACGTAATATCTCCACAGGAATATCCAGCTGTTGAGCCGCTTGCTTCAGACTCCATCGACTCCCTGATGCAAACTCAAATGGCTGTTGGACTGATAAAGTAACCAGTTTACGTGTTGCATTGAGTTCATTCACTTCAACATTAATTACTTTGTCAGCAATCATCTTTCTTAGCGTACTCGGCTGTACGCCAAGTTGATTTGCCAATTGCTGCATACCCATAGCCTGACCAGAACTTAACTGAGACAGTTTAGGATGCATAGAGGCTTGCCTCCATCGGTTCTGACCGAAACTGATAAAGGCCTCACGCATGAATTGCAACTCATTATCTTGCCTGATGTTCTTAAAAAATGATTCATAAAACGAATTGAACTGACCGCGTAGCCCACTGACTTTAAGATTAGCGCTCGGTGCATGCACTTGCTCCAGGTAATCATGGAAACGATGTGGCCAATCTGACAATACATCTGTAGTGGTTTTCACTGCCATCCAGTCGGCGTCATCGTCGGCGCCGCTATGGTTATGCTTGTTATTAAACAAACCAAAGCGGTAGATCATCGACAATAACGTCTGAATGGACATCTGTTCAATCGCCGCCAATGGAAAACCACAATCCTCAATCTGCTCCGTATTCAATGGCTGACGCATCAGCTTGGCATACAGAATACCTAGCAAAGCCAGCATGGCTGGATTATTGAGTTTTTCTGGGGCGATTTGGGAGAGGTCGGCGCCACATCTGCACCTTGTAAGCCCTGCACGATGCCAACTTAGCAACTGCTGACAGCTTGGGCAGGTGTTGATGGTTCTGATTTGATGCATGGGGCAAGCCACTGCATATTTCAACTCATGGAAACCATCAATATACCCATGCGCCTCTACACATTCCAAACACACACCAGCATGTTTACTACGGGTAAACATCGACGGAATGGAGTGACCCATGACCTGCAGGTGACGGCCTGTATGCTGAGTGTCTGCGCTATCCAAACCTGCAGCCTTCAGTTCTGCTGCCGTTTTGCCATATAAGCCAGCTAGCTTGTCCAATGGTGGCCTTGCTGACCGCGCCTCGTTATCATCCATGCCTGCGTAATGCAGCAACTTCATCGGGCTGTCATAGCCATTCAGCTCAGCCGTTCTCAGAATAAAGCCTGGCAAACTCTCCCCCTTTACGGGGGAGGGTGTGATCACCAATGGCTGGATACTATCGTCAACTGTTAGCACTTGATGCTCACGGGTATGTTTCATGCGGCGAGCACCTCTGCTGCAGTTGGTAGGTATTTACCGGAAAGTTTTCTGGTACGCGCCGTTGTGACTTCTGGACTGGCTGTACCAATATGCTGAGCCATATCAAGTAAAGCCTGCACTGGCGTTGCATCAAAGTCAGTAGCGAACGGATTCATCAATGGTGTAATGGAGTCGCACCATACCGCCTCCGCATAAGCTCGACCAAGATCAGCCATGGTAATGACTAATTTGCCATCATGCGCACTGTTATCCATCTGCGCATTTATGCATGCTTGATGCAATATCTTGGCAACATAGCCGATTAACCCGCCTGTAGCGCAATAGCATCTGAATGCCATACTCTCAGAGGCCAGTTCCGGTAAATCAAAACGCTGCAATGCCTTTTGAAAGCATTCCAAACAAGCACCAAATTCATAACGATCTTCCTCTTTCTGCCAATCAAAACGTGGCATACGAATCGGTGCCAGAAAACGGCCGCGCAGTTGATCATTTTGGTTAATGACAGCCATGCAATCAGGCAAGCCCGCCACAATCAAGGTTAATCCAGAGCGATCAACAAAGATCTTTAACCAATCTGACAGGTAGTGCTGCACCTTATGTGACATCCTGTCATAGAAATGCTGAAATTCATCAAGCACTACAGTATGCGTCCTGGTTTGCTTGAGCAAGGTGTAAAGACGCTCCGTCTTTTCATTCTCCGACCCACGTTTAGCCCAAAGCGGATCACCAATTTCGCGCAATAAAGTTTCGACTAAGCCTTTAACAGTCGGTTTAGAGGGTATTCTGATACATAGCACGGGAATAACTAATCCATGATCTGTACGCTGTTTTGGACATTGCTTGGCAATGCATTCCAGCAAGCGCGATTTTCCGGTGCGTGACTCGCCGACTACCGCAATGCAAGTAGGCTCTTTATAATGTTGTGCAGCTAACAAGTGTGTTTCGATACGTTGCTTTGCGTTTTGGAATGCCAAATGTGGCACGATTATCTGGTCAACGGCAGTAGGCGTATAAGTATGTATGTTCATGATTTAATCCTTTTAATCACTTAAAGTTTGTATGTGGCAATCTAGTTACGCTGATCCATGATAGGCGTATAACTCGGACGTTTTTTGTTACTGGCAATGAGTGGTAATGGCACACTATTGTCGGCAATTGGCTTGGCTCTAGTAGTAGCTGACTTGGGCTTTTGATTGGTCACATCATCCACAGGTTGCTGAGTGGTATCGTTATAGCGCGCAACCTTGGCATGAGATTTTTTGCGTTTGAGTTTCAATTCGTTTTCGACAATCTCACGAATCTCGGTCTTGGCCCGGGCATAGCTGTACACATCTGCTTTTTTGAAATGTTTCTTGGCGTATTCCCGGCAGATATTGTGCAGCCACAGCGTCATGCCTTTGGCATAGTCCTGATTGAGTGCAGGCACTTCGATATAGCCCTGACCAGAGCCCAACATGACATAGAGATGGCCAATATCACTTTCATCGACGCGAATCTCCACTTTAAAGGTATCACCACGTTCGCGCCTGAGTTGCATGAGCTCCGGGCAGTTATAGAGCAGATTATTGATCTCGATGCCTTTGTGGCTCACGGTTTTGTCCGGCACCGCTTTGCCCAACAGCATATCGATCTCAGCAGGGTTGTGTGCCAAAGCAATTTCATCAGGCGTAATGCTGCTGGCCCACATTGCTGCCGGCGTTACGTCACCCAGTCCGCGATGCGGTTTCTGATGATAATAATCAGCAATCCATTTATGGATGATGAGTCGCAGCGTACTCAAAGTGACTACGGCATGTTTTGCCGGATCATAGTCATCCTTCTCAAAGATATTGCTGAAGGTCGTTCCCGCGATGCCATGACTGACGCTTTGATTGATGGTGCGATTGAAACGCTCGATCTTGCCTTTAAACCAAGGTGTCTTGCGTGGGGTATAGACGATTTCCACACCAAAGGCAAAACAGGCTTTTTCCAGACTAATGCTGTGGAACTCCAGGCCGTTATCCACGAACAGTTGCTCCATTACGCCATGTGCTTCCCATACATGTCGGATATCAGGGTATTGCTGTTGCAGATTCACCTTGGGCAGAAATGCATGTTTCAGGCATTTACCTACTGTCAGATAGCTGGGCGGCTCAAAACCGATGTAAATTCCCAGAATGCAGCGCGTATGTGAATCAATACAGATTGTGAGCCAAGGACGGCCTAACGGAACATGAGACTCATCATCAATCACAAATAAATCCAGCTTGGTGTGGTCAATCTCTGCTGCTTCGAGTGGTTTATTAGTCACCAGATGTTTAAGTTTGCTACGGAACACACGGTGTGCCGCCACCTTTCCGTGACGTGCTACATAGCGGTCATAGGCAGGAATCGCGTTGATCAGTCGCTCTATCAATCTTCTGGTAGGGAGTGGCAATTGTTGGCTTTCAGGGCGCTGATTGTTTTCGCGCGTGACCATAACCACGGCATCTTCCATCACCTCTTCGACAGTACTGCGTTCACGGCGCATATAGAGCCGATCTATGCAATCTTCTGCAATCTCGACCACTTCAATTGGATACCGTGAAATGCGATTACCCTTGCGTTGATGCTGCCCAGCCAAAGCAAAAGCATCTTTACCGTTGGCCATATAGGTCTTTTTCCACGCGCATACATTGACCCAATGCGGTGCTTTGGCAGGTGATTTAATCTTCGTCCATACCAGTTGAATCGCCTGTTTTATGATGGACTCTGTGCAAGGCAAATGTTCTACCGCTTTGACATACATGCGCCTGACGACGGCCTTGTCCCATTCCTTACCTTCTACCTGGCGATTGATGGTGGTTGATTTGCTAGCGCCAGCCTCTTCACGCAAAACTGCTTTTTGCGGATCTTCCATAAACACCAGTTTGCCTTCTGCATAACATTGTTGCAGTGCCTGCAAATTGAACTCATGTACCCTGCCTGTGCGCACTTCACGCACTTGCCAAAGACCTTCAGATATTTCTTGAGTCATTTGGTATTCACGTCCGTCCATATCAAAGTGAACGTTTTTACAAAAGTGTACGATTGCCATGATAGATCTCCTAGTGATTAACGTTGAAGTGGCTGTGGATTTGTGTTGCAGCATTTATGGGGCGATGAAGATCAATGCTAAGTTTGCCTTCCAGTATCAGTCGGCTAATATGCTGTAATACAGAATGGGACTGAGATTCGAACACTCCCCAATCCATCACAGGCACCACTAAGAAAAGTCGGCGTATCTTTTCTTTTTCGATGGCCGGGACCGCGAAGCGTCCAAGCTTATTAAGGCGTTTGATATTATCGAGTCGTGGTTGAGTGGCTAAAGTCTCAGCTAACACCATACGATAGCCGTAGCCATAGGTAGGTAAAGCTTCGATTAGATGGGCGGTGCGTTCTGCCACCTCAGGTTCATTCGCATCGCGCTCAGTTTTAACTTCCCATAGTTCGCAGCGATGATATTCTTTCACCATCAAGTCTGGGTAGTGCCTGCGCTTCTCGCCATTTAGCATGTAGATGATTTCGCAAGGCTGCTCGTTGAAAGCAATCACTTGTGGACTTGCATCAAGGATGCGCATGGCATTACCTTCATGCGGGGACTCCCATTGCATCATGCGTTGCATTTTCCAGCTGGGGTATTTGCCGCTATTACGTGCATTAGAGCGACTGACTACTTTTCTGCTACGGATTTTTCCATTAGTTGGAAAGATTATTTCTATGCTAGGTACGGCTATTAAATGATTCATTGTTAACTCCTAATTTGCTTCAAATGGAGTAACTCAGAAATTTTGGCGTAGGGAGTCCCGTCTAGCCAATCAGTATTTTTTACCAATTAGAAAGTTAGGGGTGCAAAGGGGCCAAGACCATCGTCTTAAATTTGACAAAACTTACTATTGTCGTAGAATGTATTTAACTAGTTGGTCGCTAGGTATTACGTATTACATTCAATCGACTCAAGTGAGTTTCGCTTGGGTCTTTTGCATTTTAGTCACCTGATAATTCAGGCTACTTACTCTTTTGCTTTTATCTCTTCGGTACTTCCTTTCTAAAATGGCAGTTGTTAAAACTGCCGCCTAATCAAACTACTCTTCACAAAATACGTTTCTGAGTAATCTGAAAACCAAATTATCATAGTTTTTAAATCACGCAACTTTTGCTATAGCAATAACAAATAATCCATTTTCAATAAATATGCAATCACTAAATTTTAGTTAAGCATATGATTTATATAAATAATTAGTAACCATCAGTTACTCTAAAAACTGACAGTTACAGAGTTCTAGCTTATGAAATGAGAAAAGCCGCTAATTTAGCGGCTAAATTTGACAAAATAAATTTTCATGAAATGCCCAGAAGTTTGTAACTTGTGGTTAATCGAGAAACCTCGCGAATATTGTAGTCATGGGGTCCAACTGGATATAGAGGCACGTTTTCCTAAAGGTTCAGTCAAGATAAGTAATTTCTAAAAATTGTAAAATAACACGGCACATGGTTCAAAAATTTCATGGGGGCTTAAGAAAGACAAGGGCGCTTGATGCTATGTTACAAAGCCTATATTTTTTTGAGTGCTATAGAGATGGTTGATCTCATTATCGAAAAATACAAACTTACTCACCATCTAAAATGGCATGAATTGGCACTTATTCGGGCACTTTTTAAGAAGCTGACTGGTAGGGATACAAGGTCTAATAACGATCGGATAAATATATAATATTTTTGCATTAAAAATCTTTAGACCATAAACCTATGGACTTCCCAGAACATCATATACTGTAGGCATATTTTTACGTGATCAACTCGGAAAGTAAATAACTAGCTTCTAAAATAAAGTAAGACTTTGGCAGAGTCGGTTTTATTTTATGTTTTTAAATCAATTCACAACGTTGCATGATAATAAACATACAAATTAGCTATCGTCTATGGGTGGTAAGCCGACACGCCGATAATCAAATAATTAAATTCAATTACTGCATTAGGTCCCGAGAGGTGTTCTAAACGTGCAGTAGTACGGTTCCACCTGTAGTTATCAAGATTTATTGCATCATCAGATTGAATGACCAGATAAGAGCCATGCCTGAGCTTACAGGAAGTTGCGCTTTTACCGAAGTCTAAACCAATATTGAAATTGTGTACTTGAACATTTTTACTTCTGGCGGCAATTGCAGAGATAGCAGCTACTGCCAAAGCAGAATAAGGCTTTAGTACAGGTTGAGCTGTGTATTGAGCGACAATTATCTTGTCTGGTCTAGCGACAATTAACTTGTCTAGTTGATCTGATAGAGTTCTGCACAGCAAACCATAAGGAGGCGCTGTGTCAGGTAATCACATTTCAGATAAACAGGTTAATTTATATATGACACAAAGAGCTAAGCACAGTCAGGTGATTGCTGCAGCCAAGAGCGGCATTTCATCACGCACTGCCAGTCGCATCGACAACCAGATTCACCAACCCAAACAAGCCAATCGTCATTGGCGTACCAGAGAAGATCCGCTGTCTGTCATATGGGAGCCGATTGTGCTGCCATTATTACAACAGTCCGATGGCCTGACCCCGATTGGGATATTTGATTACCTGTGCGAACAGCACAGTGATCAGTTTGATCCTAGAACACGCCGCACTCTGGAACGACGCATCAACCGCTGGCGACAATTACACGGCAGCGCTAAAGAAGTGATGTTTACGCAAACCCATGCGCTTGGCGCACTCGGCATTGCTGATTTTACTGTGGTCAAAGAATCAGTGACCATTGCCGGCGTGCCGCTGAAACATAGGCTGTTTCATTATCGCTTGGTCGCCAGTCGCTGGGGTTATGCCCAAGTCGTCTATGGCGGCGAGAGCTTTACGGCGCTATCTGATGGATTGCAGCGTGCATTTGTTGCCAGTGGCGGCGTGCCGCATGAATTACGCACCGACAGTTTAAGTGCGGCCTATAAGAACCGTCAGCAACAACATGATTTTACCGAACGTTATGCGGATCTATGCCGGCATTATGGGGTAAAGCCTAGCCGTAATAACCGGGGTGTCGCGCATGAGAATGGCGCCATTGAATCGCCCAACAATCATCTTAAAAAACAACTGCATCAAGCGCTGTTAGTGCGCGGCAGTCATGACTTTAACAGCCGTGAGGACTATGAGGCTTTTGTGCAAAACCTGCTCAAGCAACGTAATCGTCGCATCCACAGCGCCTTTCTGGAAGAGCAGCGACAATTACAACCCTTACCCGCGACACAGCGCGTCAATTACACCGAACATATTCTCAGCGTCAGCCGTAACAGCACCATCACGATCAAGCACGTCCTTTATAGCGTGCCTTCAAGACTGGTTAGCAGTTGCGTACGGGTGCGTCTATTTGATGCCAAGTTGGAGCTGTGGTGTGCAGGTGAGCATACCTTGACCCTGACTCGCTTGTTCTCGTCATCAGGCATTCGTCAACGCAACATTGATTACCAACATGTGATTGAATCATTAGTGAAGAAGCCACGTGCCTTTCGTTTTGCTAAATGGCGTGATGACCTGCTACCCAATGAGGACTATCGGCGTATTTGGCAGCGTGCGGATAATGAACTACCCGCCGATGACGCCTGTAAATATATGGTAGGGCTATTACACCTGGCTAAAAAGGCAAACTGTGAAGATGCCTTGGGGCGTTACGCCCTTGCGCAGATAGAGCAGGCCAGTCGTTTCAGCTTGCTTGACTGCCAGCAACGGTTCTTAAACGTCATCCCGATCATTCCCAGTCTGCGCATACAGCAACATGCGTTAAGTGATTACCAAGCCTTATTGGCAAAGGTACCAGCCTAATGAATAGCCCAACACTTAACACGCATAACGCTTCATTGCCGCTCATGCTTAAACAGTTGCATTTGGCTTCCATTAAAACGCATTGGCAGGCGATGGCACAAAAAGCCATCACTGAACATTGGGCGCCTGATCAATACCTGGCAGAGCTGTGCCATATCGAATTGTTGGCACGTGAAGACAAGCGCCTTCAGCAATATCTCAAGGATGCCTCGCTCCCAGTAGGCAAACAATTGGGCAGCTTTGACTTCAGTGTATTGCAGGGTGTAACGCCGGTACAGGTCAATCAACTGATTCAGCAGAACGGCTGGGTTAAAACGGGTGGCAATTTATTGGTATTTGGCGCCAGTGGCGTTGGTAAAACCCATTTGGTGAGCAGTATCGGCTATGGTTTGGCTGAGGCTGGCATCAGGGTTAAATTCATGGCGGCGACCGCATTGGTACAATTGCTGCAACGGGCCAAAGCTGAACTCAAACTCACTGAGGCGCTCAATAGGCTCGATAAATACGCAGTATTGATTGTGGATGATATTGGCTATGTCAGAAAAACGGAACAAGAAAGCAGTGTGCTGTTTGAATTGATCGCACATCGTTATGAGCGTCACAGCTTAATCATCACGTCCAACCAGTCATTTGAGGACTGGGATAAATTGTTTGATGATACGGTCATGACGGTCGCTGCTATTGATCGCTTGATTCATCATGCCACCATCATTCAGTGTGAAGGAGGCAGCTACCGAAGAAAATCATCTATGCAAAAACAGTAGTAAAAATCTCAGCGTCAACTAGACAAGATAATTGTCGCTGAACTGGACAAGATAGTTGACGCGCTACACCGATAAACAGTTTGGGCGTATGCAACATTGGATAGGCGTACCCACACAACATGAGAAAAAAGTGACCTCCCAACAACTCATCTTGTTATAAATAAGGCGGAATTTGTAAAGAAAAACCCGTTGAATTCTTTTGAAATTCAACGGGTTATCAGCTTGGTGATTATAACCCTTCGGAATGGGGCTGGGGGCTATAACTACTTAACTGCATTAATCGCCAAGCGTGTGATTATAACCCTTCGGAATGGGGCTGGGGGCTATAACTTCATTCATTGATTGTTGCGTGAACGCATAATTATAACCCTTCGGAATGGGGCTGGGGGCTATAACTAAATGTGGTGTGTATAGCTTTAAAAATGAATTATAACCCTTCGGAATGGGGCTGGGGGCTATAACTTGCAGCCGCACTGATAGAATACCTATACCATTATAACCCTTCGGAATGGGGCTGGGGGCTATAACCAACCCATATCGTGTTCGCTCTGTCGGCTTATTATAACCCTTCGGAATGGGGCTGGGGGCTATAACCAAAATCAGGGGGGTTAACATGGGTATACCATTATAACCCTTCGGAATGGGGCTGGGGGCTATAACTGTAAAAACAAACGCACAGCTAGAAAAAGTATTATAACCCTTCGGAATGGGGCTGGGGGCTATAACTGTAAAAACAAACGCACAGCTAGAAAAAGTATTATAACCCTTCGGAATGGGGCTGGGGGCTATAACGAAATAATTTCGCTTTTTCGGGTTCTTTTGATTATAACCCTTCGGAATGGGGCTGGGGGCTATAACGTACAGTCTGCCTGCTTTGGTGCAGGTGTCATTATAACCCTTCGGAATGGGGCTGGGGGCTATAACTCAAAATTGTTCCTAATCGTTCAATTTTCAATTATAACCCTTCGGAATGGGGCTGGGGGCTATAACAGTCTTTAATAAGGATGCCTTTACCACCTGATTATAACCCTTCGGAATGGGGCTGGGGGCTATAACATGTAGCTTGTGTCAGTATCTGGGCTAAACATTATAACCCTTCGGAATGGGGCTGGGGGCTATAACATGTAGCTTGTGTCAGTATCTGGGCTAAACATTATAACCCTTCGGAATGGGGCTGGGGGCTATAACATGGGTGTATGACTAAAAAATTAATCAATGATTATAACCCTTCGGAATGGGGCTGGGGGCTATAACGCGGGTGTGCGAAACCCCTGAGCCGTGTCCATTATAACCCTTCGGAATGGGGCTGGGGGCTATAACTGATGAAGTTAAAGAGTATTGGTTAAATAAATTATAACCCTTCGGAATGGGGCTGGGGGCTATAACTAATTCCTATAAATATTGCTTGATTAACTACTGAAGCGCCCATATTATTTTGAAAATATTTTCAAAATAATATGGGCGCTGATTTTTGCAGAGCTAATCATTAAGTTGTTCCACCTACCGTGAGTGCATCAATTTTTAGCGTAGGCTGACCTACATCCATTGGCACGCTTTGGCCTTCTTTACCGCAGGTGCCAACACTATAAATTAACTCAGCGGACTTATAATTGCATCATGATTTAGATTCGGTCTATCTCAGTTGGCTCACTATTAGGCACTTTTGATAACGCTGAGTTGAATTTATCTTTACTTGCCCTTACCGCACGAGCTTCAATATATTTTTCAGTGGTGAGTGCTGATAATTTTTCCGCAACTGCGGATGCAATAAATTGGTTAATGGATATATCCTCTTCGGAGGCAACCGTTTTTACCATTGTGTGTAATGAGTTGGGGAGTCTTATGCTAAGTACGCTCATGATAATAATCCTTTCTGATTCAATAATTCTTTGGGTGTAATCACATTTATACCAAATTTTGATTTTGCGATTTTAAAGTCTTTGATGTTCCACGTTACGATGGTTGCCTGCGCCTTAACTGCAAGTTCTAGCACATGGTCATCTTTAATATCGTGCAATACTGGCCGCCATAAATAAAAGATTTGATGCGCGGTTGCAATTAAGCATAAATAATCTACGATTGCATCCATATCGGCATGTCGGCTGTGTTCAATCTCACGCTTTAAAATAGATTCATATTCAAATACCAGTGGCGTTGAAATATGTAACTGAAAATCTGGACTATGAATATGCGTAAGTAATTTGTATGACGCGCCTTTGTTGTACTTCATCCAGTCACTAATACGTTGGTATCAAGTATGATATTCATACATTGGTATCATGTACAATACTAAAAGTATGTTCAACACACTTTTTAATTAAGTTAATATCTAAGCCGTTCCACCCACCGTCAACGCGTCAATTTTCAGCGTAGGCTGACCTACACCTACTGGCACACTTTGGCCTTCTTTACCACAGGTGCCAACCCCACTATCCAGCGACATATCATTGCCTATCATGCTGACACGTTTTAAAACTTCAGGGCCATTGCCAATCAGTGTTGCGCCTTTGACCGGATACGTGATTTTGCCGTCTTCAATCATGTAGGCTTCTGCCGCGCTGAATACGAATTTACCGCTGGTAATGTCGACTTGACCGCCGCCAAAATTGGCTGCGTATAAGCCTCTTTTAACCGATTTAATGATTTCTTCTGGTGGCGTAGTGCCGTTTAACATATAGGTGTTGGTCATGCGGGGCATGGGAATATGCGCGTAACTTTCACGACGAGCATTGCCAGTTACTGGCATATTCATTAAACGTGCATTCAGTGTATCTTGAATGTAGCCACGTAAGATGCCGTCTTCAATCAGTACCGTTCTATTGGTAGGGTTGCCTTCATC
The DNA here is from genome assembly GCF_030684185.1 of Methylotenera sp. Taxonomy (GTDB): domain Bacteria; phylum Pseudomonadota; class Gammaproteobacteria; order Burkholderiales; family Methylophilaceae; genus Methylotenera. The sequence goes on from NZ_JAUXOY010000027.1 coordinate 13,639, forward strand.
ATCCATGCTAAGTGAGCCGCGTCTATTTTGAATAGTACCGTCATCCACAATGGTGATACCTTTGGCGGCCACTTGCTGGCCTATCATATTGCTGAATGCTGAGCTGCCTTTGCGGTTAAAGTCGCCTTCTAAACCGTGGCCTATGGCTTCGTGCAACAATATGCCGGGCCAGCCCGCGCCTAATACTACTGTCATGCTGCCAGCTGGAGCAGGGCGCGCGTCAAGGTTAATAATGGCTTGATGCACGGCCTTTTGGGCATAGTCGTGTAGCACTTCATCGGTGAAGTAACTGCAGTCAAAGCGCCCGCCGCCGCCTGCGGAGCCTTGCTCACGGCGGCCATTGCTTTCGGCAATCACATTGATTGATAAACGCACGAGCGGGCGCACGTCTGCTGCCATTACGCCGTCATGACGCGCGACCATGACGACTTCATATTCACCTGCGATAGAGGCGGTGACCTGCGAGATACGCGTATCCAGTTTTCTGGCAAACGATTCCAAACGTTCCAGTAATTTCACTTTTGCATCAGCAGACAGTGAGGCAATTGGGTCTTGAGGCAAGTAGAGTTGCGATGCCTGGCGTTTAGTAACTGAACTTGCTGTTTGCTCTGCACCTAAGCCTGCAATGGCTTTGGTGGCCTTTGCGGCCTCTTGCAATGCACTTAATGTAATATCATCGGAATAAGCAAAGGCGGTTTTTTCACCACTGACTGCGCGAACGCCTACACCTTGGTCGATAGAGAAATTACCAGACTTTACCTGACCTTCTTCTAAGCCCCAGCTTTCAGAGCGGCTGTATTGAAAGTATAAGTCTGCATAATCGATTTTATGCGACATCATGTCACCAAGCACATTTTGCAGCTTTGCCACATCCAAACTGGCGGGCGCGAGTAGCGCCTCAGTGGCCATTTCAAAATGAACGCCCAGAGGTCGGCTAGTACCTGTTTTACTTGTGTCGACTTTAGTGGTCATCTGATGTCCGATTTTTCAGTAATGGTTCTATGTTTAAGTGCAGGCAAGCTCTTGCGCAGGCTTTCCTGATATTTGGGGTTAAAAGTTGAAATAACAACCCCTGAGCCACGCGGTAGTCTGTCTAAAATCACGCCCCACGGGTCAACAATCATGCTGTTGCCGTGTGTTTCACGACCAGATAAATGGTAGCCACCTTGGGCGGGTGCAATCACATAGCTGAGGTTTTCAATGGCACGTGCGCGAATCAGTGTTTCCCAATGTGCTTTGCCTGTGGTGTCGGTAAAGGCAGAGGGTACAACGATGATATTGACTTCACCCATGGCACGATACAGCTCAGGAAAACGCAAGTCGTAGCATATAGACAAGCCGATTTTACCAAATGGCGTATTCACTACTTTAACGGCATTTCCTGACTCAATGGTTTTTTCTTCGTGATAATGCTCGTTGCCTAAATCCAGCCCAAACAAATGAATTTTGTCGTAACGTGCTACTTGGTGGCCTTTATCGTCATATACCAAGCAGCTATTGCGCACTTTGTTCGGATAATTACTTACCATCGGCACAGAACCACCAATGAGCCAGATTTTATGTTTCTTTGCTATTTTGCTTAAGAAGGTTTGAATCGGGCCTTTGCCTTCTTCTTCACGCACCGCCACTTTGTCGGTTTCTTTCAAGCCCATAATTGCAAAATATTCAGGCAAAACTACTAATTTTGCACCTTGATTTGCCGCAACCTCAATGAGACGCTCTGCTTCACTTAAGTTAGCCGCAACATAAGGCCCTGATGCCATTTGTATGGCAGCGATTTTAATGATGTCTTTGCCTGAATTAAGGCTGGTAGGTTTAGCTTTAGTAGTTTTTATACGCGAAGTAATGGCCATATTTAATCCAAACATTTTTATTAAATTTACTGATTTTTATCAAAGTAACTAGCTTTTATCAAAGTTACTAGCTTTTATCAAAGTCACTAGCTTTTATCAAAGTCACTAGTTTTATTTATAGATACTAGTTTAGTGGTGAGTTATTAGTCATTGGTTCTTGATTAGTTTTAGCTGCACCCACTTCTTGCGGGTTATCCCAAGTGCCAATAATTTCATATTCGCTAGAGGCGATTTTATTTAGCGGGTCTTTTAATATTTTTTGTGCTAAAAATGCGATAGCCCCAACCAGCGGTCCGCCAGCTAAGGCGGCAAGGGAGACGCTGTCACTAATACGCGGCATCACTTTAACCATTAGATGCTGGGTTTCATTTTGCAAGTTGGCTTCGCCTTTAATCGTTACATCTGCAGCGGGGCCAGACATTGTAAAGTTATCACTGCGCATCACACCTTTATCAATATTAACCGTTGCGTCTATTTTATCAAAAGCAAAGCCATTGCTAAATAAATCTCTAAAATCTAAGGTCAGGCGGCGCGGCAAGCTTTGCAGGCTTAGCAGACCTAATAATCGCCCAACACCAGGTTGTACTTTTAAGATTTGACCTTTGTTGACGTTCAGTTGGAATTCTCCGTTCAATCCGACCGGGTTAAACTCATGCGGGCTACCCGGCCAGTGAAGCTGCCCCTTAAGCGAGCCTTCTCCGCCTTTAATCGTGTCAGGGTAGCCTAAACTTTTAAGCGTTTTGCCTAAGTTTTTGATGTCCCATGCGACATTAAGAAATGTATTTGGGCTTCTAACCCAGTTATTCCATAGACCTTCAGCACTTATCACGCTGTCTGGCGTGGTAAGTTTAAGTTTTTGAATATTCCAGTTATCGTTTTGTGGATAAGCGATTAACTCTAAAGCACCAAAATTTTTCTTATTAAACATAAAGTTATCTGCGGTGATATCAAGTGAGGGGTAATCTTGTTCAAGCTTATTAAATACCTTTACACTAGTATCACTTGGGGCGACTTTCAGTCGAGTAGGTGTAGCTTCCGGCACGATTAAGTTGCTTAAGCGGGCAATCAGTTTACCGTTATTCTGATTTTGCCATTGCAAATCACCCGAAATTTCGCGGCTTTGTACAATTGCCCGCAAGCCATCTTTATTGGCGTTGTTTGATATATTCAATTGATTGATACGCCTGTCAAATATATCCAGCATATTGATTTTAAGCGCTATTTTTTGTATGGGTAATGAGTTTCCCTGCTTAGACACACCAGAAAAATCACGCAATACATTACGCCATGCATCCGCGTCCAGATAATCTAAGTTGCCGTAAATCTGTAAACCTTTTGCATTGCCAAGTTCAAGATTGGCGTTTAATTCACTGCTATTAGCGGCCGCATTGCTGGCGGCGCTTGAGTTTAGTCGAACACTTCCACGATCAAGATTGAGTTTGCCATTTTCTATATTGCGTATGAGTTTGGCTGCCAATTTATTGCCAAGGCTAATGGTAATCGTATCGGTGCTCGCGTCCTGTTTTTTATCGATACGAAGGTTTAAACGCTCGTTGGCGGCTTTGTTGAATGGGACTGGCAAGCGTGACGTGATGCCAAATAAATCCGCACGTATGCCAATATTGACCACTGGTTTTTGAATGGTGATGTCGCTTACCCAATCTGTGTTGCCGGAAATGTAATTTGATCCTTTTACCCAAGTGCGATTAGTCGGGTCTTGATCCAGAAGTGCCTGTTTGATGGCTTCATCATTCAACGTGCCTTTGGCGGTCACACGAATTACTTTATCTTTACCTGTGCTGAGATTAAGCGTCACTGGCGAGCCAAATGCACGCGCATTGATGTTTTTTGCAGATAAACTATTTTCGGTAAACTCCAGAGAACCATTGATGTTAGTCAGTGTTGGTATGCTAGGGCTATTCATACTGCCATTGGTGATTTGATACAACCCTTTGTATAGGGAGGCATCTACGTCATGCAGTGGTATTTTTAAGCCAAGGTTAAGTTTGCCTTGCCCGCTGGTTTTTAAGTCCTCCGTGAAGCCGAGAGTTACATTCACTACCGGACTGTTATTTACAAACTTGATACCTTCTGCAACTGGGCCGGTAAGCTCACTGTCAATATTAAGGATGGGTGAATCAGCATCTAATTGCGCAATGGTTGTTTTGCTTTTTATGATTTGGTTACCTAATATATGGCCGGCATTTGCATTTAGCTCCATACGCTTGCCTTCAAATAGTAAATCTAGCCCCAAGCCTTCAATCACAGGCCAGCCCGTGCCAAACTCCAATAAGGCATTGCTGATTTTTGCAGTAACCCTAAATAGGCCTGATTTAGTGTCAAGGTTATTTTTGCTGTCTACAAATGGAAAGTCATCCAGGCGACCTTTAACAATCAGGTTAATGTCTTCTGCACGCCCTGCCAGTACTGAGGTGTCCAGCCATTGCAGGGTGGTTTTATCCAGTATGTTAGGGTAATAAAAAGTTGCAAATTTAGCATTGCCTTTACTAAACTTACCCTTTAAATCTAGCAGGCCGCCCTTGTTGCCATCCATCAGGTAATCGGCGTTAATTGTGCCGGTTAAGTGCGGACTGCTAATGCTGAGGCCGCTGACTTTAATTTCCGTGTGCTTGCCTTGAGTACCTTTGCTTAGAATAGAGGTGTCGTTCGTGTTCCAACTGATATCTCCTTCTAATGTATCTGCAGGAATAGGCCAGCGTAAAACATCTTTAAAATCCAACTCAGCTTTTTGTGAATTAAGTGTGATTTTTCCAGCATGTTGATTGGCTTTAATCTCCCCCGTCAGGTTGTTAAACCCGGGGATTTTTTCATAAGCAAGTATGCTTAAGTTGTTGAATTTAGTATTAAGTTGATATTTTTTGGTGGCTGATTGCTTGCCTTCCCAGATAAGTGAAACATCATCTAATTTGCCTGTGGGTGATAGATTAGTAATTTTTTGTACGACTTCAGCAGGCAAAGGTAATTGCACTAAATATGGCTTGATAAAGGCTAAGTCGATATGTGTAAGTTTGAAATTTAACTTTTGATTGCCTTGCTTGGTTTGGGCGTAAGCCCCAGAGGCATCCTGCAGGCTTAAGCCATTGCTGGTGTTAAGAGTGAGGCGGTTAACCTTGAATGATTGTTCGGTAGCCGTGTTTTTCCAATCAAGTTCTCCTACCAGTTTATTTAATACTAGCGGCTCAGTATTGGCTTTAAGCTTTAACTGAACGTTGCTTAGTGCCACACTGCTGATGACAGACTGCACCTGGCTTTTAGCAAACTGGATTTTTGTATTGGTACTGCCAATGCCAGATTGCAAATCAAAAGGATGTGTTAAGGCTGTATAGTCAAACCATGGCTTAAAGGCAGCAAGGTTAGCATTTTTCAGTTTAGCTTCTAAACTGCCATGCCATTGTGCGATACGACTGACATCATTTCCATATATGTTGGCATTGATAAGAATAGGATTGAACGTGCCAGCAGAAGGTAATGCGCTGAGTGTTACGCGATGGTTTTTAATAAAGCTTTTCCACGGTGGGCTGTACACCTGCAGGTTAAGATTATCTAAACTTAAAGTCGGCGCCCCGCGCATTTCATCAATCCACACAACTCTAGCATTCAATACATCAAATTGTGTTTGTCGCAAAAGCCAATTTGGTAAGTCCGGCTTGGATTCTCCCTGCATGCTAATGCCGGCCACATAAATATCGCCGTTAGCGTTACGGCGAATAGTCAGCTCTGGAGAACGAATGGTAAAGTTCGCGAGGTGCGGCTCAAGCAATGGAATGCTTAGCCATGAAACTGACACATCGGTGTTTTTAAGCTGTAACGCAGGGCGGTTTTGCGCATCATAAATGTCAATATTAGACACCACTAAATGAGGATTAATACCTTGCCAGCCTGCCTTTATATTGCCAATAACAACTTTTTGCTTAATAGCATTACTGGCAAATCCAGCGATTTTTTCTTTGTATTGGTCAATATTTGGAAATACGTAAAATTGAATGAAGAGTATTGCAATCACAAAAATGGCAACAATGATGCCTAGTAACCAAAGTGCGGTACGATAAATCCAAAGTAGAGATTTTTTGACCATATTGAGAGTGTGAGTTGTAAGCTAATTTCTTTGATTATTTTTTAGAGTTGGTGGTGATTTTATATCTTTACAACTAACGGCCATTTTACTGCAATATTGATGGATGCAGATGGTTTACCGGGTAGCAGTATCGTTAAACTTTGGTAAAACTATGTAAATATTAATAATATTTTCTTAAAGATATCTTAAGACTCTTGCGCATATTATTTAGAAAAGTGCTTTTGTCATTTAGAATAGCGCTTTTGGTCAAATATGGTTGACCAATCCTATCTAATTATTGGTTTTAACTTGATTCAATTTAAACAACTTACTTTAGTTCGCGGCTTAAAAGTTCTTATTCAGGCGGCTTCTTTGCAACTGCACCCAGGCCATAAAGTTGGTTTAACAGGTGCCAATGGCGCTGGGAAATCCTCACTTTTTGCTTTATTGCGTGGTGAAATGCAGTTGGAATCTGGCGATTTGGAAATGCCTGCAACTTGGGTAGTTGCGCATGTGGCACAAGAAACGCCTGCACTTGCTATACCTGCCATTGAATTTGTGTTGGATGGTGATGCTGAGCTACGCAATATTGAGGCAGCTTTGGTCGATGCCGAGGCTAATCATAAAGGTGAGTTGATTGCTGAGTTACATCATCGCCTGATGGATATTGACGGTTATAGCGCCAAAGCACGTGCGGCAGAGTTATTGAGCGGATTGGGTTTTAGCCAAGCCAATTTGCAACAGGCTGTTTCTACTTTCTCTGGCGGTTGGCGAGTACGCTTGAATTTAGCACGCGCTTTGATGTGCCGTTCTGATTTGCTTTTGCTGGATGAGCCGACTAATCACTTAGACCTGGATGCAGTGATTTGGCTAGAAGGCTGGTTGCAAAGTTATCACGGTACCTTGCTACTTATTTCCCACGACAGAGATTTTTTAGACGCGATTGTCAATCATATCGCACATATCGAACAGCAAACGCTAACGCTGTATCGCGGTGGTTATTCTGATTTTGAACGTCAGCGCGCTGAGAAGTTGGCTTTGCAACAAGCGATGTTTGAAAAGCAACAGCGTAAAGTATCCCATTTGCAGAGTTATATTGACCGCTTCCGCGTACAGGCCACCAAAGCGCGTCAGGCGCAAAGTCGCATTAAAGCGTTAGAGCGTATGGAAATGATTTCTGCCGCACATGTGGATTCACAATTTAATTTTGAATTTAGAGTACCCGTTGCCGCGCCAGATCCATTATTAGTATTGGATGATATGAGCGTTGGGTACAACAATGTCGCACTCATTAAAAATATAGTGTTGGCTATTCGGCCAGGTGAGCGTTTAGGTTTGCTTGGGCGTAACGGTGCGGGTAAAACCACACTTATTAAATTGCTGGCTAATGAATTAAAACCATTAAGTGGCAAGCGGGTTGAAGGCAAAGATTTGAATATAGGCTACTTTGCGCAGCATCAACTTGAACAGTTACGTCCGGATGAATCGCCATTGCAGCACATGCTAAAGTTAGACCCGCTCACACGTGAGCAAGAGCACATGAACTATTTGGGTGGTTTTGACTTTAAGGGCGACATGGCGCGGTCACCGTGTGCCAATTTTTCAGGTGGTGAAAAATCACGATTAGCTTTGGCGTTATTGATCTGGACACGTCCCAATTTATTATTACTAGATGAACCAACCAACCATCTAGATCTTGAAATGCGCCATGCCTTAACGCTGGCGTTGCAGGATTATGAAGGCGGAGTTATTCTGGTTTCGCACGACAGGGCGTTGCTACGTGCCACTTGCGATGAATTTATTTTAGTGGCGGATGGCAAAGCTGAGCCATTTGACAGCGACTTAGAAGGTTATAGCCAGTGGCTAATCGAACAGCGTTTAAAAGAAAAACAGGCAACACAGGCTGCGGTCGATGATAAACCCAGTAAAAATGACCGCGCTGTGAACAAAGCAGAGCGGCAAGCGAGAATATTAGAGCGCAGACCATTAGTCAAAGAGCTGGAGCAATTAGAACTCAATATTGCCAAGTGGAACACTGATAAAAAAGCGTGTGACGACCGTTTGAATGACAGCGAACTCTATACTTCAACTGACAAAACGGAATTACAAAAATTACTTAAAAAGCAAGCTGAGCTGGCTAATCAAATAGAAGTAGCTGAAGAGCGCTGGCTGGCGTTGCATGAGCTTCTGGAAGCTATACCAGCACTAGACTAATTAATTCAATCTTCGTAGCTATACTGCGTTACTCATAAAAAATTATTCCTTACATATCAATATATGCTGCGTCATAATTTTTTAATCGCGCCTTGTCTAGCCTAGAAGCTTGAATTAATTGAGGCATATTAAAGTTATAAAAAACTAAATAAATAAGGTTCGATATGGATATTCAATACTCAAAACGCATCAAACTATTACACGCTTTATGTTTAGCCGAAACATTACGTGATGATGAAGCTAAACCAAATACAGACTTAAATGACTATGATGCGCTTGCCGCAGCCGATTATTTAAGTTGCTATGTGACATTTAAAGCGATTCATGCTGCTGAACGATCACCACTGGCAGAGCGAACAGAAAACTTTGATATGTTGAGCGTTTATCAAGCTTATGCTTTGCTTGCCTATGCATTTTTTACTACACCTTTAGCCAAGGAAGATATCGCGCCTAACCTTCAGGCTGCACAAATTACCATTGCTAAAACCTTATTTGCAGGCTTGCCAGATGCTGAGTTGATTGACATTGTTGAAGCGGGTTTTCATAAATTTAAATTGATCGGTGATGCAGAGGCAAATCATTGGGCTGAGTTTAGAGAAAACCTGGATAAGCTGACTGTTGCCTTTGTTGTTGCGGGTACTGATGATGAAAGCCCGTTCGACAAAGAAGAGGTGATACCTTTGTTTGGGCGATTATTAAGCCAATTATGTGAAGCGTTTGAGAACGTATAAGTTAGTTTAAGTTTCTACAGAGATAGAGATAGAGATAATGTAATTTCTTTATGTGCTGACTTTGCAGAGCATCAGCGTATTTTAAGTGAAAATTAATTTTAAGCCTGCAATAAGCAACACACAGGCCAAAAGCTTTTTAATGGCGGCAGATTGAATGCGGCGACTACCGAAATAAGAGCCTATGCTACCTCCTAGGGCCGCCGCTATAAGTAACGGCAGAATGAATGCTGGTAGTGATTTTGTAGAAGAAAAATTGCCAGCAAGCCCGGATATAGAATTAACCAGGACAAATAAAGCAGAAACCGCGGCGGCGCGCTTTGCATCAGCCCAGCCCATGAAAAGCAAAAGAGGTGTAAGGAAAATGCCGCCACCTGTCCCAGTCAGGCCAGATAAAAAACCAATGCCTGCGCCAGAGGCCAAGGCATAAGCGCGTGGAGGCTCTTTTATTTGTAAAGTGTGTTGAGATTCAATAAGAAAGCGTATTGCAGAATAAAGCAGCACAACCCCTAAAATCACCTTAAAAAGGTGAGTCGGTAGATTGATATGCCCACCGATAAACGCAAATGGCACGGCGAGCACGGCAAAAGGCCAAAACAAAGTCCAGGAGAAGTGTCCCGCCCTAAAAAATTGCCATGTGGCAATAGAGGCTACCAAAATGTTAAGAGATAAAGCTGTTGGCTTGATCATCGCTGGAGCTAAAGATAGAAGGGACATCACGGCAATATAACCAGATGCACCAGCATGGCCTACTGACGAGTAAAGAACTGCGATAACAAAAACACCTGCAATAAGAAGTATTAACAGCTCAATAGACATATTTTTAGTATTGTTTAAATTTAATAATTTGACACAGCTTAAATTTTTTCATTTTTCATTTGTATCACAATTGCATTATCCCGGATAAGTACCCGTTAGATAGTACCAGCAACCTTCTAAGCAAACAAACTGGCTTATTTCATGCAGTCGTTCTGCTTTGCCAGCAATTTTATAGCGCGCAACAAACTCAACTGTTGCTGTTGTTTCACCCGTAATTTCCATATATTTTATTTGTAAGCCCAGCCATTTGATTGTTGGGTCTTCAGTTAGATTGAGTGATGCAGGGCGGGTGGCAGGATGCCATGTTTTTGATAAGTAATTTTCCAGTCCCAGTACATAAGCCGTATAGCGAGAACGCATGAGTGCTTCTGCGGTTGGAGCGGCCAATCCATGATGGTAAGCCTCACAGCAAGCGCTGTAAGGCTTTTTACTTTCACATCGGCAAAGCTCTTGAGTAGTGCTTTTAGCTGATGATTTAGATGATTTCACGCGTTTCTAAAAACTCAATATCAGGGTAACGTTCTTGCGCCATTTGTAAGTTCACTCGGTTTGGTGCGAGGTAAACGTATTCATTTGCGCCATCTAGTGCGACGTTAAAGCCGTATTTGTCGGCAATTGCACTCAAGTCAGCATCTTTGCCACGTAACCAGCGTGCGGTGTAGCAGTCGTAATTTTCAAACACAATGTCCACACCATATTCATGTTCTAAGCGATGCGCGACTACTTCAAATTGCAACATGCCGACTGCACCTAAAATCAGATCGTTAGATAGTAATGGGCGAAATAGCTGCGAAGCACCTTCTTCCGCCAGTTGTTGCAGACCTTTTTGTAGCTGCTTCATTTTGAGTGGATTTTTTAAGCGCGCACGACGGAAAAATTCAGGTGCAAACGATGGGATGCCAGTAAATTGGAGCGCTTCGCCTTCACTAAAAGTATCGCCCACTTTGATCGTACCGTGGTTCGGGATGCCGATAATGTCACCAGAATAAGCCTCGTCCATGGTGGTGCGGTCTTGTGCCATAAAGGTGATGGCGTTGTTCACCGCCATTAGCTTGCCTGTACTTACTTGCTTGATTTTCATGCCACGTTCAAAACGCCCGGAACAGACGCGTAAAAAGGCGATTCTATCGCGATGCTTCGGGTCCATATTGGCTTGGATTTTGAATACAAAACCTGAGAATTTGTTTTCATCCGGCGCAACCAGGCGTGCAACAGTGTTTCTAGGAAGTGGGGCAGGGGATAAGTCAACCACTGCATCCAATAAGGATTGCACACCAAAATTATTGATTGCCGAGCCAAAATATACCGGGGTTTGTTTGCCGCTTAAATAACGCTCGGCATCAAAAGCATGTGACGCGCCGCGCACCAGTTCAACATTTACGCGTAATTCATTTGCTACATGGCCCAGCACTTCATCTAAGCGCGGATTATTCAATCCTTTAATCGTTTCCGATGTACCTTTATCTGCGCGCGGATCAAAAAATGAAATGGTGTCGGTATAAAGGTTATACACACCGCGAAAGCTTTTGCCCATGCCAATCGGCCAGGTCATTGGCGCACATTCCATGCCTAAAGTCGTTTCAATTTCGTCCAGCAATTCAATCGGCTCGCGGCTTTCACGGTCTAGTTTGTTGATGAAGGTGATAATCGGCGTATCGCGCATGCGACATACGTTGAGTAGTTTGATGGTTTGCGCCTCAACGCCATTCACTGCATCAATCACCATCACAGCAGAATCTACCGCTGTGAGCGTTCTGTATGTATCTTCGGAGAAGTCATCATGGCCTGGCGTATCAAGCAAATTCACCATGTGTTCACGGTAGGGAAACTGCATAACCGATGACGTGACTGAAATACCACGTTGTTTTTCAAGTTCCATCCAGTCTGAAGTTGCGTGGCGCGAAGCTTTGCGTCCGCGCACTTCTCCAGCCACTTGAATGGCGCCACCAAACCAAAGCAGTTTTTCAGTCAGCGTGGTTTTACCCGCATCAGGGTGGGAAATAATGGCAAAGGTGCGACGACGTTTGATTTCGGCCATTAGCTGGCTAGTGGGCAGTGACATGGGAGATATATGTTAAGGTAAAACACTATTTTACCTTAAACGGGTCGCTCTAGTCGAACAGCTAAGCAGCTGAGTCTTACCAACTAATTACAGTCAGTTCTATGACTGTAATTTAGATACCCATTTACTCTTGTCCATGTCGCATGGCAATGCCGACTAACTCAACGGTAATTCCTAGCACTACCAGTAGCACACCGACCCAAGCCTGAGTCGCTAAAAATATCAGTGTTGCACCGATTAAAATGAGTAGCACTGATAAAAATCGCCTTGTAGATTTCTTTTTCAACATGAAAGTACCTAGCGGCTCCAGTGAACACGCACAGTATTCTCACCCGAAACATGATTCACTTTTAGTTCACCTTGATAGGCGTGACGCACCGCTTCGCCAATACCTCTAGCAAGGTGAGTGTCTGTTGTTGTGACCAGCATGGAACTCCCCTGATGATTTCCTATGGCCTGATTTTCTATTGCAATGATACGTTTAAGAGGATGCTCAACGCGTTCATGTAACGCATGATTTTGAATCAGGTGCTTAATTTCCTCGCTGTGGGTATTAAAAAACGGCCCTTCCAGTGTGACGAACCCTGCCGGAAAATTATCCTTTATACGGTGACATGCAGGGCAGGTTTGACTATCTGCATTTGATGGAGGCTCTATCCATTGCCAGCGGCCTGCATGATATACCGCGCCGCATTGCGGGCAAACGGTAGGTTCTGATAACTTTTCTTTAGCCTTATAAGAATCAATATCTTGTTCAAAAAGCGGGCGGTCATGACCGATAGTATGATTGCCCGTTGGGGTTTTATTGATGCTCATGCTGACACTCCTTTCGTTTTAGCATATTTTGATATTTAGCTTACTTTTACTAAGTTTTAGGGCCTTTTTGACACTTCATTTTTCTGTTCACGACTGACCAGCTTACTAAGAGAACCAAGCTCCTTAGACAGAATTAACAACAAGTCATCAAGCGTTATAATTCCAAGTAAGCCGCCACCGTCATCAACCACTGGCAGTCGTCGAACGCCTTTGGCGGTCATGAGTTGAATAGCATCAAAAATACCCGCACCTTCTTTTATTACCGCTAAATTATTTGCCATGATGTCGCCTGTTGTGATTACCTTGCAATCCAGCTCGGTCGCCACCAGTTCAATGACGATGTCACGGTCAGTGACAATGCCTACAGGCACAGATTTTCCTTTGCGGTCTTCTATTACAACCACATCGCCCACATGATATTGCCGCATCAGCGTAGCCGCGTGCAGAACCGTAGCATCAGACCGTACAGTAATCACTTCACGATTACAAATTGCACTGATTGTCATGATTTTCCCCTTAATGATTAAATCTTCATGTTCCGTATTGTGGTTGTCACGATTTTCTTACCTGTTTTTAACCAACAATGCTGGTACAGTGCTGGAACTTACAACTGTTTGGGCATCACTTCCCATGACTAGTCGTCCAATTCCACGTAGACCATGTGTACCCATTACTATCAAGTCTGCTGGCCAATCTTCAGCCTCATTTAGTACAAATTTAGAAACTCGCGCCCCAACGGCTTCAATGACTTTAGAGTCAGCTGAAACGGCTGCTCTGTGCGCAGCATCTACGGCATGCTTTAATAGTTTCGTTCCATTTTTATGTAATATTTCAGCGATGTAGATTACATTCAAATCACCAGACATATCCAATATTGGGAAGAATGTATCAATCACATATAAAAAACGAAGTTCGGCGTTTTGATCTTTTGCCAGAAGAATAGCCTCATTCATGCCAGCGTTAGATGTTGCGCTACCGTCAATCGGGCATAGAATTTTTTTATACATTACAGAATCCTTATATATTCAAAATCATTATTTATAAAATAGCCTTTCGGTCATTACTTAAGTAGCCGCTAAACTCGTCAGAATCACTGGGGGCTTTCTGGGATTTGGCATAACCGTTTCATCTTCGGCAAAACCTAAAATGATAGGAGCCACCACAGAAAATTCGTTTGGGATTCCTAGCATGGCCTTTACCTCAGAAATATTAAAAACAGGTATAGCACAGCCAATGACGCATGAACCCAAGCCCATTGCACAGGCGGCGAGCATCAAGTTTTCTGCGGCAAGCCAGCAGTCTGCCGAAAAAGACGCTGCATCCGTCTTTCCGCATATCAGTATGAGGGTGCCTGCATCATAAAAAATATTAAAATCCGGCTTACTAAAAACATCCATCGTGTGATTAGCATGCTCTGCACTATCTTGTTGAGTCTTTATATCGGCAAGAAAGAGAGGTTTCGCCCGGTCTGACAGGTTGCTTAATAATGTACGATCCTGAATGATAACAAACGCCCAAGGCTCCTGATGCATTGCAGTAGGGGCTCGCACTGCTGCCTCGAGCAAAATGTGCGTGGTGACTTGGTCAACATCCTGCGCCTTGTAACCGCGAACAGAGCGTCTTGCAAGCATTGTCTCAAAAACATCCATCTCTACTTTTTGCAACGGCCTCATTTGAATTACCTCGTTTTAAATTCTTGCTTTCGATTACATTAGCAAGAATCAGATATTCAGGTAATCCGCGTGAACACGTATAGCAGGATGCTTGTTTTGGCCGCTTATTATGGCTATGGAAAATCTGGATGATTGAACAGGCAGTATCAGTAGGTATTTCTTATTAGGATTCAGCAGAGGTTTTTGTGATTAAGTCGTTGTTTTTAAAAGGTGATGCCGCTTTCATGTGCTATACGCACTAAATCGAGCAGGTTTACCGCACCAGTTTTATGCATGATCTTGGATTTGTGAATCTCCACTGTACGATGGCTAATTCCTAGTCGACGTGCTATCTCCTTGTTGGGTTGCCCCTGAATAGCCAGCATCATTACATCCCGCTCTCGGCTGGTAAGGCTGTTTAGGTGCGAAAGCGCATCTTGATGATGACTATTCTCCGAGAGTTTTTTGGCAGACTCCTGAATTGCTGCTTGTACCGACGCCATCAGTTTTTCACGCGTCACTGGTTTAGTCAGAAAATCCACCGCACCCGCCTTGATTGCTTTTACGCTTTTAGGAATATCGCCATGCCCTGTTAAAAAAATGATTGGTAGCATAATGTTGAGTTTATTAAGGGCTTCTTGCAACTGCAAACCATCCATTCCTGGCATACGAATGTCAATAATGGCACAGCCGAAATTCTCTGGCTGGTAAGCGGCAAGGAAGGCGTCTGCACTATCGAAGGCTTTTATAGCAAACCCCTCCTGTTCAAACATGAGCGTCAGGGCATCCCTTACAGCGGAGTCATCATCCACAAGAAAAACGGTAGCGTTTGCGTCATTCATAGTGTTAATGGTCTCATTGCGCAAAAGGCAAGGTAAAGTGGAATATGGCCCCGGATTCGGTTGTTGGTTCTATCCAAAGCTGCCCGCCATTGGCTTCTGCCAGGGCTCGGCTAATGGAGAGGCCCATGCCTATGCCTGTAGGCTTTGTGGTGAAAAAAGGTTCAAAAATACGTTTGGCTGCTTCAGAGTTAAGCCCCGGACCACTGTCTGCCACCGTAACGTGAGCCATGTTGATATCTCTATTGGTTTGCACCCTGATGGTAATGGCAGCGCCAGGTACTCCGGCTCCGCGCATGGCTTCAACCGCATTTCTTAACAGATTGACTAGCACTTTTTGTACTTGTACTTTGTTGGCCAAAACGTTTGGCATATTTTGTTCTAACTGAAGTATTGGATAGAATCCTCCATAGCCATAACTTTGTGTGAGAATTAAAGCGTTTTGCACAGTATCATTAAGATCAAACGGTTCTGTAGCCAGTTCACCTTTATGAAGAAATGAGATGAGTTCATGCAAGCTTTGCCCTGCACGTTGTGCCTGCGCTACACAGCCTTCCAGTGCTCGCTTCAAACTTTCCGGATTAGAAGTACCACTTAATGCATTGAGCGCAACCTCACTATAGGCAGAAACTGCGGCAAGCGGCTGGTTAAGTTCGTGAGCAATTGCTGAGATTGTTTGTGATGCTACTTGCTGATTTAACAGAACATCCATCTCACTGCGCTGGCCATGCAGTTTTTGCTCGAGGATTTTCTGGTCAGTTACATCTTTAGCTATCCCTAACAGCCGGTTTGTATGCCCGTCCTTAAAGTGTATGCGTCCAACGGTGGATACCCAATGCTCAACACCGTCCTTAGCGTTAATGACACGATATTCAGCCTTATATTCACCTTTACCAGCAGGATCCATTGCGCGTTCAATCACTGCTTGCCTAACTAATCGGTCCTCTGGATGTATTGCCGCCACAAAATCTTCATAGCTTGTTGTTTCATTGGATTTTCCACCCCATATTTCGCACATTTTCTCATCCCAGTGAACGACATTATGTTTGGAGTCGAAGTCAAAAATACCTAATCCAGCTGCCTGTTTGGCTAAGCGTAAACGTTCTTCACTTATTCTTAACGCTTCTTCAACCTGACGGTGTTGAGCGGCTATATGCATTGTGACTAGGACATAAGGTTGATTTTCGGAACTTAAAGGACTTAGGCCAATATCTACGGCTACCTCTTCGCCATTACGTTTCAAAGCAATAAGTTCTCTGCCTTTACCCATTGGGCGCTTTTGCGGCTCGCTACTGTAGGCTTCGCGGTGTTGGTGATGGTGGTCTCGGTAACGCTGTGGCATCAGTGCCTCAACCTTGAGGCCACTTATACCTTCTTGAGTATAACCAAGTAGTTGAAGCGCGGCAGAATTAGCCTGAACGACATGGCCAGAATAATCAACCAATAGCATTGCATCGGCTACAGCATCAAACAGCGCCTGGAAACTTAAGTCTTTAAGTTGATTGGCCAACAATTATCCCTAATTAATCAAAGAGTTTTGATGCGATAACGCCTCCAGTCTACGATAAAAAGTTAATCTTTGTCTATGTAATCTAGTTCATATAAGGGTTTACCCTTACGTGTTTGCACGAATTTACTCATTTAGGTTAGCCCCGTAGATTAGTACGTATCGGCGGTGCGTCCCTTGCAACTTTAGTTGCTAAATCTCTCCCTGGATTTGTACCGCCGACTTTTTCTTTGTTTAGTAGGAGGCATCATGGGGCAGTCAAAGGCAGCGAGTAAAAATAGTAAAAATCCTATTCCAGTGATTGGCATTGAATCCGAGCAAACACCGAGTGCTGATGACAAAGTGAATTATATTGCAGTCTCTGCTTATTATAGAGCTGCGGCACGTGGCTATGCGCCTGGACATGAGATACAAGACTGGTTAGAGGCTGAAGCGGAACTGGCAAAGTAACAATTGTTCAATTGTAATGTCGTTAAACTTTAAAGGAGAAAAATCATGGATGATAAAGTCAAAGGGAATATTCCTGTCACCACAAGCGGTAAGGAGGTAGCCAAAAGCTCAAGACCCGGATTACACCCTATCGCTGAAATGGAAAGAGCTTTTGACCGATTCTTTGGACGGGGATGGCCATCATCGCTATTGAGCCGGGGCGACACACCGGCACTGGATTCATTGTTTGAATTTGAAGGTCATCGTCTGCCAAGTCTGGATGTGATTGATCGGGACGCTGAAATTGTGGTGCGCGCTGAAATTCCGGGAATTGACAAGAAAGACATCAATGTCTCACTTGCTGATAATGTACTGACTATCAAAGGCCAAACCAGCACCGAGAGTAAAGAAGAAAAAGGGGATTACTATAGACATGAAATTTCCAGCTCATCATTTGCCCGTTCAGTTACTGTGCCCGGCGTTGTTGATGGATCAAAAGTGGTTGCTAATCTTAAAGATGGCATTCTTGAGGTTAAGTTAGCAAAGACAGCGGCTTCAAAACGTCAAAATATTCAGGTGCAGTAGCATTTTAAAGTTTAAAGGCGACTAAAGGTTAAATAGGGAATAAATCATGAAATATTCTAATTTGTTAGTAGGGCTTGCTCTGATTATAGGTTTTATAAAACCTTTAGTTGCCTTGAGTGAAGAATTTGAGCCAGCGCTTAAGCCTGAAGTAGTGGGTGATATTAGTTACATCTCCGGCGGCATTGGCGAGTCCGAGGCTGACATGATGCGGGGTATAGCAAAAGACTATCCATTAGAGATGGTGTTTGTGCAAAAGCTAAAGCAGCAAGAAGAGTTTTTAGCCAATGTTAAGGTGAAAATCCAGGACATACGTAAAAACGTTCTGCTTGATGTCGCAACTGAGGGCCCGTACCTGTTTGTGAAATTACCACCAGGAAAATATTTGGTGATTGCCGAAAATAATGGTGACGTAAAACAGCAATCAGTGCGCGTTGGAGTAAAAAAACATCAAAAGATTGTATTTTGGTGGCCGATTTTGGAACAACCTCAGATGGAAGAAACCTCAGAAGAGTGATGATTAGACGCGTTATATGCATCAGCTTAGGCTGGGTAGCTCAAGCCGCCAGTTAAGGGTGACAAAAACAATCAGTATCTCAATAATGAGCAATAATAGTTGTGGGAATATTTTCTAAAAATAATGGAGATGAGCATGGAAAAATTATCAGACCAATTGAGCGAAGCGCAATTAGTTAAGGACTTTAAGGTGGTGGTGGCAGATGCAGAGGCCTTGCTGAAAGCTACAGCAAATACAGGTGGTGATAAGCTGGCCGAGGTGCGCGCTAAGGCAGAGCAGTCGCTCAGTATTGCAAAAGCTAGAATGTCAGATACTCAGGCTATAGCACTTGCCAAAACTAGAGAAGTAGCCAAGGCTACCGATGTTTATGTGCACGAAAACCCATGGAAGGCAATCAGTGGAAGTGCTGGTGTTGGCTTGGTAATCGGTTTGGTGATAGGCTTGCTTATTGATCGTCGCTAGTTCATTTGATTATAGTTACTAATACATCTTCTCGTGAAAAGAGCTCACTTGATTCAATAGCAACGTATACATCAACATTGCTTGTTTTTCATAAGTGTTGAACTGAAGCAGTTGGACTGCTGACCATAAATTTTCAGGAGGCTGAGATTTGGAATTTCTACCGTACGGGGATAGAACCTGTTTGTATCAGACAACCCAGCTTGATGCTGTGCTCGATCAAATGGCTTGGCAAGCCGCTGGGTTTTTGACCGCAAAAGAGCGCATCATGATTGTTGGCATTTTACGTCGCGGTGCGCCGCTTGCTGAGATGCTACACGATAGGCTGATGCGAGACTTTAAGTTGGCTAAAATGGATTTGATGAATTTGCAGATTAAACGCTATGCAGATGATCTGACCTTACTCTACCCAGAAACAAAGTTGACTGAGAATAAGAAACACACCGCACTTAACTTGGCTGATACCACGGTGCTGGTAGTGGATGATGTGATGTACCGAGGACATTCTATGCTAAGAGCGGTAGAATATTTGGCAAGAAAACAGGCAGCCGAGATTCGTACCGCAGTTCTTGTAGATCGAGGTGCAAACAAACTACCCATAAGAGTTGATATTGCGGGTGTTAGGCTTGATGTTGCACCAACTGACATCATTGAATGCAATGTGCCACCTTATGAAACAGAATTTAAGATTGATCTCCTTAAACCTATCATCAATTAAGGGGTGCTCTTATGTTTTTCAACCGCGATGAAGCCGCAAATATGCTGGCTGAAAGACTTAAGAGTTACAAAGGCAAGAATCCCCTGATTTTAGCCATTCCACGTGGCGCGGTGCCTATGGCTAAGATTATTGCAGAAGCGCTTGGTGGTACTTACGATGTAGTGTTGGTGCGTAAGTTGCGTGCGCCACTTTATCCAGAGTTTGCAATTGGGTCGGTAGATGAGAGTGGCTGGACTTACATTGCTGATTATGCAACATCAGCTGGTGCTGATAGTGAATATATCGAGTATGAAAAGCAATCCCAAATGGATGTCATTAAAAAGCGTCGCGCCCAATACACGCCAATTCGCCCCCCGATAGATCCGGCTGGGCGCATTATTATTGTCATTGATGATGGTCTTGCGACTGGTGCCACTATGATTTCTGCACTGCATGGGCTACGTAACAGAAAGCCTGCCAAATTGATTTGCGCAGTACCTGTTTCACCTCCAGACACCTTAAAAAAGATAGCGGAACTTGCCGACGAAGTTATTTGCCTGGAGACTCCGAATGATTTTCAGGCGGTCGGGCAGTTTTATGTTCACTTTCCTCAGGTTGAGGATGACGAAGTGATTGAAATTTTACAGGGGTAAATGAATCAGCTTACATTGGTAAATCAAATTGCTGATTGCGGTGATTTTTAATTTTTACACTAGGCAAAATTGCTTCTTCAACATTGTTGTTAGTATCAGCAACAATACGGAACCATTCATTTAATGTCTCACCCAGACTTTCCTGATTGTTTCGTCTAACAAGATTTGCCCAAACTCTCTGCCTCTTCCCCAATTGCAAACGGATTGGCTAAACTTTAACGACAAGTCAGCATCGCTATTTTGTGCAATGCTTGCTCTTTGCCTTTCAACTTCTTTTGTTGTCTTATCTTCTAATTGAATTAATGTCATAGCACTGTTAAGTGCAGATTTCGAGAAAGAAAATCCACAAAAATCAAGACTTTCACAATCAGCCTTGATGTCGTTATCGTTAAAATCTGCTGCGGTGCGCATCACCCCATCTGCCGAAAGAAATGGCCAAGGATGATTCGTTTCAATGCCTAACGCATAGGCATCGCATAACGGGCAAATATCAACCCACCTTTTTGGATGAATTTTGCCAAATCTACTTCTTGCCTTTGTTTTATCTAAAGCATCTTTCAGTGTTCTGCCGTTTATTCTAGCCAGCGGTTCTCGACAGTTATTTTTATGCAGTTCCATGCTTAGCCTTTCAGATACGATTATCAAAGTGGTCATGACTCATGCAGAACTAATAATAGTACATATAAGAGCTTGAATGCAGTCATAGGGAAATTTCCATCAAAGATGGGTAGCTCTTAGTAGGCAAAAGTGTAGAATTTCATTAGTTAGCGTCACATTGTGTCGCAGTAAAAATGTATAGTCAATTTTATACAGATTGACACTATTAACACGTTATCCAATCAATGAGCTCATGATGCAAAAACAAAATCAGAATGACACACAACTACGCCAATGGGCGATGCTTAAACGTATTCCACAGCATCCGCGCCAGATAATGTAAAAATGGTGTAAAAATGGGGTTGGTGTAAAAATGGGGTCAGACACGATTTTTATGAGGCATAACGGAGGTCATAGCTTTATAAATCGTGTCTGACCCCATTTTTACATTTTTAATATTGCCTGTGGCACTATCCACCTCTAGGTGATGGCTGAGTTCTGCCTGGAGCGCTCGTTCAACGACTTGTTTCATGAGCTGATTGGTGATTAAACTGAGGTCTTGTTCCGTTTTAACAAAGCTTGCGAGTTGTTCAACTAGCTCAACGGGTAATTGCGGTAGGTCTTTTATAGACTTGTTGATTGTGGCCATGATAATTCCTTTTAAAAGTCATTGGTAAAATATCATTTACACAGATTTTTTTACAGTCTCTAGATAGGGTAAACCATGCAGCTGCCTGATAAGCGACTTCTTCCAAAGTGCCAGATTCTTCAAATAAATGCGTAGCCCCGGGAATAATTGATAATTCTTTTTTATTGTGCATTAGCTTGTAGGCTTCGCGATTTAGTTCAATCACTACATCATCTAGTCCGCCCACCAGCAGTAAAGTAGGCGCTCTTACTTTTTCTAAATAGTTTTGTTCTGCCAAGTCTGGGCGACCGCCACGGGAAACTACGGCACTAATGTAATCACTAAAAACAGTGCCATCACTTAAAACCGCTGCGGCTTGCAATGCTGCAGCGGCCCCTGTGCTGGCACCAAAATAACCAATCAGGAGGTTTTTGGTAAGTTCTTCAGTCTTTACCCAGTGAGTAGCTGCAAGCAGGCGACTGGTCAGCAGTGGGATGTCAAAGCGAGCTTGGTAGTCCATACCCTCTTCTGGGGTGAGTAAATCCATCAGCAGCGTACCGATGCCTCTATTTATCAGCACTTGGGCAACATAGTTGTTGCGCGAACTGTGGCGGCCACTGCCGCTACCGTGGGCAAATAGCACGATGCCACGGGCATTATCGGGCAGTTTCAACATGCCTTCTATATTTACATCATCTACTGGAATTCGAACAAGTTTTTCAATAGTAGCTGGCAATGTACTCTCCTAATCAGACATGTTCCATAATGGCAATGGGTATACGCTTCCTGCCAAAATTTCCTGCATGCTGGTCAAATCGTCCTGCGATGGTGATGCCACAGTCTGGGCAGTGTCCGTCTTTGGTTAGAAGGTACTGATTGATTTGGTACCAGTCGCGCACAATGAGCGGGGTGTTACAGTTGGGGCAAAAAGTCGTATCGCCTGCCTGATTGTGCACATTACCAGTGTAGACAAATTGCAACCCTTCATGAATGGCAATGTCTCTTGCCCGTATTAGCGTGGTAACAGGCGTTGCAGGGATGTCTGCCATTTTGTAATCAGGGTGAAATGCCGAGAAATGCAGTGGCACATCAACGCCTAATTCATTTCTAATCCACTGGCACATGGCGGTTATTTCTTCATTCGAATCGTTTTGACCTGGAATCAGTAATGTCGTGATTTCAAACCAAACGTCCGTTTCATGCTTAAGGTAGCATAAGGTATCCAGCACAGGCTGAAGATGCGAGCCCGTCAGTTTAAAATAAAAATCATCAGTAAACGCCTTCAGGTCTACATTTGCTGCATCTATTTTTGCATAGAAATCCCGTCTGGCTTGATCATGCATATAGCCTGCGGTAACTGCCACGGTTTTGATTCCACGGGCATGGCAGGCATCAGCAACGTCCATAGCATATTCAGCAAAAATGACCGGGTCATTATAGGTAAACGCAACGCTCTTGCAGCCATAACTTTCAGCCGCACTGGCAATCGCATTGGGCGATGCCTGATCCATTAGCTGATCCATGTCCTTGGATTTGCTGATATCCCAGTTCTGGCAGAATTTGCACGCCAGATTACAGCCGGCTGTGCCGAAAGACAGCACACTGCTGCCAGGATAAAAATGATTGAGCGGTTTTTTCTCGATGGGATCAATACAGAAGCCTGATGAGCGTCCATAAGTCGTGAGTATCATCTGGTTATTCTGACGCATGCGCACAAAGCAGGCGCCGCGTTGCCCCTCATGCAGTTTGCAGTCACGCGGACATAAGTCGCATTGCATACGTCCGTCATCCAGCATGTGCCAGTAGCGACCAAGGTAAGCAGAGTTTTCAATCATAATTTTTAATCACAATCATGCCTTTTTGCTTAAGACTTCAACTTCTTTTGTAATCATTTTCTTTCCATTTACTTACCGAGTAACGATAGAGTTTGACTTCCTCGTCCCAAAAATCAGGATGTAAGCCAGCCTTGTTTTTTAGATGACCCATGAAAATATTGGCATCAGGTAACTGCTCCCATACTTGCGGTAGAAAAGTGCTGCGATAACTGCCGAATTCAAACACAATGCCATCAACGCCTGGCTGCAGTTGTGCTAAAGCATCTTCCTCACTAGAGAAGGCTAATGCTTGCATGGCTGACAATAGCGAAATTTCAATTTGCGTGATATTCAGTTCAGCTTCTGTCAAAGCTGGAAAACGTGGGTCACGGAATGCAGCAGATTGGGCATTAGCTTTAACATCGATCAGCAAAGGGCGGTGTGCTTCGAGAGTGCCTATACAGCCACGTAACCGATTGTTTTGGGTTAACGTCACAAAACTCGCACCTTTTTCTTGCAACCATGGAAAATCTTCGTTGGTTTTACCGTACGGCCTTCCTAACGCTTTGGAAATAGTGGCGCGGGCAATGGGCATCAGCACTTTGCCAGGATTTTCTGTTGCGGTAGCAGGCGCTTCAGGCATTGCTGGTTTCCTCTATGAATATGAATGAGGCATAACCAACCACACGGTTCTTATCACCCGCAGTGTCTCCAGAATTGCACAACTCCAGTAATTTAGGTTTTAGGTGATGATGCCTTGCTGCTAAAAGTAAACCATTGATTGGTGTACCGCCACAAGCCTGATGGTGAGTCAGTGTATTGTTTAACCTGAGTATATTCTGCACCGTTTCTTTGTCTACAAGTTGCGCCATTTCATAAGGCAAAAAATGAGAAAGGTCAGAACTTACGACAATGACCGTTTCTGGACCGCCCCAAAGGGTATCCAGCACTTCTGCAACTTCAGCTGGTGTGGCGTCGCCAACCGCTAGCGGTACTAACTGAAAATCGTTCAGTACTGTTTGCAGAAATGGCAATTGCACTTCCAGAGAATGCTCCAGCGCATGAGCAGGGGAGCTGACCACTACCTGATTCAATCCGGCAATGGATGTCATGGCTGATTGGTCGAGTTTAATCTCACCTAATGGCGTCACAAAAGCCTCAACATCTGGTAAGGCCAAGCCGCGCACAGGAACCCGATGCACTGGCCCTAATAATATGACACGTTTGATGGTCATGCGACTTGGAGACAGGCATGCGTAAGCACTGGCGGCTGTTTGGCCAGAATAAACGTAGCCTGCATGCGGAACGATGATTGCTTTTGGTGAAACGTGATCAATAGCGGGTGTCGCCGCATTTAAAAACGACACAACTTCGTTGGCTAATACCTTCCCATCCCTAGGATAAAAAGTGCCAGCTACAGCAGGTTGACGTATGGCATGCATGATAAACCCTTATAGAATAACAATTTGATTCTTGTCGTTTTTGGTTCCTGTAGCGATAGTGGAGTCGACCTAAGGGCTATTCAATCCTGAAAAATTCCGCGTCTGTTTAAGTGATTGAAAAATATAGAACTAATTTTTATAAGAAAGAAAATTGGCATAAACCACCATGCCCTTAGAAGTGCCATCTAGCATGAAATATATTTTTTTCTGGTCTCTATGCATATAAGGGCCAACACTTACGTGCTTGCACTAATTTACTCGAATAAAGCAGTCCTGTAGATTGCAAACTTCGACGGCACTTCCTCGCAAAACGCTTATGGATTCTTTCCATTGAATCTATACCCGTCAGTCTTTACTCTGTTCAATTGGAGGACATTATGGAACTTTCAAAAGTAACACAAATGATTAGGCAAAACCCACTTCCAGTCATTGGTATTGAAGCTGAGACTGATTCTAAGAAAAAATCCAAACCAGAACTAGGCTTGGTAGACAAGAGCTGCCTAATTGCTGAATGCGCTTATTACAAAGCTGAAGCAAGAGGTTTTGAAGCTGGGCATGAATTAGAAGACTGGCTGGCAGCCGAAGCTGAGGTGAATCAATGAGAACCAGACAAAAAGACTATCTTGATTATACAAAGCAGGAATTCGCGAGTGTGGTTTCTTCTAGTTTTAATAGTGGCAGCATTTGTCATAGTGAAGAAGAAACAGCCATATTAACACTTTACGATAATGGTACTATTCGCGAGTGCAATAAAGCCGCAGCTGAACTGTTAGATTGTGCTCCCGGCAATTTGACTTGGCAGCACATTTCAACAGTTTTGCCGCAGCTGGCAGAAACCTCGTTAATGGAAGGCAAAAGCGTTAATCCCAATCTACGCTTTCTTTCTCATATTGGCTATAGTTTTGAAATGATTAGCTTAAGTGGCGTACATTTTTTCTGCGCAATATTTTTTAACGAAGTTGAGAATTTCGGCAGACATTGTTTGCGGCTGATCATTCGACCTATTGTGCAGGCACCACTAATTGCTTAAGCAGGGAAGTCAATCAATTCAACTTGAATAGCTAGGTTATGCCTACAAAAGCTATGTAGCAGAATTAGGGGTCAGGTCTTGCAATCAATCATTTTTGATTTTAGCTTGATTAACTGCTCGACTGACAGTTGAATAGTGCACATCAAAAGCATCAGCAATTTGTTGCATCGTATAGTCTCCAGTTTCATAAGCCTGCTTCATAGCATTCTTAGTATTTGTAACAGTTTGAACATAATAAGCTAAAGGTTGCCCTGAACGTTTTCTTTGAGCTTTAGGGATTTCTTTTAACGCGTTTGGTTCTGCTTTGATGAGGCATTGCAATCTTTCCACAAAGTCGCCATTGCCAAGAAATATCTGATTCTTAAGCCTTTCCCAAATAGGAGCTAAACCAACGCCTGCGCGAACAAAATTCTGATACGTAACGATTGCCTGATCTTTATTAGCGTCAAACTGACTTAATAACCAATCGACTTGCAAGCTTTTTAGCGGTGTGGTTTGATTAACTGTCGCCAGATAACTACTCCATGGCCAGTCTTCCACATCATTTACCATTTTCGCTCTAACGGGATTCAGTACCACATAACGGCATAATTCCAGTAAGTAATGGTCTTTTTCTACCAAAATGGCTTTATATCGCCCTTGAAATACATGACCGACGCGATGATGGTGGCGATTAAAGTTTTGTGTGTAAACGCCGTTTAAGTGACGCATACCTTTTGAAAGATTTCCTTCTATTGTTTCTATGACAATATGATAATGATTAGTCATCAAACAATAGGCATGGCAAATCCAGTTAAATCGTTCGCAGACATCATTCAACAATGCAAGCCAGTTCAATCTATCTTCGTCATTAAGATAAATTTCGCTTCTTGCATTCCCCCTGGAGGTTACATGATATAACCCGCCAGGTAATTCTAATCTCAGAGGTCTCGCCATGAGTTGGAGTATAACTCAATTATGCGTCATTGCAAGACCTGACCCCATGTTCCCCATGTTCCCATGACCCCATGTTCCACATGTTCCATGCTCATGTTCTGCCATGTTCTGATGGGTTAGGCTTGACCATATTTTTGATTGAATGCTTCATCACTCATGGTGAGAAATAAAATAAATTCAATAAAAGCAATGATGGCTGGGATTAATGTCCAGAAAAAGATTAGATATACGATACCTAACCCGACTTGACCAAGATAAAATTTATGACCGCCAAACCCGCCAAGAAAAAAAGCGAATAATGCAGCCGCAATTCTACTTTTGCCATTTGATGCAACTGAACCAAGATTGATAGCTGTAGATTGCCCAGCTTGCCTGACACCACATTTTGGGCAGATTTCGGCTTTTGCTTTTATTACAGCTCCGCACTCGCTACAAAATTTTTCATCCATTGCTTTCACTTGCTCACTCATAACTTCCCCTTTGAATTGATACTGCTAAAAAGCTTAACGTAAAGTAGGCATCCTATTTGACGCTTTACAATACGTCAAAACTGAATACCATTTAAATTTTTTAAATAAAGTATATAACGAAATCATGGTATTAACTATTTTTAGTATTGCCTAAAATTAACACACGAATACATCTGGATTTATTCATTTTATAAGCTGATTTATGATGATTCATCGCTTACTTTACCACTTCTTTCAACTGTTCCAAAATGGCAGGGTTATCTAGTGTTGAGATGTCCGAAGTGATTTCTTCGCCCTTAGCTAAGGTGCGCAACAGTCTGCGCATGATTTTTCCTGAGCGGGTTTTGGGTAAGTTATCACCAAAGCGGATTTCATCTGGTTTAGCGATTGGGCCAATCTCTTTGCCTACCCAGTCACGCAGTTCTGCGACGATTTTCTTCGCATCTTCACCTTCAGGGCGAGCGCCTTTAAGTACCACGTATGCCACCACAGACTCACCTTTAATATCATGTGGTTTGCCAACGACTGCGGCCTCTGCTACAAGATGATTTGAAACTAATGCTGATTCAATTTCCATGGTACCTAAACGGTGACCAGAAACATTCAGCACATCGTCAATGCGTCCCATAATAGTGAAGTTGCCAGTTTTAGCATCGCGCACTGCGCCATCGCCTGCCAAATAAATTTTTCCTCCTAAATCTACTGGGTAGTAACTGGATTTATAGCGCTCGGGGTCGTTATAGATGGTACGTATCATCGAAGGCCATGGTTTTTTAATCACCAATAAACCACCAGTGCCCCAAGGTATGTCTTTGCCAGTTTCATCAACTACGTCAATGTCAATTCCGGGAAATGGTAATGTGCAGGAGCCTGGCACCAATGCGGTAGCACCTGGCAGTGGCGTAATCACATGACCGCCTGTTTCTGTTTGCCAGAATGTATCAACAATAGGGCAGTGGCTGCCGCCGATGTTCTCAAAGTACCACATCCAAGCCTCAGGGTTAATCGGTTCACCTACTGAGCCCAGTATGCGTAAGCTTGATAAATCATAATTTTTAGGGTGGGTCGTTGGTGTAGTTTCAGAAGCTTTAATGAGGGAGCGAATAGCCGTTGGCGCAGTGTAAAAAATCGATACTTTATGTTTTGCAATCATCTGCCAAAAACGCCCAGCATCCGGATAAGTTGGAATGCCCTCAAATACTACTTGGGTAACGCCCATGGCTAGAGGCCCATAGGTGACATAGGTATGGCCAGTAATCCAGCCTACATCGGCAGTACACCAAAAAATGTCATTGTCTTTAATATCAAATGTCCAGCGCATGCTGTTTATGGCATGTAGCAAATAGCCTGCGGATGAGTGTTGCACGCCTTTTGGCTTGCCTGTACTGCCGGAGGTATAAAGCAAAAATAGCGGGTGTTCTGCATTCAGCATCACAGGTTCACATGTGTCGGCAACATCACTGATAAGCTCATGCCACCAAATATTGTTGGTGTTCCAATTGATTTCTTGTCCGGTTTTTTTAAGCACTACTACATTTTTAATCGACTCGCAGCCACCCATTGCGATGCCTTCATCCACAGCCACTTTTAATGGCAGAGTTTTGCCGCCACGGAATTGACCATCTGCCGTAATGACTGCCACGGCACCAGCGTCGATAATTCGCTCGTTCAGGCTTTTGGCTGAAAAGCCGCCAAATACCACAGAGTGTGTTAGGCCTAACCGTGCGCAGGCCTGCATGGCCACCACGGCTTCAATACCCATCGGCAAGTAAATAATGACGCGATCACCTATTTTGAGATTAAGTTTTTTTAAGCCATTGGCAAACTGGCAAACTTGGGTGTAAAGCTCTTTGAAGGTGACATTAATCGTAGTGCCATTGTCGGCCTCAAAGATAATGGCGATTTTATTGGGGATAGTTTCCAAGTGTTTGTCTAAACAGTTGGCAGATACATTAAGCTCGCCATCTTCAAACCATTTATAGAATGGCGCATTATCTTCATTAAGCGTTTTAGTGAAAGGTTTATGCCATACCAGCAGCTCGCGTGCTAATTTAGCCCAGAAGCCTTCGTAATCGGTTGTTGCCTCCAGGCACAAAGCGTTGTAGGCTGACATACCAGAAACATTTGCATTTTTTACAAAATCTGCACTGGGTTCGAAAACACGGTTTTCATGAAGAACTGACTCAATTGACATGCTGAAAATCCCCTTAAATCGCTTTTACACATTTATAATTTGGTTAAGAAAAAATCTCATTTTCTTTTGTAAAAATCAGCTGTAAAAACCAGCTGCAAAAAACAAGTTGTTACAAAATTGTAAACGTCATATTACCTTAAATAATCTATGCTAACACTCGAAAATTTATTATCTGAAGACCGCCCCGCGTCTAGCGATGAGGCTTGTATTCATCACGCTGTAGCTTGCAGTCCTTTTGCAGCCAGATTATTCATAAAAGATGCTGGTTTAATGCATGATTTGCTACAAAATCTGCATCAAGAGTACCTGTTAAGTGACATGCAAACTTTTTTGTCACAACAAAATATTTTTGATGAAAACTCTTTAAAACGCGCTTTGCGACTTTTGCGTCAGCATGTCATGGCCAGAATCATTGTGCGTGACCTGAATGGTTTGGCTGGTTCTGAAACTGATAGTCTGCAAGAGGTGATGCGAACAACTTCATCTTTAGCCGAATGTACAATTAATACTGCGATTGATTTCCTTAACACTTGGTTGGTAGATATGCATGGGCAGCCCATGGACATGCAAGGCAACCCGCAAAGTTTTATTGTTATTGGTATGGGGAAACTGGGTGGCGGTGAGCTCAATGTTTCATCAGATATTGATTTGATTTTTGCCTATGAGTCTGAAGGCGAAACAAAAAATGAACTTGCGGTTAGTAAACAATTGATTAGTAATCAGGATTTTTTTACACGCTTGGCTAAAAAGCTTATCGCTGCGATTGATGAGATTACCGAAGATGGTTTTGTATTTAGAGTGGATATGCGTTTGCGGCCGTTTGGTAGCGAAGGGGCTTTGGTTTCGAATTTAGACGCGCTGGAAGAGTACTATCAAAATTATGGTCGTGAATGGGAGCGTTATGCTTGGATAAAAGGCCGCGAAGTCACCGGAGGTTCGCAAGTATCAAAACTACTGAAGCCCTTTGTATTTCGTAAATATCTGGATTATGGCGCCTATGCAAGCATGCGTGATTTAAAGATTCAAATCCAGCGCGATGTGAATAGTAAAGGTATGCATGACAACATCAAGCTCGGCCGCGGTGGCATCCGTGAGATAGAGTTTGTTGCTCAGGTGTTTCAGCTCATCCGTGGTGGGCAAGACATTAGTCTGCAAATTAAACCGACGCTTAAAGTGTTAAAGCTATTAAAAGACAAAGGGTTATTGTCAGAAAATACAGTTGATGAGTTAAGTGTAGCCTACGAGTTTTTACGTAATCTGGAACATAGGCTGATGTATGTGGATGATGCGCAAACGCAAGAGTTGCCTAAAACTGATGAGGCAAAAGTGCGCATTGCAAAAGCCATGGGTTTTAAAAATTGGGCAGAATTTTCAGAAAAATTAAATAGCTATCGTCAGCAAGTGCAGCAACATTTTGATGCAACCTTTAGCGTTGCTAATGTAAGCCAAGATGAATTGGACTTGGAAAAAACCATCTGGAATAGAACGCTAGCAGAACAAGAAGCCTTGTCTGCTATGGAAAAGATGGGTTTTATAGAGGTGCAAGAAACCTTAAGAAGATTAAACGTTTTGCATCAAAGCAGCCGTTATTGTCATTTGCCTGAATTAAGCCGCTTACGTTTTGATACCCTGATGCCGCTGGCTATTTCACAGGCTGCCGAAATGCCAAACGCTGACACTACTTTGCTGAGAGTGACTGACTTGCTGGAAAGTATATGTCGCCGTGCCAGTTATTTGGCATTGCTGGCCGAGCATCCTCAAGCCATGCATTTACTGGTCAAATTATGTAGTAGCAGTCCGTGGTTGACCAACTATTTAGTGCAGCACCCGATACTTTTAGATGAGCTTCTGGATACGCGCACGCTTTACGCCGCGCCAGATTTCTTCGCATTACGTGCTGAATTGATTCAGGATTTAGCGGAGGCCGAAGGCGACATAGAACGGCAGATGGATGTATTTCGTCACTTTAAGCACGCCAATATTTTTCGTTTTGCGGCACAGGATATCAACGAAGAATTAAGCCCTGAGAAGTTGTCAGATTACCTGAGCGAACTGGCTGATTTGATTCTAACGATGAGCATGGAAATCATTTGGCCAAATGTGCGTGGAAGACATCTAGATATTCCAAAATTCGCTGTGATAGGCTATGGAAAATTAGGCGGCAAGGAACTGGGTTATGCCTCTGATTTAGACATTATATTTCTCTATGAAGATGATGCCCCTGAAGCGGGTGAAGTTTATGCGCGCTTTGCACAGCGCATCAATAACTGGTTTAACAGTTTGACTTCTGCCGGGCTACTTTATGAAACCGACATGCAACTGCGCCCAGATGGCAACAGCGGCCTGCTGGTAAGCAGTGTGACATCTTTTAGAGATTACCAATTAAATAAAGCATGGGTATGGGAGCATCAAGCTATTACCCGCGCACGGTTTGTGGCGGGTGATCAATCGATAGGCGAAGCGTTTGAGAAAATTCGTATAGAGGTGATGACACAACAACGGGACGCAGCGAAATTAAAGGTGGAAGTGCAATCTATGCGCGAAAAAATGCGCTCAGCACAACATATAACTGCGGATATATTTGATATTAAACACAGCGTTGGTGGTATTATCGATGTGGAGTTTTTAGTGCAGTATTTAGTACTTGCTCATGCCAAACAGTACCCGCAACTCACTGGTAATATCGGCAATATCGGATTGCTCAAGCTGTTAGCATCACTCAATATTATCGAGCAGGATTTGGCTGAAAAAGTCGTGCTTGCTTATCGGGATTATCGACATACCCAGCACATGCTCAAGTTGCAAGGTGCTGCGCATTTAAGAGTAGAGATGTCGTCAGTGACTGATCATGCTGTGGCTGTTAAAGCTTTGTGGAGAAAGGTTTTTGCAGATTAGGTGATAAGCGAGTAAAGCTATATCGCTAGCATGTTAAAATGCCCGCCTATGAATGTGAATAAACCTGCAAATCCAATCCCTGTTGCATCAAACTCAGCTAATTTAGCAAGTGCTTTGCAAAGTTGTATGTTGGCTGATCGGCATGCATTGCGCCGCAAGTTGCGTGATGCAGCGGATTTGCAAAAATTAAAAGATGAAAAATCCGCTGTAAAAGCACATCGTTTGCTAGGTGAAGTTGCACAAAAAATACGCACTTCACAAGCCAGATATCAATCACGCCTTAGTAATTTACCTAATCCAGAATATCCGCCAGAACTTCCAGTCAGCGGAAAAAAAGATGAAATCGCTGATGCAATTTCTAAAAATCAGGTTGTTATCATTTGCGGTGAAACTGGTTCTGGTAAAACTACGCAGATTCCAAAAATTTGCCTTGAATTAAAGCGAGGAGTTTCTGGTTTAATCGGCCATACGCAACCGCGCCGTATTGCTGCTCGTTCGGTTGCTTCACGTATTGCTCAGGAGTTGCAAAGCCCGCTGGGTGAGGTGGTGGGCTATAAAGTGCGTTTTAACGACAAAATTACTGACTCCAGCTATATCAAGTTGATGACTGACGGTATTTTATTGGCTGAAACGCAGGGCGATAAATTTCTCAACGCTTATGACACTATTATTATTGACGAGGCACACGAGCGTAGCCTGAATATCGATTTTCTGCTCGGTTATTTAAAGCAACTATTACCAAAGCGCCCCGATTTAAAAATCATTGTTACTTCTGCTACGATTGATGCCGATAGATTCTCAGCGCATTTCAATGGCGCACCTGTTATTGAAGTTTCAGGCCGTACTTATCCAGTCGAAATTCGATATCGTCCGTTAGGAAAAGCAGGCTTTCGTGCGAGAGAAACCGCTGAAACTGACAATGCTCAGTTCGATATGGATGACGAAACTATCTTTGGTATTGCTAGAAAAACCAAGACAGAAGCGCGTTGGTTTGAAGAGGATGATGAAGAAGAAGCCATTGAAGAGGCCATTTTAGACGCGGCGGATGATTTATTACGGCTTAGTACTGATAATGGGGGCGATGGCGATATTTTGGTGTTTTTGCCAGGTGAGCGCGAAATTCGAGATACCGCAGATCATCTGAGAAAATACCAAGGACGCTCAACTAAACTTAAACATATTGAAGTGCTGCCATTGTTTGCGCGTTTGAGCATAGAAGACCAGCAAAAAATATTCAAACCGCATCATACGCGCCGTATCGTATTGGCGACCAATGTGGCGGAAACCTCGCTAACTGTGCCAGGTATTAAGTATGTGATTGATGCAGGCTTGGCGCGGATGAACCGCTACAGCACACGTGCCAAAGTTGAACAGTTGCAGATTGAGAAGATTAGCCAGGCAGCAGCCAAGCAACGTGCAGGGCGTTGCGGGCGTGTTTCTAACGGTATTTGCGTGCGATTGTATTCTGAGCAGGATTTTGACGGTCGCCCTGAATTTACTGAACCCGAGATTTTACGCAGCTCGCTTGCTTCCGTTATCTTACGAATGGCAGCTTTAAGGTTGGGTGATGTCACTGAGTTTCCGTTTATCGAAGCGCCTTCGTCCCGGCTTGTTAATGATGGGTATCAACTATTGCAAGAACTCGGTGCAGTGGATAGCAGGCGTCAAATTACAGAAACGGGTTTGCAGCTTGCTAAACTGCCATTAGACCCACGCGTAGGCCGTATGATTCTGGCCGCCAAACGTGAGGGCTGTTTGGCTGAAATCTTGATTATTGCCAGTGTATTGAGCATACAAGATCCGCGCGAGCGGCCAATGGATAAGCGCGAAGTGGCGGATAATGCCCATGCAAAGTTTGCGGGTGAAGGCTCAGATTTCATGAGTTACCTCAAACTTTGGGATTTTTTTGACAATGCGTTGAAAACAAAAAAATCCAACAAAGATTTACTTAACCAGTGCCATAGTAATTTTCTGTCATTTTTACGCTTAAAAGAGTGGCGTGAACTGCATGGTCAAATCAAGCAGATTACTGACGAAATGGAGTTTAAGCTCAACGAAAAAGAAGCAAATTTTGAGCAGATTCATAAAGCGCTTTTGGCTGGTTTGTTAGGTAATATAGGTTTTAAAGATGGCGACAACGATTCATATGCAGGGGCTCGCGGCATTCGCTTTTTCGTAGCGCCTGGTTCTACACTCAAAAAAACACGTCCAAAATGGGTGATTGCCGCCGAGCTAGTGGACACCACCAAGCTGTATGCGCGTTGTGTAGCCAAGATTGAACCTGATTGGATAGAGCCATTAGCGCGGGGTTTAACTGAAAGCCAATATTCAGATCCGCGTTGGGATAGAAAAATGGGAATGGTCAACGCATGGGAACGCGTTTCCTTATACGGCCTTACCATTATCCCTAAACGCCGCGTGCATTACGGGCCAATTAACCCAGCAGAGTCGCGCGAGATATTTATTCGCGAGGCGCTGGCTAATGGTGAGTTCGATACCCGGGCTGTATTTTTCACTGCAAATGAGCGCCTGATTGCAGAAGTTGAAGAATTAGAGCATAAAGCGCGCCGTCAGGATGTGCTGGTAGATGAGCACAAGTTATTTGCTTTTTATGATGCAAAAATCCCGGCGGATATTTGCCAGGCCGCAACCTTTGAAAAGTGGCGAGAGGGCGCAGAAAAACTGAATCCTAAGTTATTGTATTTGACGCGAGATGATTTGATGCGCCATGGCGCAGATGCGATTACTGCAGTGCAGTTTCCAGAAAAAATGTTGTTAGGTGGCGCTGAAATTGCGTTGAAATATCGCTTTGAACCAGACCATGTGTTGGATGGGGTGACTGCTACCATTCCGCTGGCGCTTCTGAATCAGCTTGATTCCGCGCCAACAGAATGGCTGGTGCCTGGCATGCTGCGCGAAAAAATTACATATTTGATTAAAGCTTTACCTAAAACTTTCCGACGCGTGTGTGTGCCTGTGCCAGAGTTTGTGACCAGCTTTTTAGAACAGACCAAGATTGGTGAAGGTGCGATAAAACAAGTGCTAGCCGCCCACATTCAGCGGGTTACTACCTTAAAAATCGCCATAGAAGATTGGACAGAGGAAACGCCAGCACATTTATTAATGAACTTTAGCATAGTGGATGATGCAGGACGAGAGTTGGCGATGGGGCGCGATTGGAACGCGTTAAAAAAACAACTCGGCTCTGCGGCACAGCTGACGTTTAGAAATACGTCACCGGACATTGAAAAAACAGGTTTGAAACAGTGGAATTTTGGCGACTTGCCAGCGACGCTGAGCTTTGAACGTGATGGCATAAAGGTGACAGGTTACCCCGCGCTAGAGGATGATGAAGATAGCATCTCGGTGAAGTTGTTTGATACTGAGCGCGAAGCGGCGATTAATCATCGCAAAGGTATCTGCCGTTTGATGCGCTTTGAACTAAAAGAGCAAATGAAGCAACTTGAAAAAAGCCTGCCTAATTTTAATCAATACGCACTGACACTAAGAAATATCATGTCACCTGAAGATTTACGTGAAGATATGTTGTTAGCCATTGCAGACCGTGCATTTATTGGTGAGGATGAGTTGCCACGCACCAATGCCGATTTTATGAAGTTAAAAGCGCGAGCAAGAACGCGTCTGCCAGCTGTAAGCCAGGCTGTTGCCAGACAAGCACAGGCAATTGCGACGGAGTATCAATTACTGACTGTTCAGCAAAGTAAAATGCCTGCAACGGTGAATCGGTTAAAGCGCGATTGTGAGCAGCAAATTGGTTTGCTTGTGTACAAAGGCTGTTTTAGCCAAACGCCATGGGAACAGCTGCAGCATGTGCCGCGTTATTTAAAGGCACTCAGATTAAGAATAGAAAAGCAGCCTGCAAACCCAGACCGTGACGGTAAAAATGCCGCCAGCGTTGGCGCTTTATGGCAAAAGTGGCAAGATAAAATCAATGCGCTGAACCTTGCGCATCTGGATATTCCGCAAGACTTACTTGAATATCGCTGGCTGATTGAAGAATTACGCGTTTCACTATTTGCACAAGAACTTAAAACGCCGTTTCCAGTTTCAATTAAGCGCCTTGAGAAAACTTGGGCTGACATGCGTTTTTAGTTACTCATGGAAATCAAGCAATCACCAGAAAGTTTTGACCAATTTATGCTTAAGCCGCGCGGCGATAAGCTGATTCGTATTAATATCAGTCGCAACGTTTTGTTTGCGATTGTTTTTTCGCTGTTAGTGCATGGACTGATATTGTTTTTAGTGCTGCCGCAGATTCAGTTTGATAATGCTGCTGCATTACCGCCAACTGCCATGGAGGTTAGTCTGGCGCCACCAAAGCCGCCAGAAGTAATTCTGCCAGTAGAAAAACCAATTGAAGAGCCCGTTAAGCAGCCGGAAAAAAAGCCTAACAAACCCTCTGTCAAAACTAAAGTGATTACACAGAAATCTAGCCAGGATTCTAAGCCACCTGCATTTTCAGTACCCAACGTGATTGCTACTCCACAGCCTGCACCTGAAATTATTTCACCAAAAGAAAGCATTCAGGATATACCAACCGATATGGCATCTTACGTCAAACAGCAGCAGGCAAAAAGACTAGCTTCAGAAACCAGTGCTGCCAAGCAAAATGCGGAAGCTGTTGCAAGAGAAATTGGCCCATCTGCAGAGCAAGTGAGAGATGAAAGAATCAAGAATAACTTTAAAAATGGTACGAATGGTATTTTTGAAATTACCAGTTTGGGTGGAAGGCATGCAGCTTTTTCATTCCGCGGATGGACTAACGATTACAGTAACTCAAGGCGCGAATCATTTGAGGTTGAAGCCAGCACAGGGCAAGATGTAAGGTTGGTGATGATTAAAAAAATGATCAGTTTGATTCGTAAACATTACCAAGGTGATTTTAATTGGGAATCGCAACGCCTGGGACGGGTGATTGTTCAATCAGCACGTCCCGAAGATAACGCTGGCTTGGAAGAATTTATGATGATGGAATTTTTTGGCACTAATTATAAAAACTCATCATAATTTATTAGCTTATTATATCCAATGGCTAGTTAGCGCGAATTTGGGGATTCTTGCGATATGTCATATTTAATTTATCGCAATGCGCTAACATAACAGCTTATTTATTAGCGGCAATTGAAAAACATGAGTCAGCATCATCTCAAGCCTTTATTCGCCCCAAAATCAGTGGCTGTATTTGGTGCCAGCGACCGAATTGACTCGGTCGGGCAAATCGTGTTTCAAAACATGCTGCAAAGTGGTTATCAGGGTAAGCTTTACCCTATTAATCCAAATCACGCAGAGGTTCAGGGCTGCAAAGCATATTCTTCTATCTCTCAAATCACTGAACCCGTTGAACTGGCAGTTATCGCTACGCCGCCGCAATCTGTGCCTGGCATTATTGAAGAATGTGGCAAACATAATGTTAAAGCTGCAGTCATCATTACTGCTGGTTTTGGTGAGGCAAGTGATGCAGGTAAGACGCTTGAGTTTGCGGTTCTGGAAAACGCACGACAATATGGCGTTCGCTTGATTGGCCCAAATTGCCTTGGGGTAATGCGACCTGATATCGGCCTGAATGCCACTTTTAATAAAGGCAGTGCAATCACTGGTAATATCGCTTTTATCTCGCAATCTGGGGCCTTGTGTACCGCTATTTTAGACTGGGCAAAGTCAAATGATGTTGGTTTTTCCAGTGTTGTATCGATGGGTGCTTCGGTAGATGTGGATTTTGGCGAGATTCTCGATTACCTGATATCTGATACTAAAACACATAGCATCTTGCTATATATCGAAGGCATTCATGATGCCCGCAGTTTCATGAGTTCTATTCGTGCGGCGGCTCGTATAAAACCAGTGATTTTGGTTAAAGTCGGGCGTCATGCAGCAGCTTCTAAAGCAGCTATTTCACATACGGCTTCTATCGTAGGATCTGATGATGCTTTTGATGCTGCCGTGCGTCGCGCTGGTGTGGTCCGCGTGCAGACTATCACGCAATTATTTTCTGCAGCTAAGGCACTCTCTTGCGGCTTTGACCCAACCGGTAACCGATTGGCTATAGTCACCAATGGCGGTGGCCCCGGCGTGATGGCAACAGATTATGCCATTGACCTTGGATTGGTGATGGCAAATTTGTCAAATCACACTATTGAAACGCTAAATCAGGTGCTTCCGTCAACATGGTCACATGGCAATCCTGTAGATGTCATTGGTGACGCCCAAGCAGATCGTTACCAGTATGCTGTTAAAGCATGTTTGGAAGACCCTAATGTTGATGGCGTACTTACCATATTAACGCCGCAGGCAATGACAAAACCCTTAGAAGTGGCTAATGTGGTAATTGAGCTTTCCAATCAATATAAAAAGCCTTTGCTTACCTCTTGGATGGGGGAGGCACAAGTAGAAGAATCTCGTGCTGCATTTAATCGTGCGAAAAAACCAAGTTTTCGTAATCCTGAATCGGCTTTAGATGTATTTTCATTCCTTTCTGCCTATCATAAAAACCAGAAACTTTTGATGCAGATGCCAGGACCACTTGCCCATCATTTAGAGCCGGATGTAGAAAGTGCGCGTATGATTATTGAAGGCGCGCTGCAGGAAAAACGTAAGATTTTAGGTGAAATGGAATCAAAAGCATTGTTGTCGGCTTTTCATATTCCTGTAGCGCAAACTATGGTGGCACGTTCTCCGAATGAGGCCTTGTTGATTGCGCAACAGTTAGGTTTTCCCGTAGCTATGAAAATCAATTCACCGGACATTACGCATAAGTCTGATGTTGGTGGTGTGATGCTCAATTTAGCCAATGCACCAGATGTGCGCGCGGCTTATCATGAAATCATCGAACGTGTTAAACGTATTCGCCCAGACGCGCAGGTTAATGGCATATCCATTCAACCAATGGTGGTAAAACCAAATGGGCGTGAATTGATGATGGGCGTCACTAACGACCCTGTATTTGGACCAATCATTACATTCGGTGCGGGTGGCACAACAGTAGAGATTATGGGAGACCGTTCAGTAGCACTGCCACCGCTGAATACATTTTTGGTTAAAGATCTGATTCATGGTACCCGTGTCGCCAAAATGCTGGGTGCTTTCCGAAACATGCCGCCAGTGAATATGGAGGCGCTGGAAAGTGTGATGCTAAGGGTTTCTGAAATGGTCTGCGAATTGCCGATGCTCATGGAAATGGACATTAATCCGCTGATATTAGATGAACATGGCGTACTGGCTGCAGATGCGCGAATAGTGGTAGATGTTAGACCTGCTAGTGCTGATCGTTATGCTCACATGGCCATTTCTCCATATCCAACCCATCTCGTCAGCAATTGGCAGCTGGCAGATGGAACCGATGTGGTGATTCGTCCGATCCGTCCAGAAGATGTTTGGCTGGTGCAGGATTTTGTGCAAAATCTATCTGAAGAATCACGCTATTTCCGTTTTATGAAAAGTGTTCAGCAGCTTAGTGAAACCTTGTTAGTACGATTCACACAAATTGACTATAGTCGCGAGATGGCATTAATCGCGGTAAAAGTTGAACAGGATAAGGAAATTGAGCTAGGTGTAACGCGCTACGCTATTAACCCGGACGGTGAAAGCTGCGAATTTGCCTTAGTGGTAGCTGATAGCATGCGTGGCACAGGGCTAGGCCATAAATTAATGACCTCACTGATGGACATTGCAAGAACCAAGGGATTAAAGCGGATAGAGGGTGAAGTGTTAAAAAACAATGCCAGCATGCTGAAGTTAATGAAGCGACTAGGTTTTACTGCTGTAGTTAACCCGGAAGACAGTAGCATCAAAAATGTGTACAAAGTATTGTAAGTGAGCCTTCATGCAGACTGCTTACATTACGCATCCGGAATTTCTTAAACATGACATGGGGATAGGCCATCCTGAATGCCCGGCACGCATTCATGCTATTCAGGATCAACTCATCGCTTCTGGACTGTTTGATTTTCTTAGCCATTATGAAGCACAGAAGGCAAGCAAAGAAGTGTTGGCCCTGGCACACACTCAAGATTATATCGAATGGGTGTTTAACCATTCTCCGGAATCAGGACTTATCGATCTTGATGGTGATACCTTGATGAATCCATATACCTTAGATGCGGCTTTGTACGCTTGTGGTGCAGTGGTTAAGGCCGTTGATTTAGTCATTTCAGGTGAGGTGCAAAATGCATTTTGTAATATTCGCCCGCCTGGCCACCATGCAAAGCGTGCAGGGGCATCCGGATTTTGCATTTTCAATAATGTAGCAGTCGCCGCAGCGCATGCGCTTGAACATCATGGCTTGGAGCGAATAGCCATTGCCGACTTTGATGTTCACCACGGTGATGGTACTGAAGATATTTTTCATGATGAGCCCCGCGTGATGTTGTGCTCGACTTTTCAGCATCCATATTATCCATATTGCGGTGCTGACAGCGGCAATGACCACATCATTA
This sequence comes from Methylotenera sp., assembly GCF_030684185.1. Classification (GTDB taxonomy): domain Bacteria; phylum Pseudomonadota; class Gammaproteobacteria; order Burkholderiales; family Methylophilaceae; genus Methylotenera. The sequence continues at coordinate 54,000 of NZ_JAUXOY010000027.1, forward strand.
ATGTGCCGCTTGCTGCCGGTAGTTCAGGGGAGCAGTTTCGTGATGCGATTACAGAACAGTGGCTACCTGCTTTAGAGCGTTTCCAGCCGCAGATGATATTGATTTCGGCAGGATTTGATGCACATCGTGAAGACGACATGGGTGGACTGGCCTTGCGTGAAAGCGATTACTTATGGGTCACTGAAATGCTCAAGGATATTGCCAAACGCCATGCCAATGGCCGTATTGTATCCGCGCTTGAAGGCGGGTATTCATTACATGCATTAGGGCGTAGTGTCATGACCCATATTAAAAGTTTGGGTGAATTTTGAGCCTTGATGAGTAAATACCAGATGAGCAAATGCCAGGAGAGTATCTGTTCTCGAGTAGATGGATTTAGACATCATTTGGGGCTGTGCGGCTATCAACTGCCGTTCAATATTTACGCTAATCAGGTTTATCATTTTCACATAACTGCACTATATATAACTGCTCTATGACCTTTAGTTCAGATTGAATTTCATCAAATAAAGGGCGCTCATTAACCTCTGGTTGAGCGCATCGTCGCTGCAAGGTACGTATTGAGTCAAAGACATGCTGCGATTTAAGCATAGAATCACAACGATCCAGCAATTCTTCCAATAAGCAAGCAAACGCACGTACTTCTATGCATTGCAGACCAGTGCTTTGACGCACATCGTCCTGTGGAATGAACGATGCTGCACCAAAATCACCAAGCAAACAGTTGCCTTGCTCATTACATAAAATGTTGTGTGCATATAAATCACCGTGCATCACGCCACGAGCATGTAGATGTGCTGCTACTTCCACAATCCTCAGTGAGATATTCAAAGTAGTGGTCAATGTGAATCTGTTTTCTACGGGATAACAATCGCGTGTGCAAGATTCCAGGCTTGGCGACTGTGCGAGGTTGCGGAAACTCTGGTCGATCAACGACATTACTAATCCCGGTATATTCTCAGGATGCCCGCTGATTTTTCCAATGACAGGAATCAATCCACTATGTGTTCCAGCTGCAATGCAGGCAGCTTTTTCGCTACGTGTTAAACCATCACTGGTTAAAGTGCCTTTGAATAGCTTGACTGCTACAGGAGAATCGATGCCAGTCAATCGATGATTTGCGCGATAGATTACACCTGATGCACCTTCACCTAAAGGGTGTTGCAATTCCAGACTGTTCCAATCAATGTTTCTAATAGCTTGTTTGGCCATTACGGCGGCTTCGTTGGCATCGCTACATGGATTTCCCGCATAAGCAAGCCATGCAAGACGCGGCAACGATAGCAACCATTCAGGTAATTGTGAAAAACGATTCGCTGAGATGCGCAGTAATTCCAATCGGGTACAGGCAGCCATCTGTAATGGTAAATCCTGTAGCTGATTGCCGGCTAGCATAAGTTTTTGTAAGTGCAAACATGCTCCTAGCTCACTAGGTAATGTAGATATTTGATTGTCGGTCAGAATTAGCCAACGAAGCTTATTCGGCAAAGATGCTGCAGGTACGCTACGTATTTTGTTAGCTTTAAAGCCTACCATCTCCAAATTGGCACACTGTCCCAATACTTCTGGCACTTCAGTTAAGCTGTTGTTCGAGCAAAAAATTACGCGCAGTTTGTGTAGTTTAGGTAAGTCGTCGGGCAAACTGGATAAATCATTGCCCGATAGATTGAGAATCTCTAATGACTCGGCAAGCTCAAAGATTTCTCTTGGAAAGTCTGTCAGGCCACATGAAAGATCAAGGCGTTTGATGCCGGCCAATTGACCAGCGCGAAGGGATGATAGGGTGTGCATGGCGTAACTATAACAAACCTTAAAGTTTCACTCAGCAATAACTTGTCAGTTAAATAAAGTTCTTCAGTGTAATGGGCCTAGACCGTGTAAAACTTTTATCACAGCGGGGATTAGTATTTGGGGATTAGTATTTAAAGTCAAGTTGTCAATTAAGGATGCAGTGGTCACGAATGGCTAAATGGTGCGTGACTATTTAACTTTAATGGAGAAATTTATCGCTAATCCATGCTTTTTGATGATCTGTATATTTAATGCCACCGCACATGAATTTAGTCTAATAGCACTGTTTGATAGTTCAAGCACTTGCAATTAGTTAAATAAACATACACCATTCGTTTAATAATACAAAAAATTTGAATATCTATATGGCTAGACGACCTAAGAAGCAATCATTACTTGAGATAGCACTAAACGGGAATTGGATAGTTTCTGCAGCGCTTGCAGTAATTCTTTTAATTATCATTTTTGTTGTAGTTCCTTCTATTACAAACCCAATGCTTAAGCCTATTGCACTTGGTTTAAAGCCTATTGGATTATTCCTAACGGCCATATTTGGAATAATGGCGCTAGTAAAGTTCATTTTACAGAAAAAGGCTGAAAGCCGATCTAAACCTAGTTGGACAGCTCCACTTAATGCCTCATCTGCTGTTAAACCTAGTTGGACTGCGCCTCCTAACGTTTCTCTTCAAGTTTTTAAAACAGCTTCTGACGCTCCCATCGCAGGTTCACTTGGTAACTCTCAAGTACGACCAGTCGCACTACCACCTACCGTCTGGACATTGCAACTTATTCAAGAAATTGAATGGAAAAGGTTTGAAGAGCTATCTACAGCCTACTATCACGAAAAAGGTATTAAAGCTGAGGCAACCTCACTAGGAGCAGATGGCGGCATTGATATAAAGCTATATCAGGATGATTCAGGCAATCCTACTTCATTAGTGCAATGTAAAGCATGGACTAGCAGGCAAGTTGGTGTAAAAGAAATTCGTGAGTTTCTTGGTGTGATGACGCATCAGAAAATTGCTAAAGGTTTTTATATGACATCAGGTGATTATTCCGTTGATGCCAAAGGTACGGCCACAGCCAACAAAATCACACTGATCAATGGTGAGATGTTGTTAGCAATGATAAAGCGGTTGCCTGAAGTATCGCAGCAAAAACTCCTTGCATTAGCAGCAGAGGGCGACTATACAACGCCAACATGCGCATCATGTGGTGTGAAAATGGTGAAACGCTCTGGCAAGCGAGGAGAATTTTGGGGATGTAAAAACTATCCGCGATGCAAGCATATGCTTCATTTGAAAAGTGCAAGTCGATAACTTTAGTAATTATGTATCTAGATGGCTGATGCTGGTGAAACTTACCAAAAGCAGGTCATTTTAGCTGCCATTTTATTTATCGAATGGCACGATGCAGTGAAATTGACGACTCCCTAACTTAAAATTGCATCAATGCTTTTCGAATCTCCAGTTCATCCAACCCTTTACCAATAATCACAATACGTGATGTAGGTTCTTCTTCAGTCCAGCCTTCAAGCAGTGTGGGAGGATAAGGCGTGAAATGCACAGCATGAATGGCGAGAGGCGCCGGTTGATCTGCCGCATGGATAATGCCTTTGAGGCGCAACAAGTTTTTGCCGTAGTTTTGGCAAAACCATAACAAATGTGGCTTTAATTGCGCCCAGTTAAGCGGTTTTGGCATGATGACTGTAAAGCTCACAATGTCATCATCATGTGCTTTTTGCGGTAAAGTGCCTTTAGGCTGAGCTTTTTTCAGGGGCGCGCGCAACCAGCGCTGAGGTTCGGCGTGCTTGCTTTCAATATCAAACAAACCCACATCAATCACAAACATTGGGTCTAGCTCACCATGTATTACTTTGTGTTGTGTAGCCCCTGGGTTAATGGTGATAAGTTTTTCTTTTAAGGCGTTGATTTGTTCGGTGCTTGCTAAATCTGTTTTAGTCAGTACTAATACATCGGCCACAGCCGCTTGCTTTAATGCTTCAGTATTTACTTCAATTTGCTGCAAACCGTATACGCTGTCTATCGTTACTACTACTGCATCCAGCCTGTAGACAGATTCAATCACAGGTTCATTCATCAGGTTGGCAAGTATCGGGCCAGGGTCAGCCATGCCAGTGGTTTCGATAATCAGACGGTTGAATTGCGGTATTGCTTGTAATGCGCGCTTAAAAAACAAATCGCGCATGGTGTCTGCCAGCTCATTTTTTAAGGTGCAGCATAAACAGCCGGAGCTTAGAAGTACGGTGTTATCGGCAATATGTTCATTTTCAATATTTTGCGCCAAGTTACTATTGGCAAAAATTTGGTCTAGTCCTGCATCGCCCAGTTCATTGATAATAATGGCCGTGTCGTTCATAGCGGGATGATGCAGCAGCTGATTGAGCAGTGTGGTTTTACCACTACCTAAAAAACCAGTTAGTAAAGTTACGGGGATGCGTTTGTCCATATTTAATTCAATCTGTCATAGTGTTATTGTTTAAACCTTGGCATAGCTTTAAAGTCTTTTTGATGGAAGGGGTGTTCGTTAAAAAGATATGGGTAAAAGTAGTGCCGCAGTTCAGTGTGATAGTTGCTGACTTTTGCGCGAAAGGCCAGTAGGTTCTGTAAATTGTTGTCTGATATGTCATCCATCCAGTATTGTAATGCAACTGAAGGGATGAGTATGCCAAGAAGGCGACTACGCTGGTCTCTTTGCAATAAAGCGGCATGACGTTGTTGTAAAGCATTATCAACCGCCATGTCAGCTACTTGCTGAAAGGCGTAATACCATTTCCAATGAAAACGTGTCGTAACTTTTGACGTATCTTTCCACTCAGGATGTGCTTTAAAAAACGTATCAAAAGTCTGTTCTTTTGATAAATCCCACGCGTCATGTACTTTTTTTCGATGTTCAAGTGCGATTTCCGCGCCTGAAATGAAGGGGCTGGTTTTGTTAATAAGTACGTTTGCCGTACTGGGAATAACGATAACAATAAGTAACCATAACACTAAACATAATGTGGCATTAGCGCTTGTACTTGGCTGGCTTCGCCTTAAGCTGAGTAACCCGCTCAGAAATGTCCAAAACAAGCCATATGCCAATACCGCAAGGCTTATTTTTACAAAATCGGTAAGGGGAAGTTGCAGCATAACGACGCAAGCCGTAAGCGGTAATAGTATGCTGGCACTGGCGATGAGCCATCTTAATAGTAATCTCCTAATCCATAATGCATTAAGTGATGTGGTGAGCGATTTAAGCAGGGTTAGTCTGTTTTGGCTTCGCTCAATTGGGCAAAGGTCATGTGCAAGTGCGACACAAATGAGCGGTAACATAAAAATCACCACAAAAGCAAAATCAAAGTGGCCAGCTACCGCATATTCCGGATTGTGTGATTCTCCGTCATATAGCTGAGATTGCAGGCCTAATAACCTTACTCTTTGAACGTGCGGCGAGTAACTGCGGTTACCTAGTGAAATGAAACTCCACTGCCCTGGCGTGTTATAAACAGTGTGGTAAACATAATAAGCCGTCTCACCGGCTTCACCACCTCGCCCAAATTTGGTGATTTGTTGCTGATGGCGGTGGGACTCTGTACTGATTGCCCTGCGAATTTCTTCGTGGATGGTTTGCGTTTTTAACCACCCATTCCAAAGTGCAATAGCACATATCAACATGCAAAATAACAATGCCGCCACCATTAACTTTTGGCGAAAAATAAGGAGGCATTCAAATTTCAGCATGTTTGACTCAAGCGCTTAGTGGTGAAAATTAAAGCGAGGGCTGTGAAAGTAAGCCAGCTTAACAGAGTTAATAGTGTATGCAGAATATCTGGGAATACCAATTGAATCGTTGCTGGAGAGAGGTCTTTACGCGGTGCTTTTTTCCAAAAATCTGCATCCAAACGCTGCTCTTTGTCGTTTGTATGCTTAACTTGATGTATATGGATACTGTTAAGGTATTGAATGGTGGCATAACGCCGCTGTTCTGCTAACTCTAAAAAATGCATGTGATGGGCTAAGTCACTGCCGCTTGCTGCACGTGATAACGTTTGTATGGCAATCGAGGGGTTTAACCATGCAAGTTTGCGTATCATGTTTTGTTGCTGTTGCATCGTCATCGCAATGTGTTGATATTGCTCACGGTATACTTGTGTGGTGAGACGCTCACCCTCACTTAATAGCAAGCCGTTGTAGTTTACTGGTAAATCTTCCACCTTTTTCACCCCGTATTGCTGCAATGATTTCTCTTTAAATGTATTGAAATATGGGTCGTTAGCATTGTGGCTGTCACCAATTTTACTCAGCACATCTTCTGCCATAAAATTAGCTTCTACCAAACTGGGCGTAGGGTGTTGTTGATGGGCTAATTCGTGGCTTAGTCTGGGGAGTGCGATGCAAAAGGCTAACCACAGTGCAACTAAAATAAGCAAGGCGGTACGTGAGTATTGGCAATAAGTAGAGACTGCAATAATGAGGGTGCACCACATTAGCAAATAAACGGTATAGCCAGCCAGTAAAACTGTGATTCTTGCGTAGATGTCAATTTCTGAAGGTGCAGCAATCATCCCAATCATGCTTAGCATTAACACTAACAATACGCTAGGTATGGCTAATGCCATCAATTTACCTAAAATTAACTGATGTGTTTTAACACCATTTGACAGCAATTGTTGCAATGTTCCTTGTTCGCGTTCGCTAGAAACAATAGAATAACCAATAAATATAAGCACAAGCGCCAAAATGGTTTGCAAGATAAACGCTGGCGTTAGCTGCCCAAAACGTATGAGTGCGCCACTTTCACTGGCATCGTTAAAGTTAGCACTGTTTTGGCGATGAGATTCTAAAAACAGCACATAGCCAGTAAAAGCGTTACCACCCTCATCAAATCTAAATAGAGGGTGCAGCGGCTTAAAAACAAAATCGCCAAAGTGAGAAACACGGTGCGGATGCCGTTCAGGCTGCTCATTCCATTGGGCATTTGATATGACTGTTGCAATGTCGTATTCGTGTTGGATTTCTTGAAATCTGGTATGAGTTAGATAAAGTGCAGCCAAAGTGACGAGTAACAACCCCGCTATCACATTAAGGCTGCTGCTATCACGTAATAGCCTTATCCACTCAAACTGCGCGATTTTTAATGAAGTTTTGAACATTGATTTAACATTACTTTAATGCTGTTAAGTTTAGAGGGTGAAAATTTTGCGCAAATCAGCAAGGCTGCTTTGCATGATAGAACCAGTGATTGGTGTTAATTTCCCATCACGCAATATCAATTGTGTTTCAGCGACTTCATCAATTGATAACAAGTCATGAGACACAATTAAAATACCCACGCCGCTAAGTTTTAACTCATCAATAATGCGATTTAAATCAGCGGTCGCAACAGGGTCTAGACCAGTGTTAGGCTCGTCCAATAACATCAGATTGACTTGGCGTGCCAATGCCAAGGCAATCATCAGCTTTTGTCGCATACCTTTAGAGTAATGTGTTGTTAACTTATGCCAGGCATCTGCTTGCAATCCCACTTTGGTTAAATAAGTTTCTAGCTCATCACGGTTTAGCTTTTTCTTATTAGTTAAACTGAGCATGTACTGCAAGTTTTCAAACCCCGTTAAATGTGGGTAAAGTGCAGCTTGTTCAGGTAAATAAGCAATATGCTGGCGCGCTAAATCAGGCTGCTTAATGATATTGATGTTTTCTACTGACAATTGCGTTTGCGGTGAGATGGAAGTGGGCTTGATGATGCCCAGTATCAGCTTGAGTAATGTAGATTTACCTAAGCCGTTACCACCTAAAATCGCCACCACTTCGCCATTGGAAACTTGTAGAGATAAGTCCTTAATCAGGGACTTATCGTTATAGCTAAAGCTTAAATGTTCAATGTTGAGTAACATGGCCGTGTTGTTTTAAAAATCTACACGGGTGGAGATGCTGAAGTTACGGCCAGCACCAGGGGAGTGAATAGAGTCTACTATGTTAGCGTTAGTACTCTGGTCATATACGTATTCATAATGCTTATCAAATAAGTTATTAACTTGCATGATGACTTTTCCCCAGCGGGTTTTGTAGTCAGCACTGGCATTCACCAACGTATAGGCTCCATATTTTCCTCCAATATTGGCCTCGTTGATGTGGTAGGCACCTTGTCTATCAACATGTAGGCGCATCACTAAGTCGCTAGACCAATTGTAAGTCGAACCAATAGAAGCTGTATGATCTGGGATCCCTCTGAGGTTGTTACCTTCAAAGGCTTGACTGGTAGAAGCACTCTTTTTAATGCTGGTGTAAACTTTAGAAACGTTAGCCCAAACACTGAAATTGTCTAATATTGGGTAGCTTAAGCTGAAGTCTATACCTTTTCGGCTAGTTTCCCCCACGTTTTGCCCTGTACCATCTATGACAACAAACTCGTCTTTGGCTTTTTGTTCCCAGTATGAAATACGCGTGTTCAGTTGCTTAGCAAACGTGCTTTTTAAGCCCAATTCCCAGCCGTCGTTCATAGATACGTCACGCGCGTTAGTGTCGCCTGCAGTGTAAGCATCAGCACCAAATGGATGCTGAAAGCTACGCCCAGTGTTTGCAAACAATGTTTGATGGTCACTCAGGTTTAAGAATGCGTTTAGTTTAGGCTGAATAATTGTGCCGAAATTGTATATTTTTCTTGGTGTTGCAACACCTGAGGCATTAAATTGCTTGTAATCACCATCAATCTGATCCGCTCTAATCGCGGCATTCCAGCTAAGCATTTTATTGGGAGTGTGTCCAATTTGCATATAGGCGCCTTTGGTATCAAAGTTATAGTGCCTATTTCTGTTGACGCTTGCAGTATTACGCACGCGTTGTTGACCTATGGTGCCAAAACGCTGTTCAATCACTTGTTGTTTCTCAATATCAAAGCCAGTTTCTAATCGCCATTTAGGGTCAAACTGCCAATTGAGCTTAGCGATAAATCCGGACATATCTTGGTCGTCGTAACGATTTTGTAATGTGCCTGCCTGGGTAAGGCGCACCCAGCGCTCACGCTCAAAATTTTGCCAGTACGCTTTTACGCTAAGGTCTAAGTCATTATTAAAAAAATGATCCGCATGTAGACTGACTTGTTTGGATTCTTTTTCACCACCATCTTGATTGGCATAGCTGGCAGAACTTCGGGGATATTGTCTGGCTTGCTGCTTGCTTAAATAGCCAGGGGAATCTGCTTCGTATTTACCATAGCGAGTGCTTAGTGCCAGGCTTGTATTTTCAAAGTCATATTGCCAGCGACCAGATAAGGCAATTTTTTCAATACTGGTATGGTCACGATAACCGTCAGCATTGCGATAACCCAGTGAGTAGTTTTGTGTGAAGTCGCCAGTTTTATATCCAACATAACCTTGCAGTTCTTTGGTATTAAAGCTGCCTAGTGTTAGTTCAAGCACTTTATCGGTATTTTTACGTGTTTCCACCCGATAATTGCCAGCAGTCGCGAACAGTCCGACACTGGGGTCGCTTGTGCCTTTAAATACTTGTATGGATTGAATGCCTGTGGGGAATAAGTGATCAAGCTCGTTATAGCCATTGTGCAGGTTGGATGGAATGCCATCTATGAGTAATTTTGCATGAGGTGTTAAACCATCACCTGCAAATCCGCGAATGGTAATATCAGTATTGATAATACCTTGGTTGTAACGTGACAGGGCAACGCCTGGTGTTTTGTTAAATAATTCAAGCGTATCACTCACGTGCTCATATTCAAGCTCATCTCGGGTAATCACATCCACGGAGCCAGCAAGATCTTTTTCAATCGAAGTGGCCGACTGACCAATCACTACAACACTATCCAACTGTATATTGCGATCATTCTCAGCGACGGCATAACCTCCTGGTAAAAATAGCAATGTAATTAAACTGCGAATCATGTTCGGTTGCATATCAAGTTCTCAAAATAATAAAAAGGTAAATTAAGCGGTTTCTGTATCTTCTTCAATTTTTCGCCATTCAGGAAAGGGGTCAGGTAGCGTTTTCCAGCCTTCCATACCCAACACCATTTCAGATTCATTTAGCAGGCAGGCATCAAAGCCAGCAACAATTGCATCGCGGTTCATTTGCATGCCAATAATCACAAGCTCTTGTTGCCTGTCGCCATAGGGTTCTTGCCAGCGGTCTTGTATGGTTTGTAGTTGCTCTGCATCTTCAGGCCAGTATTCTTTAGGGGAAACAGCCCACCAGAAACCTGCTAGCTCTGTGCGGGTAATTGCACCCGCTTGCGACCAGTTAGCGCAAAATTCAGGACGCGAGGCTAGCCAAAAGTGGCCTTTTGAGCGGATGACCCCAGCCCATTCCTGGTTAAGCCAATGCCATAGGCGTTGTGGGTGAAACGGTATTCGTGCGCGGTAAACAAAGCTTGAAATGCCGTATTCTTCAGTTTCTGGCACGTGTTCGCCGCGCAGTTCTTGCAGCCAGCCTGGCGCGTTAGCGGCCTCATCAAAGTTAAATTTGCCTGTGTTCATCACGCGCTCAAGTGGCACTTTGCCAAAGCTGCTATGCACAATGTCAGCACGCGGGTTAAAGGTTTTAAGTATGGCTTCAAGCCGCGCAATTTCGTCGGCTGACATCAAATCAGTTTTATTTAGCACTAATACATCGCAAAATTCAATTTGCTCTATCAATAAATCTACCACCGTGCGTTCGTCTTCTTCGCCCAGTGATTCGCCACGGTCGGCAATAAAGTCGCGTGAGCTGTAATCTTTTAAAAAGTTGTAGCCATCAACCACGGTGACCATGGTGTCTAATTGCGCTACATCCGATAAGCTCACGCCATCTTCATCGGCAAAAGTGAAGGTTTCGGCAATGGGTAGTGGTTCGGCAATGCCTGTGGTTTCAATCAGCAAGTAATCAAAGCGGTTTTCTTGTGCGAGGCGGGTGATTTCTATCAGCAAATCTTCACGCAAGGTACAGCAAATGCAGCCGTTACTCATTTCTACCATTTTTTCATCTTGGCGCGAGAGTGCCGCGCCGCCATCGCGCACCAATTGCGCGTCAATATTAACTTCAGACATATCGTTCACAATCACCGCTACGCGCTTGCCCTCGCGATTGTTTAAAATGTGATTGAGCAGTGTGGTTTTGCCAGCACCTAGAAAGCCAGATAACACGGTGACAGGGAGTTTTTTCATATGTATTCCTCATTAAAAATAGGTAAGATTTAAACCAAGCACATCGCCAAACCTTTTTCAAAAGTATCTTTTGGCAAGGTTTTACCAATAAACACCAATACAGATTCACGCTTTTCATTGGGTTTCCAAGCCGAGCCTTGCTCGCCGCCCATTAGCATGTGTACGCCTTGAATCACGGTGCGTTTATCATCGCCATCAATATTTAAAATACCTTTGTACCTTAACAACACCGTGCCGTAGATTTCGAGCAAGTCACCCATAAACACTTCTAGCTTCTGTAAATCAAACGCACGTTCACTACGAAACACAAAGGAACCTATATCATCATCATGTTCGTGGCTGACATCTTCTAAAAAGTCAGGCTCAATTTTAAGAATTTCATCGAGTGAAAAACCGCCAATATCTAAAATATCGGCAATGTCGGTTTTGCCAAAATGCACGTTTTTGATAGGCGCGCGTGGGTTAATTTGGCGTAGCCTTGCGATAATCGCTTGTACCGCTTCAGGCGCAACTAAATCGGTTTTTGAAAGCAAAATCCTATCGGCAAACCCTACTTGCTCCAGTGCTTCATGGTGTTCGTCAAGTTGTTGCATTCCATGCACCGCATCTACCACGGTAATAATGGCATCTAGTTTGTATTGATTTCTTATATCCTCTTCCACAAAAAAGGTTTGTGCCACAGGCGCTGGGTCCGCCAAGCCCGTGGTTTCAATAATCACGCGGTCAAAGCATAACTTTTCTTTGTTGTTATCACTTGCGTTTTGGCCTGCAAGATTACGTTGTGATAAGTCACCCAAAATACGCACTAAATCGCCACGCACTGTGCAGCAAATGCAACCGTTATTCATTTCCACAATTTGCTCTTCACCTTCAATCAGCAAGTCGCCATCAATGCCTGTTTCACCAAATTCGTTTTCAATCACAGCAATGCGTTGCCCGTGTTGTTCTTGCAAAATGCGATTGAGTAGCGTTGTTTTGCCTGCGCCCAAAAAGCCAGTGAGGATGGTGGCGGGAATACGTTTATCTATAGTCATGTGTAGCCTTTCAATTTTGTAATAATTTAGCCAGCGCAGTTACACCCAGCCCTGCCGCCATTAAACCGAGCTGCAAAGCCATATCGCGCGGCTTGCGGTGGCGATGTAATTCAGGTACCAAATCCGCCACAGCAATATAAATAAAACTAGCTGCCGCCAGCACCAATATGTAGGGGATAGCTGCATGGGCATCGCTTAAACTTAACCAGCCTAAGATGCCGCCTAAGGTCATGGCTGCACCTGAAAGTGCATTGAGTAACAATGCCTTGCGTTTTGAAACGCCCGCATCTAACAGCACCATAAAGTCGGATATTTCTTGTGGAATTTCATGGGCGCTAATGGCAATAGCGGCTGCCCAGCCTAGTTTCCAATCCGTAAGAAAAGCCGCCGCAAGCAATACGCCATCCACAAAATTGTGCATACCGTCACCAATCACAATCATGCTAACTTGTGGCTTGAGTTGTGTTTTACCTAGACTGGTGGCGTGGTCATGCCGCCATAGGGCGAGTTTCTCTAGCAGAAAAAAGCCCATGATGCCTGCAATCAACACCTAGCCCGCTTTGGTAATATCTAAGCCTAGATTAACGGCTTCTGGCAAAATATCGGTCAGCGCAAAGCCTAGTAGCACGCCCACGGCAAATGCCACCATGCGGTTGGCAAAGCGGGCTAAAAAGGTGAGCGCAACCAAGCTTGCCAGCATGACTGAAAATACACCGCCAATGAGTGTGGCAAGAATTATTTGTAACAAAGTCATTAGTTTCAGCCTGCTACAAAAGCATTAAGATCAGAAAAAATGGTAATAATTAAGCTTTGCTAGGCGCATGGGTGACGCTATATAAAGCAACAATGTTGCATTTTATAGGTGCAGATTAATAAATGCAACAATATTGCATTATTAATCTATTGATGGATGGTTAACAGTACAGTGACGGTTAGAATAATGCTAAATGCAGTCGGGACATAAGCCTTTGATGTTAATATCAATAGACTCGACGTGATATTTTGCAAGAATTTTGCTGGGAAAGTGTGGTTCAAGTTCGTGGATGCAAATGACTTTTCCACAAGCGCTACATTGTAAGTGTGCATGCTGATGCGTATGTTGGCCTGCCAACGTGTTTTGAGATATCTGAAATTTCCAGGCGCGGTTATCACCTGAAATTTTATGGATTAAGTGATGCTCGGTCAGCCAATCCAACACGCGGTAAATGGTAACTCGGTCAAACTCTTTATGATGAGACATTCTCACCAAAATTTCAGAATGGCTGATGGCGCTAGAAGCTTCTGCGAGTGTGCTGAGCACTGCGATGCGCGCCCGAGTGGGTCTTAGTCCCGCATTTGTAATTAATTCTTCAGTATTCATAAGTCAAGATTATCAACTACAAAAAGGTGATAAACAACATGTGTTTATCATTTTTAGATAATGGATGTTTATTAAAGTGTTAATTCAGCTATATTTTTCTAGTTTATAAGCTTATCAACTATTACAAGGTAAAATGACCACAATTTCGTTAGTTTAACCTGCATGAATAGCCAAGTATGAATGTATTTTTTGAAGAAGACGGTAGTTTCAAAGTTGCCTCCATCATGACCGAAACACAAGGTTCTATGCAAATTGAATCTGCTAGTGGCAAACGTAGTAAGGTCAAAACCAGTAATGTGTTGATGCGTTTTGAAACGTCATTGACTGGTTTTATGGAAATCGCTAATACGGAAGCTGAAACGCTGGATGTGGATTTTTTATGGGAATGTTGCAGTGGCTCCGACTTTTCTTCTGAATTTGGCTTTGAAGAATTTGCGCAGGAATATTATGGGCACAAACCTACCTCAATAGAAGCGGCCGCAATTGCGCTTAAGTTACACAGTGCGCCTGTGTATTTTAATCGTAAGGGCAAAGGGCGCTACAAGGCCGCGCCAGCTGAAATACTCAAAGCTGCGCTTGCCGGGCTTGAAAAAAAGCGATTATTGGCTGAAAAAATGTCGGGATATATTGCAGAGCTCAAGGCGCATAAAATGCCAAATGAGTTGATGCAAAAGCTAGATATGCTGCTGTATGAGCCTGATAAAAATGCCTTTGAATTCAAAACATTAGATGCTGCTGCAAGTGAGTTGCATTTGAGCCATCTCAAGCTATTACAGGCATGCGGTGCCATACCTTCAGCGCATGACTTCCATTTGGGTGCTTTTTTGCGTGAGTATTTTGCTAATGGTACAGATTTTACTGCAGAAGAGATTTCAGAGATTCCGGCGAATTTGCAATTTAACGATTTACCTTTGGCCGAGTCGGAGGCATTTAGTATAGATGACAGCACGACGACTGAAATTGATGATGCTTTTTCAATCAAACATTTAGCGGATGGCGTTACTCGCGTCGGTATCCATATTGCTGCACCTGCGCTGGGTATTGAGGTGGGTAGTCCGCTTGATATTGAAGCGATGCAGCGTTTATCTACGGTTTACATGCCAGGCCATAAAATCACCATGCTTCCAGAAGAGGCTATACGGCCATTTAGCTTAGATGCTGGGCAGATAAAGCCTGTATTGTCTTTATATTTACATGTAAACGCAGACCTCACCATTACCCAGCGAGATAGCAAAGTTGAGCGCATTAAAATTGCTGAAAACTTGCGTCATGATGCGTTAGAGCCATTTTTTAATGAAGCGACATTAGAGGCTGATAGCGGCCATCCATATTGGTCTAAGCTTCTGTATCTGTTTAATTTGGCGGTGTCACTAGAAAAGGCCCGCGGTAAATATGATCCGACAAAACCGCCGCAGGTTGATTACAACTTTTATGTCAATGATGGCAATGTGAGTATTGTAGGGCGTCATCGTGGTTCACCTATGGATAAATTAGTGGCCGAGCTGATGATAGAAGCTAATAATCAGTGGGGCGCATTATTAGCGGCGCACGGGGTGCCGGCGCTGTACCGTGCGCAGACAGGCGGCAAGGTTTATATGACCACCAAGGCAGAGCCTCATCAAGGCTTAGGGGTTGCGCAGTATGCCTGGAGTACTTCGCCTCTGCGTCGCGCGGTTGACTTAATCAATCAGCGTCAAATTATCAGTGTGGCGCAAACTACGGCGCCGGTATACCCGCATAATAGTGATGCGCTTACAACGCATATGCGTAACTTTGAACTTACCTATAAAGCTTATAGTGAGTTTCAAATTCGTATGGAACGCTATTGGTGCTTACAGTATTTAATTCAAGAAAACTTACAGGAAGTGCATGCAACAGTCTGGCGTGAAAACTTAGTTCGACTGGACAGCTTGCCCTATATGACCAAAGTATATGGTCTGCCTGAACTTAAAACAGGCACACGGGTAAGTTTACAAGTGCAAGAAATCGATACGTTGCTGATGGAATTACGCACAAAATTTATACAGGTGCTTGAAGATGAGCCAGCACTGGTTGATGTTAACCTGGATGAAGATGAAACCGAGGCAGAGGCCGCTTAATGTTTCGCGTCGCTAAACATTTATTACGCGAGTTTACCAAGGCCAGCGCCGCAAACGACACGGTAGATGTGAGTGAAGCTGATGGCGTACGCTCATTGCATCTAGGCTCAGTCACCATTCAAAGTGCAATGCGCATACGCGACCCTTTTGCTTTAGAGCTAGCTTATACGCGTGGCATTATGTGTTTTTTGCTTTTTAAGCAGAATGTTAATCATATGCTCACTATAGGCTTAGGCGGTGGTTCAGTAGCCAAATATGTGCATGCGAATTGCTCTGATATAGCGAGTACAATCATAGAAATTAACCCTAGAATTATTCAGGTTGCACGCAGTCAATTTTATGTACCTGAAAATGACGAACGATTTGAAGTGATTGAAGGTGATGGGTTGCATTACTTAGCAGAGCATACAGCTGATGCTGAAGTGCTGTTAATTGATGCTTTTGATAGAAATGGTATTCCCTCTGATTTTTGCAGTCAGGATTTTTTTGACCAATGCGCAACAACCCTTAAGCAAGACGGTGTATTCGTCATTAATTTATGGGGTAGCGACAAAAATTTCGATGTGTACTTGCGGCGTATAGAGCAAAGTTTTGATGGGCGGGTATTGGTACTACCCACAGGCAAGCCTGGTAATATTGTTGTTTTTGGCTTTAAGCGTGAACCATCAGATTTGCGATTAAATCATTTACGTGATCGCGCAAAATTACTTGAGAAAACTCATCAAATAGAGTTTTTGCAGTTTATAGAAAAACTGGCAGAGCATAATCCCAGTAGCAGTAACCGACTATTTTTGAATAGAAGCCTGGTTCAAACTGAAATCTAGATTTCAATTTAGATTGAAATAGAGACCTAGCTCTAATCAAAAATTATTTTATTAAAACAGTTAACGAATAGCGACATATAACATGGTACCTAACCGATATTTTGCAACCTGCCCACGCGGATTAGAGCAATTACTTGCAGACGAACTGCAGGCAGTGAATGCTAAATCAATCAAGCTAACTGATGGCGGTGTCAGCTTCGATGGCGACTGGGCTGTCTGCTATGCGGCAAACTTGCACTCACGCATTGCCACCCGCATTTTATGGCAAGTGGCACGTGGTAAATATTTGAATGAAGAAGATTTATTTGAAGCGGCTTACAAGCTTAATTGGCCACAATGGTTTGATGTAAAAAACGACTTTATGGTTAAAGTCACCGGCGTAAAATGCCCACTTAAAAGCTTGGAGTTTGCCACATTAAAAATTAAAGATGCTGTGTGTGATAAGTTTCGGCAAGCTGTTGGCAGTCGTCCGTACATTGATACTAAAACGCCAGCAGTGCGCATTCATGCTTATTTGGCAGCTGAGGAATATCAGTTTTACCTGGATACATCAGGCGCAGCGCTTTATCAGCGTGGCAACCGAGGCGCCAGTATTGAAGCTCCTTTGCGTGAAAACTTAGCGGCAGGTATTTTGAAACTTTCTGGCTGGCAAGTAGGGCAGCCTTTGTTAGATCCTATGTGTGGCAGCGGTACATTTTTGTTGGAAGCTGCGATGGTTGCACTAGATATGGCGCCTGGATATAAGAGAAGCTTCGGCTTTGAAAAGCTTAAAAACTTTGAACCTGATATTTGGAATAAGATTAAAGATCAGGCTGCCAGCAAAGTGAAAGCGGTCTCTTTTCAAAAGATATATGGTTCAGATGTAGATTTGCGCGCAGTACGTATCAGCAAACAAAACCTTGAGGATGCAGGATTACTGGCTGCAGTACAGCTTTCACATGTCGATATAGTCAATGTAATTCCGCCAGCCGATAGCGGCGTTTTGGTGGCTAATCCTCCCTATGGCGTGCGTATTGGTGAAGGCGATGATTTAGCCTTGCTATACCCTAAAATGGGTGAAGCGCTTAAACGTAAATTTGCAGGTTGGAATACTTACTTTTTAACCAATGATTTGACCATGCCAAAGTTGATGCGCCTTACGCCAAGTAAACGAACACCTCTTTACAACGGGCCGCTTGAATGCAGGTTATTTGAAATTAAAATGGTGGCTGGCAGTAACCGAAAATAAGCAAATAAAAATAGTGTAATCGTAAGGATAAAATAAATGGCTGACACACTGGATGAGCTTAGGCAACGTATCAGTGCTTTTGTAGAAGAGCGTGATTGGGCGCAATTTCATACTCCAAAAAATCTGGCAATGGCTATGATTGTTGAGGCTGCAGAGTTGGTCGAGCAGTTTCAGTGGAGTACGCCGCATGAGAGTCAGCAATTAACACCAGAAAAGCGCGAGGCGGTAAGCCATGAATTGGCTGATACATTCGTTTATTTATTACGGATTGCCGAAGTGTTACACATTGATTTGATTGAGGCTGCAAATCAAAAGATTGAACTGAATGCAAAAAAATACCCCGTGGAAAAAGCACGGGGTAGTAATGCTAAATACACTGAGTATTTGTAATGCTGTATTTAATTACAACACCGCTAAAGCCGCGTCGTAATGAGGTTCGCTAGTAATCTCAGCAACTAATTCACTGTGTAATACGTTGTTGTTTTCATCTAGAACTATTACTGCACGGGCAGTTAAGCCAGCTAGGCTGCTGTCCAGAATCTGTACGCCATAGTCTTTAGAAAATTTTGCTGTGTCACGGAAGGTTGATAATGTGATGACATTTTCAATGCCTTCTGCACCGCAAAAACGGCTTTGTGCAAAAGGTAGATCAGCTGAAATACAAAGTACAACAGCGTTGTTCATTCCGCCGGCTTTTTGGTTAAATGTGCGTACAGATGTTGCACAAGTAGGCGTGTCGATACTTGGAAATATATTCAATACTTTACGTTTTCCAGCAAACGCTTCTAATGAAAGTAAGTTACGTTTTGCATCTGCCAATTGAAAATCAGGTGCAGTTTGACCTTTTTGTGGGAAGTCCCCACCCACTGCTACTGGGTTGCCTTTTAAATGGACGGTGTTTGCCATGATGTAATCCTCATTATTTTAGTGTTGAACAGCTGATGATGCGCCTATCATAAAACAAAAACGCTCAATTTGCACTGAGCGTTTTGATATTAATGAAATAATATATCCCCTTGTTTTAATAGGGTCTTTTGTTATTTAATCCAATTCAAAATCAAGCTAACAAATCCTCACTCAAATAACCAATCGTCATTGTCTGATTATGAAGTACGCTATCAGCGGTGTCAGGACGCGGCGCAAATTCACCATATGAATAGAAGCCAGTGATGGCCGTTTGTGAGCCTAATATCTGTTTTACCAGTTTTACTTCGTCGACTACCAGATCCGCCATCACGCCTTTACGGCCAACGCAACTCACACATATTGCTAACCCCGTTTGATTGGTGCTAGCCTGACCCGTTACCAGGTGGGCTGCATCGCCAGCGCCTTCAACTAGCCTGTCATGTGTGGCCTGGCAGAAACGTACTGTTTCGCCTTCATCTACGTTACCCGCAAAAGTGAGGCTATTTTTAGTGCTATCAATAGCTAACAGTGTTCGAATTTTTTCAATATCACGCTTACCTTCTTCAATAATCGCAAATGGAAATTTTAAGCCGCTACCCGGGAGGCCTTTTGCAGATTGCGCGCCAATATACATGTTATATAACGGCAGTGCTGGTTTGCCATCTAGTTCCAGCACCACGTTTTTTTCTGACTTAGTAACTTTACGTGGCGGACCATATGGCTTCCAGCCCCTACCGACGCCCGTTGCTGCCACTAAGTTTTTGCCATATAAGCCAACGGCAATGACTAAGCCATTTGAAATGGTATCGTTAAAGATTTGTATGGTTTGGCTAAAATTAAATCCATCGCCTGCCATGCCGCCCATGAGCGGTATATCCCCAAGTACACTTTTAAAACCTTCCAGTAGCTCTGAACCATTGACGTTCAAACCATCTGAGTAAACCAGCACCGCTTTTAATTCATCCGATTTTAATTGACGAGCTAAACCCACTGCAGTTTCATGAGAATTCTGCATGCTTGTCATTTTTGTATGTGTAACACGCTGTACGGTTTTTTCCCATAAAACGGCGGTAATTTGTAAGCTTTCGTCAAATACACCCTCTGCAGTAATTTCACCAGAAGTTGAACAGCCGATGATTTGAGCCGTTGGGTAGCGAGTTTTTAATATGCTGGCTAGTTTAGCCTCGCCGAAACGCTTCACAGATCCGAATACTAAAACCAGATTTGCCGTAGGTAGTGGGGAAGCCGCGGGTAAATCTTTTAGAGTCATTTTTGCTGTTAGTGATTCTTGTTTTACTATCATGCGAATCCTTCAAGTTATTGCCTCAAACATCAAGTTTTGAGTAGTGTATTAAAAAATTGTTAAGAATTGTAAAAAATGTTACAAAAATATTATATGCTACCCATAAGGGTGAATGGAAAAAATTATTATTATTTTTTCTAATTATATTAAAAGTTGAAAATAATCATATAAGTTAATATATTGCGTAACATTGTTAAACCTATTGCTTATTGTATGAATGTATCTATACAATGAGCCATAATTGACGCAATTTAATTAAAGTTAATTTTGCTGCGTATAAATAAGGGAGCTTGCTGGTGAGCCAAAAAATGCCAAGTCAGGAAAATCAAGGACAGGTATCTCAACCAAAATTAAGTGTAGAGCAGTTGTCTACAATAAAAGTCATGGTCATTGATGATAGCAATACGATTCGTCGCAGTGCCGAGATTTTTCTTAAATCATCCGGTTGTGAAGTGATTTTAGCTGAAGATGGATTTGATGCTTTAGCCAAAATCTCTAATGAGCACCCTGACATCATTTTTGTGGACATTATGATGCCTAGGCTTGATGGTTATCAAACTTGCTCACTTATCAAGAGAAATGCGCGTTATAAATCCACTCCTGTCATTATGCTTTCAAGTAAAGACGGCTTGTTTGACCGGGCTCGCGGTCGCATGGTGGGTTCTGATCAATATCTAACTAAACCTTTCACTCAAGAAACGCTGATAGATGCAGTGCAAACATATGCGGCGTTAAGTAGAGCGAATCAACAAAAGGCAGATTAACTATGGCTATT
Source organism: Methylotenera sp. (assembly GCF_030684185.1). Classification (GTDB taxonomy): domain Bacteria; phylum Pseudomonadota; class Gammaproteobacteria; order Burkholderiales; family Methylophilaceae; genus Methylotenera. The sequence continues at coordinate 74,477 of NZ_JAUXOY010000027.1, forward strand.
GAAACAATTTTAGTGGTGGATGATTCAGCGACTGACCGATTTTTTTTAACGGAGTTGCTAGAAACAGCTGGCTTTAACGTTATAGGTGCTGAAAGCGGTGAGGAATGCTTAGCTAAAGTAGCTGCAAAACACCCCGATTTAATTTTATGTGATGTGGTAATGCCTGGCCTCACTGGCTTTCAAGTGACTCGTACCTTGACTAAGGATGCTACTACTGCACACATCCCGGTGATTTTATGCACTGGTAAGTCACAAGCAACCGATTTAGCCTGGGCCTTAAAGATGGGTGCCAAAGCTTGTGTAACCAAGCCTGTAGTCAGTGCAGACTTGTTATCTTTGATAAAAACTTTAGGCTAGTTTTTAGTTGATGATCTCCCGATATTTATCAATTGTTAAATTTATCAATTACTGACGGAATACTATTCATTAAATAATCATGGCTAAAACCTCTAACTTACGTGAATTCCAAGAAGCGATTCTTCTAAGACTTAAAGAAGCAACTGCTAAAGGCAGTGCGGTATCAACTTCACGTTTAGGGGTCACAGTAGGGCAAAAAAAGATATTGATCAACTTAAGCGAGGTGAGTGAGGTTTTGCCTGTGCCTCCGATACAAGCTGTTCCGTTAACGCAGCCATGGTTTTTGGGTGTTGCTAACGTGCGGGGTAATTTATATAGCATTACCGATTTAGCGCAATTTATGGGCATGCCACCAACGCCCAAGTCAGCTAATAATCGAATTGTCTTAATTAACTCAGAAACGACTACACAAGCCGCTTTAGTCATTGGAAGTTTAGTGGGTCTACGCAGCGTGGAAGCGATGAAGGAAAGGCCTGTAGCTGAAAGTAATGGTGAATTCTTTAGCAAGCAATCGTATGAAGATGCTGATAACAATGAATGGTTTGAATTGGATGTTGAAGCGCTGGTGCAAGATAAGGCATTCATTCAGCCTACCGTAGTTTAGATGCTGTAAATCAGAGTCTTGGAATTTATAAAAATAAGCAACAAAGTATTGAATTAAAAAATAAACTTTAGAAATTAAACACTTAATATAAAAATAGTTTTTATAAAGCATAATCATTTTGTGAATTGGGGTTCAAAATGGCATTAAATCTAGCGTCGATAAAAAGCTTGCCGTTACAGATAGGTGAGTTTTTAAATAAAATAAAAAGTAAAACCAGTGGATCAGGTTCTTCGAAGGCTGGGAGTTTAAAGGGCAATTATCGTCAACTTTACTTGCAGATTTTTGCGTTTATATTGTTTGCGGCACTGAGCTTTTGGGTAATTAACCAAGTGCGAGTGAATGGTCCGGTTTATAACACTCTGAAAGAATACCAATTTCTGGTGTCAGATACTTCATCCCCGCAACTTTATCCCGTGGATGCTTTTTCATATTACAACCAGGCTTATGTAGCATCTACTAACTTCAATAATGAGAAGCGTGATAGAGCGCTTGCAAATGCAGCAAAATTCGAGGCTTTGTTCAAAGAGCGCTCAGCTTACTGGCAACAAAATCTTAATAATGATAAGTTAAAAGGCCCATTGGAAGCCTCTGTTAAGGCTGGTGAGAATTTCTTTAGGGTAGCGCATACGCGCTATATTCCATCATTACCTTTGGGTACAGTTGCAGCTTCTGCACCATTATCTGATTTAACGGCAGCTTTCGAGGTGGCTCAGCAAACGAGTAATACATTTATTCTGGCAGTGCGGGATGAAAATAATAGTTTGATTGAATCACAAACTAACTTTATTAAGTTTGTATTATTTGGCTTGCTATTGCTAGGTTTAATTTTAGTGCTATTGATGTACTTTTTTGGAAAAAAACAAGTGGAGCAATCTACCGTTCTAACTGACCAATTGGCAAAAGAAGGGCAAGACAACCAAGAGGCTGTTTTACAGTTACTCGATGAAATGGGTGACTTGGCGGATGGTGACTTAACGGTAAAAGCGGAAGTGCGCGATAGTATTACTGGTGCGATTGCTGATTCTATTAACTATACCATTGATAGCTTGCGAGACTTGGTGGTTGAGATTAACCGGGCTACTGAACAGGTAACGTCAGCGACATCTGTGGCGCAAGGCACTTCATCTCAGTTGTTAGCGGCTGCTGAAACGCAATCTGAACAAATTCTGCAAACAACAGATGCAGTAACAGATATGACTCGCTCAATTTTACAGGTTTCAAGCAACGCGGCGCAGGCGTCTCAGGTGGCGCAACGTTCATTAGAAGCGGCAAATCAGGGTTCACAAGCGGTACAAAACACTATTTCAGGCATGAACGAAATTCGTACACAGATTCAGGAAACTTCTAAACGCATTAAACGCTTGGGTGAAAGCTCACAAGAAATTAGTGAAATCGTGGAATTAATTTCTGATATTACCGAACAAACCAACATTTTAGCGCTGAATGCGGCGATTCAGGCCGCTTCTGCCGGTGAAGCGGGTCGAGGCTTTACTGTGGTTGCGGAAGAGGTGCAACGTTTGGCGGAGCGTTCATCAGAGGCTACAAAACAAATTAGTGCGATTGTGAAAACGATTCAAACGGATACGCATGGCGCGGTGGTTGCGATGGAGAAAAGTACAGAGGGTGTGGTTGAAGGGGCGCGTGTTGCAGATGCTGCGGGTCAGGCGTTGACTGAAATTGAAACGGTGACAAATAATCTGGCGCGATTGATTCAGGCGATTTCAACTGCGACTAATGCACAAACAGAATCAGCCACAATGGTTGCAAATAATATGCAGTTGATTCAGGAGATTACAACACAGACATCTGAAGGTACGCAATTAACTGCTGATTCAGTCGGTCAGCTAACTTCGCTTGCTGAAGAGCTACGCTCGTCGGTGGCTGGTTTTAAACTTTAGTCGTTGCTTCTTTTATCAATAGTACATGCTTGGATGGCAGGAACAAATATAACCCCCATGACAATGTCGCATAATAAAATTAGGGCTGAAAATGGCTGAAGCATTTGATATTGGCCCATTATCTTGGGTAAAAGACGAGATTAATCAGTCTCTTAAAAAGGCGCGGGATAGCTTTGTTGTCGTATCTGACAAACCTGGCGAAGTTGCGAGCTTGCGTTTTACTACAGCGCATCTGTATCAGGTCAGTGGCGCTTTAGATATGGTGGGCCTTGAGGGCTGCAAACGTTACTGTTCGGAAATTGAGAAGCTCACAGCTAAATTAGAAAAACAGCAGATTGCTGTCAGCCAGTCAGTACTGGCGGCTTTAATACAAGCGGTTGATACACTTTCTTTATATTTGCAAGATTTATTAAATGGCATGCAAGATACGCCGACCAGGCTGTATGAGAGTTTAAAGCCGTTAGTTGAGTTACAGGGTGAATCAATTGATATCAGTGATTTATTTTACCCAGATACAAGCTATAGCGCACCTAAGGATTTACCTGCTAATCCTATCGCAGAGTCTTCTGTGCCTATTTTTGTGGCTGAGCAGCGTGTTATTTTCCAAAAAGCATTGTTGGATTGGCTGCGTACCAAAGATTCAGACTCGCTAAATAACATGCGTTTGGCGATTACTAACGTTCAACAAGTGCAATATAAAAATGCCTTGAAGACGCTTTGGTGGGCTGCAATAGCCTTTACTGATGCATTAGCACAAGATCAAATCGCTGAAGATTCTGGCGCAAAAAAATTGTGCAGCAGACTAGATCAACAATTACGTAAAATGTCGCTAGGTGAAGTAAAAGCACCTTCGCAATTACTACGAAACGTTCTGTATTATGTGGCCATCAGTGATAGTAGAACTGATGATATTGCTAACGTCAAAAAAATATTCGAGTTAGATGAGTTATTGCCTTCGGCTAATCAATCAGGTGGTGTGGCAGCAACATCGGCAGAGCGTGCTGCATTAGCTCAACTAAATGCCGACTTGCCTGGCTTAAAAGATTTATGGGCGACCATTAGTACAAGTACTTACTTTGTTGACTTGGAAGCGTTTGCTGACAAAGTCGATCATCTGGCTATGGTGTTGCTAAGTCTTAGCAATCAAAAAGTATTAAAACTGATCAATGCTATTCATTCTACAGTGATGGCATTAAAAACAGACAAAACCAAAATCAATGAAACGTCATTTATTGAAATTGCGGCATCACTCAATTTGCTGGAATACATTGGTGAGTATTATCAACAGCTTGATGCTGAGGCAGAGCAAAAGATCACCACACAAACTGCGCGCCTGAAATCCATCATTGAAGGTAAAACACTAATGCCAGCGGTTGACGAGTTTGCAACTGCAAGTCTGGATGCTAACGTGATTGAGGCTGTGGCTAAACAAATTATCGGTGCATTGCAGCTTGCTGAAAAGGCGTTAGATTCATTTTTTAGAAATCCGGAAAATGTTGCTGTATTGGATGACGCGAATAAGCCGTTGCAACAGGTTGTAGCAGCATTTGATATGCTGGAAATGCCAACGCCAAAGTTAATAGCACAGCTCAGTTCTGACTACGTGAACCATTTTAGATTTAGCGAAGATACTGACTCTAGAGATTCACAATTCGAACTTTTGGCTGAGAGTTTGAGTATGTTGGGGCTGTATGCGGAAGAGCTGCCTAAAGTACGTGCTGAATCTGAACAAGCATTATCTGAAGCACTAGCAAGTCTGCAACAGGGTGCCCAAGCTTTTGATGTAACAGTTGTAACTGAAGATTATGCTGAAATTCCGGCTGATAGCATGCAGAATCAGATGGATGTTGAGACTACTGCGCTAAATTTTGAAGCTCTGCCCATTGATTCTACAACTGATAAATCTACTGAAACAACGATAGATAATGTAACAGACAAAGCCGTTGACGCTGAGCTGCAAGATATATTCTTAACCGAAGCCGAAGAAGTATTAGCCAACTTGGCGCAACATCTTCAAGCGTTACGTGTCAATGCAACGGATAGTGAAGCTTTGATCGAAGTTCGACGTGCTTATCATACGCTAAAGGGCAGTGGCCGAACTGTGGGTCTGGTAGGGTTGAGCGATGTAGCTTGGGCGGTTGAGAAACTGCTTAACCTGGTGATGGAACGTAAGGTTTTCCCTACTCCTGAACAGCTGGCTTTTATTGAAAATGTCAGCGCGGAATTTGCAGGTTGGATAGCTGAATTACAATCCAATCAAAGCGTTACGTTAAACCCAACTCCATTCCAAAAACGCGCGGCTGAACTTGAGTTAGCATTTGAGCATGATTTGGCGATTGCCAAGCCAAAACCGCAGAAAGAAGAAGTGCTGATTGGTGGCACGCGTACTCTAAGCAAAGCGTTTTTTAATATTTTCTTGGCTGAAGCGCAGCAACATTTGGCAGTATTAATTGATGCACAAAAATCTTTGCAAATAGATTCAAACGAGCCGCCTTCAGATGCAAGTTGTCGTGCAGCGCATACACTGGGTAGCAATGCCCTTACTGCAGGTTTTAAACCTACCGGTGATTTAGCGCGTGCGTTAGAGCATTGGCTTGATGAGCATGCCGGGGCTTGGATAGAGCAACATGTTGCTTTATATGGCAATGTTGTTAAGGCACTTGCCGATGGTTTAGAAAAAGCAAAAGCGCTTAAAAATCCAAAGTCGACGCGTGCTCTTGTTATTGCTTTAGGTGAGTCTACCGCTGCGATGCAGGCGATAGCAACACAGCAAGCAGAAGCAGCAGTACTCGGGCTTGAACAAAATGAAGAGTCTGAAGAAGATCTAGCTAAAAAACAAAAAACTGAAACTGTTAAATCCGATTCAATTAAAACAGATTCTTTTGCGGAAGTTATAGAGGTCACTGAACCCGTTTCAAATGAAAATTTGATAGCTGAAGCTCTGCACGCCAGTCAGCTTAGAGATGTGGCTGTTGATCAGGAATTGTTAGGTTTGTTTGTTGAAGAAGCGCGTGAGTTAGTACCGCAAGTGGGTCGAGATTTACGTGGTTGGCGTGCAAACCCTCATGAAGCTGAGTTTCCAGATTCACTCCAGCGCGCGTTACATACCTTAAAAGGCAGTGCTCGTATGGCGGGGCAGGCAAATATTGGCGATAGTGTACACAAGATGGAGGATAGGGTAATCCATGCGTTGCGACATAAAGCTACTGCAGACGAGTTTGATGAAATGTTCGCAGAGTTCGACCGCATTGGTTACATGCTGGAAGATATTACCAGCGGAGTAAATGTCTCTGCTCAGGATGTTGATGCCGCAGCCACTGTGATTAAACCAACGCGTTCCGTTGAACGTAAATCACAGTTCTTGCGGATGCGTGCAGATGTATTAGATAGGTTGATTAATGAAGCTGGTGAAGTTTCAATCATGCGTTCTCGTATGGACAGAGAAATGCAAAACTTCAAACAATCTTCCACTGATCTAACCGATAGCATTAGTAGAATGCGCGGTTACTTGCGTGAGCTTGAAATTGAAGCCGAAACGCAAATGCAATCTCGCATGAGTTTATTGCAAGAAGCGAATGAAACATTTGACCCATTAGAATTTGACCGTTTTACACGACTGCAAGAGCTAACCCGTATGATGGCCGAGAGCGTGAACGACGTTTCAACTATTCAGCATGGATTATTGCTCAATTTGGATCAAACTGATGCTGCTTTACAGCAACAAAACCGCATGAATCGTGAGTTGCAGCAAGGTTTGATGGGCGTTCGTATGTTGCCCTTTGCAACGATTTCTGAGCGTTTGCAACGTATCGTGCGGCAAACCGCTAGAGAACTTAACAAGCGCGTTGAAATGACGATTGAGGGTGAAAATATTGAGCTTGATCGTGGCGTGCTGGATAAGATGGGTGCTCCGTTGGAACACCTGTTACGTAACGCAGTTGCACACGGCCTAGAATCAAGCGAAGAGCGTAAAAAGCTGGGTAAACCTGAAGTCGGACAAATTACACTAAAAGTCAGTTTGGAAAATGATGAAATTACATTGATAGTGACTGATGATGGTGCGGGTATTAATCTTGATAAAGTAAAACAAAAGGCCATTGAAAAAGGGTTCTTTACTGCGGATCAGGAATTATCTGACCAGGCTTTGATGGCCGTGATATTTGAGCCAGGGTTTTCAACGGCAGACGCGGTATCTCAAATCGCGGGTCGAGGTGTTGGCTTAGATGCAGTGCGCAGTGATATTGCTGCCTTAAGTGGCCGTATTGATGTAAGTAATGTAACAGGGTTGGGGGCAATGTTTAATGTCTATCTTCCTGTAACGCTTTCTGTTGCACAAGTGGTAATGGCGCGCGTGGGCAATAAACTGTTTGCCATTCCATCCGTCATGGTCGAGCAAGTGCAAAAACTTAAACAAGGCGATTTGATTAGCGCTTATCAAGCCCACAAGGTTAGCTGGGCTGGACGTGAATACCCATTACACTTTTTGTCCAAGTTAATTGGTGATGTGGATTACGTTGCCCAGCAACATGTCTACACGCCGGTGATTCTGTTGCGAAGTGGTACTTATCGTACGGCCTTGCATGTAGATGAGATTATTGGCAACCAAGAGGTTGTGATGAAGCAAATTGGGTCACAATTAGCACGTGTGCCAGGCATGATTGGTGCCACTGTATTGGGTGACGGTATTATTGTGCTGGTAATAAACCCGGTACAGTTGGCAAATCGCGAGGCGCTTTCTGTAGGTGCGATTAAAGTAAGCACATTTGCGCCAGTCGTTGAGCAAGTAAAAAAACTCGCACTAGTGGTTGATGATTCACTCACTATGCGTAAAGTACTTTCTCGTGTATTAGAGCGTGAAGACTTTGAAGTCATTACCGCTAATGATGGTATGGATGCGGTTCAGAAACTTCAACTAATCACGCCGGATATTATTTTGACAGACATCGAAATGCCTCGTATGGATGGCTTTGAATTTTCACGGCACGTGCGTGATAACGAAAAAACCTCTCAAATTCCATTGATAGTCATTAGCTCACGCACTGCAGAAAAACACCGTAATGTGGCAAAAGAATTAGGGGTGAATGCCTTCTTGGGTAAACCTGTGCAAGATGATGAACTGCTGGAGCAAGTAAATGCATTATTAAATATAAAAGATAAGCTGCAATAGTACTTAATCTGGCATTTGCTAGATACGCTTAACTTACGCCATATAAGATTTCATATTAACTTTATTATATGAGCTGAATGCGACTTAAGAAGGTTTAACAGTATTTACACCCTCTATTCACATCGTGCCAGTTTTTTGCAAATTCACACCATCTTTGTAATCCAGGATTAGTTAAACTCACGCCGGTCTGTTTGAGGGTGTTTTTTCCTTTTCGTCGTCTAGCCTCGCGTTGCATATTTTATGTAAAAACTCAGTAAACTCTAAAGCATAGACATGTACAAAGTTACATACCATAGAAGTTTTATCAAAATTTACACTGGATTTGTTAAAGTCAGTGATACCAATAAACATTTGGAATGGCGCATAAAAGCATTTCTTTTGTTGCAAATGAGTTTATGCAGGTCGATATAGACTGCATGTAACTCTAACCTTCTCTTTTACCATGCCTAATCACATTAAACAAAACACTGTAAGTTACGCACTTAATCAATTGGTTTTAGCTTAACCCTATGTGCATTTTGGTGTTATTTTTCAGCTTACATTGATGGTCGAATGCTAAAACTACAGGCAATAATTAAAACGTGCCGATATTGGCTGTTGAAAATGCTCGACCATATTTTGGTGCTGTCCAAAATTGATCTAATAATTCCAACAAGAAATAAATCTTCTACAATCTGGCGTTTTTTGGTGCCGGTGTTAATTCTTTTACTTGCTGCTCCTTTTGTTCTGATTCAACAACAAACTTCGCAGCAATTGGACAACATTCAGATAGATGCTCAAGAGCAGGCAAGAACTCTCGTTCGTTTGCTCAATGCCACAGATGAGTTAGTGACAGAGCAGACTAATGTTGCCATGCGCTTGATGAAAGAGCGCAGCATAGCGATGGGAGAGCCTAATATTAGCGGTGAAATTAACATTTTTGGCAGGGAAGTTCCCAATCTGAAATTTGGAGAATTTGAACTGACTAACCTATTCAAGTATGTAGATGATCTTTCAAGTTTAGTTGGTGGCACAGCAACTATATTTGTAAAGTCGAACGATGATTTTGTGCGTATCACAACCAACGTTCGACGTAGCAATGAATCGAGAGCCACAGGAACTAATCTGAATCCAAACAGCAAGGCCTTTAACGCGTTACAAGCGGGACATAATTTCAGTGGTGTCGTGGACATTCTCGACGAACCATACATTACTCGTTACGACCCAATTTACAATGATATTGGGAGCATTATCGGTGCCTATTATGTTGGCTACAAAGTTGATATGAAGGTACTGCGCGAAGCCGTTATGAATACTCGACAACTAAAAACTGGCTTTGCAGTGGTGTTGGATAGCCATAATAAAATCCGATTTCTTTCATCCCATGTTCCAAACAGCAAAGCAGAAAATCTTTTGCTTGAACAGCCTAAGAGTTGGAAGTTTGTTAGAGAAGATATTCCAAATTGGGGATTCATAGTTATCGTTGCTTATCCATTAAGCGAGGCTCGTGCAGTTGGATTAGCAAACTCCTGGTTCGTGATAGGCGCTGGTATCTTACTTGGTGCATTCCTCATCATTATCATTTTATGGCAGTTGCAACGTTTAATCTTTAATCCGATTGGTGCTGACCCAGCCTTAGCGATTGACGTGGTGCAACGAATCGCTGCTGGCGACTTAGATCATGATGGCCTTGAGGCCAAGCCTGACACATTGATGGCTAACGTGCTGCGTATGCGTCTAAAGCTGCGTGACACTTTGAGTATGCTACGTGAGAACGCCGATCGAATGAGTCTCTCAGCTACCGTGTTTAATCATGCACATGACGGAATTTTTATTGCTGATAATAAAATGCACATTGTTGAAGTTAATGCTGCATTCACTAAGGTTACCGGCTATGCACGTGAAGCTGTGTTGGGAAATACTCCTGAGCATTTAGGCTTTGCTGCGCGTGACAATAAGTTCTTTGTAAAACGACTACAAGATCAGGAGCATGCGGCTGAATGGCGAGGAGAAACATGGAACCGTCACAGTAATGGCGAGGAGTATGCTGTTTGGCTGGATATTTTTGCTGTACGAGATGACACAGGGCTTATTAACAATTACGTATGTCTGTTCTCCGATATTACAGAACGCAAACAGGCAGCAGAAGAAATTGAACATTTGGCATTTTATGATTCTCTCACTCACCTACCCAATCGGCGGCTTTTGGTGGATCGGCTTAATCAAGCGCTAGCTTCCAGTGCACGTAGTGGTAGAGATGGAGCGTTATTGTTTCTTGATCTTGATCATTTTAAAACACTTAATGATACTCTCGGCCATGATATTGGTGACGCATTGTTACAACAAGTTGCAGAAAGAATTAAGTGCTGCGTGCGTGAAGGCGACACTGTTGCTCGTTTGGGAGGTGATGAGTATGTGGTACTGCTGGAAGACTTGAGTGAACAAGACATTGAAGCTGCAGCGCAGGCTGAGGCCATTGGCGAAAAAATTCTAGCTATCCTCAATAAACCATACCGGCTTGCCACGCATGAATACCAAAGTACCGCCAGTATTGGTATTGCCCTTTTCAGAAGCCACAGTGAATCTATGGATGATTTACTGAAACATGCTGATATTGCCATGTATCAGGCCAAGAAGTTTGGTCGTAATACGCTGCGATTCTTCGACCCGCAAATGCAATCAAGCATCACTGCACGTGTTGGCATGGAAGCAGACTTACGAATTGCCCTCAAAGAAAATCAGTTTATGCTCTACTACCAGCCACAGGTCTATCACAACCGACATATCACCGGTGCTGAAGTATTGCTTCGCTGGCAGCACCCAGAACGTGGATTAGTGCCACCTTTTGACTTTATTCCATTAGCCGAGGAAACTGGCTTGATTTTACCCATTGGACAATGGGTGCTGGAAACTGCCTGCGATCAAATCAAGGCATGGGAAGGTAGTGTTCATACTCAAAATCTACAGCTTGCCGTCAATGTTAGCTCGCGACAGTTCTATCAAGCGGACTTTGTGCAACTGGTTCATCAGGCGCTGATCCGTAGTGCCATCAATCCCGATAGACTCAAGCTAGAACTAACTGAAAGTCTGGTGCTTGATGACATAGCTGATACTATTCTGAAAATGCAGGCGCTCAGGGAAATTGGTGTACGGTTTTCTATAGATGATTTTGGCACTGGTCATTCATCATTGGCTTACCTGACTCAACTGCCTCTTGACCAACTCAAAATTGATCAATCATTCATCCGTAATATTGGTATTAAAGATACTGATGCAGTAATCGTACAGACTATTATTGGTATGGGTAATAATCTTGGTTTGGAGGTGATTGCAGAGGGAGTGGAAACGGAGGCGCAACGCGCCTTCTTGCAACAGCATGGATGTGCAGTCTGCCAGGGTTATTTATTTAGTAAGCCAGTTCCTCTAGAAGAGTTTGAAGCATTTTTGAAAAAAGGATGATGGCTTTATGTTATAAAGTTCCAGATTGACGGAAATATCGGGCGAGAGTCTAGCTTGCAGAATGGTCGTTATAAAACCGTTTAATTTCTGTTTCTTCTTAATTTGGCTCGTATATTTTTTGCCTGGATAAAATGAAAATTCAGATTCAACTACGAGTTACTGATGTATTGTGAAGTAACAACGAATACATTTGTCAACAGTAATTGTATTGCAATAAGTCACTTTTTGTCATTATTCCAGCTAATTTTTGCTCTCTAAAGTCTCTTCAATAAGGTAAAATTTACCTTATGTTGCAAACTAGCCAAACCGATTTAACCCCCCCTGCGTTCGTTCATTTGCGTTGCCATAGTGAGTATTCCATTGTGGACGGCATAGTGCGGATTGATGACTACGTAAAGCATGCATTGAACGACAAAATGCCGGCGCTGGCACTCACTGATTTAAGTAATCTATTTGGTGCGATTAAGTTTTACAAAGCCGCTCGTAGTAAAGGTATTAAGCCTGTTTTAGGTTGTGATATATGGTTAGAAAATACTGTTAACCGTGATCAGCCATCACGTTTACTTCTGTTATGCCAGTCACATGCGGGCTATTTGTTGTTATGCCAGTTACTGAGCCGTGCATATTTAACTAACCAATATCGAGGTCGTGCTGAATTTAAACGCGAATGGTTTACTGAATGTGGCACGGAAGGTCTAATTTTGCTTTCTGGTGCTTTGGCTGGAGATGTTGGTCAGGCTTGTGCGCAAGATAATCAAAAGCTGGCGCTTAAGTTGGCTGATGATTGGCAAAACCTATTTCCAGATCGTTTTTATTTAGAAGTACAGCGTGTTGCCAGTACATTAGACAATAATGCACAGAAGTCTCAGCAGGAAGACTACATTCAACACTTACGTTCAATTGCGAATACACTGAATTTGCCGATTGTAGCCACGCACCCTATACAATTTACTACGCCTGATGATTTTAGGGCGCATGAAGCGCGTACCTGTATTTCGGAAGGTTATGTGCTGGCCGATACGCGTCGCCCAAAAAATTTCACAACCGAGCAATACTTTAAAACACAGGTTGAAATGAGTGTTTTGTTTGCAGATATGCCAGAAGCCCTCATCAACAGTGTAGAGATTGCGAAACGCTGTAACTTGACACTGACACTTGGCAAAAATTACTTACCCAATTTCCCTACGCCTAATAATGAAAGTTTAAATGAGTATTTAATCGCAGAGGCACGCAGAGGTTTGGTCGAACGTTTAGAGGTGCTTTATCCAGATGAGCAAGTTCGAGCAGCCAAACAACCTGATTACGACGCGCGTTTAGATTTTGAAACCGATGTTATTAATCAAATGGGTTTTGCTGGCTACTTTTTAATTGTGGCAGATTTTATTCAATGGGCTAAGCATAATGGCGTGCCTGTAGGGCCTGGGCGTGGGTCAGGTGCTGGCTCTGTGGTGGCTTACAGCTTAGGCATTACCGATTTAGACCCGCTAGAGTATAACTTGCTTTTTGAGCGCTTTCTAAACCCAGACCGCGTTTCGATGCCTGACTTTGATATCGACTTTTGTCAGGAAGGACGAGATCGTGTCATTGATTATGTGAAACAGAAATATGGTTTAGATGCCGTTTCACAAATCGCTACTTTCGGTACTATGGCGGCTAAGGCTGTGATTCGGGATGTTGGCCGAGTCTTGGATTTGCCGTTTCACTTTGTGGATGGCATCAGTAAGTTGATTCCGCTGGAGTTAGGTATTACTTTGTCTGATGCCTTGGTCAAAGAGCCGCAGTTAGCAGAGCGTAGGGAAAATGAAGAGGAGCTGCGCGAGTTGCTGGAGCTTGCCTTGAGGCTGGAAGGTTTAGTGCGTAACGTAGGGATGCATGCAGGTGGCGTACTGATTTCACCAGGCAAGATTTCTGATTTTTCACCCGTTTATTGTCAGGCAGACGGCGCAAGTTTAGTCAGCCAATATGATAAAGACGATGTTGAAGCGGTAGGTTTAGTAAAGTTTGACTTTTTAGGGTTGCGTACACTGACTATTTTAGAGTTAGCCTTGGTTAATGCGAATAAACAGTGCGTAACGGAGGGTTTAGCGCCATTATCTTTTGAAACATTACCACTGAATGACAAGGCTACGTTCCAGTTACTTAAAACCGCGAATACCACAGCCGTATTTCAGTTAGAGTCCAAAGGCATGAAAGACATGCTTAAACAGGCGATGCCTGACTGCTTTGAAGATATTATCGCGCTGGTGGCATTGTATCGTCCTGGCCCAATGGATTTAATTCCAGATTTTTGTCGTCGTAAACATGGCAAACAACGTGTGGAATATCCGCATCCGCTGACTGAACCTATCTTAAAAGAAACGTATGGTATTGCTGTTTACCAAGAGCAGGTGATGCAGATTGCGCAGGTCGTGGCAGGCTATAGCTTGGGTGGGGCGGATTTGCTACGTCGTGCCATGGGTAAAAAGAAGCAAGAGGAAATGGATGCGCAGCGTAAAACCTTCACTGAGGGTGCTGTTAAAAATAACATGACGGAGCGTCAGGCCACCGAGTTATTTGATTTGCTGGAAAAATTTGCTGGCTATGGTTTTAATAAATCGCACGCTGCGGCATATGCTTTGGTGGCTTACCAAACTGCTTATTTAAAGGCGCATTATCCAGCAGCGTTTCTCGCATCAACCATGTCTGCAGATATGAATAACACAGACAGCGTGCATATTTTTTATGATGATTGTGCGCCTAACCAGATTGAAGTGCTGCCGCCGGATGTCAATCAGAGCGAGTATAAGTTTAAACCTGTCAGTAAAACCCAAATTTTGTATGGCCTAGGTGCGGTTAAAGGCACAGGACAAGCCGCGATTGAGGTGATATTGCAGGCACGCAGGCAAGATGGTCCATTTAAAGATTTATTCGACTTTTGTAATCGTTTGGATTTACGTAAAGTAAATCGTCGTGTAGTGGAATCTTTAATTCGTGCTGGCGCATTTGACAAGCTATCACCCGACAATATAAACCCAAGTCGTAATGCCTTGTTAGCAGGTGTAGCAATGGCAATGGCCGCCGCTGAGCAAAATAGCGCCAATAGTAATCAGAATAGTTTGTTTGGCGAAATCGCTGATAAAGCTGCGAATATACTGCCAACAGTGCCAGACTGGTCTGAACAACAACGCTTGCAAGAAGAAAAAGCAGCGCTAGGATTTTATTTTAGTGGGCATCCATATTGGGCGTATCAAAAAGACCTCAGCCAATTTATTTCAACCACGCTGGCTAATTTATCACCAAAAGAACAGCCGCAATTATTAGCTGGTATTGTTTCTGGCGTGCGAATACGCATGACGGGCCGTGGAAAAATGGCGATAGTTGGCTTGGATGATGGTACTACCCGTGTTGAAGTAGTGGTGGGCAGTGAATTGCTGAATCAGCAACAGTCTTTGTTAAAAGATGATCAATTGATTATCATTGAAGGCCGTGTAAGTAACGACGAGTTTTCTGGCGGTGTAAGGGTGAATGCGAGAAAGATTTATGACTTATCCAGCTTAAGAAACAGTAAAGCCAGTTTTTTGAAAATTTCATGTAATGGTCAAGCGGATGCTGTAAAACTAAAAGCTTTACTAAAACCTTACTGTAAAAACACATCTGATGAACTGCGTGGCTGTGCGGTTAAAATTGAGTATCATAATAAAACCAGTAAAGTAGAATTGATGTTAGGCAATGACTGGCGTGTTGACTTGCATGAAGAATTGATTGCAGGTTTAACTGAATGGTTGAGTCGTGATAATGTTAAAATCCTATATAATTAGGCATCACAGAATGTAGCCTTTAAGAAATAAGTTACGATTATTGAGTCAAATATATGAAAATAAGTTATCTAGATTTTGAGCAACCCATTGCTGAACTTGAAAACCAAATTGACGGTTTGCAGGCTGCACATGACGCTAATGATGCTTTAGATATTTCTAAAGAACTCACTGCTTTAGAAAAGAAAAATAAAAAACTATCTGAAGATATATACGGCAACTTAACTGCCTGGCAAATTTCGCAATTGGCACGTCATCCGCAGCGTCCGTATACCTTGGATTATATTCAAGGATTATTTACTGACTTTGAAGAGTTGCATGGAGACAGAGCGTATGCTGACGATCCTGCTATTGTCGGCGGGCTAGCACGGTTTGAAGGTCAGCCTGTGATGGTGATTGGCCATCAAAAAGGGCGCGATGTCAAAGAACGTCAATACCGTAACTTTGGAATGCCGCGACCTGAAGGTTATCGCAAAGCATTGCGTTTATTCCGTTTAGCAGAAAAATTTAATATCCCTATTATTACCTTGATTGATACCCCGGGTGCCTATCCAGGCATTGGCGCTGAGGAGCGCGGTCAATCAGAGGCGATTGCACGTAATTTATACGTGATGGCTGAGCTTGAAACGCCTATCATCGGCGTGATTATCGGTGAGGGTGGCTCAGGCGGAGCATTGGCGCTTGGTGTAGTTGATCAATTGTTAATGTTGCAGTACGGTACATACTCTGTCATTTCACCTGAAGGGTGCGCTTCAATTCTGTATAAGAGCGCTGATAAAGCCTCAGTGGCTGCAGAATCACTGGCAATTACGGCTGCTAGACTGAAAGCAATGGGTTTGATAGACCGTATTATTGCCGAGCCGCTAGGTGGCTCGCATCGCGCGCCAGAGGTGGTAATGGAAACCTTACGCGTTGCATTAAAAGAAGAGCTCGCCAAGTTAAAACCTAAATCAATTAAATCTTTACTGGTTAGCCGTTATGAGCGCTTAATGGGCTATGGCAAATTCAAAGAAGTCGCTGAAAAATAGCAAGAAGGCTACAAATCCTGTAGCCCATCCTTTACTTTTACAGCTCAGTCATTTTTTAAGTAGTCACTTAAAGCCTAATACTCAATTGTTATTAGCTTTTAGTGGCGGCTTGGATTCGACTGTGCTGCTACATCTATTAGCGCTTGCTAAGCAAACAATCCCCTTTGAATTACATGCCATGCATGTGCATCACGGTTTAAGTGCCAATGCCGATAAATGGGCTGAGTTTTGCTTGCAACAATGTCAGACCCTCAATGTGCCCATTCAAATTGCGCATGTCAATGTTGATAAAAATTCCAAACTGGGAATTGAGGCCGCAGCAAGACAGTTGCGCTATCAGGTTTTGTTCAATACTCAGTCAAATGGAACAGTGCCAGATTTTATTGTGACCGCACACCACCAAGACGACCAAGCCGAAACGCTGCTACTGCAATTATTCAGAGGGGCTGGTGTTAAGGGTTTGTCATCTATGGCTGCAATAGATGAGCCTAGACGTTTGATGCGCCCCTTGCTAGATGTCTCGCGCAAAACGCTGCAAGAATATGCTGAACTGCACAATATTCAGTGGTGCGATGACGAGAGCAATGACAATACGCAATATGAACGTAATTTTGTACGTCATGAAGTGATGCCGATTTTTCAGCTTCGTTATCCCGCAGTTCAATCAGTACTTGCCAGAACGGCTTCTCACTTAGCTGAAGCGAATAATTTGCTTGATACATTGGCAAAAGTAGATGCCGAGCATTTATTACATGATAATAGTTTATGTTTGCAAGGATTAAGTGCTTTAGATGTTCCCCGCGCCAAGAACCTGCTGCGATGGTGGTTTTCACAAAATCAGCTGGCAATGCCTACGTCTGAACATTTAACTGAAATCATCCAGCAGTTACTCAACGCCAAGCCAGATGCAAATCTCAATATCCAGCTGCAACAGTTAAGCTTAAAACGCTATCAACAGCGCGCGTACTTATGTCGCGACCAAGTTTCAAAACCGTTTGATATGGTTTGGAACGGTGAACCCAGTTTAATGTTGCCAAATGGTGACCAGCTGCAATTTCAGCAAGTTACTGGGTCAGGGTTAGCACTTAAACATGGGATGACTAAATTAAGAATCACCAATCGAGATGGCGGAGAGCGGTTTAAGCCTGATGTTTTGAGACCCACGCGCACGCTGAAACATCTGCTACAAGAAGCCAATATTCCACCTTGGCAACGTGAGCATATGCCGCTGATTTATTGGCACGATACATTAGCTTTAGTGCCAGTCATTGGCATTGCTCATGAACTGCAGGCGGCTGAACATGAGCAAGGTTTAGAAGTTACTTGGCATGAGCTGACAGTTTAATCCCCATCATTTTTTAAGCATCAATTTTAACTTCGGCCAAATGTTATCCAATATCATTGGCTGTCCTAGTGTATTAGGGTGCAAGCCATCGTTTTGAATTAAGTCTGGTTTAACCGCGATGTTTTCCAGCATAAATGGTACTAGTTTTACTTTATGTTGCTGGCTTAGTTGTAGATAGCTCTGGCTGAATGTTTCGGTATATTTAGGGCCATAATTAGGCGGTATTCTCATGCCGACCAGCAGCACTTTTACTTTCGCTTTTTTGCTTTGGGTGATCATTGCACTTAGGTTGGCGTTCATTTCTTTTAGCGGTAATCCGCGTAGCCCGTCATTGGCACCAAGTTCCAGTATGATGACGGCAGGTTTTGTTTTTGCGAGGGTGCTTGTGAGTCTGGTCAAACCGCCGCTGGTTGTTTCACCACTTACACTGGCATTGATGACGTCATAATGATAATGCTGCTCGTTTAGTCTTTTTTGTAATAGGTTCACCCAGCCTTGTTGTTGTGCAAGGCCGTATGCAGCTGATAAGCTATCTCCATAAACCAAAATTTTAGGGTTTGCTGCAATTGCTTGCGGAGAACATGCAACGAAACTGAAACCTAGTAGACTAAGTAAAAGTAATTTAGATGGCAGTAATTTAGATGGCAATAGTTTAGAAATTAGCGGTTTAAAAATTCCAAAAATAAACGATTCAAAAATTAAAAATAAGCGGAAAAACATTAATGCAACAATCTCCTATCATTCAAGCGCAAAACTTGACCTATGAATTTATTAGCTATGATAACCATATTCGAGTGCTTCAGAACTTAAATTTGTCAATTTTAACGGGTGAGCAAGTCGCGATTATCGGCAGTTCAGGTTCTGGTAAATCGACACTGTTGAGTTTACTGGCAGGGTTGGACGTACCAACCAGCGGTAGCGTTCAAATCCAAAGTAAACCTTTTAGTAGTTTGGATGAAGACGGCAGGGCGGCAATTCGTGCTAAAAACATGGGCTTTGTGTTTCAGTCATTTCAGTTACTGCCTTCACTTACCGCTTTAGAAAATGTGATGCTGCCGTTGCAATTGAAAAGTAATCCAAACGCTAAAGTACTGAGCCTGGAGGCGTTAAAAAAAGTAGGCTTGAGCGAACGTGTGCAGCATTACCCTAAACAGCTTTCAGGTGGCGAGCAACAGCGTGTTGCGATTGCGCGGGCATTTGCCACACAGCCTTCGATTTTGTTTGCAGATGAACCGACAGGTAATTTAGATAATACGACTGGACAAGTCATTATTGAGTTGTTATTTAAAATGAATAGGGAAGCTGGTACTACGCTGGTTTTGGTAACGCATGATGTGCATTTGGCAAATCGTTGTCAGCGCCAGCTTAGGCTTGAAAATGGAGTGCTGGCTGAGCTTGCACCAGAGT
The DNA here is from genome assembly GCF_030684185.1 of Methylotenera sp. Classification (GTDB taxonomy): domain Bacteria; phylum Pseudomonadota; class Gammaproteobacteria; order Burkholderiales; family Methylophilaceae; genus Methylotenera. The sequence continues at coordinate 93,515 of NZ_JAUXOY010000027.1, forward strand.
TGGTATCAAAATGAGATTTCCGTTTAAATTAGCTTGGACACAAACTGTCAATTTGTGGCGCTCAGGTGCGTTACGCGTACTCATTTTTGCTTTGGTGTTAGCTGTGACAGCGATTACTTCAACTGGATTTTTCACGCAACGCGTCGAAACTTCCCTGAATCAGCAAGGCGGTTTATTGCTTGGCGGCGACCTTGCTATTTTGTCAGACCATGATATTCCAGAGCGTTTTGTAGAGCGTGCAGCAACACAAGGTATGGCTATGGTTAAAACCTATGAGTTTGCAAGCATGGTGGTGTTTGGTGAAGTCAATCAACTTGCTGAAATCAAGGCTGTCGGACAGGAATTTCCGCTAAGAGGTGACCTAACGCTAGGTAAACATACCACTGATGCTGGTTATGTAGTAAAAACTACGCCCAAAGTCGGTGAGGTTTGGGTTGAGCCAAGATTGGCGAATTTACTAAACATCAAAGTTGGTAGCGAAGTTGAAGTTGGCGAGCGTAAGTTGCGTGTCAGCGCGATATTGATACGTGAGCCATCGCGTGGTGGCGACATGTTTGGTTTTGCACCCCGCTTGATGATGCACGCTGACGATTTGCCTTCTACCAAGTTGATTCAATACGGCAGCCGTGTGAAATACCAACTCTTGCTCGCTTCAAGTCCTCAAAAAATAAATCAATATTTTGAACAAAGCAAACCTGAGTTAAGCCGTGGCGAAAAAATACAGGATGTACGAAATGCACGCCCTGAAATTAAATCAGCGCTGGATAAAGCCCAGCAGTTTTTAGGCTTGTCTTCCATGGTCAGCGTCATTTTAGCGATGGTCGCCATGCTGCTTTCGAGTTTGCCTTACATCAAACAAAGTCTCGATACATTTGCGCTTATGCGCTGTTTTGGCGCTTCAAAAAATACCGTGTTACAAGTGCTAGCCATACAAACTATTTTAATTGCATTCTTTAGTGCTTTGCTGGGCGTGGCCTTAGGTTTTATCGGCCAGTTCGGCTTGGCAAAATTAGCAGGCAGTTTATTTTTAGAGGCATTGCCTCCCGCTTCCGCCACACCAGTTTTAGTAGGAATTGTGACCAGTATTGCCATGATGTTTGCTGTGGTGTTGCCTCACGCATGGCAAATGCGCAACTTAACCGCTATGAATATTCTGCGGCGTGAAACACTTTCTCAGCCTATTTCAGCGCAAGCGAAATTTCTACCAGCTGCATTGGTGATGTTCGCCATGATTTTTTGGCAAGCGCGCGACGTGAAACTTGCCTTTTCTACCATTCTTGCCTTGTTGCTGCTATGCGTTGCAATTGTTGGATTTTCGTATCTTATAGTTAATTTATCCAGTCACTTATTTAACTTGTCATCACAGAATCTATCGTGGAAAAGCCAAGTGCTGAATGATATAAAAATCGGCGTGCTTGGACTCAAGCGACGATTTGGTCTGTCTACCGTGCAGATGATTGGTTTCAGCATGGGCTTGATGGTGCTGATGTTGTTAGCATTGATTCGTGGTGATCTGATTCGTAACTGGCAAGCTTCGCTGCCGGCTGATGCGCCAAATCGTTTCGTTATCAATATTCAACCTACACAAATCGAAGGTGTTAAGCAGTTTTTTGAAGATCAGAATATCAAGGGCGGAACGATTTTTCCGATGGTGCGTGGCCGGTTAATGAGTGCCAATGGTAAAGACATCGGACTAACAGACTGGAAAGATGAGCGTGCAAAGCGTCTTGCCGAGCGAGAGTTCAATCTATCTTGGGCTGCAAACATGCAAGACGACAATAAGCTCTTATCTGGCAGTTGGTGGACAGCAGCAGAGCATGGCAAGCCGTATTTATCTCTTGAGCAAGATTTAGCTATCAGTTTAGGTTTAAAGCTGGGCGATAAGCTGGTGTTTGATATTGCAGGCAACCCATTAACGCTCACTGTGACCAGTATCAGAAAAGTAGAATGGGATACGATGCGTGCCAATTTTTTCGCGGTAACGCCACCGGGTGTGCTGGATGATTTTTCTGCTAATTATATTAGCAGCTTTCATTTGCCTTTAGGTGCCGATGCGCCAATGAATCAATTGATACGGACTTATCCAAATCTTACCGTGATTGATGTTGCGGCGCTCATGCAGCAAGTGCGTGGCATTATGCAGAAAATGAGTAATGCCATTGAGTATGTGTTTGCCTTTAGTTTGATTGCAGGCATGGCGGTGCTTTATGCGGCGCTGGTAGCAACGCGGGAAGAACGCATCACGGAAGCCACGCTGATGCGCGTATTTGGCGCTTCACGGCGGCAAGTCGGTGTTGCCTATATCGCTGAGTTTGCGTGCATAGGCTTAATCTCGGCTTTTGTTGCAGCAGTGGCTGCCAATATGCTGGCGTATTATATGAGTGCTCATGTGCTTGATATCCCATTTCAATTGAACATTACCCTAGCATGCAGTGCCATGTTGGTTTCAGCTATTCTTATTCCACTGGCTGCGTGGCTTGTTTTGCGCGGGTTTTTGAATGTTCCAGTGCGGCAGTTGCTCAACAGCGTTTAAGAAAACGTAGAGAAAATTGCAGAAAGCTGTGTTTTCCAGACAATTAATTTCAGTTAATTTTTTATTAAATTCTATTGAAGAATGACCTCGAAATGCCTCGCATGTTATGATTGAGGCAATCAAAAAATGAAAGAATGTCATGCAAATTGGTACCCCATTAAGTCCTAGCGCTACACGTGTTATGTTGCTCGGAAGCGGTGAATTAGGTAAAGAAGTCATCATCGCGCTGCAACGTTTAGGTGTGGAAGTCATCGCGGTAGACCGTTATAAAAATGCACCAGGCCATCAAGTTGCGCATCGCGCTTACACCATAGATATGACTGATGATAAAGCTTTGCGTGATTTAATTGCACAAGAAAAACCGCATTTGATTGTGCCTGAGATTGAAGCGCTTAATACTAACACCCTTGCGGATATTGAAGCAGCAGATATCGCAACGGTGATTCCAACGGTTAAGGCTGTGCAACTTACCATGAACCGCGAAGGCATCCGCAGATTGGCAGCTGAAGAACTCAATCTACCAACCTCACCCTATGCATTTGCCAGAAGTGAAGCTGACCTGCAAGCCGCGATTGATGCAGGTATTGGTTACCCATGTTTCATTAAACCAACCATGTCATCATCAGGCAAAGGTCAATCACGCATCACCAATGCGAGTGAAGTTAAAACCGCATGGGATTATGCTGCTTCAGGGGGGCGAGTGAATCAAGGGGTAGTGATTGTGGAAGGTCAAATTGATTTTGATTATGAAATCACCTTGCTCACTGTACGCGCTAAAAATGCATCTGGCGAAATAAACACTTATTTCTGCGAGCCTATCGGCCATGTGCAGGAAAAGGGCGATTACGTTGAAAGCTGGCAACCGCAGGCCATGACTGCAGGCGCATTGCAAGAATCAAAAAGAATTGCAAAAGCAGTGACAGACAGTTTGGGTGGCTTAGGTTTGTTCGGTGTAGAGTTGTTTATCAAGGGCGATAGTGTATGGTTTAGCGAAGTGAGTCCGCGTCCGCATGATACTGGCATGGTAACGATGGCTAGCCAACGTTTTAGCGAATTTGATTTGCACGCCCGTGCTATTTTGGGCTTGCCTGTGGATGTAAGCTTGCGTGATGCTGGTGCAAGTGCTGTGATTTACGGTCAGCACGAAACTAATAATTTGGTATTTGATGGCGTAGAAGCTGCATTGGCAGTTCCAAGTAGTGATATTCGTCTATTTGGCAAGCCAGAATCCTTTGTTAAAAGACGTATGGGCGTAGCACTTGCTACGGGTAAAGATGTGACAGAAGCACGCTCACGGGCAAAGCTGGCGGCAAGTTTAGTAAAGCCAAAAATCGCTTAAACTTAAAATGGTTTAATTTAGAAAATAAACAAACATGCTCAATAAAGTAGAAGAAGCGGGTACTAGTAAAACCACGTTTTTTGATTTGCTAGGCGGTGAGGCTGGCGGCACAGAGAATATACGTAAATTGGTGGAAACTTTTTACGACATTATGGACAGTGACCCGAAAGCTGCGCCAATTCGCGCCATGCATCAAGCGGACTTAACCTCAGCACGCGAAAAACTTTTTATGTTCTTAACAGGTTGGACTGGTGGCCCGCAGTTATATATAGAACGTTACGGGCATCCCATGCTGCGTAAACGACACCTACCATTTGCAATCGATGAATCTGCGCGCGACCAGTGGATGTATTGCATGATTAAAGCGATGCATCAATTGGCTTATGAAGATTTGCTTATGAAAAGGCTTGCTGAGCAGTTGTATGGCGTGGCTGATTTTATGCGAAATCAATAATAACACTAGCTCTCGGTTAAAAGAGCTAGTGTTAATGATGTGTTTAGGTATTCTGAATCACAATGTTAGGAAATTTACTGCTGTGGTCTAAGCTGGCATTGGCAATCTTAATGGCTGCTTTACGCGCTATTTCTTTGTAAATACCTGATATTTTAGAATCTGGTGTCGCTATCACTGTGGGTTTTCCACTATCAGCTTGTTCGCGGATGCTAATGTCTAACGGTAAACTTCCGAGTAAGTCGACGTTGTAATCTTTACACATAAGCGCACCACCACCTGCGCCAAAAATATGTTCTTCATGGCCGCACTGGCTGCAAATGTGAGTGCTCATGTTTTCGACAATGCCTAAAATAGGGATGCCGACTTTCTCAAACATTTTTAAGCCTTTACGCGCATCCAGCAACGCAATGTCTTGCGGCGTGGTGACGATAATCGCACCTGTGACTGGGATTTTTTGTGCAAGTGTCAGTTGAATATCGCCTGTACCAGGGGGTAAGTCAATGACTAGATAATCCAAGTCACGCCATTTTGTATCACGCAATAATTGTTCTAGCGCACCAGTTACCATAGGGCCGCGCCATACCATGGGCGTGTCAGCATCAATTAAAAAGCCAATTGACATGGCCTGTATGCCATGCGCTTCCATCGGATCCATCGTTTTGCCATCTTTGCTTTCTGGACGACCGCTAATGCCTAGCATTTGTGGCTGGCTTGGGCCATAGATGTCGGCATCCAGCAAGCCTACCGTTGCACCTTCAGCGGCTAATGCCAAAGCCAGGTTTACTGATGTTGTTGATTTGCCAACTCCACCTTTGCCAGAAGCCACAGCAATAATGTTTTTAACATTAGGTAATAAAGTTACGCCTTGCTGCGCTTTATGCGCCACGATACGACTGCCGATATTAACGGTTACATTGCCTATGTCAGGTAGTCCTTTAAGTGCATTACTCACAAGTGCTTGTACGTCCGACATCACAGACTTTGCTGGGTAGCCAAGTACGATGTCTACGCTGACGTCGTTGCCATTGATTTGGATATTTTTAGCAGATTTGCTACTGATAAAATCTTTGTCAGTGTTAGGGTCTATACATACTTTTAAAGTGCTTTGGATGAGTAATTCTGAAATTGCCATTCCGTAAATTCCTGATTGAAAAGTTAGAGTGTTAACTTGAGTAAAAAGATAAGGTATTTTAACTGATTGTATGCCAGATTGTATGGTTGATTGTATATGTAGCTTAAGTGTTTTATATAAAAAAATTTGGCTTGATTGCGTACATTTTAATTAGGCTATTATGAATAAAATCAATAATCATCGCTGGGTTAAGCTGGCGTCATTTGCTAGAATAGCGTTTTAGCTTTATAGATCCATATATCTCATGGCAACTGCAATCACTCCCCGTAAAATTCTTGTCACTTCAGCACTTCCATATGCCAACGGCAGCATCCACTTAGGCCATCTGGTGGAATATATTCAAACGGATATTTGGGTGCGCTTTCAAAAGATGCAGGGTAATACCGTGCATTATGTATGTGCGGATGATACGCACGGCACGCCGATTATGCTGCGCGCCGAGAAAGAGGGCATTACACCGGAAGCTTTGATTGAAGCTGTGCACAAAGAACATTTTGCGGATTTTAATGAGTTCTTGGTTGAATTCGATAATTACTATTCAACCAATGCGCCTGAGAATAAAGTGCTTTCCCAAGGTATTTATAAGAAATTAAAAGCTAACGGTAAAATCGCTACAAAAACGATAGAGCAGTTTTATGATCCAGTGAAAAACATGTTCTTACCTGACCGCTTTATTAAGGGCGAATGCCCAAAATGTCATGCCAAAGACCAGTATGGTGATTCATGTGAAGTATGCGGCGCAACTTATAACCCGACTGAACTGATTAATGCTTATTCGGCTGTTTCAGGCGCAGCACCAGTGCGAAAAGAAACAGAACATTATTTTTTCAAACTTTCAGAATGTGAGCAATTTCTAAAAGATTGGACACGCTCAGGTACCTTGCAGGGAGAAGCGGCCAATAAAATGGGCGAGTGGTTTGAAAATGGCCTTAATGACTGGGATATTTCGCGTGATGCACCTTATTTTGGCTTTGAGATTCCTGATGCACCAGGTAAGTATTTCTATGTATGGCTAGATGCGCCTATAGGCTATATGGCAAGCTTTAAAAAGCTTTGCCAAGACCAAGGTTTGGACTTTGACGAATATTGGGGGCAAGACAGTAAAACTGAGCTTTACCACTTTATCGGTAAAGATATTTTATATTTCCATGCCTTGTTTTGGCCTGCAACATTAGAGTTTTCTGGTTACCGTAAACCGACACAAATATTCGCTCATGGCTTTTTAACCGTGAACGGCGAAAAAATGAGTAAATCTCGCGGCACGTTTATAACGGCACGCAGCTACTTAGACCATATTAAAAACCCAGAATATTTGCGTTATTACTACGCGGCAAAACTCAATAGCACGATGGAAGACATCGACCTGAATTTAGAAGACTTTATCGCGCGGGTGAATAGCGACTTGGTCGGAAAATACATCAATATCGCCAGTCGTACGGCGGGATTTATCTCTAAAAAGTTCGGGGGAAAACTGAGTGATAGATCAATTAGTGTAAATTCATATTTGACTTTACGGTTGCCACTCGATTCTCCAGTGCTTGTTAAATATCCTGATATGGGAAAAAAACAACCAATCGAGTTCATTGAGCGAATTCAAAACTCAGCTTCTCGAATAAGTGAATTATATGAATCAAGGGAATTTAATAAAGCTGTTCGACTGATTATGGAATTGGTGGATGTGGTAAATGATTATGTCGATGATGTTAAGCCTTGGGAGACAGCTAAGTATCAGCAGTTAGATACAATAACTCATTGGAATTGCTCTGTCATTTTGAATGCATTTAGACTTATTTCTATTTATTTAAAACCAATACTCCCAAGAATTGCTTATCAGGTTGAAGGTATGCTAAATATTCAGCCACTAAAATGGAGCGACTCAGAGAACTTGCTTTCTGTAAGACATGAAGTTTTTGCTTATAAGCATTTAATATCACGCATTGAAGCAAAACAAATTGAAGCCATGACCGAAGCCAATAAAGAAAATTTAACTGCAACACCGCAGCCGCACTCAGAGCAACGCCACGCGGCGCATCAGCAAAATGAGGCTAAGGCTGAAACAGCCGAAGCTGAATATATCAGCATTGACGACTTCACCAAGGTGGATTTACGTATTGCTAAAATCGTCAATGCTGAGCATGTGGAAGGCGCTGAGAAGCTTCTCAAACTCACACTTGATATTGGTGAAGAAGAACCACGTCAAGTATTTGCAGGCATTAAATCAGCTTATGACCCTGAAACGCTTAAAGGCCGATTAACTGTGATGGTAGCGAATTTAGCACCACGTAAAATGAAGTTTGGTATGAGCGAGGGTATGGTGCTAGCAGCAAGTGATGAGAATGGTGGGCCGTTTATTCTTAGTCCAGACGCAGGTGCGCAGTTAGGTATGCGTGTGAAATAGTGTTGTGATGTACCAAGTTTTAGTTGTGGGAAAATATCACACAAGGAATATTTAAAATTGTGTGCTTAAATTCCTAGACTAACATTTAAAGTGCAAGTCACTATTTTGTGTAAGGAAAGGAAACTGTAATGAAATTTATCAATGTTCAATTATTAGCGATTCTGTTATTTTCTGGCCATGTAATGGCAAATGATAGTAATGTTAAAACAATATTAGGTGGTGGCTTAGGTGCTGCAGCGGGTACTGCAATTGGTGGTGTGGTTGGCGGAAGCACAGGAGAAGTTGTTGGTGGTGCGGTTGGCGGCGGGCTTGGCGGCGCAGTAACTACTAAAGGAGAAGGCCAGACAGGAGCAGTAATTGGCGGTGCCGTTGGTGGTGGTGGCGGTGCTTATATAGGCCGTAAGGTGAGTGGCAGTAAAACAGGCGCAATCATTGGCGCAGGCGCAGGTGGGGCAGGCGGGGCTGTAATAGGTAAAGTGATTGCGGAACCAGAGAAGAGTTCAGGTAATAATTACAGCAATCAAGAATATAAGAAACATAAAAAACATAAGCGTAATCATAAAAACGGGTACGCTTATGGACATGACAAACATCATCACGACCATTAATAAAACGAGTATCTTTAAAAAAACCCGCGAAAGCGGGTTTTTTATTTAGAGCAGTCTACTAAGTATAAATATGGTTAGATTTTAAGCAAGTTTAGCGATAACTTTCATTGCTATTCAATGTTACCGTAAATCTGTTTTCGAATTCAGAAATAATGAGAATTACTGGGTTTTTGCTTTTGCATCGGCGGCCTTTTTAGCCGCTTTCTTTTCTTCAGCAGCAGCTTTTTTAGCTGCTTTTTTCTCATCGGCAGCAGCTTTTTTAGCCGCTTTTTCAGTATCTTCTACTTTTGCTGTTGATTTAGCTTCTTTAGTTGCTTTTTCAGCCTTAGCCGGTTTTTCAGCCGGTGTAGTCGCTACCGGTGCGGCTTTAGTTTCTTTTTTTTCTTTAACTGGCTTGGTCTCTTTAGCTGTTTTAGCAACGGCAGTAGTGGTGCCGCTTACTGAAACATCTTTACGTACATTTTGTAATGTCACAGGACCAACACCGTCTACTTTTTCGAGATCATCAACAGATTTGAACGCGCCATTTTTTTTGCGATAATCAATAATCGCCTGAGCTTTCACCGGGCCAATACCATCTAAACTTTCAAGTTCAGCCTGTGTTGCAGTGTTGATGTTTACGCCAGCAAGTGCGCTAAGACTAAAGCTTAAAAAGGTAACTAATGCTAACAACATTTTTTTCATTTTTGTTTCTCCATGGTGTAAAAATCAAGTTATAAAAAATCAAGCGTAAATAAAGTATTATTCAATAAAATTGAACTACTGCATCAATCATAACTTAAAAAGTATAAATGATACAAATGGCTGCAATGTTAAATTACATGATGCCATAGCAAAGCTTACACTAATCTAACGTTGATAAATGAACGCATTCATTATGAATTGCTTCCAGCGCTTTAAGCGGCTTATTTGCCTGCGTAATCGGCCTGCCTATGACTAAATAGCTAGCCCCATTCCTTAGCGCATCTGCAGGAGTAACAACGCGAGATTGATCGTCTTGGCTGACATTCGCAGGACGTATACCTGGGGTAACTAAACAAAAATCGTTGCCTAACTTTGAGCGCAAAATTTTAGTTTCAAGTGCTGAACAAACTACACCATCTAATCCGGCCTGCTTAGTGAGCATTGCAAGGTTGAGAACGTGTGTGGCTAAGTCCGTGTGTACTCCTATTTGATTTAAACCAGCCTGGTTCATGCTGGTAAGCACAGTAACAGCAATTAAAAAAGGTTTATTTTCATTGCTCTGCACAGCCTGCTGAGCAGCCTGCATCATATCAAGCCCACCACTAGCGTGTACATTGAGCATCCATACGCCTAAGTTGCTGGCAGCGGTGCAAGCTTTTGCTACGGTGTTTGGAATATCATGAAATTTTAAATCTAAAAATACACCAAAGTTTGAACGGGCTAATTCTGTCACAAATTGTGGACCTGCTGCAGTAAAAAGTTCTTTACCCACTTTTAGTCGGCAAAGTGCGGGATCAAGTTGATTGACTAATTTGAGCGCACTAGCTGCATCCTGGTAGTCTAGGGCAACAATAATTTTAGGGTCATTGTTGTAGGGTGTTTGTTGGTTAGAAATTTTCATTTATTTAACGTGATTTATTTGTAGTTTATTAGTTGATATATATTTCAAACAGTTGTGGGTTCAGGCGGTAATGCTTCCCATGCATTACAAGCCGGACATTGCCAGTGATGGTATTTAGCCTTGAAACCGCAATGTTCGCAATAATAGGCAGTTTTATTGCCTATAGCATGACGAACAGCTTGTTGCATTAGCTGAGTGTCTTGTGGGTTCGAATATTGCTGATTTGAACTTTGCTGATTATTAGTTTCTACAATAGCCCTAGCCTGAAGTAATTGGTCTAGAGTATTTAAGCTAGGTTTTTTAATAAGTTCATTACGCGCTAATTTTGCAGCACTTTCAGCACCTTCTTCAGCCAAAGTTGCTTCGTAAAGTACATTAAGTAATGACGATAGTTTGTATACTTGCAGATAGGTTTGCAACAAATGTAAGCCCTCCGTTGTTTGATGGAGGGCGCGATAACTATTAAGTAGCTTTGGCGCAATTAAACCTAGATATTCAGGTTTTTGGAATTCGATACGTTTCCAAGTAGAGATAGCTTCTTTATGTGCACCAGCTTCTGCTTCAAGATCTCCTAATAGAACATTGGCACGCACGCAGTTTTTATTGGCATTTAAGGCCTGATCCAGTTCAAATCTGGCAGTATGTGTATCATTGGCAAGTTTAGATTTAACTGCCATTTCGCAGTAATAGTGGGATATTTCAATTCGAAATGGAACGCCGGAAAGCCTTTCCAGTTCAGTGGCGGCTTTGATAGCGCGCTCCCACTCTCGTTCTCTTACGTAAATTTCAAGTAAAGCACGCAGGGCGGGCTGGCGATATCGGTCGTCATCAAGCGATTCAAAGAGTTCTTCTGCTCGGTCAAGTAAGCCAGCTTTTAAATAATCTTGAGCAAGTTCAGCGGTAACGGCTAATTTTTGCTGCGGTTCAAGTTCTTTTTTTTCAAGTAAATTGAGGTGTAAATGAATTGCACGGTCTACTTCACCACGTTTTCTGAAAAGACTGCCTAATGCAAAGTGAAGTTCAAGTGAGTCAGTATTGGCCTGCACGGCTTCACTAAAGGCTTCAATAGCTTTATCTTGTTGATTTGTGATGAGGAAATTTAAGCCTTTAAAATAGGCGGCAGGTAAAGCGGTAGATTCGGCTAGCAGTTGTTTGAGATCTACCCGAGCAGCGAGCCAACCTAAGCTAAAAAATAACGGTAGTGCTAATAACCACCAAAATTCAAATTCCATGCGGCTTCACTTTTATTGATATTTTGTTGTATAGATTATTAAATTGGCATATGCCAGTTTTCTGTATATGGTTTAAGTTTTGCATAAGTGTAATTTTAGCTTAAATTAATCAATAAGGTTGATTTAAGCTTTTGATGTTGATGGAAGGCAATAAAAAAACGGCAGCTTGAAGCTGCCGTTTTTATCTTTTAAAACACTAGAACTTAAACTATTATAGTATTGGACTCTGCATAAAGCTTAACCCAAATCCACACGTTCACGTAACTCTTTACCAGCTTTAAAATGCGGTACATGTTTTTCTGGAACTTGTACTTTACTGCCGGTTTTAGGATTGCGACCTAAGCGTGGAGGACGATAATTTAAGCTAAAGCTACCAAAGCCTCGTATCTCAATGCGCTCGCCAGTAGCTAGGTTATCAGACATCGCGTCTAGAATCGCCTTTACCGATAGCTCAGCATCCTTCACAACTAGCTGCGGAAAACGCTCTGCAAGCAAGGTGATTAGTTCAGATTTAGTCATGCTTATGTGCTTTCATTTCATCTGCGTTCATTTAAGGTACCTTTATCTTGTCGCTAGTTAGCTTATTTCTTGCTGTCTAATTTAGCTTTTAGTAAAGCACCAAGGTTGGTTGTACCAGCAGCTGCGCCATCATCCGGAACTTTTGCAGCTTCTTTGGTTTTAGCAGATTTAGCTTTAGGTTTAACTTCAGCTTTATCATCTGTTGCAGCAGTTGCGCCTGAAGGGTCAGCAGAAAGTTGTTTAACGCCTAGTGAAATACGCTCTTTTTCTACATCGATAGCCAAGATAACTGCTTGTAGCTCATCACCTTTTTTGAAGTTGCGAATAGCTTCTTCGCCAGTTTGTGACCATGATAGATCTGACAAGTGAACTAAACCGTCGATACCGCCTGGCAAGCCAATGAATACGCCAAAGTCTGTGATAGATTTGATTTGACCTGAAACGATATCACCTTTGTGATGCGTTGCAGAGAAGTCATCCCATGGGTTGGCTTTACATTGTTTCATACCCAATGATAGACGACGACGCGCTTCGTCAATTTCAAGAATCATCACTTCAACTTCGTCGCCTAATTGAGCGATTTTGCCTGGATGAATGTTTTTGTTAGTCCAATCCATTTCAGAAACGTGAACTAAACCTTCGATACCTGGTTCGATTTCAACGAACGCACCGTAATCAGTCAAGTTTGAAACTTTACCGAATAGGCGAGTGCTTACTGGATAACGGCGTGTCAATGCAACCCATGGATCGTCGCCTAATTGCTTGATACCTAATGAAACACGGTTTTTCTCTTGATCGAATTTTAAGATTTTAGCTTCAACTTCTTCACCTACTGTTAAGACTTCAGATGGGTGTTTTACACGACGCCATGCCAAGTCTGTAATGTGTAGTAAACCATCAATGCCACCTAAATCAACGAAAGCACCGTAGTCTGTAATATTTTTAACGATACCTTTAACAACTGATCCTTCAGCTAATGTACCCATTAGCGCTTCACGGTCTGCACCAGCACTAACTTCCATTACTGCGCGACGAGATACAACGATGTTGTTACGCTTACGATCGATTTTGATTACTTTTAAGTCACACTCTTTGTTTTCAAATGGTGTGGTGTCTTTTACAGGACGTACATCGACTAATGAGCCTGGTAAGAAAGCCATGATGCCGTTTACAGATACGCGTAAACCGCCTTTAACTTTACCGCTGACGAAACCTTTGATGATGCGGCCTTCGTTCATTGCATCTTCTAAATCTAACCATGTTTCCATGCGTTTAGCTTTTTCACGTGAAAGCAATGTTGAACCGAAACCATCTTCCAGTTTTTCGATTAACACTTTTACGAAGTCGCCAACTTGAACTTCAATTTCGCCTTGAGCGTTTTTGAATTCTTCAGCAGCAATTACGCTTTCTGATTTTAGACCAGCATTAACAATCACGTGATCTTGGTCAACTGAGATAACCTCAGCGGTGATCACTTCACCAGAACGCATTTCTTGGTGAGCTAAGCTTTCTTCAAAAAGCGCAGCAAAAGATTCCATGCCTGATGATGAAGCAGAAGTAGTAGATTTAGAAGTAGAAGCCATTAAATAAAATTACCTAAAAAATAATCCCACCTAGCAGTGGGGTGATTAAAAAACTGCGAATCAATGTAATACGCAGGCGAAAAATTCTTAAAAATTACAAAGAATAGAATTATAACTAAAACATTGAAAAATAAAAGACTATTTGCTAATTTTCTGTTGAAAATTATATAAAACATTATCAACAGCAGCTGAAATGCTTAAATTATCTGTTTCTAGCAAAATAGCATCATCGGCCAAGGTAAGCGGGGCGCTTGCTCTGTTCTTATCGCGTGCATCTCGTTCTAGCAAGTCTTGCAGAATACTACCGTAAGTGTTGCTGAAATCTAGGGAGACTTGGTTTTTTGCTAATAATTGCTGATATCTTCGTTGAGCGCGAGTCTCAGTCTTCGCGGTAAGAAATATTTTCAGCTCGGCGTTAGGAAAAACTACTGTACCCATATCGCGACCATCTGCTACCAAGCCGGGCGCTCGGCAAAAGCCATGTTGCATATCTAACAAGGCGGCACGTAATGGCGCATGTACCGCGACTTGCGAAGCACCTTTGCCTATGGCTTCGGTGCGAATCTCATTTGAGATATCTGTATTATTCAGAAAAACCTGTTCATTGATAAACTCAATGATTAGTGTTTTTGCGCATTCAGTCACGGCTATGGCGTCATCCCAAGCGATGTTTCTTTGTTGCGTTGCCCATGCAACTATTCTATACAATGCGCCTGAATCTAAATAATGAAAGCCAAGGCGTGATGCGGCAAGCTGTGCAACTGTGCCTTTACCGGAAGCGGATGGACCGTCGATAGCAATCACAGGAATATTATTTTGAATGACATTACTCATAAATAAAACTTATTAAATGGTTTTTAATAATCAATTGGATTAAAAGATTGATTAGATAGATGATAGCCATATTGAAGTAAGGTTACTGGAGAGACAACATGGCTAAAACATTTTCATTTGCGATTTTACACTTTACCGTTGCATTTACGGTAGGTTATTTAGTGACGGGCAGTGTTGTCGTTGGCGGTTTACTTGCGGTGATTGAGCCAGCATGTAATACCGTTATATTTTATTTTCATGAAAAAGCATGGAAGCACTTTGAAGAAACAAGCCCCGAAACACATGCTAAGACGGTGAGTTTAGGCTGGTTGCATGTGCATTAGTTAAACAGCACCTAATTCAACTTTCGCACCACAGGCACTCCGATTTTCTAAGCACTAAAGTGCTTGAAAAGTCGTATGTCGCGATACTGCGTTGCTCACAAAAAAATAATTCCCTACATATCAAATATATGCCGCGTTACAATTTTTTGTTCGCGCCTTGCCTGGCTTATCGCACCAATATTGCAGCTTTAGCTGCTTAGATTGGTGGAGATGTCCCTTACGGGTAGAAACTTGAATTAAAAGAGATGCCCTTAAGTAAAATTTAATAAACCAGTTTTTTAAATTCGGCAAAAAAGTTTGGGAAGGTTTTTGCAACGCAATTAGGGTCGTTAATGGTTATTGGCACGCCACCTAGGGTGACTAGTGAAAAACACATTGCCATACGGTGGTCGTCATAAGTATCAATGACTGCGTTAGGAGTGAGTTGGGCCGGCGGTGTGATTTTAATGTAGTCTGCGCCTTCTTCAACAATTGCGCCGACTTTGCGTAATTCTGCAGTCATGGCAGCGATACGGTCAGTTTCTTTGACACGCCAGCTGGCGATGTTTCGTAAAGTCGTAGTGCCATCCGCAAACAAGGCGACGATTGCCAAAGTCATGGCAGCATCAGGGATGTGGTTGCAGTCTAGGTCAATGGCTTTAATTTTATTTGCTTTGCTGGAAGCTATATAATTTTCGCCGTAAGAAATTTCTCCGCCCATTAAGGCGAGTGCCTCAGCGAATAATACGTCGCCTTGAATACTGTCTTTTCCTAACCCTTCCACTCGTACATTACCTGCAATCGCCCCAGCAGCCAAGAAATACGAAGCGCTCGAGGCATCACCTTCTACAAAAATCTGTTTGGGTGAAGTGTAGGCTGAGTTAGCTGCAATGGTGAAACGTTGCCAGCCATCACGGTGCACAATGACACCAAATTTAGCCATCAAATTAAGCGTGATTTCTATATAGGGTTTAGAAATCAACTCGCCAATTACCTCAATAGAGGCTTGCTTGCCAGTCAAGGGTAGCGCCATAAGCAGGGCCGTTAAAAACTGGCTGGAAACATCACCACGGATAGCGATTGCTTTGTCCAGATTAATGTTGGCTGGCGATATTTTTAATGGTGGAAATCCATCATTTCCTAAGTATTCAATGTTTGCGCCTGTTAGACGCAATGCATTCACCAAATCACCTATCGGGCGTTCATGCATACGAGGCACGCCTGAAAGAGTGTATTCTCCACCAGCTAAAGCAAGTGCCGCAGTCAGCGGCCTAAACGCTGTACCCGCATTGCCTAGAAATAAATCAGCATTTTTGTTAGGAAAATTGCCATTGCAACCCGCTACCCGCCAGGCATTTTTGGCAAAATTTTCGCACTTTACACCTAGTTTTTCTAAAGCTTCCAGCATGCGAGAGGTGTCGTCAGAAGCCAATAAATCACGTATCTCAGTGACACCATTCGATAGTGCTGCCAGCAATAAAGTACGATTGGAGATGCTTTTTGAGCCTGGTAGTGTAATAGCTCCTTGGGCTTGATGGCTGGCGAGTAGGGGAAGTTGTTCCATATTTACTATTTTTCTTTGGATTATTTTTTTACTGATTGTTATTTTTGTTATTTGCCCAAGCATTGCGGGCAATACTTGCGCGTTCAAATAAGGCTTGCAGGCCAGCGCCATCATCATTGGTAAGCAGTTGTTTTAATTGCGACAATTCATCTTGGTATGCATTTATCTCACCTAATAAAGCAGCTTTATTGGCTAAACTAATGTCACGCCACATTTCGGGGTGGCTACCTGCAATGCGTGTAAAGTCTCTAAAACCGCTGGCGGCAAAGCTGAATAATTGTGCGGCGTTCGGGCGTGAGGCTATTTCGTCCACTAGCGCAAACGCTAATAAATGCGGCAGATGGCTGACCGCTGCAAAAATGCTGTCATGTGTTTCGGCAGGCATTTCACTTACGTTTGCACCGCAGGTTTGCCAAAACTTGGCAACGCTAGCAACTGCATGGATATTGGTCTCTGATGTAGGAGTTAAAACAACGTTTTTGCCTTTAAATAAATCAGCCATAGCAGCAGTTACGCCGCTTTTTTCAGCACCTGCAATAGGGTGGCCGCCTACAAACTGATTAAATTGATTACCTAAAATTTCTTTTGCACACGCCAAAACATCGCTCTTGGTACTGCCTGCGTCCGTGATAATGGTGTTGTTATTTAAATACGGTTTTATACTTTGTAAAATACTTGCAGTTTGGGCGACTGGCGCTGCAATGAGTACCAAATCAGCGCCTTCCATAGCCTTATGGATATTGGCTTGCAGAGCATCAGAATATGCATCTATCACACCTAGGTTTAGCGCTTCATTTAAGCTTTCTTGACTGCGCCCAACGCCTACGATGTGTAGCGCGTTATTCGCCCCCACCGATTTTTTCAAAGCCAGAGCAACTGAGCCACCAATCAAGCCCACACCAAATATGACGAGTTTTTTCAAAGCAATAGTTTAAAAAATTAAAAACTGAATTGTAGCATTTCTGCCATTTAACTTTTTGTAATTTATATTGCCTGTATTAGCTGTCCAAAACTTGCCAAGAGCTATGCCACGCATCTAAGTTTTACCATTTATCTTAACTCTGCCACTTGGAGTAAATGCTCATAGGTGGCCGCCAGCACTTCATTAGTCCATGGGGGTTCCAGCATTCTAGATTTATCGCCACCCATGATGGATAGAAAGGATTCACGGCTGGCTCGCATTTCCTCTTCCATACCAAGTAATGCATAAGTGGTACAAAGATAGACATAGTTAGGGGGAAAGGTTGCGCTTAATGCGCAACCACGTTTAAAGGCGGCAATAGCCTTATCGTAATCTTCCAGTACATAGCAGGCTTGGCCAAGCGTGAATTCATAGAAAGGGGAAGAGTGTGGATTGATTCGTTGTGCTTTTTCGATGTAATACAGTGCTTCTTCGCCAAAACCTGCCGATGACAGGCTCATAGATAAAAACATATGCGCTTCAAAATTATTAGGGTCTAGCGCTACCGCTTGACGGCATGCTGCGATAGATAAATCCTGATGTTTATACCAGAGATGCGCCCAGCCAAGCATTGATAATGCAAAAGGCAGATTGCTGTTAATTGAAACAGCCTTTTGTGCATGATCAAACCCTCGTTCCCTAAGGCTGGCATCTAAATCCCATTTCATGATCCACTGGAACAGAAAAGTCCGAGCCAGCCAAGCGTGTGCGGAGGCATAGGTAGGGTCTAGTTCTACCGCTCTGGAAAAATGCACACGTGCTTCGGCAATAAACTTTGGCGAGTATTTCCAGTGGCATGCCATGCCGCGTAATAATGCATCATGCGCTTCGATGCTCTCAGTACCTTCATGCCCAAACAACTCGGCTTCCGTGGGTGATAGTTTGACTTGCAGCACTTTGACTATGCTTAGGGTGATTTCATCCTGTAAAGCAAAAATTTCCTGAAGATTGCTTTCATAGCGATCAGACCATATATAGCCCTCTGAGTTAGCCTCAATCAACTTTACAGTTACTCTGACTCGCTTATCTGAAAGTTGAACGCTGCCTTCCAGTAGATACTTAACGCCTAACTCAGCGCCGACTTCTTTGGAGGATTTTTTTGCATCCCGATACCTGAATGATGATTGCCGGGAGATGATAAACAGCCCTGATAGCCTTGATAACTCAAAGATTAAGTTATCAACGATACCGTCTACAAAGTACTCTTGTTCGGCATTCGAGCCAATGTTTGTAAAAGGTAGAATAGCCAGAGAAACATCGCGTTCAAAGCCATTTGGCCATGCTTTAGGAGCCAAGCTAGAGGCTAGAACTGGCGTGGCGTCTTTGTCTCGCAAAGATATATTGATCGCATAGCTGCCTTTGGGTAAGTCAAGCAATACAGCATCAGATTGCCCGTGCAGGCTGTAGTATTCGCGCAGCTTGGTTCTTAATCGCCCAACCTCAACCCGCACAATAGCATCCACAGATGGATCAAAGTCTGTTCCTCGCCCAAAAATCTCAACTCCAAGTGTATAACCTTTAAGCCGATGGGCATTTCCTGCGAGCGTTTCTTTGACTAGGAAACGAAGCAAATCCTGTTGACGGTGAGATTTTTCAAAGACTGGGCTTAATAACACGCTATCTAAACACTCGTCTAAAAGTGTCAGGTCATTAGAGTTCCATTTAGTAGGCGAACTGCTCATGTTTTGTTTTATTAACTCTAAACAATGTAACAGGTAACAATGTAACGGTAAGTAACTTATAAATTATCTTATATCAAGATACAGTGCAATTGGGGATTTAAATGAGTTTAATTAGTCAGATATTTAATTAATTTATTAAAGGAATAGCCATGAAACTGACCGACAACAAGCCAATGGATAAGCTGCGTGAATATTCCAGTTATCCAGCACAATCAGTATCCATGTTTCAACAATCCAGCCAAGGCGAAATGGATGCGGCATTATCTCAGCTGCGGAGAGCGGCTCAAGAATTCGCAAGCATGGCAATTGGGCAGCGAATTGAACTTGCCGAATCTATGCAGCGCGGAATAATGCATGTTGCTGAGCGTATGGTACACGCTGGATGCAGGGCCAAAGGTATCGCCATAGGCTCGCCTGCGGAGGCGGAGGAGTGGGCAACCAGCCCTTGGGGTTGTGTACGTCAATTACGTTTGCTTGTTGAATCGCTGCGTGCCATTCAGGAAACTGGCAATACCTCGATAGGTAAGGTGACGCGGACTATAGCTGGAAATTTGGCCGTGAATGTTTTCCCTAATAATGCCATTGATGGCATGTTGTTTAAAAATGTGACAGTCGATGTATACATGCAAGCACAGGTGACAGAAAAAACCCTTGAAGCCGACCGTGCCAGTTTTTACAAAAAGTCTGATACTCAAGGGCGGGATAATCAGGGGAAGGTCGCATTAATATTAGGCGCAGGCAATATTGCCGCCATTGGTGTGATGGATGTATTGACCAAAATGTTCAATGAAGGCAAGGTTTGCTTGCTTAAGATGAATCCAGTCAATGCCTATCTAGGGCCATTTATCGAAGAAGCTTTTAAAGAGGCGATAGACCGTCATTATCTAGCAGTTATTTATGGAGGGGCTGAGATTGGCAGGCACTTAGTTTATCACCCGGGAATTGACGAAGTTCACCTTACCGGCTCAGATAAAACGCATGATCAAATTGTCTGGGGACCTTATGGTTCAGAGCAAGCAGAACGCAGGCAGCGTAATGAGCCGCTGCTGAAAAAATCTATTACTTCTGAGCTAGGTAATATCTCACCTGTCATCATAGTCCCTGGCCCCTATACGGAAAAAGAAATTCGGTTCCAAGCAGAAGCTGTGGCAGCGGCCATGACGATGAATGCTTCATTCTTCTGCAATGCCGCAAAGATGATGGTGATGCCAAAGGGCTGGGCTGGTAGTGGAAGTTTTATGCGCGCTATAGAACAGGTATGTGCTTCTGTTGAGCCAAGGCTAGCCTATTACCCAGGCGCCGAAGATCGCTGGCATGCGCTAACACATGGGCGCTCAAATGTCATTCGTATAGGTAAACCAAAATCAGGTGCCTTGCCTTGGACATTTATCACTGGGTTAGACCCTAATAATGAAAATGAAATACTCTTTCACGAAGAGCCTTTTTGCGCTGTGTTATCAGAAGTTCAAGTAGGAAACAAAAATCCAGTGGAGTTTTTAGAGAAAGCGGTTGAATTTTGCAACAATAAATTATGGGGTACGCTGAATGCAACGATTATTGCGCATCCTAAATCCCTAAAAGATCCTGCAATCAAAACAGCTTTTGAACGAGCTATATGTAATCTTAGGTACGGCACGGTGGCAGTCAATACATTTCCGGGCCTTTCATTTGTATTTGCCTCGCCGCCTTGGGGTGCTCACCCTAGTAGTACGCTGAATAACATTCAAAGCGGCAGCGGATTTGTACATAACACTTTGATGCTGGAAGGTATAGAAAAAGCGGTAATACGCGCACCTCTGACCGTATTTCCCAAGCCTGCATGGTTACCTACTCACCAAACTGCACAAACTGTGACGCGGCGTATCGTGGAAATGGAAGAAAAGGCTAGTTGGGCGAAAGTGCCAGGCATCGTTTGGGCGTCAATGCAGGGCTAGTGGGCATATGTTTTTTACATGAATCATCAACGGCAATATTCATTAAAAGGAGAAATATCATGAAAAATCTATCAAACATCACTTTATCTTTAGCTGTACTGTCAGTTTTTGCACTATCCAGCGGTCAGGCAATGGCGGAGCATGGGAAAATTTCTGGATCCGCCGCATTAAGTTATAGCAAACAAGAAGCATCTGCCGCACCGTCAGCAGGGGGTCACATGCTGGTATCCGGGGAGCTAACCGGAAGCAACAAAAATACGGGCGGTACAGATTTTATGAGTGATGCTAATGTTGATAATCGTGAGGTAGGCCAGTTATTTCAGGGTAATGGCCCTCATACGGGCTATTACACTATGAGTAAAGATGGCAACACAACAACAGCTTTATGGAAAGGGGATGTCAGCACGGTATTGGCTGATGATGGCAGCCCCCGCACAAGTTTTAAGGGAACTTGGGAATATGTGGCAGGTACTGGAAAATATAGCGGCATTCAAGGCAAAGGTAAATACAACGGTTACTTCACCTCAAAAACTACTTATACCGTGGACTGGAACGGTGAATATTCTTTAAAATAATTTAACAAATATATTTCTACTGGGGAGTAATTCTCTCCAGTAGAAATGCCGTTAAATTTTCTGAGTCCACTCACCATCTAACAGTTTTTCAAGTGGTTTAAAGTTTTGCTTATAGGCCATTTTTTTGCTGTCTTTGATCCAGTAACCTAGATATAAATACGGTAAATTCAAGCTTTTAGCCCATTCTACTTGCCAGAGTATGTTGTAAGTGCCAAAGCTCACTTTAGTGCTACTGGACTTTGAATCGTGAACTTGGTAAAAAGTATAAACGGCTGAAATGCCATCACGCACAATATCAATAACACTCACCATTTTTAATTGGCTATTTTCTCTAAACTCAACCATTACGCTTTCTACATTGGTTTGGCATAGAAAATTTAGGTATTGTTCAGTTTCATCCTGCTCAGGTTTTTCGTCTTGAAGTGACTCGTCATCTTGATTCAACAACTCCGTTGTGTGCCGGGCTTTTTGGTAAGATGCGTATAGCGCATAATGCTCTTCATAAAATGCCACAGGCAGAATTCTAGTGCTAAGGTTTTGATGTTTTTTAAAAGCGCGCTTTTGGCTTCTGCTAGGCGTAAAGTCTTGCAGAATAATTCTTACAGCTACGCACTCACGGCAGTTTTCGCAATGCGGTCTGTAGGAAAATTTTCCGCTGCGTCTAAAGCCCTGTTGAATCAGGCCGCTATAAACGGTTGCATCAATTAAATGTTGGGGTGAGGCGATTAAACTTTGTGCAAGCCTGTTAGGCAAATAGCCGCAACTATAACCAGTGGTAACGTAAAACTGCAGCTTTTGTAAAGGTGGTTCGTTAGGCAGTGTCATGACAAAATTATAAACCTAAACTTGTATGAACTGTTTTCCCTGAGCTTGCCCACCCTGAGCCTGCCGAAGCGGTCAAAGGGAATTGCGGATATTGGAAATTATTAACAACGCCTTTCGACCGCTTCGGCAGGCTCAGGGTGGGCAAGCTCAGGGAGCGTAGTTCATGAGATCAGACATTTTTTATTAGCATTGATAATTGCTTTATAAAATCATCACGTTCTATTTCACGCGCACCAAAACTAGCTAAATGCGCTGTTTTCATTTGGCAGTCAATCAAGCCAATGCCTTCACCTTTGAGTTTTTCTACTAATTTAACAAAGGCAACTTTTGAAGCGTTTGATACAAGATGAAACATGCTTTCACCATAAAACATATTGCCAATTTTAACGCCATAGCAGCCGCCTACCAGCTGGTTATCCAACCAGCATTCTGCGCTTATTGCATGGCCTGCGTCATGCAATGCGCAATAAGCGTTAATGATTTCTTCTGTAATCCAGGTGCCAAGTTGGCCGCCACGTTCCGTGTTACTGCACGCGCTAATTACCTCACGAAAAACAGTATTGAAGCGTATTTCAAAAGGTGAGTTTTTAAGGGTTTTGGCAAGCGAGCGTGATATGTTTAATTCGTCTGGGTATAACACCATGCGCGGGCTTGGGCTCCACCACATAATAGGGTCGCCCTCGCTAAACCAAGGAAATATGCCTTGTTGATAAGCGCTTAATAATCGAGAAAATGATAAATCACCGCCAATCGCGATTAAGCCGTTGGGCTCTGTAAGCGCTTGCGAGAGCGGTGGAAAGTCACAATCGCCATCAATACTTGCGACTCGGCCATTTGGTAATTGATAATACGCGTGGCTCATAACATTTTATTTTGGTTAGCCAATCCTTGATTAGACAGATTTTGATGCATAAGTTTAGATTAAGTAGTTACATTGTAAATAGAAAATGTTGACTAGCCGTACTGGACTTTTGTGTACTTATTCTTTGTGTTCTATTCAACTTATGATTAAATAAACCTTATGCGGATAGTACATCCTAATATATTAAAGTTATTCATTTTTCTGTTGTTGACAGTATTCATTACTGAAACTGTTTATGCTAACGGAATGATGATTGTTGAACGGAATTCTGGTTCAAACTCAAGTCAAATTGCAGTCAATAATGATCATCTCGTTGAGCATTGTCATGACATGCAAACCGCTCAGCAAGACCACGTACAATCATACAATAATCCGCAATCACACAATAAGCCGCAATCACAGTCAAGCTGCACAAACTGTAGTCATTGTTTTGCTTGTTTGACTATGATTCCTCAAGGGCAGTTTAGTGTCATTTCCATGCGGCCACAGAAGATTGTAGCCACTGCTTTTGCAGAAAATTACCTTTCGCCCACCAGTATACAACTCCAAAAACCTCCCATTGCTTGATTCAATAAGCGCCTGCACCGCCGTTAGACCGACCGCGTGCCTGAATGGGTACTATGCTAACGGTATGCAAGCAGATTTTGGTTTTATTGTGAATGTTAAACAATAAACCGTCTTCTTTGAATGGAGTTTATATGAGTTATTTCAAGTTAGCATTTTTTAGCATATGTGCAAGTCTTGCACTGAGCGGTTGTACCACTTTTTCTAAAGATGGCGGGTTCGGTGATGTTAAACAGACGGCCGCACAGCATGTCAAGCAAGAGGTTGTTTGGCCAAAAACTGAGAATGAGCAAAAAATAGTTGCAGAACGTGTGAGCGAACTATTAAAACAGCAATTAGATGCTGATGGCGCCGTACAAATCGCACTGCTCAATAACAAAGGGCTGCAGGCCTCATTTTACAACTTAGGCATTTCTGAGGCAGATATCGTGCAAGCAGGGCGTTTGCCTAATCCAAAATTTTCCATGTTTTACGCGCGAAATAACGGCGATTACAAAATTGAGCAGGCACTTACCTTTAATATTTTTTCTCTCATTGCTATGCCTAAAATGTTAGAGATTGAGCGTCGAAATTTTGAGAAAACCAAACAAGCAGTGGCGCTTGAAGTGCTGCAATTAGCCTATCAGACACGGTTGGCATATTTTAATGCAGTCGCTGCGAATGAGCACCTTCTGTATAGCGAGCAAGTTAAAGAGTCGGCAGAAGCCAGTGCAGAATTGGCGCGGCGCATGGTGCAGGCAGGTAACTGGAGCAAACTTGAGCAGGCGAGAGAGCAAAGTTTTTATGCCGATGCCATGTTGGATTATGTGAATGCCAAGCATCAGCAAACCAGCGCACATGAGACTTTATCTCGCTTGCTTGGTATTTCAGCAGAGCAAATAAATTTACAGAAACGTTTACCTGATTTGCCTAAAACAGTCGCAGAGTTACAGTTATATGAGAAAACCGCTTTTGAGCAACGTTTGGATTTGCAAGCCATGCGCTTGGAAACCCAAAACTTGGCAAAGCAACTGGGGCTCACCAAAATCACACGTTTTATTAATGTGCTGGAAATTGGTCCAGCAAGGGTGCTGGAAGGCAAGCGTGGTGATCCGTATAAAAAAGGCGTTGATATTAGTTTTGAACTGCCTTTGTTTGATTGGGGTGGGGCTAAAGTAGCCCGCGCTGAGGCGACTTATATGCAAGCCGTGAATCGTACTGCACAAGCGGCTTTCAATGCACAGTCCGAAATACGTGAGGCATATAGCCGTTATCAATCAAGTTATGAAATGGCAAAACATTATCACGATGAGATTGTGCCGCTTCGTAAAAAAATCTTGGATGAAAACCAACTGCGCTACAACGGTATGTTAATAAGCCCGTTCGAGTTGTTTGCCGATGCGCGTGCGCAGGTAGCAAGTGTGAATGCCTATATTGAAAAACTGAATGAATTTTGGTTAGCAGAAACTGCGCTGCAAATGACGCTTACTGGCAGCGCTAGCAGCATGGAAGGAAAATAATAATGAAACCGACTGATACAACAAATCGTATAACAAGACGTGATTTTTTTAAGATTGCTGGTGCTGGCGTGGCTTTAAGCGCAGTGAGCAAGGTGGGGTTGGCTGCGTTGCCAGAAATAGTTTCTGCAGAAAAAGCCAACACTCAGGCACCACTGCACCCAAATACGGGCAGACCTTACAATCCAGTGGTGACGCTCAATGGCTGGAGTTTGCCCTGGCGTATGAAAAACGGCGTTAAAGAATTCCATCTCGTGGCAGAGCCTGTGTTGCGTGAGATTGCCCCTGGCATGAAGGCGCATTTATGGGGCTACAACGGGCAAAGTCCAGGCCCTACGATAGAAGTGGTAGAAGGTGACCGTGTACGTATTTTCGTGACAAATCGATTGCCCGAAAAGACCAGTGTGCATTGGCATGGTCAGCGTTTGCCTAACGGCATGGATGGCGTAAGTGGCTTAACGCAACCGGCTATACCGCCAGGCAAAACCTTTGTGTACGAGTTTGAAGCGAAACGTGCAGGTACGTTTATGTACCATCCGCATGCTGATGAGATGGTGCAAATGGCGATGGGCTTAATGGGTAGCTGGGTGACGCATCCAAAAAATCCTAAGTTCATGCCAGTCGATCGTGACTTTATCTTTTTGTTAAACGCTTATGATATTGAACCCGGTAGTTACAAGCCCAAAATTAACACCATGCTGAACTTTAATCTATGGACTTGGAACAGTCGCGCTTTTCCTGGTATTGATCCATTGGTGGTGAATAAGAACGATAGAGTAAGAATACGTGTTGGCAATCTTACTATGACCAATCACCCGATTCATTTACATGGCCATGAATTTCAGGTGACTGGCACAGATGGTGGTTGGGTGCCACCTAGTGCACGTTGGCCCGAAGTGACCACCGATATTGGTGTGGGTCAGATGCGTGCTATTGAATTTGTGGCTGATGAGTTAGGTGACTGGGCATTTCATTGCCATAAAAGCCACCACACCATGAATGCGATGGGGCATGATGTACCTACTTTATTAGGCGTTAAACAAGATGATTTAGTGGGTAAAATCAGCAATCTAGTGCCGGATTACATGGCTATGGGCGAAACTGGTATGGCAGAAATGTCTGAGATGGCCAGTATGATGGACATGCCTCTGCCGGAGAACACACTGCCGATGATGACTGGAACGGGTCAATACGGCGCGATTGATATGGGTGGAATGTTCAGCGTTGTAAAAGTGCGTGCAGGTTTGGCAAAAGACGATTACAAAGACCCCGGACCTTACAAACATCCTAAGGGCACTGTCGCTTATGAGTTTGAAGGTACAGTACCTCTAGCCGAAAGACCATCTGCAAGCGATGAAAAACCAGCTGTAGAAGTACAGGTGCGTAAGCCAACTGGGCATGAAGGACATTAGAGATACTCATTAATAATTATTTACTTATGGCATCAAATAACGAACGAAGAAAGGTGAAGGCATGCAATATATTATTATGAAATATTTGATCACGGCAGGCGTAGTTGTGCTGGTATCAGAGTTTGCGAAACGTAGCGATAAACTGGGTGGGTTAGTTGCCGCTTTGCCCATGGTGACGGTGCTTACACTTATTTGGCTCTATGTTGAACAGCAGCCAACGAGCAAAATCGCGAACCACGCTTATTACACGTTTTGGTATGTGTTACCAACGTTACCCATGTTTTTACTTTTTCCGTATTTGCTGCCGAAAATTGGGTTTGTGTTCACTTTAATTAGCTGTGTGATATTTACTATGCTGATGTTTTTTTTATTTGCATTGGTGGTAAAACAATTCGGGGTGAATTTACTATAGCGTTTCCCATAAGTTCTGTCTATGGAAAGAAAGGGTTTAACGTGTGAGCAGCAATTCCCAATGGCTGGTGTTTGGTTGATGCAATAGTTTTTTACTGAATTCAAGCGTAATTGCCAACCTTTTACTAGCCTTCGCAGACAGGCTTTCACCCAGTTCGAAATGTTCACCAGCGATGCATAAAATAAATACGGCTGGTGGTTCTTCCTGATAGAACTTTGTGTACACTTTTAGCAAGGCCTCTGGCGCCAGCGCATGGCTATATAGCACTGGTGATTCGCATGGTTGTGCGCGATAAAAATTAAAGGGCGTCCGTGTGTTAATACCTGCATCGATAAAAAGGACTAATTGTCGGCCTTTCATATCCAGTGCGTGTTCAATTTGTAATTGAAACTCTTCTATAAGTTCGAATTGCTCTGAAAAGCCGATTGTCATTAACCATGACGCTAAGTCGCGTAATAACAAGGGACCGAGCGCGTCATCACCGCGCGACTCGTTGCCAACGGCGAAAATTAAAAATGGCGCAACCATCAGACTAAACAACCGAAGATGGGGTGCTTAATATGCCTTCGCTGGAGCGTGATAAGCGGGACAACTGATCACTAGCGGCATTTAGCACTTCAATTTCTAACGGCATTTTCCCTAGTGCATGCGTTGCACACGACAGGCAGGGGTCAAAAGCGCGCACTGCCACTTCAATATGATTGAGCAATCCTTCGGTGATTTCGTGTCCATGTAGGTACTGCTGCGCGACCCTGCGCACCGCTTCGTTCATGGCCTGATTATTGTGGGTGGTAGAGACAATCAGGTTGCACATGGTGACCAGATCATTTTCATCTACGCGATAGTGATGAATCAGCGTGCCTCTTGGCGCCTCAATTACGCCCACACCCTCAAAGCCGCGCTCACCCGTTATGATGAGATCATTTCCAAGAATGTCACTATCATGCAAAAGATTTTTTATCACTTCAACGGCATGCAACATCTCAATCATGCGTGCCCAGTGATAACCAAGCGGGGCGTGCATCGGCATGACGCCGCTGTATTCTATAAAATCACGTCTTTCTAATTCCGCGAGCGGTGTGGAGATGAAATCACAGTTTTGCATGCGGGAAAGCGGGCCTACGCGATACCAGCCTTTTTCTGCCCCCATTGATTTTAAGTACGGAAACTTCATGTAGGTCCAGTTTTTAACTTCTTCTTCTATAATCTGCGAGTAGTTTTGATAGTGAACACCATCGAATAGTATGTTGCCGGCTCCGTCACGGGCGCGCAGGTGCCCATGATATAAATCCATCCCACCATCAAAACCAACCATAGACATAAAATTAGCCTTAAAAGCACCAAAGTGATCATACAGTGCAGGGTTTTGCTGATGCATTAGTTTGACTAGATGCACCGCGCCAAGACTCCATGTCATCATGTCATCGATATCCTTTAGTAGTTCATCACGTTCAGTAATGCTGAGGGATTTATTGACACCGCCTGGCACTGCACCAGTGCCGTGAATACGCTTGCCTGCGGTATGGCGAATTACCTCTTGTCCAAATTTACGCAATAGCACACCTTGCCTTGCGATTTCAGGATGTTGCTCCGCAATGCCAACAATATTGCGTTTGGCTATGTCGCTATCAAAGCCGAACAGAAGGTCCGGCGAACTCAGGTGAAAAAAATGCAGGGCGTGGGATTGCAGTATTTGCCCATAGTGCATTAAACGGCGCATTTTATCAGCGGTAGGCGTTAATTGTTTTGCGCCTACAATTTCATCTAAAGCTTTGCTTGCTGCAAGGTGATGGCTGACCGGGCAAATTCCGCAAAGCCGTTGCACCATGACTGGCACTTCCCAGTATGGGCGACCCTGGATGAATTTTTCGAAACCGCGAAATTCGACGATATGCAGACGTACTTGATGTACTTTATTCTGATCGTCAAGCAGAATCGTGACTTTACCGTGTCCTTCAACCCGAGACAAAGGGTCAATCGCGACACGACGCAGATTTTCAGGATTGGCAGCAGTTTCTAATACAAAAGACATAAGCATTCCTTTAAGCATGTGTGGTGATTAAGTCGCATTGCCATTTTATTGGTGTGCATACGGCAGACTTTGTTAATCGAATTGCATAAGGCCATGACTAAGGTCTGGTTCACGTCCGGCAATCAAGTCAGTGAGCACTTTCCAAATGGCTTCACCAGATGGCGGACAGCCTGGAATAAAGTAATCAATTTTGACTACCTCGTGAATAGGATGAACTTGATTTAGCGGTAAAGGTAGCTCTGGGTCGTTAGGAATAAAGCCGCCAACCAGACCGTGCTGTGTATGATAGATTTCTGTTAATACGGTAGCAATTGAAAGATGATTGCGTTGTGCGGGCAAGCCGCCGTTAATGGCGCATGCACCTACCGCGACCAGTGTCTTGCAATTGGCGCGGAACTCACGCAGAACATGCACGTTTTCTGCATTACACAAACCGCCTTCAATCAGGCCAATGTCGCATGGCCCGCAATGCTTGATGTCTGTGAACGGTGAGCGGTCAAATTCTGCAAGCTCTATCAAGTCGAACAGGCGTTCGTCGATGTCGAGAAAGGACATGTGACAGCCAAAACAGCCAGCCAGACTTGTTGTCGCTATCTTTAGTTTTGGTTTAACAGGCACTTGCATCTTAATTATCTTTCAAAGCCGGATGAGGTGTGAAACTGATAGGATGTTCATCGAAGCTACGCTGCCCGATGGGCACGGCAAATCCAACACGTTTTTTGATAATTACCCCAACAGGACAAACATGGGCGGCTTTGTCGTCACCGCTGAAATTGGTATCAGCAAGTCTGCCGGATTCAGCATTGACGATTAAGCGCGTTTTGATTCCGCGGCCTGCTAAGGAGAATACATCCTTACCATCGACATCGCTGCTGGCGCGTACACATAGCGAGCACAAAATGCAGCGGTTGAAATCAAGCAGATATTCCGGATGTGAGGCGTCGACTGGTCGGTCAGGGAAAAAGTGATCAAAATGCGATGACATCATATTCATTTCGTAAGCCGTGGCCTGTAATTGGCAATCGCCGCTTTTTTCGCAGGATGGGCAGAAATGATTGCCTTCAACAAACAGCATTTGCAGTAACGCTAGTCGTTCACCGTTGATTTGTGGCGTGTTGCTTTCAACCACCATGCCAGCCTGCGGTTGTTGGGTACATGAAGCGGTCTGTCTGCCGTTGGCGCTAACCGTACAAATCTTGCATGAGCCGTGCGGTTTAAACTCTGGGTTAAAGCACAGGTGTGGAATATATTCGCCAGCAGCCATCGCCGCCTGAATAATGGTCTGCTCTTCAGTAAAGGGGATGGTTTTTCCATCAAGCAGAAAAGTGTAGGTATCCTTATTTTGAAACATTGGTACGCTCCAAATGTGCGCCTGCATCATCGCGCCCAGTCATTTGGCGCGCCTGTGAGAGGTCGTAATCAAGATCGAAGGCAGGAATAAATTCTTTATGGATTAATTGCTTGTCATAGGCAGGGCGAAACTTGGCGATGGTGTCCAGCACGGGGTTGCATGCAGAGTGGCCCAAACCGCAATGGCTGGTTGATAGCAACAGCACGTTGAGCTTTTCGATTTCGGCGAAATCATAGGGTGAGCCATGACCCTGCGCTAATTTATCCATCATATTGGCTAATAAAGACGTGCCAACACGGCAGGGTGTGCAGAAGCCGCAACTTTCATGCTTAAAGAAATGTACAAAGTTGCGCGCCACTTCGAACATGTCGCGACTATAATCAAACACCATAAACGCGCCCGCAGTGGGCAGATCATCAAAGCCTATGCGGCGGTCGAATTCATTAGCTGCGACACAAATGCCTGATGGTCCGCTGATTTGAACGGCCTGCGTATTTTGTGCGCCACAGTCTGCGAGCACCTGTGCAACGGTGACACCGAAAGGATATTCATACAAACCCGGGCGCACACAATCGCCTGACACAGAGAGTATTTTTGTGCCAGCAGAAGTGTCAGTGCCGATATTTGCGTACCACGCTCCGCCATGCAAGCCAATCAAGCTTGCGCAGGCAAATGTTTCAACATTATTAACCACCGTAGGTTGGTTAAGATAACCGCTGGTGACGGGAAACGGCGGGCGATTACGCGGTGTGCCGCGCTTGCCTTCCAGTGACTCAATTAAGGCGGATTCTTCACCGCAGATATATGCTCCAGCGCCCAGATGAATTTCAATATCGAAGTTAAAACCCGCATGGCCGAGAATGTTGTTGCCTAGCTGCGATTGCTGGCGGCGGTGGTGCAAAACAGCCTGTAAATGGTCGAGTAAGTATCGGTACTCGCCACGTAGATACAGAAAGCCTTTTTTTGCGCCAATGACGTGGGCACAAATGGTCATGCCTTCAAACACCATGTCGGCATAACTTGTTAGTAAAACACGGTCTTTAAATGTGCCGGGTTCGCCTTCGTCGGCATTGCACACAACATAATGTTGTTCGCCAGTAGCGGAACGACAAAATTCCCATTTTGAAGCCGTTGAAAACCCTGCGCCACCGCGACCACGCAGTTTAGACGTTTTGATTTCTTGTAAAGTTTCCAGTGCACTGTGTCGCAACGATTTTGCAAGCGCTGAACCAGCTTTAAAATTGCTATCCAGCAAGATGTCTTTTTTGCAGATATGATCTTCAATGGCAAAAAACTCTGGCGGCCAATCAGACAAAGGTATGTGCTCGCGAATCAGTTCACATATAGCACTTACGCGTTCCTTAGTAAGCTGGTTGATGACAATGTTGTTGACAAGAATCGCAGGGCCCTGGTCGCACATGCCCGTGCATGAGGTGGTATTGATGCTCACTAATCCATCTTCTGAAACCTTGCCTGCTTCAACCCATAGTTCTTTGCACATACTTTCCATTAACTGCATATTTCCCAGCATACGATCAGTGATGTTGTCGGAAAACAACACACGATACTCACCTTGCGGCTGCAGATAGAGTAGTGAATAAAAGCTGGCTACACCTTCAATCTGGGATCGTGCCAGTTGTAATTGTTGAGCCATATAATCAATGGCATCAGCGTGAATATATCCATAATACTCCTGCGCTTCACGAAGTATTTGCAGCAAATGATGCGCATTATACTGGTAGCGGCTGAGTATAGGGTCTAAATACTCGGCATGTTTGTGCATGTGACTCAACATCAGAACTCTTCCAAATGATAGCAGCAAGCTTTGCAAAACAGACGTTGTGTCGATAATGAAATCAACACAAAATGGTCATGTTACTGGGTTACCATTACAGTGTAATTACAATATTTAAGCTACATACTGCAAAGCTAAACCCTATATAATTATAGGCGTGATTAGCTGGACTGATGTTTAAGAATTTAAATTATTATTAGGATAATAATGCGGTCAATGATGCGAAATTTTAATATAAAATTTCCCCTGCTTGTGCTGGTTTTATTGCCAGGTTTAGCTTACGCCCATGTTGGTGTAGAACACGTCAGCGGCTGGCTGGCTGGCATTCAGCATCCATTTTCAGGCTTGGATCACCTCTGCGCTATGGTTGCCGTCGGCTTGTGGGCCAGGCAAACGGGTGGTCGTACCCTGTGGGCATTACCTTTGACCTTTGTTAGTGTAATGGCTTTAGGCGGGGTGCTTGGCATGATGGCAATCTCACTGCCTTTTATTGAAGGTGGCATTCTCTTGTCATTGCTTATTTTAGGATTTTTAGTTGCATTTTCCATTCAGCTCCCTTTAATCGCCAGTGCTGCCATCGTTGGCATGTTCGCGCTATTTCACGGCTATGCACATGGTGCTGAAATGCCGCACAGCATTTCAGGCTTGGTTTACGCTTTAGGCTTTATGCTTGCTACACTAATATTACATGTGATGGGTATCGCAACAGCAAGCGGACTGGTTAAAATTGGCCGCCCGCAATGGTTACGCTTGACTGGAGCTTTAATTACCATGTTTGGCGGTACGCTCTATTTTGTGGGTTGATGATGCACGAAATGTCGCTGGCCGAGAATGTCCTGCAAATTATAGAGGAATCGGCACGCACACAAAATTTTCAGCGTGTTCGTATCGTGGTATTAGAAATAGGTAAATTGTCTGCTGTTGAGCCTGATGCGATGCGCTTTTGTTTTGATGCAGTGATGCGTGGTACGCTGGCTGAAGGTGCAGAGTTGCAACTCATTGAAACGCCGGGATTAGCCGTATGTTTGGCATGTGGCACAGAAGTGGAAATGCAGGAACAATATGGGTTATGCCAGAATTGTGCTAGTCCGCGTTTGAAAATTACGGCTGGTGATCAAGTGCGGGTTAAAGATCTGGCTGTAGTGTAATAATCATGACTTACGATTTGATGAGTTTGGCTAACAATGAGGATTAATGATGTGTGCCACTTGCGGATGCGGTAGTTTGAATGTGCTGATAGGCGGCAGGCGGCCTGTGCGTGGGCAAAGCCGTGGTAATGTCGCCTTTCGTTCGCCAAAAGCAAGTATCGATGTCAGTAGCGCTGAGCATGAGCATTTGCAACTTACTGAGCAGGCGGTAGATGCGGTGCAGTCGCGTGTAATTCAAGTCGAGCGCGATCTTTTTGCTAAAAATGATGCCTTAGCAAGCAATAACCGTGATTTTTTTGCTGCCAAGCACATCCTTGCCCTGAACTTGCTTTCCAGCCCAGGATCGGGAAAAACCACTTTACTGGTTCGTACCCTCAATGCACTAAAAGCAGTGCAGGCTATCGCCGTGATTGAGGGTGATCAGCAGACTGACAACGATGCAGAGCGCATCCGTGCGACAGGTGTAGATGCGATTCAAATTAACACAGGCAAAGGCTGTCATCTAGATGCCAGCATGGTAGGACACGCACTAAAACAGCTTGATCTCCAGCAGTGGACGTTGCTGTTTATTGAAAATGTCGGCAATTTAGTCTGCCCCGCAGCTTTTGACTTAGGAGAAGCGGCTAAAGTTGTGGTGCTGTCGGTCACTGAAGGTGAGGATAAGCCGCTTAAATATCCGGATATGTTCCGTGCTGCACGTCTTATGCTACTCAATAAATGTGATCTACTTCCGTATTTGAATTTTGATATTGCACAAGTCATTGCTAACGCGCAGCGTGTGAACCCTGACATTGAGATTATTCAATTGTCAGCGACCAATGGAGAGGGCATGTATGCGTGGCTGGCATGGATTGCGAATGCACAGCATGCTCTTGCTTTGAAGTGACACAGCCTTGTATTGCCCAGCTGATTTGTTTGCCGCGTGCCGCCCCGCCTGTGCTGGCTATGGGGGCATGGTTCAATAATGCGCTTTGCATGGCTAATGGGTGTGATGCTTATATCAGCTTCGGAGTTGGCCATCTTGATAACCCTGATGCATGCCGTGCGCATGAAAAAATTGCGCGGCAATTGTTAGTTCAATTAAATGAAAAGCCGCGCGCTATTGCGCATGACCTGCACCCTGATTTTTATTCTAGCCGTTTTGCAGTGCAACTGGCAGATGAGTTAAACGTTCCGCTCATTGCTGTACAGCATCATCATGCTCACATTGCCGCAATATGCGCAGAGCATCGGTTTGATGAACCTGTACTGGGTCTGGCGTTAGATGGCGTTGGTTTAGGGACAGATGGTGCTGCGTGGGGCGGTGAACTGTTATGTGTCAATGGGTCAGATTTTCAACGCATCGGGCATTTGCATTTATTGCCTTTAGCCGGAGGCGACCGCGCTGCACAGGAGCCATGGCGAATGGCTGCGGCAGTGCTGCATGAAATAGGGCGTAATGATGCGATTACATCACGTTTTGCTGCCAAGCCAGCAGCTGCAACTGTTGCATTTATGTTGCAGCGAAACTTTAACTGCCCGCGCACCTCAAGCATGGGTCGCGTGTTCGATGCTGCTGCCAGCTTGCTTGGTTTATGTCAGGAGATAGATTTTGACGCACAGGCTGCTATCGCCGTAGAGCAGGCGGCTACACGTTATATCAACACGTACGGCTGGCCCCCAGCTTTGCCAAATGGTTGGAAAATCACACCAGAAGGTGTACTAAATCTGTTGCCCACACTGGTATACTTAACCGATGAGTTAGATGCTGAACGCGGTGCGGCGGTTTTTCATGTGACCTTGATTGCAGCGCTTTCCCAATGGCTGCAGCAGGCGTCTCAGCACACAGGTATCAGCACGGTGGCTTTTGGCGGCGGCTGTTTCTTTAATCGGTTGCTGTCGACGCAGTTGTCTGCACAATGCCAAGCGATTGGCCTGACTGTGCTGACCGCTCAGGCAATTCAGCCCGGGGATAGCGCAATTGCGTTAGGGCAGGCATGGATAGCTGCGCAAGTTGTTTTATTAAAAAACGAATTGTTTTAAAGGAATCCTATGTGTCTTGCCATTCCTGCATGTGTGGTTGAATTACTGCCTGATGACATGGCGCGAATCGAGCTCGGTGGTGTGCGTAAAGAAATATCACTTTCTCTGGTTGAAGGGGTTAAGGTGGGGGATTACGTAATTGTACATGTAGGGTATGCATTGCAATTGCTGGGTACGGAGGAGGCTGCGCAGACCTTGGCTTTATTTGCAGAATTGGCTAGCCAGACATGAAATATGTGGATGAATTTCGCGATGGTGTACTCGCCAGGAATCTAGCAGAGAGTATTACACAGCAAGCTCAAACTGGCCGCACTTATCGTTTTATGGAATTTTGCGGCGGCCATACGCATGCGCTGTCACGCTATGGATTGCTGGACATATTGCCCGCTAATATCCGGATGATTCACGGCCCTGGTTGCCCTGTGTGCGTTTTGCCTATCGGGCGTGTCGATTTGGCAATTCGATTGGCGTTAACGCATGACGTGATTTTATGCAGCTACGGCGATTGTTTGCGCGTACCCGCATCTGACCAGATGTCATTGCTCAAAGCTAAAGCGCGTGGCGCTGATGTGCGCATGATTTACTCCGCGCTGGATGCACTTAATATTGCGATAAACATCCCGGAGCGGCAAGTGGTATTTTTTTCTATAGGTTTTGAAACGACAACGCCACCCACTGCCAGTATTATTCTTCAGGCGCGTGCTGCTGGACTGAAGAATTTTTCCGTATTGTGCAATCATGTGCTGACATTGCCGGCGATGAAGGCGATGTTGACACAACCCAGTGCTTTACCTTTAGATGGCATAGTTGGCCCTGCACACGTTTCCACGGTGATAGGCAGTCAGCCTTATCAGGCTATTGCAACGCGCTTTAAAATGCCAATAGTCATTTCCGGCTTCGAGCCGCTGGATCTATTGCAGGGTATTCTCATGTTGCTTCGGCAAGCGAATGAAGGGCGCGCTGAAGTAGAAAACGAATTTACGCGTGCAGTTACGCCAACAGGCAATCGTAAGGCACAAATGCTGGTAGAAGAAGTATTTGAAGTGCGTGACACATTTGAATGGCGCGGTTTGGGTTCATTATCTGCCTCTGGCCTGCAAATACGTCCTAATTTTAGAGATTTTGATGCCGAAGTGCGCTACCCTGACTTAGTTTATAGCAGCGTGCCAGATCATAAAGCATGTGAATGTGGCGCTATTTTGCGCGGAGAAAAACGTCCGCAAGATTGCAAGATATTTGGCACGGTGTGTACGCCAGATAATCCCATTGGTTCCTGCATGGTTTCTTCCGAAGGCGCCTGTGCAGCGCATTATACCTATGGGCGTTTTTCCGAAATTAAACCTAGTTTTGAATTGATTGCAGCCTCATGAGTAAAGCAGCATCAATTTATATTCGCCCGCTTGACCTGAAAAATGGACGTATCGATATGAGCCACGGCAGTGGCGGACGTGCATCGGCACAGCTTATCGAAACCATGTTTGCTGCAGCATTTGACAATGAATATTTGCGCCAAGGTAACGATGCTGCTGTGTTGCCGTCGCCACCCCCAGGTAGCCATTTGGTGATGTCTACAGATGCACATGTGGTGTCGCCGCTATTTTTCCCTGGGGGTAACATTGGCAGCCTGTCGGTACATGGTACGGTGAATGATCTTGCAATGATGGGGGCTTGCCCGTTATGGCTCTCGGCTAGTTTTATACTGGAAGAAGGCTTTCCTTTGAGCGATTTGCTGCGCATTGTGAATTCGATGGCACAGGCAGCAAAAACTGCAGGTGTTGCGATTGTGACTGGCGACACTAAAGTTGTTGAGCGCGGCAAAGGAGATGGCGTGTACATTTCCACCACAGGTGTCGGTTATGCGCATCCGTCCAAATTCCCCGCCGGCAACCGGGCGCGTGACGGCGATGTGATTTTGCTTTCAGGCACTATTGGTGACCACGGCATGGCGATTATGTCCCAACGAGAAGGTCTGCAATTTGAGTCAGCGATTGAATCTGATAGCGCTGCACTGCATGAACTGGTGGCAGCTATGCTAACTACAGGTGCCGACGTTCGTGTCCTGCGCGACCCAACGCGCGGCGGTTTAGCCACCACGCTGAATGAAATAGCCCGTCAATCAGGCGTAGGCATGATATTACAGGAAGACCGTATTCCGATACATCCGCAGGTTGCAGCGGCGTGCGAGTTTTTAGGGTTAGACCCACTTTATGTCGCCAATGAGGGTAAGCTGGTGGCGATTTGTGCAGAAGCCGATGTGGAAAAACTGCTTACCGTGATGCGAGCTCACCCCTTGGCACGATCTGCCGCGAAGATAGGTGCGGTAATTGTGGACGATGCTTGTTTCGTACAAATGAAAACCAAGCTTGGCGGCAGGCGTATGGTAGATTGGCTCAGTGGAGATCAATTACCAAGAATTTGTTAAAGCTTGTCTATAAAGGTATCCATTAGCATTGATATACAAAAGACTTACATGCATATAACCTTGACCCGAAAAATATCTTTTTAGGCATTCTTACAATTTTCCTGTAAGGGCATTAACTCCGACTTTATTAAGTTTCTATCGCTATTAGTAATTAACAGATTAGGAGTAGTCTTGTTATAAGTGTGGTTTTTATTGTTAAAATTTTGTAAAAAATATCTTCTTAATCATGCAATTAGCGCGTAAAATGCGCGAACTTCATATTTTGTAATAAATGCCTTGGAACAATACTTAACCATGTTAGCAAAGCCTATCAACAGCTATCGCCCGTATTGGGCGAAGCGGTTTGGTGCTGCGCCAGTTTTACCGATGTCGCGCGCTGAAATGGATGCGCTTGGATGGGATAGTTGCGACATTATTTTGATTTCAGGTGATGCTTATATTGACCACCCTAGTTTTGGTGTGGCACTAGTTGGGCGCTTGCTTGAAGCGCAAGGTTTTCGCGTAGGGATTATTGCCCAGCCAGATTGGCAGAATGCCAGCGCTTTTAAGGCGCTAGGCAAGCCTAACCTCTATTTTGGCGTGACCGCAGGTAATATGGATAGTATGGTGAATCGTTATACTGCGGATAGAAAAATTCGTAGCGATGATGCTTACACTCCTGATGCAGCGCCTAATAAACGACCAGACCGCGCAGTGCTGGTGTATAGCCAGCGTTGCCGTGAGGCATATTCTGATGTGCCATTGGTGATAGGCAGTATTGAAGCGAGTTTGCGCCGTATCGCGCATTATGATTATTGGTCAGACAAAGTCCGTCGCAGTATTTTGGTCGATTCTAAAGCGGACATTTTGCTATACGGCAATGCCGAGCGTGCTTTGGTTGAGTTTAGTCACAGACTCGCCAAGGGTGAAAAAGTAGCCGATATTCAGGACGTTCGCGGTACGGCTTTTTTGCGTAAGCGAATTCCAGAAGGCTGGAGTGAGATTGAAAGTACCAAGCTTGATCGCCCAGGTGTGGTTGATAAACCTGTTGATCCTTACGAAATGAAAATGGGCAAGGCTGATGCCAGCTGCGCGACGGATGACAGTAAGCCGAAAATAGAGTTGCCAGAAGGCACAAAAGCGATTGAAATAGTACCCAATGCCAGATTAAAAGCACCCAAAGCCGATAGAACTAAGCAGGTGGTGCGCTTGCCTGACTATGAAGCGGTTGCACAGAACCCTGTTTTATATGCCCATGCTTCACGGGTGCTGCACCTGGAAGCCAACCCTGGCAATGCACGCGCATTGGTGCAAAAGCATGGTGATAGAGAGGTTTGGCTTAATCCGCCGCCAATCCCGCTCACCACCAAAGAGATGGATTATGTGTACGATATGCCGTATGCACGTAAGCCGCACCCAGCCTATAAAGATGCCAAAATACCAGCGTGGGAGATGATACGCTTCAGTGTGAATATCATGCGCGGTTGCTTTGGAGGCTGTACGTTTTGCAGTATTACCGAGCATGAAGGCCGAATCATCCAAAGCCGCAGTGAAGCTTCAATCTTGAAAGAAGTAGAAGAAATTCGCGATAAAGTTGAAGGCTTTACCGGTGTGATTTCTGACCTTGGTGGCCCCACAGCCAATATGTACCGCATCGCATGCAAGAGCGAGGCGATTGAAAAATCCTGCCGAAAAATGAGTTGTGTATATCCGGACATATGTGAAAACCTGAATACCGACCACAGTGCATTAATTCAACTTTACCGTAAAGCGCGTGCGATTAAAGGCGTAAAAAAAATCTTAATCGGCAGTGGTGTACGTTATGACCTTGCCGTGAAGTCCCCAGAATACGTTAAAGAGCTGGTGCAACATCACGTCGGTGGTTACCTCAAAATAGCGCCTGAACACTCTGAGGAAAACGTACTCAGCAAAATGATGAAGCCAGGCATGGATGCATATGATGAATTCAAAGCTATGTTTGAAAAGTTTAGTGCTGAAGCGGGTAAAAAGCAGTATCTGATTCCCTATTTTATTGCGGCCCACCCTGGCACTACCGATAATGATATGTTGAATTTGGCGTTATGGCTCAAAAAGTATGACTTTAAATTAGACCAGGTACAAACCTTTACGCCTACGCCTATGGCAATGGCTACTGCCATGTATCATTCGGGTAAAAATCCATTGCGTAAAGTCACGGCAGATTCAGAAAATGTGCCAATCCCAAAAGCAGGAAATGTGCGCAAGTTGCACAAGGCGTTTATTCGCTATCACGACCCCAATAACTGGCCTATGCTACGTGAGGCTTTGAAAAAAATGGGTCGTGAAGACTTAATTGGAAATGGTAAACAGCATTTGATTCCTGCTTGGCAACCGCTTTCAAGTAAACCAATTACCACTGTACGTGGTGAACAATTAGAGCGAACTATTCGACCTAGGCGCGTGTCAGAAAACAAACGTAAATACTCCTAAGTATTTTAAATACGGGAGTGTTTACATTGATTTATTTACGCTTACCTATCTAAGGGTCAACCATGTCTATTAGTCTGCAAAAACCATTTAAAAACTTAATTGCATTTTGCTTTTTAGTCACTTTCTGTGCTTCTGTTTTTGCTGAACAGGGCTTGTTCTGGAAAGCAGAATCGCCTGCAAGTAAAGATATCTATCTATTTGGTACCATGCATACCGATGATAATCGAATCACTGATTTTTCGCCCACGGTCATTAATGCCATAAAGTCGGTGGATGCCTTTATGATGGAAACGCTGTCGCCGAATGACCCAAGTGTATTTATGATGCCCGACGGAGACTTAACAACCCTGCTGACGGAAAAAGAATTAGATCAGGTATATGCGCTTGCTGAGTTTCATGTCATGCATCGAGAAGCTGCAACGCATATGAAACCATGGTTGTTAGCTGTAGTGTTTGATTCACCTAAGCCTTTAACCCCGTTTGCGCAAGATAATTTACTCATGACAAAAGCGGAGGAATCGGCCAAAGAAGTGATTGGTATTGAGGATACGAAAGAGCATTTTGGTTTGATGGATGACTTTAGCCGCGATGAACAGCTCACCATGTTGCGCGCTGTATTAAAGCGTACACCAGCGCAAAAAGAACGAGATTTTGAGTTGCTGATAAATGCTTATTTAGCAGGTGATAGTAACAAGGTAGCGGCACTGGATGAAAAAATTACCGGCGGCATGCTACCACCAGCGTTATGGCAAAAAATGCGTGTGAGTTTATTGGATAAGCGCAATATTGTCATGGCAGAACGTATTGTTGACGAAGCCAAAAACAAAAAAGTATTTGTAGCTGTTGGCGCTTCTCACCTGGCGGGTGACGGCGGATTGATTGCCAGGTTAAATGCCGCTGGATATACGTTAAGCCCTGTTGCAAAATGATGATGTTGAATCACTTTTAATTGACGTGCGGCCCAACTTTGTAATGAATGATTTCAGAAGTCTGCTGAACATGGATTAACTTGTCCGTGTCGAAGCCAAGTTCTTTGGCTTGGGCAATCAAGTGTTGTTTAATTGGGTAGGTAAGCTGTGGTGTGCGTGAAAGTATCCACAAATATGATTTATCAGGACCACAAATCATTACGTAATTATAGTAAGGCTTGTCTAACTCAATAATATTGTAAGCCCCATAAAATGGCCCAAAAAACGATACTTTGAGTTTTCCGGTATTAGTTTTATCGGCGTTTGGCGGGTCAATAAAATAAGCTTTGCCTTCAGCTTCTTTCCATTCATTGGTTTTGGCATTAAAGCCGCGATTGATGACTTTAATGCCGCCATCATCGCGCAGACTGTAAGTTGCGGTTACATTTTCTAAATCCCGTTCAAATGAATGGTCAAGCCGCGCGATTTCATACCAAGTGCCTAGATATTGGCTGGCATCGACACTTTTGACGACATTTACATTGTCTGGTACACCCATGCACGAGCTGAGTAAAAAAACAAAAGCGAGTAAAAAAGTGTTTTTCATTAATCCAATCCTACACATTAATTTAAATGTACGCGAGCGTGTGACTTTACAAAAGACGATGATGGTTGCAATTTTTCACTTAGGGTTAACATAGCCTTATGACAAAACCTAGATATAATTCTCAAGTCCAATTTATATGTCAAATTCATTCTTATCTGTCAGTTTGATTGAAGTGTCAGCTTGATTAAAGCTGCAACGACTATCACCAATACAAAAATAAGCCCTGAAACCCAACGCAGCCGAATTCGGTTAGCTTCAACCCGTTTGATTAACTCGGTGTTTTGCATAGCTAAAGCCTGAATTAATTCAGATGAGGTTAACATTTGTTTTTGTAGTTCAGAAAGAGTAACGTCAAAAGCGTTAAGCTTTACCAGAAGCTTGGAAATAATTTCAGCGTCTGTCGATGCGCCCGGGGGAATCTCAAATGGCGATGTGTTTTCAACAGGCGACTTTTTTGTGACGGTATTCCAAAGTTTTTTCGCACCATCAGCAATCGCCGGAGCTTTTGATATTACCTCTTTCCAAGGTACTGCGCTTAGTAAGGAAATCCAGCCTACAGCCATAGAGTAGCCTTTCGAAATAAATAAAATACATCTGCAATATATGCTTACTTTTTAGAGTTTATCTTGAACTTTGCGCAAATAGATTGATTTCTACGTTAAGGGCGCTAATTAACGATACTCAATTTTCAGTTAGTTTAACGCAAGAAAGCATAATTATTTTGGGCTAAGTTTTTTCATATCATCTGCAGTCAGCCAACACCATTTGCCCACGGCCAAGTTATCAGGTAGTTTTAGCTCGCCAATTTGAATACGTTTTAAGCCTTCAACGCGGTTGCTAATTGCGGCAACCATACGTTTTACTTGATGATATTTTCCTTCTGCAAGCGTCATGTGAATTACATACTCGTTGATTCGTGTGCAGGCCAGCGCGGCGATGGGTGCATTTTCATCGATCAATTGCACACCTTTTAAAACATGTGCGATTTGTTCATCACTGACAGGGTGTTTACAGGTGACTTCGTAGACTTTTGGCACCTTGTGTTTGGGTGAACTCATGCGATGGATAAACTGTCCGTCATCTGAAATTAGAATCAAACCAGTAGTATCTTCGTCCAGGCGGCCAATACACTGCACGTCTCGAACAACCAGCGGGTGGGGTAACAGGCTATAAATGGTAGGGTGATGCTGGGTTTTGTGCGAACACTCGTAATTGCTGGGCTTAT
The DNA here is from genome assembly GCF_030684185.1 of Methylotenera sp. Classification (GTDB taxonomy): domain Bacteria; phylum Pseudomonadota; class Gammaproteobacteria; order Burkholderiales; family Methylophilaceae; genus Methylotenera. Next base: position 136,279 of record NZ_JAUXOY010000027.1, read on the forward strand.
GCAGCATTAAGTAGGATTTTTCACGGTAATCCCACGGTTCGCCTTTTACCGTGTAATGCAGGTTTTCTAGGTCAAAAGTTGCATCAGGGTCGTCACACATAGTGCCATTAACAGTGATTTCTTCGTTTAGAATCATGATGCGGCATTGCTTACGTGTACCAAAGCCTTGGTTGCTGATAATGCGTTCTATATTGAGTTTTTTAGCCATGACGATATTATAACTATAGAAATAACAACGCCCACATTTTGTGGGCGTTTTGTTTTTGGTAGGAGTAGTATTTTCGCGGATTTATCCGGAATTGGCAATGATGAACATTGCGCGAACACTTTCGCGAGCGCAGACCGCCCCTGCATTAACAGTAAGCTTTTAATCTTCTTTACTTACAAAATTATATATCAGTGCACCAATCACCGCGCCTACAATTGGTGCCAGCCAAAATAGCCAAAGTTGATCTAAAGCAATGCCGCCTTCAAGTAATGCCGGGCCAGTACTGCGTGCCGGGTTCACTGATGTGTTGGTGACAGGAATGCTGATCATGTGAATGAGTGCGAGTGTAAAGCCAATTGCAATTGGTGCCAGGCCGGCTGGCGCACGTTTATCTGTCGCGCCCATAATAATGAATAGAAACATTGCAGTCATCGCTACTTCTGTTATTAAAGCGGCAATCATGCTGTAATGGTGTGGTGAATGCTCGCCAAAGCCGTTAGACGCTAAGCCGCCTGCGTAACCCTCCATGCCGCTTGCAATAGTGCGTATAAGTAAAGCGGCTAATATTGCGCCCAGCACTTGGGCGATAATATAGTGTGGCAATTCAGTGGCTTTAAAACGTCCGCCAGCCACTAGGCCTATAGAAACAGCAGGGTTAAGGTGGCAACCTGAAATATGGCCGATTGCATAAGCCATGGTCACTACCGTTAAGCCAAAGGCAAACGAAACACCTAGATAACCCAAACCTAAATCCGGAATGCCAGCCGCTAATACCGCGCTGCCACAGCCACCTAATACCAACCAAAAAGTACCGATTAATTCTGCTACTGAACGTTTAGTTAATGACATAAGACCCCCTGTTAAAATGTTGACGTTATGAAAAATACTTAAAAAATTACTGCTATTCTAGTTACTAATAAAGACATGCACTTACTTTTGTTTCTGTTTTTTTACTGGCTTCTCTTTTTTTATCGGTTCTTTGATTTTAAGTGGCGGAATTAACTTGCCTGCCTTAAATGCTGCAAAATACTCCTGCATAATCGCACGCGTTTTATCGTCAACGATACCAGGTGCAGTTAATCTGCCAATATTGTCGCTAGATAAGAAGATGGACTGGTCGTCTCTAAGATTAGCCTTTACAAATTTCAAGGCTGCTTTATTGGGGTTAGCATAATTTGTCGCATTAGTTATGCCTGCATGCACTTCGGCTTTCAGGATGTAATTGATGAATTTATGCGCGTTATCTGGATGGGCCGCATCAACAGGAATCGCCATCGTATCTAAAAATAGTGTAGCGCCAGACTTAGGCATGGTTGCCACTATATATTGATTGGTATTTTCTTCTTTTGCGAGCTTTCGAGCCTGATTAATGTCGCCTGCCCAAGATATGGATATGCACACTGACCCACTGGCCAACGCTTTGATTGATTGTGAAGCTGGTATGAAATGCTGGATATCTGGTTTCACTTTTACCAGCATTTCAAATGCTTGTCTGTAATCTTCCTCATTTTGACTAAATGCAGGTTTGCCTAGGTGCTGCAAGGCGAGTGGAAATATCTCGTCAGGCGCATCTAAATATGCAATGCCGCATGATTTAAGTTTCGAGGTGTAAACCGGGTTAAATACTAGCTCCCACAAGTTATCTGGAATGGTTGTATTACCTAATGCTTTAATCACTTTGTTTGTGTTGATGCCAATGCTGGTGTAGCCCCATAACCAGCCAGCCAAATAATTATTGCCAGGGTCAGCACTTTCTAATTTCGTCAGAATGCCAGTGTCGAGGTTTTTCCAGTTAGGCAGTTTAGATTTATCCAGCTTTTGAAATGCACCTTTTTCAATTTCAAGTTTTGCCCAGTTTGATGACGGAACTACAATGTCGTAGCCAGTTTTTTTGGTAAGTAACTTTGCGTACAAGCTTTCATTGCTCTCATAGGTATCATAGCGCACTTTAATACCTGTTTCTTTTTCAAAATTGGCAATGGTGTCAGGTGCTATGTAGTCCGTCCAATTGTAAACATTGAGGACTTTTGCTTCATCTGCATAGCACGTTGAACCCATGCCAATAAGAGCGCCAAGCAGTGCTTGTAAAATAGTTTTTTTGTATGTGTTCATATCACTTTAACAATTTTTATTCTAATTTTTCGTTTTAATTATTAGCAAAGTATAATTGTTCTCATGAGTTAAAATGTTGTCTGAATTTGTTAACTATTGTTATGTCTTTCGCGGGGTTGGTTTTTAGTTATGTCTTTTAAGCATATTGTTTCACGAGATAATCCTGTATTTAAGCAGCTAAAAAAACTTGCAGATAATTCACGCGAGCGGCGTAATGAAGGCAAGACGTTGTTAGATGGCGTACATTTGATAGAGGCTTATTTGGAAGCTTTTAACGACGCTGGAATTGAGTTAATCATCATTCCTGAAGGGCAAAGCAGCGTTGAAGCTACTGGGTTGATTCAATCATTAGAGCATATTGCTACTATTATGTTGCCTACCCTGATGTTTGCAGAATTAACGCCTGTCGCTAGTGCCACAGGCATTTTAGCTTTGGTAAAAATACCTCAGTTAGCTGCTCCAGAGCAACCAGCATTCGCGCTGATGCTGGAGGCTATTCAGGACCCTGGTAATCTAGGCAGTATGTTACGCACAGCAGCAGCAGCAGGTGTTGAAACTGTTTATTTGAGCACGAGCTGCACTGATGCATGGTCACCCAAAGCTTTACGGGGCGGACAGGGCGCACAATTTGTGTTGCCCATAGTTGAGCGCGCGGATTTAATTGTTGAATTGCAAAATTTTGGTGGAAATAGCTATGCTGCAACCATGCAAGGTGAATCTCTTTATGTGCAAGATTTAACACAGGCCACGGCATTTGTCATTGGCAATGAGGGTGCGGGGTTACGCAAACAAACTATAGCCGCAACGACTAAGCCTATTACGATCCCTATGGCCAAAAGTGCCTTGGGGTCTGTTGAATCACTCAATGCTGGCGCTGCAGCTGCAGTGTGTTTGTTTGAACGTCAACGTCAAGTCTTACTTTGAGTCTTGCTGAAAAATGAAGCCTATTTTCAAGCTAAAGTCCAAGGGTTTTTCTGCTATTGAAATGATGGTTGTGGTTGCCATTATTGCAATTCTGGCAATGATTGCCATTCCCTCAAGTATGGGGCGCATTGTTAAAGAGCAAGTGCAAGCTGCCTTGCCGTTAGCAGACATTGCAAAAGAGCCAGTCGTAGCTACCTGGAAAATGTCTAAAAAATTACCTGCAGACAATAAAGAAGCCGGATTGCCCGCACCAGAGCTAATTGTAAGTAATTTAATTAGCGCAGTTGAGTTGCAAGATGGCGTTATTCATATGACTTTTGGTAATAAAGCCCATCCAAAAATCAAAGGTAAAATACTGTCAATCAGACCCGCAGTCATAGAAGAGTCTCAGATCGTGCCTGTGGCTTGGGTGTGTGGCAAGGCAAAAGCACCTGATAAAATGGCGCTGAAAGGTGATAATAAAACCAATATTTCTGATGAATATTTACCGTATTTGTGTAAATAAATCATGTGCGTAACTGGTGTAAGCAGTTTTTTAACAAATAGTTTTTGTATTTAGTTCATATTGAGCTTTAGTGGATATTGGGGCTGGCGATGACTGCAGGCTCATCAGCCATTAATTGTGCCGCATCAATTTTATCAAAAACATAAAGTGCATTACAAAAGTCGCAGTGCACCTCAATATTTCCTCTCTCCTCAATAATGCTGTTTAATTCTTCATTCCCCAGCATGCGCAACATGCTGGACACGCTTTTGTGTGTGCAACTACAAAAAAACCGTGTTGTGCTGGCTTCAAAAAGCCGCACATCTTCTTCGTGAAAGAGTCGTGTAAGTATCGTTTCTGCCGGTAAGTTAAGCAACTCGTCATCTTGTATCGTGCTTGCTAAATGCCCTACACGATTCCAAGTATCAAAATCTTGAGCTGAATTATCGTGGCTTTGCGTTACCTGATTCATCGTTTCAGGTAACTTTTGTATCAGCATACCAGCCGCAGAATTTCCGTCACAACATAACCAAATTCTGGTATCAATTTGCTCTGAAAGCATCATGTAATTCTCCAGCACAGCGCTAATGCTATTACCTTCTAGCGGCACGATACCATGGTAGGTCTGTCCTCCATCTTTAGGGTCAAGCGTAATCATGAATTGTGCCTGATCAACCAAATCAAATAAATTCTGACTATCTTGAATATCACCACTCCATTTGGCGGTAGCGCGAATTTTTAGTACGGCATTAGTATCAGAAGAGCACTCGACAACCAAAAGTTTTAGCAGACCTTTGCTTTGAATTTGTAAAACCAAAGCCCCTTTCATTTTTAGCGTGGCAGCGAGCAGGGCACTGGCAGCCATCAGCTCGCCAAGCGATTTTCTTAAACCAGCGGGTAGTTGTTGTTTATTGAGCGCAAGCTGAAAAGTTTGCGTGAGATTCACTATATTGCCGCGTACTGGTGTGTTCTCAAATATAAAGCGTTGTAGCGTGTCGTGATTATTTTTCATCTACGAATTTTAACATTGAGCCAACTTATTGTTTCAACTTTTGTATTGTAATGATAATGATTCTCATATAGAATACGATTTAATAAATTTTGCTATGTAATATTGAATCGAGAAAAGAATGCAATTTAAGCTTAAACCTATTTATGCAGCATTGATGCTAATAGCAAACAGTCCATCATTTGCAGAGCAGGCGGAAGTGCTGGTTTTGCCTCGCGTAGATGTGATTGGCACTCAGGAACAGTTGCTTAAAACACCCAGTTCAGCGACGATTATTAAACAGGAGGAGTTGGAATCCAGCCATGTATTGACGATTAATGAAGCCTTACGTAAAGCCCCTGGTGTGGTGGTGCGTGATGAAGAAGGTTTGGGCATACGGCCTAATATCAGCATCCGTGGCTTAAACCCGACACGTTCAACCAAGGTGTTGTTGCTAGAAGATGGAATTCCGCTCTCTTTTGCCCCCTATGGCGATAACGCGAGTTATTATTTTCCCAGCATAGACCGCTTTAGCAGTATTGAAGTGCTTAAGGGGTCAGAGCAGATTAAGTACGGGCCACAAACGGCAGGTGGCCTGATTAACTTTATTACGCCGAATGCGCCAGAAAAATTCGGCGGACACATGAGTGTGACAGCGGGAAACCGTGATTATCTCAACACTAAAATCAATGTAGGCGGCAAAGGCGTGTTGTTTGATTACACGCATAAAGAGGGTGATGGTGCTCGTGACAATACGCATTCAAATATAGAAGATTTGAATGTGAAAATGACTAAATCACTAGGCGAAGACCATGCGATTACCGTGCGAGCCAACTGGTTTAGTGAGGATTCTCAAGTGAGCTATACCGGGCTTACGCAGAAAGAATATGAAAACTTTGGCGGTGAATACAACCCGTTTAATCATGATAGTTTTAAAGCTACGCGCTACGGTGTTTCAGCCACGCATGATTGGCAAATTAACACCAATGCCTTGCTGACTACCAATTTGTACTACAGCTATTTTGACCGCGACTGGTGGCGTCAAAGCAGTAACTCGGGAAACATTGCATCAGGTGCTGGTTGTACAACTGTGGGATCTGTCGAAGGGGTGGCAGAAAAAAGGCTTAGAGGCATAGCGACTAATGGCGATGACTGCCAAGGTGTGCAAGGTCGCTTGCGTACTTACGATACTTATGGCGTAGAACCGCGCTTAACGGTGACGCATGCCTGGGGTGAGTTGCAGCTTGGTGCAAAAGCGCATTTTGAAGAGCAAAATCGCATACAGATCAATGGTATTACGCCAACAGCGAGAACCGGTACTACATCAGAAAAAAATAAACGTGAAACCGATGCTTATTCTGGGTTTATCAGTAACCGTTTTGATATCGGACAATTTTCAATCACCCCCGCAGTGCGCTATGAACACATAGAAAATGAGCGCACTAATCGCTTAACAGGTGCAAAAGGTGAGGCAAGCTTGCATGAGTGGATTCCGGGTATCGGCTTTGCCTATAATCCGAACGACAATCTTACCGTGTTTGCTGGTGTGCACGAAGGTTTTGCGCCGCCACGTACTGAAGATTTAATTAGCAACACCACAGGTGGTGTGTTAGAAGTGAGTGCTGAAAAATCGACCAATTACGAACTCGGATTTAGAGCTAAACCAGTGAAGGGCTTGAACGTAGCTGCAACTGCATTCCACAACGACTTTAAAAACCTGATTGCAGTGGGGTCTGTGGCCTCTAATTTGCCTGCGTTAGCACAGGGTGAGGCCTCGTTCACAGGCTTGGAGTTGAGTGGACAGTATGATTTTGACAACGGTTTTTACAGCCGTCTAGCCTACACATGGTTGCCAGTGGCTGAGCAGGACTCACCGTTCAGACGATTCGACACCAATGCGATTGTTGGCGGCAGCGCAAAAGGTAATCGCCAGCCTTATGCTCCGGAAAACACGCTGACTGTTGCGCTTGGTTATAAAGTAGGTGGCTGGAATGCGCAACTGGAAGCCGTGCATGTGGGTGAGCAATATGCCGATTTTGCTGAAACAAAAGTAGCCGCACTCAATGGTCAGAATGGCGAAATTGCAAGTTACACCATTTATAACGCCGCACTGAACTACAAATACGAACCTTATAAAACGACCTTCTTTGTGACGGGGAAAAATCTGCTCGATAAAGATTACATTACGGACAGAACACGTGGTATTTTAACGGGCATGCCGAGGTTGGTGCAGGTAGGTGCCCGGTATGATTTTTAAGTTTGTTATTCTAGTTTAAACCTAAATCAAGGAGTAAAAAAATGACACTACAAACGACTTCAGAAAAAACAGTGGCCTTATTAAATCGTATTATGGAGTTCGAATTGGCAGGAGTAGTGCGTTACACACACTACTCGTTGATGGTCTTTGGCTACAACCGTATTCCTATTATTGATTGGTTGCGCGGTCAATCGGCTGAATCGCTGGTACATGCACAAAAAGCAGGTGAGCTGATTACGCACTTGGGTGGGCATCCTTCACTAGGTATCGGACCGTTGTTGGAAACGCATAATCACGATATCGGTGACATTTTACGCGAGTCACTCGCGCACGAAGGTGCTGCGCTGGATTGCTATAAATCACTGTTGGCTGAGGTTGAAGGCAAATCAGTCATGCTTGAAGAGTACGCCAGAGAAATGATTTACGCCGAGGAGTTGCATTTAGGCGAAGTAAATAAAATGTTGCGCAAACCTGGCGAGGTTGGTATTTTTAGCGAATAAATGTAGAAAATTCAGTCAGGAATCTGTTGTTCTTCTTCGGGTTTTTGGCACAATATGAATTGTCCAGTGTTCTATTGCCTAGCGTCACACTTCATCGAGTGTGACGTTTTTTATTGTTGAAGGCGGCTGTTACCCTAAGAAACTTAAGTCATCATAAAGTAGTTGGTTGGCATGGTTCGCCTCAATCGGTTTTGCCAGTGTTTGCTAGCTTAGCTTTTAACCTGCCGCGTTGCTGGCAACGGCTACATGGGCGTATTGTGGGGTGGCGTAGCCCAGCAAGCGGTTAGGCGTCTACCAAACCTTGCGAATACCAAACGTAATAAATGCGCATTCAGTGCACTGGTTGCTGATAAGGTGGAATATGCCAGCTACCAAGTTGATTGCCAAGTAGCATCAAATGGCAATTCAGGCGGTCAGCGCCATTAGCACTGACATCAAATTCATAAGTACGTAATAAATGCATACGGCCTCGGCTGTTTCTTGCTAGCCATAATTTGCTGCAAGCCACGGTTTCATCCAGCAGTTGTAAGTTAAAGCGTGCCGCAAGCTCCCTTCCTAATAAAATTGCGCGTTCGCGTTTAGCCATGCTATCCAGCCAAAACCAGGCAATTACAATCATTAGTATTAATAGTGCGAGTTCCATACTTATACTTTCAGTGTTTTTATTTTAATTGTCGTGGATATGTTTAGCGTGTTTTAAACACTAAGCGCATTAATTTTTTCATCTATTTAATGATTTATTCTTAAAATAAAGTCTATTATTATGTCGAATTGTAAGCTAAGCCACTGGTAATCAGATATAGTTTTATGTAGACATGATGAAGAATAATAATTCAATGGATTTAACGCGTGAAAATGAAGCCATTCGTGCATATTTGAAGCTGATACAAGTCAAAGGTGCAGGTAGCGCTGTTCTGCACAAACGATCGTTGTTTTTAGAGCAACTGATTGTAAACTTAGCTGGTAAGGAATTGGATGGTAATGTCTATCGTGAAGCGGTAGAGAATCTCATGGAAACTATTCTTGTGGATGACTGGCATACCGCGCTCACTTCAGCGCGTGAGTTTTATCCATTCTGGAAAAAAGATATTAAAGCGATTGCAGCTTTAAATATAAATCCAGGGTTTGATGTTGCCCCACTGCTATGGAAGCCATTGCCAGCTTCGTTAAAGTCGCTCATGGAAAGTCTGGTAACTGAAAAATTTGAAGCTTCCGAAAATTGGCCATTAAAAGCTTATGCGCAAGCGCTAAGGCAAGAGGGTTCTGAACTTTCGCTGGTAGACACACGTACTAAGTTAGCTAAAATTATTTTAGTTCGTTTAAAAAATGCCCCGGTAAAAAACCACAAATCCTATCGAACTGCCGTTGACCTTACGCTGCCGCTTTTTCACATTAAAAATAATCGTCGATTGTTTTTGGTGGTTGTGCGCGAGTTTTACCATTTTTGGATTGGCAACCCTGATGCAAGCAGTATGGTGCTTAAAGATGGCTCAGGAAATATTCTGTTATAAGCCTCAGCTAAAGAATTTAAATCACATTATCCTCTAGTTAATGCACTATTTAAGTGCAATGCACCATACCTGGCACCAATAAAATGCTTTCTACTATTCTTCAAGTAAATTAATTTATACAAAACAATAGCTTGTTTTTTGGCGCGCTATTTGCTTTCTATTGTGGCATTGAAATCAATGGAGTAATTTAAGGATGGAAGCGTTAGTTTCGTCAAACGATGTGCTATTTGTACTGCTGGGCGCTATTATGGTGCTAGCGATGCATGCGGGTTTTGCATTTTTAGAAGTGGGTACAGTACGTAAAAAAAATCAGGTTAATGCCTTAGTAAAAATCATGGTGGATTTTTCGGTATCGACCATCGCCTATTTTTTTATTGGTTATAGCATTGCTTACGGCGTTAATTTTTTTAGTGGTGCGGAAGTATTAGCTGCTAAAAATGGTTACGATCTAGTCAAATTCTTTTTCCTTCTCACCTTTGCCGCAGCCATTCCAGCTATTGTGTCTGGCGGTATTGCCGAACGCGCTAAATTCAACCCGCAACTTGCAGCAACATTTGTGTTAGTTGGTTTCGTGTATCCGTTTTTTGAGGGAATTGCCTGGAACAACCATTTCGGAATTCAAAATTGGTTATTACTTACATTCGGGGCCAAGTTTCATGACTTTGCAGGTTCAGTTGTCGTGCATGCTATGGGTGGCTGGATTGCGTTAATTGCAGTGGTTTTATTAGGCGCAAGGTCTGGTCGTTATGGTAAAGATGGTCGTTTGCATGCGTATCCACCATCAAACATTCCATTTTTAGCATTAGGTGCATGGATACTCACTGTAGGCTGGTTTGGCTTTAATGTCATGTCAGCACAGTCCATTCAAGGTATTTCTGGATTAGTAGCGGTAAACTCGCTCATGGCATTGGTAGGCGGTACTTTAGCAGCTTTAATCATGGGTAAAAATGACCCTGGTTTTGTACATAATGGTCCGCTGGCAGGTTTGGTCGCGGTATGTGCAGGTTCAGATGTGATGCATCCTTTAGGTGCATTAGTAACAGGCGCGGTTGCGGGTGTGATATTCGTTTGGGCATTTAACCAAACACAAAATCGTTTAAAAATTGATGACGTATTAGGTGTATGGCCACTTCACGGGTTATGTGGTGCCTGGGGCGGGTTGGCCGCGGGTATTTTTGGCGCAAAGGCACTCGGCGGCACTGGCGGCGGAGAGGCTGGTATTAGTTTTATGTCGCAGCTTATCGGTACAGGCTTAGGGGTTTGTATTGCGCTAGCTGGCGGGTTTATCGTGTATGGCACGATTAAAAAGTTGGTTGGTATTCGTATGGGTATAGAAGAGGAATTTGATGGAGCAGATTTAAGTATTCATAAAATCGTTTCTACTGCGGATGATTGATAGGGGACTAATTTAAATAGTCTATTGATTTTACAATATAAGTGGAGTAGGGTTCAACGTAAGACGTTTGTAAAGTCTTTATGAATTGGTATGTAAGTGACACACAAGATTTTAAGCTGTTTTACTGCCATGACTTTTATGTTAGGGGGATTGATATGAAAAAGTTTTTACTCATAGGATTGTTAAGTGCGTCATTTAGTGCAAATGCTGCACCGGTTTACGTTGGTAATTTTAATGTCTTTGATGGCCCTATCTGGACCTCCAATCCGATAGTGTACAGTGCGACCGAAGCGGCGGCGCTGCTGTTTGGTGGTGTGGCATCTGATTACTATATCTCGGTCAACAGTGACACCGTTGATTCGAGTACTATTACACACACTGCCTGGCTTGATGGGTGGGGTGACACTACTTACCTTTTTACACCCACATCCGAAACATATTCTCTTTCGTCCAGCGGTGGAAATTACAGCCCTTCACCGTCATTTTCTGCATACGTGTGTGACCACGCCAATTGTAGGGAATATGGGTTCTCAGAAGCCAGCGGTTATGAGGGATCTAACTATACTAACTATGTATGGCGTGTGGCAGCAGTTCCTGAGCCAGAAAGTTACGCTATGATGTTGGCTGGATTAGGTTTGATTGGTTTTATGACACGTCGCAGAAAAGAAGGCCAATCTTAATCAAGACAAGTTATTTTGTTGGTTTTAACGGGAGCTTATGCTCCCGTTTTTATTTGTGTCCAGCAAAATCAAGGCTGGAATAATAAAAAACAAATATACGTGCTATGCTAAAATTCGCGTATGTTGTTCAACTTAAATAAAATTTAGCATGGCGCGTTTTCACGTTATTATTCCAGCGGCTGGCAATGGCAGCCGCATGGGCGCTGAGGCACCTAAACAGTATTTGAATTTACACGGCAAGACATTGATTCAGCATGTCATTAAAGTGTTTGATCAGTCGACTAAAATCAACACTATTCATGTTTTACTCAATCAAGAAGACGCGCACTGGCGCAGTACCTATTTACACTCAAGTAGTAAGTTGCAGGTGCATTATTGCGGTGGGGATACGCGTGCTAATACCGTGCTTAACGGTTTAATCGCCATTGAAAATCAGGTTGAAGCGGACGATTGGATATTAGTACATGATGCCGCGCGTCCAGGGCTTAGTAATCGCTTGCTGAATCACTTGTTAAGTATGCTGGAAAATGATGATGTAGGTGGATTATTAGCAATGCCATTAGCAGATACTTTAAAACGTGCAGATAGCGAGCAACGGGTATCAGCAACAATACCGCGCAACGATTTATGGCAGGCGCAAACGCCGCAAATGTTTCGCTATGCTACGCTTAAAAAAGCACTTATAGCGTTTGGCGGGTCGCCGACGGATGAGGCCGAGGCGATTGAAGCATTAGGTTTGAAGCCAAAGCTTGTCATAGGTGAATTGCAAAATCTCAAAGTGACTTACCCGCAAGATTTGGCAGTATTATCTGCCTTATTTAGTTCAAGTTGATAAGAATATGACAATACGAATCGGCCATGGATATGATGTACACCAATTAGTTGTTGGCAGAAAATGCATTATCGGCGGCGTGGATATTCAATTTGAAAAGGGTTTGGATGGTCATTCGGACGCCGATGTATTGTTGCATGCGATATGCGATGCTTTGCTTGGCGCTGCGGCGCTGGGGGATATCGGTAAACATTTTCCACCAAGCGACATGCGGTTTAAAGGCATCAATTCCAGACAGTTGTTGTGTCATGTTGTGTCGCTACTCAGGTCTATGGGCTATATAGTGGGCAACATCGACTGCACAGTAATATGCGAAATGCCAAAATTATCGCCACATACTGAACAAATGCGCATCAATATTGCCGAAGACTGTCAGGTAGAAATAGATGCTATTAATGTGAAAGCCACCACTACTGAAAAGCTAGGCTTTACTGGCCGTGGTGAAGGCATTGCGGCTGAAGCAGTTTGTTTGATTCAAAAAGTCTAGTTTCATTAAATTTCACTTGAACTTAAACCCCCGCTACTTTTTGATAAGCTGGCATTAAAACTGACCTGAATTGAAATCACTCTATGCTACGCTGGTTTGAAAATCTCCTAAATCCATTTCCCGCAAGCGAAATCAACCCACCACCCGATGCGCTATGGCCGTTTGTATGGGCTTGTACAAAAGGTTCGCGGCGGTTCATTTTGGTGATGACCTTGTTCACAGCACTCATCGGTGGTTTTGAAGCACTGTTATTTGCGGCAATGGGTAAAGTGGTAGATTGGTTAAGTAAAACTTCGCCTGATTTATTGTGGGTTACAGAAAAGCATCATCTGCTGTTATTGGCAGTGATATTGCTGTTAAGCCCGATACTTATCACAATACAATCGCTGATTAAACATCAAACTCTGGCGGGCAACTTTCCAATGCGATTGCGTTGGAATTTCCATAGACTCATGCTTAGCCAAAGCATGAGTTTCTACCAAGATGAATTCGCAGGTCGCGTAGCCGCAAAAGTCATGCAAACAGCACTGGCAGTGCGTGATGTATGGTTTATCGTCGCTGACATTCTGGTATTCGTAGTGATTTATTTTGTGACCATGGTGGCTGTTGTCGGGCATTTTAATGTCATGGTCATGTTGCCATTTTTAGCTTGGGTGATTTTATATATTGCGTCATTAAGTTACTTTGTGCCGCGCTTAGCCAAAGTATCACAACAGCAAGCCGATGCACGCTCGCTAATGACAGGTCGCATTACCGATGCCTACACCAACATCAGCACGGTTAAGTTGTTCTCGCACGCAGGACGTGAGGCCAGCCATGCACAATCTGCCATGAAAGAATTTTTAAGCACGGTGCATGCGCAAATGCGTTACGTCACTGGTGTTGAAGTAATGAACCATGTACTTAATATGCTGCTGATTATTGCTACATCAGGCGTTGCTTTATGGCTATGGACTAAAGGGGAAGTAAGCGTAGGCGGTGTGGCCGCAGTCACCGCAATGGCACTGCGACTAAACGGTATTTCGCACTGGGTGATGTGGGAGATGACATCGCTTTATGAACAGATTGGTACTGCACAAGATGGCGTTAATACATTATCAATCGCACACCAAATTACGGACGCAGCAGAAGCTAAACCGCTTGTAGTGACTGCAGGTGATATTAAGTTTGAGCAAGTCAGTTTTGCCTATGGCTTGCAAAGTACCGTGTTGGAAGCGCTTAACCTGAGTATAAGGCCAGGTGAGAAAGTTGGTTTGGTTGGGCGTTCAGGTGCAGGTAAATCTACCATAGTAAATTTGCTGTTACGTTTTTATGATGTAGAACAAGGACGAGTGTTGATAGATGGGCAAGACATTAAGCAAGTCACGCAAAATAGCCTGCGCAGTCAGATTGGTATGGTTACCCAAGACACATCTTTGCTGCATCGCAGCGTGCGTGACAATATTTTATACGGCCGCCCTAATGCTACAGAAGCTGAAATGATTAACGCAGCCAAGCGCGCTGAGGCGCATGATTTTATTTTAGGTTTGCGCGACGCGAAGGGACGTACCGCTTATGATGCGCATGTAGGCGAGCGCGGTGTAAAGCTCTCTGGTGGGCAACGTCAGCGTATTGCCATTGCACGTGTTATGCTAAAAGATGCACCGATTTTATTGTTGGATGAAGCCACCAGTGCGCTGGACTCTGAAGTAGAACAGGCGATACAGGCTAGTTTATATAATCTAATGCAAGGTAAAACCGTAGTTGCCATCGCACATCGTTTATCAACCATTGCGGCGATGGATAGACTGATAGTATTGGATGAAGGCAAAATAGCTGAAGAGGGTAATCATCAAGCATTGCTCAAGATTGGTGGCTTGTATGCAACTTTTTGGGCACATCAGAGTGGTGGTTTTTTAGGGGATGATTAATATATAGCTATTTCACCAAGCAATCCGATAACAACTTCGTCATCCTGAGCTTGACACAGAATCTAGTGATTCAAAGACGCTGAATTCCGATTTCCATCAATATGACGATTGTGAAGGTTTTGCTACAAGTCGTGTAGCTTAAATGATGGGTTGTATGTGACTAACGCATCAATCTTTTTTAGCAGCCAAACATTCTCTATTGCTGCACATTTCCCCTTTAATCCACCTAATACATTTATGCCTGTAATGAGGTTTAACTCATAACTCTCTGAATAGTGGTGATTTACTTCCTCGTTGCTGATAGAAAATGGAGGGCCGCTCATGATGCTTTGGTCGTACTCGAAACAAATTAGCAACTGCGGGGCTTTATTAGTAATTTGCATTAAGTGCGCTGCGTATTGATTGCGCATTTCTAGGGGAAGAGCCACTAAAGCGGCCCTGTCATAAATTGCATCAATCTGACCAAGCATGTTGCCTGATAAATTAAATATATCACCAACAAATATGTCGATATTTGTTGCGCTGTAATGTTCTAGTTGACCATGTTCTAGTTCACTAACACTTGATATTTTTGGCTCTATCCCAAGCTCTGTAAATAATTGCACAATGGCTATTTTGCTCAATTCAGCTCCGGCAATACGATAGCCATGAGTAAGTAGCCAGGCAATATCACGAGTTTTACCGCACAATGGTACAAATATACGACTGCCTTTCGCTAAAGAAAGCGATCTAAAATGCTTAATCAGTAGCGGGTTGGCCTCATTTTCGTGAAAAGCAATATCATTTCCTTCCCACTTCTGGTGCCAAAAACCTGCATCCATAATAATCCCCTTAGTTATTCAATTTGTTGCACGGCAAGTTCTTTTAGAAACTGTTCAATATCCCACTCGCAACCGGCGCAACCTGAAAGCGCCCCTGTCTTTCTCGAAATTGCATCAATATCAAGGCCTGCTTTAAAAAATCTCAGAATTTGACCGCGCGTGGTACCGCTGCAAGAACACATGACTTCATCGTCTAAATTATCAGTTTTTGTCGTCATAAATAAAGTCTATTTATACTTTCATTTATCAATCTAATTTCCGTCAATCTACTATTATTAAGCCTTTAGCAACACAATGACCGCGCCACTGCCGCCATCTTGTTTTTTAGCTTCGGCATAAGCAATCACTTCATCTTTTTGCATCAGCCAGCCGCGTAGTTTGTGTTTCAGAACGGGTTCGCGGTTGCGCGAGCCTAAGCCTTTGCCATGTACGATACGCACACAGCGAATTTTACGTTTTTTGCAGTCGCTGATAAAAGTTGAAACGTAGAGTCGTGCTTCGTCGCTCACTAAGCCATGTAGGTCAATTTTGGCTTGAATCACCCAATGGCCGCGGCGTAGTTTGCTTAAAATGTCGGGTGAATGTCCTTCACGCAAATAAAGTAACTCTTCGCCAGTTTCAATTTCATGTGCTGGGATGAAATGGTCAGACAGCGAATCAGCCAGGGCTTGCTGTTCATCACGGATAAATTGTAAGGGAATGGGTTTTGGTTTCAGCTTGTATTCATCTTTTGGTGGTGCGATAAAAGGTTTTACATCTTTTACCGCATCACGAAAAAGCGTCAACTCATCAGCAGATTGTTCGCTGATTTTTTTTGCAGCATCTTGTACAAGTTTTTTTTGCGCAGCCAATGCTTGCTTTAAGCGCTTTTTTACGCTTAAAAGCTTATTTGTCGAGGTATCGTTCAGCATCTAACGCAGCCATGCAACCTGTACCAGCACTAGTCACTGCCTGGCGATAAATATGGTCTTGCACATCACCTGCAGCGAATACACCCGGAATGCTGGTGGCCGTAGCATTGCCTGCACGACCCATTTGCGTAACGATGTAACCACCTTCCATTTCTAACTGGCCTTCGAAAATGTCAGTATTTGGTTTGTGGCCAATGGCAATAAATACACCCATTAATTTAATGTCTTTAGTCGTGTTGTCATTCACGTTTTTAAGACGTATACCCGTAACACCGCTATCATCGCCTAGTACTTCATCTAAGGTTTGAAAGGTCTCTAGTACAATTTTTCCTTCAGCTACGCGCGCATTCAGTTTGTCTACTAAAATCGCTTCAGCTTTAAACTTATCACGACGATGCACCAGCGTCACTTTGCTGGCAATGTTAGATAAATATAAAGCTTCTTCAACGGCTGTATTGCCGCCACCAATCACTGCAACTTCTTGATTGCGATAGAAAAAACCATCGCAAGTTGCACAGGCAGAAACACCTTTACCCGAGAATTTTTCTTCACTTGGTAAGCCCAAATACTTGGCTGAAGCGCCAGTCGCAATAATCAACGCATCGCAAGTATATTCACCGCTATCGCCTAGTAAACGGATAGGTTTTTCAGTTAAGTGCGTAGTGTGAATGTGGTCAAAAATCATTTCAGTGTTAAAGCGTTCTGCATGTTTTTGAAAACGTGCCATTAGTTCTGGCCCTTGCACGCCATCAGCATCTGCAGGCCAGTTGTCTACTTCGGTAGTGGTCATCAGTTGACCACCTTGGGCGATGCCTGTAATCAAAACAGGTTTAAGGTTTGCGCGTGCTGCATACACAGCAGCTGAATAGCCGGCAGGACCAGAACCTAAAATGAGTAATTTGACGTGACGTGTTGCCATGTTGTGTTGCTTTCTTTGATAAATGTTACTTGGATTATGTTGGGTTTATTGACTTACTTTTCAAGCAGGCTGCGTAACATCCAGCCAGTTTTTTGGCTTCGGCATAACCTTAAGGTTAGCCTGCACCGAAAGACTGCATAGCAAGCTATTTTTCTAGCAGGCTTCTGAGCATCCATGCAGTCTTTTCATGTAGTTGTAAACGTTGTGTGAGTAAGTCTTTGGTCGCTTCATCCGCCGCTGAATCGGCTGCGGGAAATACACTACGCGCAGTGCGGCATACCGCTTCATGACCTGCGACTAATTCAGCAATCATGTCTTGTGCTTTTGGTACAGATTCAGATTCTTTGATAGAAGATAATCTTGCAAAATCACGATAGGTGCCAGGCGCATAAATATCCAAAGCACGAATACGTTCAGCCACTAAATCTACCGCAAGCGCGAGTTCAGTGTATTGCCCCTCAAACATCAAGTGTAGAGTGTTAAACATTGGGCCTGTGACGTTCCAATGAAAATTATGAGTCTTTAAATACAGTGTATAAGTATCTGCTAAAAGATGCGATAAACCTTGTGCGATGTCTTTTCTATCCTGCTCTTTAATGCCAATATCCATGGTGAACCCCTATGTGGAAACATGTTTAGAATTAGATTGATATTGTATTAGCTACGCAGCGACTTTGATACTGCTATAATTTGATTTAATGTTAAATTTGTAAGGCTTTACTATCTTGTTTTTCAAAAAATCAACTCCAGTTAATGCCCGCCGAGAGGCTGAGGTCAGCGAATCGCACATAATAGGCGCAACGCTTATTAAAGAAGCATGGTGGCTGGGTTTAGTGCTGGTTGGACTTTTTATTACGGTGATACTTTTTACCTACCATCGTGAAGATCCGTCATGGTTCAACGTATCGGCGAATCATATGCTGATACATAATGCTGGTGGCAATGTCGGCGCTAAGGTTTCAGCTTTGCTGCTATTTTTATTTGGTTTTTCAGCTTGGTGGTGGGCGGTTTTGGCATTTTATGCCATGTGGCTCGTTTACTTAAAGTTAGAAGTGGTTAACCAAAGTGAAAAGCCTTTTTTACTTTTTAATTTTATTGGATTTGCTTTATTGCTTGTTGCTTCATGCGCTTTAGAAGCGGGTCATTTAATCAACTTGCCCGCCACCTTGCCAGATGTGCGTGGAGGCATACTTGGTTCTTCGGTAGATAGCGGATTACGCAGCATGTTCGGCTACACTGGCTCAAGTATGTTATTGCTTTCAATGTTTGTGATAGGCTTCAGCCTGTTTACAGGCTGGTCCTGGATAATGATTACCGAAAAGTTGGGTACGGCAATCATTACTGGCTATGAATTCACCAAATTTAAATGGCAAGATTGGCAAGATAGAAAAGCCGGTAAAGTAGTAGAGCAAGAACGCGCTGAATTTGTGCAAACTGAGCGTAAGCGTGTGGTGGACCGCGAGCCAGTATTCATTGAACCACCTGTGCTTGAAGTGGCTAAAAGTGAGCGTGTGCAAAAAGAGAAACAAGCACCGCTATTTGAAACGCTGCCGGACTCTGTGTTACCGCCTTTATATTTACTTGATGACCCAGCGGGCATGGTGGAACTGCCTTCTGCTGAAACGCTGGACTTTATTTCACGTTTGATTGAACGCAAGTTGATGGATTTTGGTATTGAAGTCAAAGTGCTTACTGCACAGCCGGGCCCCGTGATTACCCGTTTTGAGTTAGAGCCTGCAGCTGGCGTTAAAGGTAGCCAAGTTACTAATTTGATTAAAGATTTAGCCAGAGCTCTTTCCGTGGTGAGTGTGCGTTTGGTTGAAACTATCCCTGGTAAAACCTGCATGGGCTTGGAAATTCCCAACGCTAAACGGCAAATCGTTTATTTATCTGAAATTATGAGTAGCCAAGCCTATGCTGAAGTGAAATCACCGCTTGCAATTTGTTTAGGTAAAGACATTTCAGGTAAGCCCGCCGTGGCTGATTTAGCCAAAATGCCACACGTACTGGTGGCAGGTACCACTGGGTCAGGTAAGTCTGTGGCTATTAACGCGCTTATTTTAAGTTGGCTGTATAAAGCAGATGCCAGCCAAGTGCGCATGATTTTAATTGACCCAAAAATGTTGGAGCTTTCTGTTTACGAAGGTATTCCGCATTTGCTTGCGCCTGTCGTGACAGATATGCGGCAAGCTGCAAATGCGCTTAATTGGTGTGTGGCTGAGATGGAGCGCCGATACAAACTGATGTCTATGTTGGGTGTGCGTAACTTAGCAGGCTATAACCAAAAAATCAGAGATGCGGATAAAGCAGGCGAGAAGATACCGCATCCATTTAGCTTAACGCCAGATGACCCAGAACCATTGATGGAAATGCCGCTGATTGTGGTGGTGATTGATGAGTTGGCAGATTTAATGATGGTGGTTGGTAAAAAAGTGGAAGAGTTGATTGCACGCTTAGCACAAAAAGCCCGTGCTTCTGGTATTCATTTGGTACTCGCCACACAACGCCCATCGGTTGATGTGATTACAGGACTGATTAAAGCCAATGTGCCTACACGTATCTCTTTCCAAGTCTCCAGTAAAATCGATTCTCGCACTATATTAGACCAAATGGGCGCTGAAGCGTTATTAGGTCAGGGTGATATGTTGTACATGCCTCCTGGCACTGGTTACCCTGTGCGTATTCACGGTGCGTTTGTTTCTGACCAGGAAGTGCATAAGGTGGTGAACTACCTCAAAGCACAAGGTGAACCAAACTATATTGAAGGTATCTTAAGTAATGAAGCAGAAGAAGGTGGCGCAGACTTTGCCGACAGCAGTTCAGGATCAGGCGGTGGTTCCGAAGTAGACCCGCTTTATGATGAGGCAGTCGGTATTGTACTGAAAACACGACGTGCCAGCATTTCCGGGGTTCAGCGCCAGTTGCGTATAGGTTACAACCGCGCTGCAAGGTTGATAGAAGATATGGAGCGTGCTGGCTTGGTGTCTTCTATGCAAAGTAACGGTAACCGTGAAGTGCTTGCGCCGCATAATGATGTCTAATTGATTCAAGTTTGAAGAAAATAAGGATTTTAATGCATAAAATAAAAACTCTGATATTGGCCAGCTTAATGGCTTTGCCATTAGTAGCTAAGGCAGATGGAATTGCTAGTCTTAAGAAGTTTTATGATGAAACTCACTCGATGAGTGCGAATTTTTATCAAGTAGTGACTGATAAAAGAGGAAAAAAAATTCAAGAGGTTTATGGCGAAATGCAGTTAAAACGCCCCAATAAATTTAGATGGGATTACAACAAACCATTTGAGCAACAAATTATAAGTGACGGTAAACAGGTGTGGCTCTACGATACCGAATTAGCTCAAGTATCTGTTCGAGAGTTGAGTAAAGCCCTTGGGTCAAGCCCCGCAGCACTGTTAGCCGGTGATGATAATTTAGACAAAAACTTCAAGCTGATGAATGCGCCGCGTAAAGACGGGCTTGATTGGGTGAGTACTAATCCAAAAGATTCAGACTCAGGTTTTAATAAAATCTCACTGGCTTTTAAGGGTGATGTATTGCAAGAAATGGACATGATTGATAGCTTTGGTCATCAAACAAAAATTGTGTTTAGTAACATAGTGCATAATCCTGTGATTGAGGCTAAAACCTTTCTTTTTAAACCGCCCAAGGGCGTTGATGTCGTTGGTGAATAAGCTGGCTTGTAAGTTATCTCGGGTCGCTAATCTTGAATAGTTTGTTTGAACCCAATACCCCTCAAGCGCCACTGGCTGAAAGGCTGCGCCCAAAAACTTTAGATGAAGTGGTTGGGCAGTCTCACCTATTAGCAGTAAATAAGCCATTACGGCTGGCATTTCAATCGGGCAAGCTGCCCTCGATGATTTTGTGGGGGCCGCCAGGCGTAGGTAAAACCACTTTGGCACGACTCATTGCCAATACGGCAGATGCCGATTTCATTCCTATTTCTGCCGTTTTATCAGGTATTAAAGATATTCGTGAGGCAGTAGAGCGTGCCGAACTCACTTTGCAGCAGCATGGACGCAAAACCATTCTGTTCGTCGATGAGGTACATAGGTTTAATAAGGGCCAGCAAGATGCATTTTTACCCTTTGTTGAGAGTGGTTTAATTACGTTTATTGGGGCGACTACCGAGAATCCCTCATTTGAAGTGAACAGCGCGCTGTTAAGCCGTGCGCAAGTATTTGTGTTGAATGCGCTAAGTGAACCGGAGTTGGCCCTATTACTCACCCGTGCACAGCAATTAGTGGCAGAAAATGTCACCATAGCAGACGATGTACGTGAACAAATACTGGCCTATGCTGACGGCGATGCAAGACGTTTACTCAATTTTGCAGAAGGATTGTTTAATGCGGCTGAGGGCGCAGGTGTAACAGCGATTGATGAAGCCTTTCTACAGACTACCATGGCGAGCAAGCTTCGAAGGTTTGATAAGGGCGGTGAAGCTTTTTACGATCAAATTTCAGCGCTACATAAATCTGTGCGTGGTTCAAACCCGGATGCGGCTTTATATTGGTTTTTACGCATGATAGATGGCGGTGCAGATCCCTTATATTTGGGGCGACGTATCGTGCGTATGGCGATTGAAGACATTGGTTTGGCAGATCCGCGTGCACAAGGCATGGCGTTAGAAGCTTGCCAGATTTTTGAGCGACTGGGTTCGCCAGAAGGTGAATTAGCGCTTTCCAATGCAGTGATTTACCTAGCGGTAGCGCCTAAAAGCAATGCGTCTTATAACGCTTATAATCAAGCCAAAGCCTTCGTAGCTCAAGATAAATCACGCCCGGTGCCATTGCACTTAAGAAACGCGCCAACCAAGCTGATGAAGGCTTTGGATTATGGCAAGGATTACCGTTATGCTCATAACGAGCCTGAGGCCTATGCGGCTGGGGTAGATTACTTTCCAGATGAACTTTATGATGGTAAAAATTTCCCGCCGCAATTTTATATGCCCACACCGCGCGGCTTAGAAGGTAAAATTACGGAAAAATTAGCGCACCTGCGAGATTTAGACAGGCGCGCATTAGATAAAAAAGCGAAAAAATAGAGAACAATATGTTAGATATACAAGCATTAAGAAGTGATTTAGAAGGTGTTGTCAGCCAATTGAATAGTCGTGGTTTTGATTTTGATTCAGCCAGCTTCACTGCTTTAGAGCAAGAGCGTAAAACCGTTCAAACACGTACTCAAGATTTGCAAGCTAAGCGCAATAACGCTTCAAAGCAGATTGGAATGCTCAAGTCCAAAGGTGAAGATGTCGGTTCAGTCATGGCAGAAGTAGCGGGTTTGGGCGACCAGTTGAAAGCTGATGAAGCACGATTGGGTGAATTGCAAACAGAATTACAGAGCTTGTTATTGAATGTTCCTAACTTGCCTCATGCGAGCGTTCCGCAGGGCAAATCTGAAACTGATAATGTTGAAGTGCGTAAAGTGGGCACGCCACGTAGTTTTGACTTCGAAGTTAAGGACCATACGGATGTCGGTACGCCGCTAGGATTGGATTTTGATACAGGTATTAAACTATCTGGTACTCGTTTTACTTTCATGCGCGGTCATATTGCTAAGTTACACCGTGCATTGGCGCAGTTTATGCTTGATACTCAAACTGAAAAACATGGTTATGAAGAATGCTATACACCTTATTTAGTGAATAAAGAAACGCTTACAGGTACGGGGCAATTACCTAAATTTGAGGAAGATTTATTTGGCTTGGCTCACAATGACAGCAAGCTGTATCTAATCCCAACTTCAGAAGTTACGCTCACCAACACAGTGCGCGATGAAATTGTGCCTTTAGAATCATTGCCTATTAAACTTACTGCACACACCCCTTGCTTCCGTTCTGAGGCTGGATCTTACGGACGTGATACTAAAGGCATGATTCGTCAGCATCAATTTGATAAAGTTGAAATGGTGCAAATCGTACATCCAAGCAAAAGTTACGAAGCCTTAGAAGAAATGGTGGGCCATGCTGAAAATATTTTGAAAGCTTTAGGCTTGCCATATCGCGTGGTATCTCTCTGCATGGGGGATATTGGCTTTGGTGCAGCTAAAACTTATGACTTGGAAGTGTGGCTGCCTGCGCAAAATACCTACCGCGAAATTTCATCCGTCTCAAATTGCGAGGCATTTCAGGCACGCCGATTACAAGCGCGCTTTAGGAATGAAAATGGCAAGCCTGAATTAGTGCATACGCTAAATGGTTCAGGGTTAGCAGTAGGGCGTACATTAGTTGCGGTGCTTGAGAACTATCAAAATGCAGACGGCAGTGTGACTGTGCCTGAAGTATTAAGACCTTATCTAAACGGTTTGGAGAAGTTCGATATTGCTAAATAACGTTGATGGTCATGCACGCCATTTAATCAGCCTGCGCTATTTTGAAGGTGTCATTGCCAAGCATATGACTGGGTTGATAACGCTCTAAAATGCGCTGATAGCTGCGAACTGACTCAACAAATACTACTGGCGCGCCCCCGCTGGCGTAGCCATATTTCACTGTGGTGTAATAATCCGGATTGTTTAACAGTACTAAGGTTTTTTTAACATCTGCCCAGCTATCAGGGTTGAGTTTTAAGCGCTTAGCAAGCACTCTGGCATCCTCTAAATGAGCATAGCCGATATTATAGGCAGCTAGTGCCATGTAGGTGCGGTCGGGCTCTGGTATTCGGTCTGGGATTATATCTCTCATCTTGACTATATATTTAGCGCCAGCAGGTATGCTTTGTTTGGGATCTAACCTATCGGTAACGCCCATTAAATCTGCGGTATTTTCTGTGAGCATCATTAAGCCACGCACCCCAGTTGGGGAAGTGTTAAATGTATCCCAATGTGACTCCCGATAGCTTACAGCCGCCAGTAAGCGCCAGTCTAGGCCTGTAGTTTCCTGAGCTTGTTTAAATAAATGCGTGTATTTTGGCAGCAGTGTGTTGGTGCGTTTAAGGAAAGTGATAATGTCCTGCGTATTTAATCGTTTGCTACTTCCATAGTATCGATCCAACAAATTACGTAATGTGCCATCATTTTGAATCTTGTCAAAAAATCCATTCACTTTTTTCACGAGTTGCGGATCTGCATTTTTTGGTAATGCCCAAGCAATGTTTTCAGGCTTGCCCAGCGCCATGCCTACCGTTAAATTAGGGTAGTAATTTTGCATCATTGCGACTAAGTGGCTATCGGCTACCGTGAAGTCTAAAACACCATTAGCCACTTCATCCAGTAGTGATTCAGAATTGGTATGCTTGAGTACCTGCCAGCGCAGGGATGGCTGTTCTTTTTGCATTTCACTGAGGCGTTCTGCAAAGCTGGTTCCTTCCGGTACTGCAATGGTTTTATCTGCGATAGATGCTAACTCTTTAATTGTGCGCAAACTTTTAGGTTTGTTATCAGCTTCATTATTGTAGATAAGTTGTTGTTGTGTCTCTTGATAAGGTTTAGAAAATTGAACAAGTTCTTTTCTAAGATGCGTAACTGTTAAGTTTGCGGCGGCGATATTAGCTTTGCCTTTCAGGAGCGATGGTATGATATCGCTGATACTATTAACTACTAAAAACTTGATTTGATATTCAGGTGCATACTTTTCAACAAACAAAGTGGCTAAGTCGTATTCAATGCCAGCAGGCTGGTTATCACCATTTAAATAATAGGTTGCAGGGCCGTTGTGCGTAACAAAAACAAGCTCGTGATCGTTAAGTGCTTCTTGTTTTAATGGCCTAGATTTTTCTTTTTGCTGATCTTCAGGTGAATTACAGGCAGCTAAGCAACAGCTAATAATAAAGTAGAACAACAGTCGCATTAAAGGGTTGCGATGTGTGTTTTGAACTGCGCTTGAATATTGGTTCAAACACATATCCAAGCTTAAGCCCAACGCTCATTAACGACACCATTTTCCGCAATAAACACTGCATTAGTCAGGCCGTAGAAAATACCATGTTCAATCACACCGGGTGTATTGCTGATTAAATCATTGAGTGTTTTAGCATCTATGCTCTCGTCAAACTTCATGTCGAGTACGTAGCTACCGTGAGAAGTTACCCAGAAGCCATCTTTAGCGGGGTTAGGGCGTAAAGCACCTTGCCCACCAACACCTTCAAGGCTTTTTTTAGTGAGTTGCCAGGCAAAGGGAATGACTTCAATTGGGATTAAAAAATTTTGGCCAATGTGATTGACCAGTTTACTTTCGTCAGCCACGGCAATAAATTGGCGGGCAGCCTTAGCGAGTAGTTTTTCTTTCACCAAATCACTACCTCGGCCTTTAAGTAGCGTCATGTCTGGCGTTATTTCATCAGCACCATCTACATACAAATCAATACTACTGATATGCTCTAAAGCTACGATGGGAAGATGTAGTGACTGGGCGCTGAGGGCGCTGATAGTGGAGCTTGCTACCGTGGTTATTTTCAGCCCTTCGTCACGCTGTAGACGAGCAAGCTCCTCAATGAAGTAATTGGCAGTAGAGCCAGTGCCCAAGCCAACAAGCATGCCACTTTTTACATATTTTGCGGCCTGTAAAGCGACCAATTGTTTGTCGTTCATTACATTCTCCAGCGATTGTTTTTTATTGAAGTATCCCTGTATATTAACGCGAATATTTCCTTTTGGGCATAAAAAAAGGAGGCAAAGGCCTCCTTAATTGTTAAGTTTCGCTAAGTAAAAACTTATTTCAACACGCGGTTTCTATATTCGCCAGTACGTGTGTCGATTTCAATTTTATCGCCTTGCGCACAAAATAATGGCACTGGAAATTCAAAACCAGAAGCGATTTTAGCGGGTTTCATGACTTTACCTGAGGTATCGCCTTTAACAGCAGGCTCTGTATAGGTGATTTCGCGCACAACCGTGGTTGGCAATTCTACTGAAATAGGTTTTTCGTTGTAAAAGCGAATGTCGACTGTCATGCCATCTTCAAGGTAAGGCAGGGCATCGGCCATGAATTCTGCATCTACGTCGTATTGGTTATAGTCTGCATCCATAAACACATAGCTTGGATCTGCAAAGTAAGAATAAGTCGCTTCTTTTTTCTCAAGTACGATGACTTCAAACTTGTCGCCAGCACCGTAGATGGTCTCGCTAGGCGTGTCAGTGAGCAAATTTTTAAATTTCATTTTTACAACAGCAGTGCTACGGCCAGATTTAGTATATTCGGCTTTAATCACTACTAATGGGTCGTTGCCAACCATTATGACATTGCCGGCGCGGAGTTCTTGAGCTGTTTTCATGAGATTGCCTTACTGATTGTAATAGGTTAAATAATAAAGCCGCGAATTATACCTTAACTGATAATTTTTGCAAAAAAATCACCAGCTTAGCGGCAAGGTCGGTTTGTTCTGCCAGTTGATTTGCCTGTTGCAATGTAAATCGCTTTATTGTCGGTAGGTTATTTAAATAATTTTGCCAAACTGGTATTGTTATATTGTCTGCCACCCATGCAGAATGTGCTTCGGATACAGAGTACTTGGCTGTTTCATCACAGCTGGAATAAAATAAATCGAGAAATGCATCCAATTTAGTGATGTGTGTATTTTCAGTTTGCAAATACGGCTGCCAAATAAAGGGCTTAGCTGCCCAAATGGCACGAATCCAGCTATCTTCACCGCGTACGAAATTGATGTCACAAATCGCTAACAGTTTGTCGTAATCGCTTTGGCTTAAGAATGGCAATATAGTGACATTTAGATTTTTTTGGCTAAACTTTTCGCCAGTTTGAATGGTATTGAGTTGTGAGCTATCTATGCCAAAATATTCTGCAACTTTAGGAAAAATACTGCTGATAGGCACATAACAATGTATGCGTTGATTTGATTCTGCCATGGCGTTTAACAGTGACGGAATAGGCGCATGGGGATAGCTAAACAATGATATTTTTAGCGCATCATCATGTACTAAGTTGAGGCTTTGTAAAAAATCACATTGAAGTGGCGGGCTTTTTGCAAGTTTTTGATTTTTTTGAAAAATATTAGTTTCTCGAATCAAGCCACCTGTTGCATCAGTAAAGCCTGGAAAGAAAAAATGTCGAGTGATTTTGGTGTTGTTAGAACCTCTGGCGTGGAAATCTGCAACCCAAGGTTCGGCTGATAAATATTCTAAATTCACCCATAATGTACTCGCTTGCATTGCCTCCAAGTAGGTGGCTGGTAATTCGCAGCTGAAGGTTTCTAAGGCAACGTCCGCGGGCTTGATGTCCTCATCAGCATTAGGCCAAGTGCATATTTCAACGCTATTGATAGTTTGTGACGGAAGTTCGGCATTTAAGCTGGGGATGATTTTGCTTGCAATGGCAAGGTTATCGATGAATAGCCGCACTTGCAGATGGTGTTCGTGTGCTAATTGCTGGCTTAACCGCCAGCATACGCCTATGTCGCCAAAATTATCTACAATGCGGCAAAAAACATCCCAACGACGACCTGCTTTATTGCTCATATCGTATTGCTTAACTTGGCGGGGTGTATTGAATTGCGATGACTTCATACTCATCTTCACCTGCAGGCGTGGGGACTTTGACCACATCACCAATCTGCTTGCCTAGCATGGCGCGGGCAAGGGGTGAAACCCAGCTAATATAACCAAGTGACGGTTCTAATTCATCTTTTCCAACAATACGATAAGTATGTTCTGTGTCGTCTTTGAGTGAAAACAGAGTTACCCAAGCACCGAAAAATATTTTGTTCAAACCTTGTTGCTTGGCTGGGTCGACAATGACCGCTAAATCCATACGTTGCATTAAAAAACGTAAACGACTGTCAATTTGGCGTAAACGCCTTTTACCGTAAATGTAATCGCCATTTTCGCTTCTGTCGCCATTGCCTGCCGCCCATGAAACGACTTTTACTAACTCTGGGCGTTCTACTTTGAGTAGTTGCTGAAATTCAGCCTCAATAGCTGCGTGGCCTTGCGGCGTGATGTAGTTTTTCTCGTCTGCCATTCTATAAGGTTCTGGTGTTATTTATCCAAAACACTAATGTCTGTAACGAAGTAAGCAGTGTCACCAAAGCATGAGCTTGGCAAACCTTTATGCTCCTCATAAACTAGACGCACTCGCTTGCCTACAGTATCATCGATTTTTTTAGCGACGGTTTTATCCCGGACGGTAAAAAAGAACTTTTCTGCCTGCGTGCCGGGCATGGAAACCAATATCAATTCGCCTTCATAAGTTTTGCAAACCCATCCTTTTTCAGACAGTTTTTGCACGTAACCTGCGCGTTCACCTGATGAATAAACCCAAGTGAGCGCTGCCCAGGTATATAAAACAAAAAGAGAAATTGGAATAATCACTGCCCATATCAAATACTTTAATAAGATTTTTAGATTACTGAACATACGCTACCTTAAAATTAAAAAAAGACACTTTTTAGTCTATCAAACAAACCTTAAACAGGGATATTGATTGTTAGTTAACCATGTGTTTTCATGGAGTGTAAAGTTAGTCTGGTGACAAACTAGGATAAAATCAGATAATACCTGTTCGGACATTTTTCTGAAACTTGTATTCAATATTGTAGGGATAAATCTACAGGTAAGCTGACTCTGGGTTGAGTTCGTTAGGCTAAAATGAAACCGGTTAAAAGTTATTTTTAAACTCTTAGAGGCCTCTGTGAATATTGAAAACAAGGATAAATTTAAAAGTGTTGAAGATGCGACTATTGCGCCTACGCTAAAAGATGCTTTTTGGTATTGGTTAAAATTAGGCTTTATCAGCTTTGGCGGGCCTGCTGGGCAAATTGCCATCATGCATCACGACTTAGTGGAGAAAAAGCGCTGGATCTCAGAAAAGCGGTTTTTACACGCATTGAACTACTGCATGGTATTACCAGGGCCTGAAGCTCAACAATTGGCTACCTATATAGGCTGGTTAATGCATCGAACAAAGGGTGGGCTAATTGCAGGGTGTTTATTTGTATTGCCTTCTCTGTTTATTTTAATCGCACTTACTTTTGTATATTTACAATATGGCAATCTACCAGCAGTTGCAGGCGCGTTGTATGGCATTAAGCCTGCGGTAGTTGCTATTGTTCTTTTTGCGGCCTATAGAATCGGAAGCCGTGCTTTAAAAAACAAATGGCTGTGGATGATCACTTTTGCATCATTTATTGCTATTGCTGTGTTTCACCTGCCATTCCCGTTAATTGTGTTATTTGCTGCCTTAATAGGCTATGTTGGCAGTCGTTATTCCCCAAGTACGTTTAGTGCTGGCGGTGGACATCATGCATCTAATAAAAGTTATGGTAAGGCGGTGATTGATGATGATACACCTACACCTGAATATGCAACATTTAACTTTAAGCACTTATTGAAAGTATTGGCTGCAGGTATGGTTTTGTGGTTATTTGCCATGGGTTTATTAGTGATAATGTATGGTTGGCAGGCAACGATTACGCAAATTGGCTGGTTTTTCACCAAAGCGGCATTGCTCACTTTTGGTGGTGCGTATGCAGTATTGCCTTATGTATACCAAGGTGCAGTCGAGCATTATCAATGGCTAACACCCATACAAATGATTGATGGTTTAGCCTTGGGTGAAACTACACCAGGCCCGTTAATTATGGTGGTAGCCTTTGTAGGGTTTGTTGGCGGATGGACGCATCAAATATTGGGTACTGATAGCCTGTTGTTATCTGGAATAGTGGCAGCCACTATCGCCACATTCTTCACTTTTTTACCGTCGTTTCTGTTTATTTTTATGGGCGGCCCATTTATTGAAAGTACGCAAGGCAATTTAAAGTTTACTGCACCCCTTATAGCTATTACAGCTGCCGTGGTGGGGGTGATTTTAAGTTTGGCATTGTTTTTTGCAATACACGTTTTTTTACCGAATGAAGTTTATATTGAGAATACGATTATTTTCGGCATTGACTGGTTGTCAGTAACCCTTGCGGTACTTGGTTTTTTTGCATTATTTAGATTGAAAATCAGTATTATTAAATTGATTTCAATATTTGCAGTATTGGGTTTTATCGTTTCAGTATTGTATTGAGGTTAATTATTTCTGAGTGCCTATAGTGTGTGAATTTTAATGCCATGTTGAAGAACTAGCCGTTTTAATTCTGGCACACAGGAACCACATTCCGTGCCACATTTCAATTTATTTTGAAGTGTGATTAAATCTGCGCCTAGTTGTATGGTGTCAGTAATGTCGTTTTCAGCTACATCTAAACAATTACATACGATTTTACCGCGGCTACGCTGACCTGCTGGCGGCAAACTTAGCGGCGCTAACGCCCAGCGGCGTAACTCAGGGCTAAATTCACCAGTGGTCATTATATCTTTTAACCAGTCTGAGGCCAGGGTTTCGCCTACCAAGCGGACGCCAGTAACTTCAGGGTTGTTATTGGATAGATTATTTTCAACCAGAATACGTTTGCTAACTCCACGTTTAGCATCAATATAATTGAGTAGTGGCATGTCATCTGTCATGCCAAGTATGGCATCAATTTCAGCAATTAATGTGGCTTCAGGCGCTGCCTTATGTGCCGCACGTAAAACTAACATGCCAGCGTGGTGTTCGGTGGCGCGACCAAATAAGCCGCAACTGGCATATTCAAAGTTGGTTAATAAAACACGTACTTTTTGTAGCAAGCTTAAATCTTGAATAGTGCGCATTACCGTCATGCGCCAGGGCAACTCTAATTTTTCAATTTTAATTGCGGTATGCTTGAGTTCTGGCTGTTTTGAGGTTTTATCAAAAGCTGCAGGCATCAATGCATTTACACCCAAGCCATGCATAAACTGGCTTCCCCAGTGCATGGCAATAAAGGTTTGTGAGGGTTTAACTTCATTCGATGTTTGCGCTGGCAGCACTAAGCTTCCGCGTTTATTGCTCACTTTCACAATGTCGCCATGTTTAATCGAACGTCGCGTCATATCATCTGCACTCATATGAATAACAGCCTCTTCCGCATGATTAAATAACTGTGCAACCGACCCTGTGCGGCTCATGCCATGCCATTGGTCACGCAGGCGACCTGTCAGCAGGTGCAGTGGGTGACGTGCATCAGTTTTATCTGCAGTACCTTTGTAGGTCACATTCACAAATTGTGCTCTGCCATCCGGTTTTTGAAACATGCCATCTGCGTATAGACGTGCTTTGCCAGTAACGTCGCCGGTAATAAATGGCCATTGTTGTGGGCCTTGTTCATCAAGTAAGGCGTAGCTTAAACCTGTGATATCTAAATCACGACCACGTGTGGTTTCTCGGTGTTCGTTAAAAATTTGTTCAGCACTAGTGTAAGGAAATAGGGTTTTAGTCGCGCCCTTCGACAAGCCCAAGGTACGGTTGGTCGCCAAACGTTTTTCTAAACGCTGTGCAAAGTCCACCATAATTTCCCAATCATGACGTGCTTCGGCAGGGGGTTGTACCGCTGGGTTTACATGAGTAATGCGGCGCTCAGAGTTGGTGACAGAGCCTTCTTTTTCGCCCCATGTACTCGCTGGTAACAAAATATCGGCATATTGGCAGGTATCTGTGTTGCTGAAGGCATCTTGTACCACGACTAATTCAGCCTTGTTTAAAGCTAATAGTACGTTATTAAGGTCTGGCATGGAATGCGCAGGGTTAGTGCAGGCAATCCAAATGGCTTTGATGCTGCCATCTTTAATCGCGTCGAACATCTCGACAGCTGTTTTACCAGGTGTTTCTGGCACACTTTCTACGTTCCAGAGTTTTGCTACTTCTGCGCGATGCTCAGCATTGTCCATATCACGGTGACCAGACAAGAGATTGGCCATGCCGCCCACCTCGCGCCCACCCATCGCATTAGGTTGACCTGTGAGTGATAGCGGCCCGGCACCTAACTTGCCTATTTGCCCCGTGGCCAAGTGCAAGTTAATCAATGCGGCGTTTTTATCAGTACCATGAATAGATTGATTTAGCCCTTGGCAATACATAGACAAACTCGGCCCTTTGCCGAACCATTTGGCCGCAGTAATGATGTCTGCTTCTTTGACGCCGCAAATGTCAGCCACCATCTTTGGCGTGTATTCACGGATGGTTTCTTTCAATTCCGCAAAGCCGTTGGTATGGGCGTTGATGTACGCCATATCAAGCAGACCTTCCCACAGCATCACATGTAACATGCCATTGAATAACGCTACATCGGTTCCTGGCAAAATCGCAAGGTGTAAATCAGCCGCCTGTGCGGTGTCGGTGCGGCGCGGATCCACCACGATTATTTTCAGGTTAGGATTTTTTGTCCTGGCATCTTCAATGCGCCTAAAAATAATAGGGTGGGCAAACACAGTATTTGAGCCAGCAATAAACAAACAATCAGTATGGTCAATATCTTCATAACAGGCCGGCGGGGCATCAGCACCCAGTGTTGCTTTATATCCAGTGACTGCGGAACTCATACATAGCCGTGAATTAGTGTCAACGTTGTTTGTACCAATCAAGCCCTTGGCAAGCTTATTAAATACATAATAATCCTCGGTCAACAATTGACCTGAGATATAAAAAGCTACAGCATCGGGGCCGTGTTTCTCGATTGTTTGCGCAAATTTCTCGGTTAAATAGTCTAAGGAATCATCCCAGGAAACACGCTTGCGGATTGCATCGCGTGTTAAACGCATTTCAGGATACAGCAAGCGA
This sequence comes from Methylotenera sp., assembly GCF_030684185.1. Classification (GTDB taxonomy): domain Bacteria; phylum Pseudomonadota; class Gammaproteobacteria; order Burkholderiales; family Methylophilaceae; genus Methylotenera. The sequence goes on from NZ_JAUXOY010000027.1 coordinate 168,810, forward strand.
TTGTCAAGCTTTGCGGTAAGGTGTAGCGTAGCGCCTTTAGTGCATAAACGCCCAAAGTTGGCAGGGTGATCAGGATCTCCTTTGACATCGACAATTATGTCATTTTCGGAGTGAATGATGACGCCGCAGCCCACGCCACAGTAGCAACAAGTTGATTTGGTTTGTTTAATCAAAGCAGTTAATCTTTATAACTCTAGGTCCTTTAATTCTGGATCTTTTAATTCCAGGTAAACAAAACCATTTTCAACTTTGGTGTTAAAGCAGGCCGTTTGTCCTACATCAGGTTCTTCAGCCTTTCCGTCAATCAAGCTTATTTTCCAGCTATGCATCGGGCAGGCGATTTTGTCGCCATAAACAATACCTTCCGATAATGGCCCGCCCTTGTGTGGGCATTGATTGTTGATTGCGAAGATGCGGTCATCTTCTAAGCGGAACACGCCAATTTCAATGCCTTTACTACGGACAATACGAGCGCCTAATGCTGGAATTTCATTTAAAGGTGCGACTTTAACCCAATGTGTCATATACTTCTTTCAAAACTCTTAATAAAAATGACTAAACTGAAATCGTCTCAAACTCTTTATGTTTATCGCGATTATTCACACGTTCTGCCCAAGGGTCTACAACACCCTGCAGGGCGAACAGCAATCGTTCGTATGCGGCTTTTCGCCCTTCAGAGTCTTCCAGTATGCGCTGTTTTACATACTCTAAACCAACACGTTCAATCCAGTGTACAGTTCTGTCTAAGTAGCGCGCTTCTTCGCGATAGATTTGGATGAATGCGCCTGAATATTCCAGCACTTCATCATGACCTTTTACCTTACAAAGGAACTGTGCAGCTTCGGTTTTAATGCCACCGTTACCCCCTACATAGATTTCCCAGCCCGAATCTACCCCAATGATGCCAACATCTTTAATACCTGATTCAGCACAGTTGCGCGGGCAACCTGAGACCGCAAACTTCACCTTATGCGGCGCCCACATGTGATCGAATGCTTTTTCAATATCAATACCCATTTGTGTGGAGTTTTGAGTACCAAATCGGCAGAATTCTGAACCAACACAAGTTTTTACGGTGCGGATTCCTTTGGCGTATGCATAGCCGGAAGGCATATCCAAGTCTTTCCACATGCCCATCAAGTCTTCTTTTTTTACTCCAAGCAAATCAATGCGCTGACCGCCTGTGACTTTCACCATCGGCACTGCATATTTATCTGCCACATCAGCAATTTTACGTAATTGATCTGGCGTGGTAACACCGCCATACATACGCGGGATGACTGAAAATGTGCCATCTTTTTGAATGTTGGCGTGTACACGCTCGTTAATAAAACGTGATTGTGGATCGTCTACAGCCTCATGTGGCCAGCTAGAAAGCAGATAATAATTAAGCGCAGGTCGACAAGTAGCGCAGCCATTTGGTGTGCGCCAGGCCATACCTTTCATTGCATCTGGAATATTTAAGTATTTATGTGCACGAATCTCTGCCCGCACTTCTTCATGATTTTTATCCGAGCAGCCACATATTGCTTTACTGGTAGATGGAGGTGCGTAACCTCCGCCTAAAGTAGAAGCAAGTATTTGCTCCACCAAACCTACGCATGAACCACAGCTTGAACCTGCTTTCGTCTGCTTTTTCACATCATCTATCGTGAATAGACCTTGGTCTTGAATGGCTTTTACAATGGTACCTTTACACACGCCATTACAACCGCATACTTCCATTTCATTGTTCATGGCTGCGGCTTTGTTTTGACCTTGATGCCCAGTGTTACCCAAAGAGTCTTGACCAAACATCAGATGGTCGCGAATCTCATGAATGGCTTTGCCATCTCTAAGCATTTGAAAATACCACGAACCGTCCGTGGTATCCCCATAAAGCACGCCGCCTATGATTTTGTCATTTTTGATGACGAGCTTTTTGTATATCCCGCCTACTGCGTCGTGTAAAACTATTTCTTCAGTGTCTGAATCACCAGTAAAATCACCTGCGCTGAATAAATCAATGCCAGTGACCTTTAATTTTGTTGAAGTGACTGAGCCCTTATATAAGCCAATGCCAAAATTAGCTAAGTGGGTTGCACATACTTTTGCCATTTCAAATAATGGTGCAACCAGGCCATATGAAATGCCACGGTGTGCAACACATTCACCCACCGCGTAAATGCGTGGGTCATAAGTTTGCATGGTGTCGTTCACCACAATACCTTTGTTACAATAAATTCCGGCAGATTCAGCCAGTGCGAAGTTTGGGCGTATGCCTATTGCCATTACCACTAAATCGGCAGCAATTTCCAGGCCATCAGTAAAGCGCGCAGTTTTGACTCGGCACTTTCCATTAGCATCAGGGGTATCACCAATTAACAGTTCGGTATTTTTTTGCAGTAAGAAATTAAGGCCTTTAGCTTCCAGATTCTTTTGCAGCATTTTTCCTGCGGTTTTATCAAGCTGCTTTTCTAATAGCCATTCATTTTTGTGTACCACTGTTACTTCCATGCCCTGAATTTTCAGGCCGTTAGCTGCCTCCAGACCAAGCAAGCCGCCACCAATCACCACCGCATGTTTATGCGTTTTTGCTGTGGCTATCATCTCGTTAGTATCTTTAATGTCGCGATAACCAATCACGCCCTCTAAATCCTTCCCTGGAATTGGCAACATAAAAGGTTTTGAGCCTGTAGCCAGCAGCAACCGGTCATATTCCGCACTTGTTCCATCTTCCGTATATACCACGCGATTTTTGCGATCAATCTTATTGATACGTGCATTTGTGTACAACGTGATGTTGTGTTCTGCATACCATTCACGGGTATTTAAGATAATGTCATCAACAGTTTGCTCATTCGCCAACACTGGCGATAGCATGATGCGGTTGTAGTTAGGGTAGGGCTCATCACCAAACACAGTAATGTCATAAAGTTCAGGTGCTATTTTTAATAGTTCCTCAACCGTACGCATACCTGCCATACCGTTACCCACTACTACTAGTTTCATCTTTGATGGAGTTTTCTGCATATTTTTTATCTTATTGATGCTATTGAATAGCAAATTAAAACGTGTACATCGCGGTTAGCCACAACTTATCGGTATCCCTGATGCGACCAGCATTGTATTGGTCACTTTCAGTAAATTTACCGTATTCCAGCTTGGTCATGATGTTGCTATTCACGTTGTAAGTAACGGCAGCATTCCATTCTTTGCCGTATTTATTTCCTGTGCCACCGCCAACTTTGGCAAAATCCTGGTCAGCATTGATGAGGTGATAATCCGCAAAGAACATGAAGTCATCCAGGCGATAAGTTGCTGTGATAAATGTATCCTTAATGCCATCTCCAGGAGTTGCCAAGAACTTATCAACCCAGCCTTGAAACAAATGGTTAGTGCCAAATGGCGTTTGGAATGAGAATTTTCCATTATTGCTTGAGAGCTTTTCATGGTCGATGCGAATATTGAAAGCATCGATACCGACACCACCGCCTAATTTGTAATAATGCGCATCTATACGGCTGTCGCCGCCTGAGTAATCGGTTTGTTTTGCGTATTCCGCAGTGTAAAGCGCTCTTAAATTTGGGTTAAACGGATGGATTCCATCTAAACGCAAACCTAATGTTTTGTTGGATTGATTAGCAATAGCATTGAGTTTCCCGTTGTTATTTAACGTGCCTGCACCAAACCAGCCATTGCCAAACCCTAAGTCGTCAAACCTTGAAAAATAGCCATACCCAGTAATACTTTCTGTAGGAGAAATGCTGTATTTCATATTTGCAATCTCTAAAGCACCTGCGGTGCGATATCTGGTATTGATTTGATTAACCGACTCAAAGTGCGCTAAATATACATTGGTATCAGGAATGGTTTTATTAGTCACGGAAATACCGTCAAAAACTTGCATCACTTGCCTAAAGCCAATGTCGCCAATAAAACGCATGTTGTCCAAATTTGTTTGCTGGCGGCCCAAACGAAATTTGGTATTTTTAATCCCCATCCAGTCAATGTAAGCCTGATTGATATTGGTTTGATCAGGGTCAACTACTTTAGCAAAACCAAGTCTATCAGGCTGATTTGATGCAGCATTAATGGGCGTAAAGCTGGTGCCATCATTGTAATTGTCATTTAGTTTTGCCACATTAATTAGCTGAGCGGCAAGGCTGAAATTATGAAAAGGGGAGGTTTGCCAGCCAATCAAACTACGCAAAGTAAAAGCATTTGCATCTTCCAGTGCTCTGGCTGGCGTAAGTACTGGCGCATTGCCATCTTGCTGTACGTTTTCATAACGAAACCTGAAGCTAGTCATTGGTTTACCTTCCTTAATTGAATCAAGGAACGTGTATTCAGGCTCAGTCTGCTCATCCGCATAAGCCGATTGCGCCATGCTTGCGATTGCTAGTCCTGTGCAAGCCATCAGAAAATTTAACTTGAATGTAAGATTTTGTTTCACGTGAGATTCCTTATTGAATGTAATATATTTCTGTATTGAATGCTTAAGCAGCTTTTTTTGCATGGCGTTCATATAAGAATCGTAATACTTCGCTACGCAAATGGTTGTAGTCTGTATCTTCAGCAAGTGCCAAGCGCGCCCTTGGCCTAGGTAGATTTACTTCTAGAATCTCGCCAATGCCTGCGGATGGGCCATTAGTCATCATCACTACACGGTCAGAGAGCAGAATTGCCTCATCTACGTCATGGGTGACCATTACCGCAGTACAGCCAGATTTCGCCATTATCTTCATGAGCTCATCTTGTAAGTTAGCGCGGGTTAAGGCATCCAACGCGCCGAACGGTTCGTCAAGCAACAATACTTTTGGCTCCATTGCTAAAGCTCTCGCAATGCCAACGCGCTGCTTCATACCGCCAGAAATTTCATTCGGACGTTTATCGGTCGCGTGGGTTAAACCAACAAGCTCTAGCGCGGCATTAGTGCGAGTTTTAAGTTGAGTTTTAGGCTCTTTCTTTTCAGCGCTGGTGCCAAATACACGCTCTACTGCCAGATAAACATTTTCATAACAGGTGAGCCATGGCAGTAGTGAATGGTTTTGAAAAACTACTGCACGTTGCGGTCCTGGTCCGGCAATTTCTCGACCTGCACAGAAAAGCAACCCCTCTGTAGGTTGTGTTAATCCTGCAATGAGATTTAATACAGTAGACTTCCCGCAACCTGAGTGACCAATAATTGAGACAAACTCACCTTCTCTAATGCTGAGGTTGATATTTTTTAATGCATTGAAGTCACCTTTTTTAGTGGAAAATGTCATATCGACATTCTCTAACTGTACATATCTGTCGGAGTTAGCTTTTTCAGTAGTCAGTGTTTTTTCCATGATAATTCCTAAAATTTAATTAATTGGTTTTCTAATTAGTTTTGTAGATCAATTACTCATAACTGAATTTTTTAGCGATTTGTGTCAGCGCTAGTTCTAAAAGCAAGCCAACAAAACCCACAACAAAAATTGCAATGATGATATGTTCCACATTCAAATTGTTCCATTCATCCCACACCCAGAATCCAATACCAACGCCACCAGTGAGCATTTCAGCAGCAACAATCACCAGCCATGCCACGCCGATTGAAAGACGCACACCTGTCATCATGTAAGGTAAAGCAAAGGGAAACAGTATCTTGGTGAAAATTTTCCACTCACTCAGATTTAACACCTTAGCTACATTCATGTAGTCTTGCGGCACCTTGCTTACGCCTACTGATGTGTTGATGATCATTGGCCAAATTGCTGAAATGAAGATTACCCAAATTGCTGCGGGATTCGCCGCTTTAAAAACAAGAAGTCCGATAGGTAGCCATGCTAGTGGTGATACCGGGCGAAGCAAGCTAATGACTGGTGCAGCCATGCGTGATATAAAGTTAAAACGGCCGATAATGAACCCTAGCGGAATGCCGATTAACGCAGCTAGCCCAAAACCCAGAGCCACACGTTGCAGCGAAGCAACAATATTCCAGCCAACACCTTTGTCATTAGGGCCATGGTCATAAAAAGGGTCACTAAATAACGCAACAGCAGAGCTCCATGTTTTGAGAGGCCCAGGCAAGTTCGGTGATTGATGCGAGATCAATGTCCAAATTGCAAGCAACATCAAAATGCCAAAGACAGGAGGTAATAACCATTTAAAGAAACTATAAACCTGAACATTTAGGTAGCTGGACTTGTTATTAGTGATGCCAGTAACTTTTGGAATCTCAGAATTAGTGACTGATTCTTTTTTTCTTAAAATTGTGTCTTTGTTTTTCATGATGATTTTTAAGCTCTCTTTACTTATGCTGATTGCGCTCATAGTTGCTCCTTAATTTCTTTTAAGTCATCTTTAGGCTTTTATTTTGAATGAGGCCGCATAGGCCGCTGGATTTTTACCATCCCACACCACGCCATCCATTAGCTTGCTTGTACGCATAACATCTTTAGGCACGCTAATGCCTAGTTGTGATGCTGCTTCAGAATACAGCTTCACTTGGTTGATTTTGCTAGCCACTGCCAAATAATCAGGATCTGCTTTTAGCAAGCCCCAGCGTTTATGCTGTGTCAGGAACCACATGCCATCTGACAGGTATGGGAAGTTCACCTTGCCGTCTTCAAAAAACTTCATGAAGTTAGGGTCTTTCCACTTTTTGCCAATGCCATTGTCATAATCACCAATAAAGCGACCGGCAATTACTTCTTCTGGTGCATTCACGTAAGCTTTACCAGAAATCAATTTAGCAACTTTGGCTCGGTTTTCAGTGGCTTCTATGTAGCGACAGGCGTCTAAAATGGCCATAATCATGGCACGCGAAGTGTTTGGATTTTTTGCCACAAATTCGGCAGTAGTACCTAATACCTTTTCAGGATGGTCCACCCAAATGTCTTGTGAAGTGGCAACGGTATAACCTACCTTGTCATAAATCGCACGGGCATTCCAAGGCTCACCTACGCAATAGCCATCCATATTGCCAATACGCATATTGGCGACCATTTGCGGTGGCGGTACGACAATCGTTTTTACATCTTTAACGGGGTTAATACCATTGGCTGCAAGCCAGTAGTTAAGCCACATGGCATGCGTGCCAGTAGGAAATGTTTGTGCAAAAGTGAAGTCTCGGTTTTCATTATCTAGCAATCGCTTTAGGCTATGACCATCTTTAACACCCTTATCTTTCAGTTGATTAGCTAAAGTGATTCCTTGCCCATTATGGTTAAGCGTCATCAGCACCGCCATGTCTTTTTGCTGACCACCGATACCGAGTTGCACGCCATAAACCAGGCCGTATAAAACATGTGCTGCATGTAACTCGCCATTAACGGTTTTATCGCGAATAGCGGCCCAAGATGCTTCCTTGGAAGGAGTGATTTTGATGCCATATTTCTTATCAAAACCCATTTCGGCAGCTACAACGATAGGGGCACAATCTGTAAGTGGAATAAAACCAATCTTTACTTCGGTAATTTCAGGAGCATCAGAGCCTGCTGCATAAGCTTGAGTACTGATGCTTTTTGGCACTAGACCCATCACTGTAGCTGCGCCGAAGGCACCCGCAGCAGTGGTGCGAAAAAAATCACGGCGACCATTGTTTACAGAGTTACTATTTTCTATAACAGGTTTAACGTTCATATCTGGGGTGCTGTCGTAAGTGCTCATTTTTTTCTCCTAAAATAAATCAATCTAAAGCTATTCATCTAAAAATTTGGCCCATAAAAAATGGCGTCTGATAATGAATCAACTCTTAAAAATAAGAATCATTTCATTATCAAGACGCCTTTGCCTTGAACTACTTGTTAGTGCGAGCCAGCTTTGGCTCAATATTTCATGTTTAATTTAGAGTTGTTTAACCAATAGACCCGTCGCTGGGCTTCTGTGTTTATCAACTTAATCTTTAATCAAAGCAACAATTTGGCTGCTTCAATAATTTGTTCTGACAACTTACCTATCCGTATATGTTTTTGCATCGCCATATTGCGTAATAAGGTATAAGCCTCGTCTTCATCAATATTACGCTGTTTCATAATTAACCCTTTTGCACGCTCAATCACCTTGCGTTCACTAAGTTTGGTATTAGCCTCATTCAGGGCATCACGCAAATCTTTAAATTCTTCAAACCGTGCGACTGCCGCATCAATTACGGGCCGTAAACGCTCGTTTGGAATACTACCCACCACATAAGCGCAAACCCCAGCTTTTGTCGCCAACTTCATTTGCTCTTTGTCATCATCATGCGTAAACATCATAATCGGTCGCGGATCATGCATAGTCATTACACAAATGTTTTCCAAAGTGTCACGACTCGGTGAATCTGTATCAATAATTACAATGTCTGGTCTAAATTCACAACAGGCACTATCTAAATTAACGGTGTCTTTTAAATGTGCAACTACTTCATATCCAGTATCTAGCAATGATTGCTTGAGTGGTTTGGTGCGCTCCAAATCATTATCAACAATCATCACTCTTAACATGGCAGCTTAAATATAGTAGTTAGTTTTCTAAAAGCAATAGACGTGCCAAGTAGTTATTTGTTGTATATCTTTATGATTTTATTAAGTAAATTTATATCTATATTTAGTATTAAGTTAACAAGGTTGATGTGGTATAGCACGCATAAGGTGCGGACGCACCAATGTAGACCTAGTGTTGTATTGTGCAAATACGACAGAGTGGAGAACGAAATATTTAATATTCAGTCGTATTCGTAGGTAAAATTTTAATTTAAATTATTTATATTTGGACGGGATAAAATGAAAGCAATTCTGTTGGCTATACTATTTTTGGGGGCATCAAATATGGCGAATGCGACATGTTCTGAACTGTACAATCATCAATTAACCACTTTACAGGGCGATAAAATCAATCTTTGTGATTATCAGAATAAACCAATTCTGGTGGTAAATACTGCGAGTAAATGTGGTTTCACGCCCCAATTTGACGCGCTTGAAGGTTTGTACAGCAAATATAAAAGTAAGGGATTGTTAGTGGTAGGTTTCCCATCAAATGATTTTAAGCAGGAGCCAGGTAACGATAAGCAAATAGGCGATTTTTGTAAACTGACTTATTCGGTTAAATTTCCTATGATGACGAAAAGCTCAGTCACAGGAGCAAATGCAAATCCGTTTTACAAGCAATTGATTGCAAAGACTGGCCAGCAACCTCAATGGAATTTCTACAAATACGTAATTTTGCCTGGTGGCAAAGACGTGTATGCCTTTAGTAGTGATGTGAAGCCAGATTCAGCTGAAATTCTAGATAGAATTAAATCAGGTTTGAAGTAAGTATTGATTTTAATAAGCAGGAAAACGCCAGAAGCGCTTTCCTGCTTGGGTTTTGGAGCAAGCGAACTAAAAAAATATCCTTTTTAGGATTATTTAAGACGCTTTACGCGTTTTTTCCATAATAATTGCTGAAAGCTCTTCTACTGAACGACTGGTTGAATCTGCCCATGTAATGCCTGCATTCCGCATCAGGTTTTCTGCTGTAACAATTTCTTTACGGCAATTCTCTATTGAGGCATAAAAACTACCAGACCTACGCTCGTTGCGAACAGCGTGTAGACGTTCCGGCTTGATGGTGAGGCCGAATATCTTATCCAGGTGTTTATGTAACACGGCTGGTAAAGACCCGCGTTCAAAGTCCTCTGGAATCAATGGGTAATTAGCCGCCTTGATTCCAAACTGCATGGCTAGGTAAACGCTGGTAGGGGTTTTGCCGCAACGTGAAACACCTATTAAAATGACATCAGCCTCTTCAAGACCTGAGTTAGTCATGCCGTCATCATGATTCAATGTAAAGTTAACGGCCTCCATGCGGTCGTTGTATTTACTTCCCATGACACTGTGCGCAATACCGGCACCTCTAAGTGGCTTTTGATCCAATTCCAAACTTAGAGGGTCGATAAATGTATTGAACAAGTCAATAAAATAAGCGTTGGATTCTTTTAGGGTACTTCTTAGTTCAATATTCCCTAATGTCATAATGACAACAGGTCGACCCCCATCTTCCTCTGCAGCGTTTAAGATGGCATCTTGAGCGAGCTTGATTTTATCTAGCGTATCGGTAAAGGGTAGGCGTACTTGGGTAAAATTGGTGCCTGGAAAGTGCTCCAGTAGTTTACCCAAGGCCCCTGCAGTAATGCCAGTACCGTCTGAGATGAAAAATACAGTGCGTTTTAGCATTACAGTTACCCTTTTTATTTTTTAGCTAGTCTTTGCCATGTAGTAACAACCGTATCAGGGTTAAGTGACATTGATTGTATGCCTTCAGCGACCAACCATTCTGCAAAGTCAGGGTGGTCAGAAGGACCCTGGCCGCAAATACCTACGTATTTGCCTAGGCGGTTACAAGTGTGAATCGCCATTTTAATGAGTTCTTTCACAGCATCATTACGCTCGTCAAAGCCATCCGCTAAAATGCCTGAGTCTCTATCCATACCTAATGTCAGTTGTGTCAGGTCGTTCGAGCCAATTGAGAAACCATCAAAATAATGCAGGAATTCTTCTGCAAGCAATGCATTAGATGGAATTTCACACATCATAATCAGGCGCAAGCCATTTTGACCACGTTTAAGCCCGTTGGCAGCCATGATTTCAGTCACTGCTTTGGCTTCTTCAAGTGTACGTACAAAAGGAATCATTAACTCAACGTTAGTTAAACCCATTTCATCACGTACTTTTTTCATGGCAGTACATTCCATGGCAAAGCATTCTTTGAAGTCTTCTGCCATATAACGTGCCGCGCCGCGGAAGCCAATCATTGGATTTTCTTCATCTGGCTCGTAAATCTCACCGCCCACCAGTTTTTTGTATTCATTTGATTTAAAGTCTGAAGTACGCACAATCACTGGTTTTGGATAAAAAGCAGCAGCAATGGTAGCTACACCTTCAGCCACTTTATCAATATAGAACTGTTTAGGTGAAGCGTAACCACGTGCACGGTTTTTAATGGTGGTTTGAATCGCATGCGGCATTGCATCAACATTTAAAATAGCTTTAGGATGTATGCCCACCATATTGTTGATGACAAATTCCAAACGTGCCAAACCCACGCCATCATTTGGTGTTTTTGCAAAACCAAACGCCATGTCAGGGTTGCCAACGTTCATCATGATTTTGCAAGGTGCTGGCGGAAGTGTTGCGGTGGCTTGACTACTCACTTCATACTCAATTGCACCATGATAGACAAAACCTGATTCCCCTTCAGCACATGATACCGTGACGATTTCACCTTCACGTAACACATCAGTGGCGTTAACAGAACCTACAATCGCAGGAATGCCTAATTCACGGGCAATAATTGCAGCATGGCATGTACGGCCGCCACGGTTAGTCACGAGTGCACTGGCACGTTTCATGACTGGCTCCCAGTTCGGGTCTGTCATATCTGCGACTAATACATCACCAGGTTGTACTAAATGCATATCCGCTGGGTCTAACACAATGCGTACAGGGCCAACACCTACTTTTTGTGTCACAGCACGACCTACTACTAATGGTTTTTCGCTATGTTTGTTCAGTTTGAAAGTCTCAGTCACATTGCTTAAAGATTCTTGAGACTTTACGGTTTCTGGACGTGCTTGCAAGATATACAGTTTGTTATCAACCCCGTTTTTACCCCATTCAATATCCATTGGACAGCCGTAGTGTGTTTCAATCGTCATGGCATAGAGTGCTAACTCTAAAACATCTTCATTTGAAAGTGAATAACGGTCACTATCTGCAGAATCTACTTCAATAGTATGGGTGCTTTTACCCGCACGTGTGGCATCGCTAAACACCATTTTGATGAGTTTTGAACCCATAGTGCGGCGAACAATAGAAGGCTTGCCTTGTGCCAGAGTTGGCTTGTGTACATAGAATTCGTCAGGATTTACTGCACCCTGTACAACGGTTTCACCCAGACCGTATGATGAAGTAATAAACACTACATCTTTAAATCCAGATTCAGTGTCTATGGTGAACATCACGCCAGCACAGCCAATGTCTGAACGCACCATTTGTTGCACGCCCGCTGAAAGCGCTACATCGGCATGTACAAAACCTTTGTGCACGCGGTATGAAATCGCACGGTCATTATATAAAGAAGCAAATACTTCTTTAATGGCGTGCAAAATGTTATCTAAACCTTGAATGTTTAAAAATGATTCTTGCTGGCCTGCAAAGGAAGCATCAGGCAAATCTTCTGCGGTAGCAGATGAACGTACTGCAAAAGTTGCGCCATTGCCAGATTTGGCAGTGAGCGTTGCATAGTTTTCAGCAATTGCTTTGTCTAGCGCGGCTGGAAAGGGTGCAGCCATAATCCATTCACGCACTTGCTTGCCACAGATGGCGAGCGCTTGCGTATCGTCTACGTTCAAAGCATCAAGTGCTGCATTAATTTTGACGTCTAAACCATTTTGGGCTAAGAACTCACGGTATGCATCTGCCGTGGTTGCAAAGCCTGTCGGCACTCGCACGCCCTTTGCCGATAATTGCGAAATCATCTCGCCAAGGGAGGCATTTTTACCGCCAACTGAGGGTACGTCTATGTTTCTGAGGTTTTCAAATGGAATAACGTGAGCTGACATGATAGTTCCTTAGATGTTCGAACGAGGGAATTAAATTTTGTTTTACATTTAAGTTACATTTTGCCTAAATAAGTAGTCGCTGTCACCTGAAAATACACGCTAGAGGCTAAAAATTTGTGTGGTACAGGTGTTGACGTATGAAAAGTCATCACTGTCAGCTAAAATGCACATTAGAAATTCGATAATATGTCTGCCAAATCGGCTACATAGCAAAAAGTAACATAATTGTGAAAAATTTATGGCAAACGTAATACCAACAAAAATTACAGTTAAAAGCACAGCTCGTTTGCATATGGGTTTTTTTGATTTACATGGCGGCTTAGGGCGGAAGTTTGGCAGTATAGGGTTAAGTTTAACAACCCCTAGTGTGGAATTAACGGCAAACCCCTCCGATAAACTTTTGGTCACCGGCTTGGCAAGTCAGCACGCGTTTGATATTGCACAAAAAATTATCACTAAACTTAGTCTTAATGGTGCCGTTAACCTTAATGTTAAACAATGCATTCCTCAGCATGCGGGCTTAGGTTCGGGTACGCAGTTTTCCTTAGCGATTGGGGCGGCTATAAGTAGGTTATATCAATTAAATTTAAACGTTGTACAAATAGCTGAACTGACTGGACGTGGCAGTCGCTCTGGGATTGGCATCGCAGCATTTAATTCTGGTGGATTATTGATTGACGGCGGGCGGGTTTCAGGCTTGCATAGTTCTTCTGAAAATAAGTTACAGGAGGCTTCTTTACCAGTACTTTCAAAAGTACCGTCTTTAAAAGTCCCGCCATTATTGGCACGCTATGATTTTCCAGAACATTGGCGTATTTTATTGATATTTGATGCTAGTCAACCAGGTATTCATGGCGAAGAGGAATTGGTTGCGTTTAATAAGTTGCCGGTTTTTTCAGAAAACCTGGCGGCACATTTATGTCGCTCGGTACTGATGCAGGCGATGCCAGCGTTGGTTGAACAAGATTTAAATACCTTTGGTCGCAGTATTCGGGAATTGCAGGGGCATGTCGGTGATTATTTTGCCCCCGCTCAGGGCGGGCGCTATGCCAGCAAGAAGGTGGGTGCAGTATTGCAATATTTGGAAAGTACCGGTGTAGCTTGTCTTGGACAAAGCTCTTGGGGCCCAACAGGTTTTGCTGTGTTTGAAAATTTAGCTGAAGCAGAAAAGCATCTGCAGCAACTTAAAATTACTTTTGCTGAATCTAATTTAACATGGGTAATTTGTAGTGCTAACAATCACGGCGCGGAAATAATACAAGCATAAAATTTATAAGAGCCTTCATTAAAAATTCTTCAAGAGATATTTAAAATTATGGAAAAAGTCAGTATTTTGCATTTGATCACAGCGGCTAAAAACGCAAGCCCGTTTGATGTCAACATGGCCTATGATGCGGGTTTCGATAAGATCATGTCTTATACCAATATCTCACTTTCTGAAATAGCTGGATTGACGCAAGATGCGATTTTTTCGCGAAGTCCATCTGGTATTAAGCGAGAGGCGTTATTTATTGGTGGGCGTGATATAGACTTGGCGATGGATATGCTGGACGCCGCTAAAAAAGCGATGTTCCCGCCGTTTCAGGTGTCCGCATTTGCTGATCCATCAGGTGCATTTACTACGGCAGCCGCGATGGTGGCAAAGGTGGAATTTCATCTTAAAAAACATTTTCAGACAACTTTAGCGGATAAGAAGGTGGCCGTTTTTGGTGCAACTGGCCCTGTAGGCGGTTGTGTGGCAGTAATCGCAGCTAATTTGGGGGCGAAAGTTGTGCTGGTGGCGCATAGAAGTATAGATGACGTGCGTATTAAGGCTGATAGTTATAACCGGCGATACGGGTCAGAAATAGGTTATGCGGATGGCTCAAACGATACTTTAAAACAGTCAGTATTAAACAATGTAGATGTCGTGCTATGTGCGGTGGCGGCTGGTGTCCGTGTGATGTCCGTAACCCAGATTGCACAGTCTAAAACTTTGAAAATCATTGCCGATGTGAATGCTGTTGCCCCAACCAGTGCAGAAGGCGTGGATGTAATGGCTGATGGCGTGGCAATTGCGGCGACCAATGTTATTGGCATTGGCGCCTTAGCTATAGGTAACTTAAAGTACTCCACTCAGCATAATTTATTGAAACAAATGCTGTCTGCAGAAAAGCCATGTTATTTGGAGTTTATGGCAGCATTCGAGATGGCGCGTAGCTTGACTCAAGCTCGTGCCTAGCAAGCTAATAATTGCAATGACATCGGCGCGCGGCTATGCGCAGGCGGCGAAGTCTTGCGGGTATCAAGTGATTACGCTTGACGCTTTTGCCGATGCAGATACGCGAAATGTTGCTGAACAATGTTTTAAAGTGCGTTTTAGTGAGCAGGGTGTAGATACAGATGATTTCAAGCGGGTTTTTTCAAAAATTTGCCTGGATGATGTGGCAGGTTTTTTATACGGCAGCTTATTTGATGCGGCACCGGCGCTATTGTCATGGGTTGCTGAGCAGGTTTCGATAATAGGCAACAACCCTGAAACGATGCAGCTTGTAAAGAGTTTAGATTTTTTTGTGCTGCTTGATAATTTGAATATCCAACACCCAGAAGTACGATTGGATTTGCCTGGTAATACAGAAAATTGGCTATGCAAGCAGCTTGGTGGCAATGGTGGTTTACATGTAAAGCCGGTTAAGTATGCATTGGTAGGTGATTATTTCCAACGCCAGGTTGATGGGGAGCCAATTTCATTATTATTTGTTGCTGACGGAGAAACTGCAAAAATCATTGGGTTTAACCTCCAGTTAATATCACCAACAGACGAGTTGCCATATCGTTTTGCCGGGGCAGTAAGTAATGTGGCTTTACCTAAGCAAGCGCAACAAAAGCTGGTTCACGCTGCTCAGCAATTAAGCGCAGCGTTAGGTTTGCGAGGTATTAACAGCTTGGATGCTGTTGTTGAGGGGGATGAATTGTGGATATTAGAATTAAATCCTCGTTTAAGCGCCACTTTTCATCTCTACCCGAACTTGTTGCAAACTCACATTCAGGCTTGCAAAGGCCAATTGTTAGATTTTCCACTAGCAAATGATTCAAAAGCGCAAATGACGTTGTATGCACAAAAAACTATGGAAATCGCCTCAGATTTTGCCTGGCCTGATTGGGTCGCAGACATTCCGTATGTTGGGCGTGATGAATCCAGTGTTAATATTCAAATGAATGATCCAATTTGTTCTGTACTAGCGGAAGCTGGTAAGGCCACCACAGCCCATCAACTGGTGTTGCAAAGAGCGAACACATTAAAAGGGAAATTGCTTTATGACTAAACAAAATTCGATAAACTCTGGTACTAATAGCCTAAGCGTGAATCAGCTTGCCAATCTTTTGGTGGAAAAATTAATCGCTGATGCCGACACTTTGCAATTGGGTATTTCTACGCATGAGTCTGGCTGTACCATTATTGACGCAGGAATTCAGCATTCAGGATGCGCCGAAGCCGGGCGTTTAATTGCCGAGATTTGTATGGGTGGGTTGGGCGAGGTAAAGCTGCAAGCAGATAAGCGTTTTGCAGGCTTTGATGATGCAATTGCGGTAACTTCGGCACAGCCGGTATTAGCTTGTTTGGCTAGCCAATATGCAGGTTGGGCGCTCAGTCACGAAAAGTTTTTCTCATTAGGTTCAGGTCCCGCGCGCGCACTGGCGCAGCGTGAAGAATTATTTAAAGAGCTGGAATACAAAGACAGCGCAACTAGCACTTGTATTGTGCTGGAAACCGATAAAATTCCGCCGATTCAGGTAATTGAAAAAATTGTCCGCGATACGCAAATTCCAGCGGAAAATTTAACGGTTATTTTAACCCCGACCACCAGTATTGCAGGGGTTGTGCAAATCGTTGGCCGTGTATTAGAGGTAGCTTTGCATAAAGCGCATACGCTACATTTTCCACTTGCTAATATTGTAAGCGGCTCTGGTGTAGCAGTGTTGCCACCAGTTTCCAAAGACTTTATGACGGCTATGGGGCGCACCAACGATGCGATTCTATTTGGTGGAGAAGTGAGTTTGCAAGTAAGTTGTGATGACACTGCTGCTGCAGAACTGGCATTAAACTTGCCTAGTAGCTCTTCTAAAGATTACGGTAAAACATTTGCCCAGGTATTCAAGTTTTACAATATGGATTTTTACAAGATTGACCCTATGTTATTTAGCCCAGCTAAAGTAACTATTACCAATCTGCAAACAGGGAAGGTCTTTGAGGGTGGCCAATTAAATGTTGATTTAATTGCGCTATCTTTTGCTAATTAATTTGTAAAGCTGCTTTTGAAAATCCCTATTTTTACTGACGATGCTGGCTGGCATGGGGCGCGTTTAAAAGAGGCTTTTGCCGTTCGCGGTGTCGATGCCGTTTTTTTGTCACTGCAGGAATGTGTCATTAATCTATCCGGTACAAGCCCAACTATCCAGATTCCAGGCTTTAATCTATTGCCCCCCATGGTATTTGTGCGTGGCGTTGCTGGTGGCACTATGCAGCAAGTGATTACGCGTTTAAACGTATTGCACATGCTCTCTATGCTAAATGTCAAAATTTACAATGATGTGAAAGCAATAGAACGTACGGTGGATAAAGCTATGACCAGCTTTTTATTGAAAAAAAACGGTATATCAACACCGCCAACTTGGGTGGCTGAATCCAGGTCGCAAGTAGAAAATATTCGTCAGATTGCCGCGCAAAATAATCAAACGCTAGTATTGAAGCCTTTATTTGGCTCCCAAGGGCTGGGTGTTCGCAAGCTTTTAGCCAAAGAGTCCTTACCTGTGCCTATGCAACAGTTTGTAGATGGTGTTTATTATTTGCAGCAATTGATTGAAACGCCGATGATTGATGGAAATGTTGCACCGCATGATTACAGGGTATTTGTGATTGGTGGCAGAGTAGTTGCTGCCATGAAACGGGTCGGAAATACTTGGGTAAACAACATAGCCGCAGGTGGTCGTTGTGAAAAAGTGGCTGAAAGTGAACAGTTATCGACGCTTGCGCTACAGGCAGCTTCAGCACTGGATATTGACTATTGTGGTGTTGATATTATTCAAGCGGCTGGTGGCCAATACTATGTGTTAGAAGTAAACAGTATTCCTGCTTGGAAAGGCTTGCAGAGCGTAGCTGAGATTAATATCGCGCAGTTATTGGTAGATGATTGCTTGAGAAAAATTGGAGAGATAACTAATTGACTTCTGAACAACTGGTAATCGCGTACCAGAGCGCCTGCATGGCCGAGTTGCAAGCCATCAAGCCAGGCAATGTACATGTTTTTGCAGATGGTCACGGCATGACGATATATGACTTTATCAAAAGTGCAGATATTTCTGCGGTTGAAATAACCAAACCAAACTTAAGTGTAGGCGAGCGGATATTCAGTGCGGTAGAAGCCACCCAAACAGCGGTAGGGTTGAATACCAATTTGGGCATTATTCTATTATGCGCACCGTTGATTCATGCCGCTTTATTGACTTCAGTTGATGGTAATCAAAGTTTACAGCAACGCTTGGTTCATACTTTAAACGAGCTTAGTGTTAATGACGGATTATTAACTGCTCGGGCGATTGTTCTGGCGAATCCGGCGGGTCTAGGCAGTTCGAGTGTGCATGATGTTCATAAGCAGCCCAATGTCACTTTGTTAGAGATGATGGCTTCTGCGCAGCATAAGGACAGCATCGCCTGGCAATATGCCAATGCTTTTTCAGATGTTATAGGCTATGGTATGGCGCACTATAAAAAGGCCATGCACAAATGGCAAAATCAGGCTTGGGCGACTACAGCCCTATATTTAGGTTTTTTAACAAAGCAGTTAGATACGCATGTCATCCGAAAGCATGGCGAGGTATTGGCTGTTGAACTTATGCATGAAGCGCATGAGGTTGAAGCCGCATATTGGGCAACTGACAACCCAAAATTAGCGCAAAAACAGTTACTGGCGTGGGATGCTTCACTTAAAGAGCGCAATATGAATCCTGGAACAAGTGCAGATTTGACTGTAGCCACTTTATTAGTCGATTATTTTGAGAGTCTTAGTTAGAAATTCTGAGTAATGATTGGCTTTAGTTCAGCTTTTGGGTATATTGTGTCGATTGTAAATTAGTGTTACTTTTAGGCAATAAATAAATAATATCAATGGTTTGGATATTTTTTGGTATTAAAAAGATAATAAAAAATATGGAATCAGCAGATGATGACAGATGTAAATAGAAAACAAAAAATAGCATTTTTAGAAGATGATTTGGCTTATGCAGAAACAATCCAAGAATGGCTGAATGAAGCTAATTTTGAAGTTGACCACTTTGCCACAGGGTTGGATTTTTTACGTAAATTTCCTAATTCACAATATGACCTCTGTATCTTCGATTGGACACTACCAGACATGGAGGGGCCAGATGTGATGGTGAGCATTAAGCTTCGATCAAATAAATTACCACCCATCATTTTCTTGACCGGTCGCAGTGAAGAAGATGACATTGTGCGGGTGATTGAATCTGGTGCTGATGATTACATTGTGAAGCCAGCCAGCCGCCAGATGCTAATGGTGCGCATTAACGCCTTACTTAGAAGAACCCAGCCTGAGTATACCAATGCCACAATATGTGATTTCGGTGGATTAAAGATTGATACCAAACAGCGCTTGGTATTGTTAGACGGTGAAGAGGTTAAGCTGACAGATAAAGAATTAGATTTAGCTTGGTATTTTTTAAGAAATGTAGGCGTTTTATTATCAAGAACTCACCTGATGCAGGTGGTGTGGGGCTCTACTGCAGATGTTGAAACGCGCAAGGTCGATGTGCATGTCAGTCACTTACGCACAAAACTTAAATTAACTCCCGAATTTGGCTGGAAACTATCTTCAATTTACCAGCAGGGATATCGTTTAGAGAGAGCTGAGTAATTGCCAATGAAATTTGCTACCTACTGTATTGGTATCTTGCTGATGGCTATGAGTTTTTCCTCATTTGCCAATGTGACAAGGCCAGAAAATGTTAACCAGGAAGCCATTTGGTTATATACGGTTAACCAAAATGATTCTTTTGAAATTATTTATAAAAAATATTTAAATAAACGTACAAATATTGCAGAATTAGCTAAATATAATCAGCATAAGCTGACTAAAAAATTGCAGCCTGGTCAAGTTATTAGCATTCCTGTTGAAATGTTAAAAAAAATACCTACTAGTGTACAAGTTTTGCTGGTGTATGGTGATGTGCTGGTTACAAGTGCGCTAGCCAACGAAAAGCGTAAAGCGAATAAGGGGGATTTTCTGACGCAAGGTGATGCATTGCAAACAGGTAAAAACAGCCTTGCAAAATTGTTGTTTGCAGATGGCTCGAATATGGATATTCAACCAAATTCCAATTTAAGTATTCAGGCTAGTTATAAATATGTAGGTAAAGAAACTTATGTAACACATTTAAAACTAGTCAAAGGGCGCACAGAAGTTACTGCAAATCCAGAACATGTTGTGGGGAACACACTGCAAGTTGAAACTCCCTCAGCTATTGCCGCTGTGCGCGGTACGCAGTTTAGAGTAGGCGCTGAGGGTGACATTGCCTTGCAAGAAACTTTGGATGGCCAGGTAGCATTCAGTGCGGCAGAGAATGGCGTAGTACAGGAAGTTTTAATTGCCAAGGGTTATGGCAGTGTGGCAGAAAAAGGTAAAGCGCCTTCACCGCCTATTCAACTGCCCGATGCTCCTGATGTGAGTGCGTTATCGAAGCTAATTGAGAAAAATGTTGCCGATTTTAATCTGCCTCAACAACAAGGTGTCGCGGTTTGGGTAAGCCAGTTAGCACTTGATGCAGAGTTTACACAAATTTTGAATGAGCAAATCACACCGTCAGGAAAATTATCATTTGCCGATTTAGCAGATGGTCAATACTACTTAAGAATACGAGCGCAAGATCAATATGGTTTGCAGGGGAGAGATGCTATACATGCTTTTAATGTTAAGGTGCGCCTGCCTGAGCCCGTGCTTGAGCTAATTGAACCGGCAGATGGCGCCGTGATTCCTCTTGCACCGACAGAGCTTAGTTGGACGCCAATTCCCGCTGCTAATAGTTATACCGTACAAATCGCGCGTGATACTCACTTTGTTGATATCGTTTTCGAACGACGTGTTTCTTTCGATAAGTTGACTATCAACCAATCGTTTGGCGCTGGGGAGTTTTATTGGCGTGTAGCCGTTTTATCTGACGGTAAGCCACAGAGATTTTCTGAAGTTAGAAAATTTTCGCGTTAACAATTCATTTAACATCGATTCTTTAATACCGTAGCAATTTTAAGTGTGTATTTCAAATTTCGTCAGCTAAGCGACCGTGTTTTTACAGCCATAATACTTGCGCTGATTGCAGTGTTATTGGCTTACAACGGCTTGCTTGTCAGGTTTGATAATCTTCATTACGATTTAGGTCGTTATCTAACTTTTAAGCCGGCTCCGGCAGATATTGTGATTGTTGCAATTGATGAGGCCAGCTTGCAGAGTATTGGCCGATGGCCATGGTCACGTATAGTGCATGCCGACTTGGTGAATAAGCTCAAGCAAGAGCAAGCCCGCGTCATAGGTTTGGATATTATTTTTTCTGAACCTGAACTGAGTAATGCTGAAGCCGACCTGGTATTAGCCAATGCGATTAAGCAGGCTGGAAATGTAGTCTTGCCAATTTTGTTTGAACAACCATACAAAGACTCTCCAGTTAAGCAGAGTGTACCAATTTCGGCCTATGCACAACATGCAGCTGCAATGGGGAGTGTGCATGTGCCGCTGGATGCAGATGGTATTGCCCGTAGTATTTACTTGTGGGAGGGGCTGGGTGCGGCTCGACTGCCACATTTTTCGCAAGCGGTATTACAGGCAGCAAAAGAATTACCTAATAGTATTCATTTATTTCCAGCAAATACATCTAGCGAGAGTTCAACTACCTTAGTTTCACTGGATGAGCGTAAAGTTAAGTTTTTAGGCCCTCCCGGACACTTCCAGCGAATTTCGTATATCAATGCGTTAACAGGGGAATACCCCCTACATTTTTTTAAAGATAAAATCGTGCTGGTTGGTGCAACCGCAGTTGGGCTGGGAGATGTTTTGCCCACGCCGGTTTCAGCGCACATGCAACCTATGCCTGGCGTAGAGTTTCATGCTAATGCGATAGCGGCGATGCGAAATTCTGAATTAATTGTTAATGCGCCGTTTTGGCTAACCTGCTTATTAAGTATTATCTTGGCTGTAATACCGTTATTGTTTTTACCAAAACTAAGCCCGTTAAAATCGTTACTTTCAATTGTTTTCTATTACTTTGTTGTCATGGGTATAGCGGTAGCAATGCCGCAATTCTTTAATATCTGGATACCGCCAGCAGGCGCTTTAATTGCCATTTTGCTGGCATACCCAGTATGGAGTTGGCGTAAGCTTGAATCTGCACAGATTTATTTAGATAATGCCCTGCAAAATCTTCACGCGGATTTAGCTTTATTGGGTGTGAATAAAGAGGATTTGGAATATGCGGATGATCAAGACTTGATGCGGTCACGCATTTCAAATGTTCGGTTGGCATCGAAACATTTGCATGATTTGCATGGTGAAAGAAGAGATACTTTATCCTTTATTTCACATGACCTGCGTGCGCCATTAGGGGCTGCAATCATGCTGTTAAATGAAGGCGACAACAATAAAAACTTGCCACGCATCACTAATATGTTAAATGAATCGTTGGCGATGGCGGATAACTTTCTTCAATCATCTAGAGCTGAGATGGCAAATGCGGCGAAATTTCAGGATTTAGATTTAGTCAATTTGCTACAGCAAGCGTTGGATGATACGTATGCGGCTGCGCGTGCAAAAAAAGTGACCTTTAATACTAGTGTGCCAGAAGATAGTCTATGGCTTAAGGGTGATTTTGGCTTGTTACAACGTGCGGTGACGAATATTTTGATGAATGCTGTGAAGTATTCTCCAGAAGGTGCAGTTGTAACTGTGAGTTTAACTGAAAAAAATAATTTGGCTATATTGATTATTACTGATACTGGGCCAGGAATTTTGCCAGAAAAAATCACTAAATTATTTAAGCGATTTAGTCGCTTAGAAGGCGAGCAACAAGCCTCTGAGGGTACTGGATTGGGGTTATATTTTGTAGATGTGACCGTTAAAAAGCATGGAGGTAGCGTTACTGCAGCTAATGAATCGGGACTAGGCGCTGCTTTTACAATAATATTGCCGTTAGAAATATACTTAGGTGAAAAATACTAGAGAATAGCAAGGTTGCATAACGACAGCAGCTGAATTTTCAGATATAATATTGCACTAGATTTTGTATAAGACTTCAGTTGTTTCAAATATTTTCTCTGGATAAATTTACCAAAAAAATTAATTTGAGAAGCTTAAGATACTTTTAAATAATTGATACTTTGAAGTAATTTTCAGAAAACAATTTTCAGGAGGCAGGCAATGGCAAATTTATTAGACCAACTTAAAGCAATCACGACTATCGTGGCAGATACAGGTGATGTAGAAGCGATTAAAAGTGTTAAACCAGTAGATGCTACTACTAATCCATCATTAGTGTTAAAAGCAAGCCAATTGCCACAATACGCGCCATTGATTGAAACTGCTATTGCCTACGCAAAAGCTCAAGGCGGTACTAAAGCACAACAAATTGATAATGCTGCAGACAAATTGGCTGTGCTGATTGGTACGGAAATTACCAAAGTAGTACCAGGCCGAATTTCTACTGAAGTTGATGCACGTTTATCTTTCAACTTGGATGCTATGGTGGCTAAAGGCCGTAAATTGATTCAGTTATACCAGGATTCAGGTGTAAGTAAAGAGCGCGTGTTGATTAAGCTGGCTTCAACCTGGGAAGGTATCAAAGCGGGCGAAATCTTAGAAAAAGAAGGTATTCAGTGTAACCTGACATTGTTGTTCGGTTTTGGCCAAGCGCGTGCTTGTGCCGAAGCTGGCGTATTCTTGATTTCACCATTCGTTGGTCGTATTTTAGACTGGTACAAAGCTAAAAATCCAACAACAGAATACACGCAAGAAACAGATCCAGGCGTGGTTTCAGTACGTGCAATTTATGCATACTACAAAGAACATGGCTATAAAACTGTAGTGATGGGCGCTTCATTCCGTAACACTGGTGAATTGATTGCTTTAGCGGGTTGTGATCGCCTAACTGTTTCACCAAACTTGTTGCAAGATTTGGCTGCTACAGAAGGCACATTAGTTCAGGTATTGAAAGACACTGGCGCAACTAAAACAGCACCAGCGAAATTGACTGAAGAAGAGTTCCGTTTTGAATTAAACCAAGATGCAATGGCAACAGAAAAATTAGCAGAAGGAATTCGCGGCTTCGTCGCAGACCAAAACAAACTTGAAGCAGCTTTAAGCGAAAAACTATAAATCGTAAATTCTAATTTTGCAATTTGATTGTAATCTTGCAAGTTTAGAATTGACATATATTTGCTGGACATTTACTATAAGTGTCCAGTTTTTAGTGTAGTAAAAAATTGTAGTATTAAATTTCACATTTCAGTCTTTAACTGACTGTTTCGGAAGATTTATTACTAAATATAGCAATAACTTTGTAACATTCTAAAAAATTATTTAACGGAGAAACACCATGGCATTAACCCAAATGGCTTTAGATTCATTAGATTTTGACGGTACAGTTGCTTTAGCAACTACAGTTGCACCACACGTTGATATTCTTGAAATTGGTACACCTTGCATTAAACACAACGGTATCAAATTACTAGAAGTTTTACGTGCTAAATTCCCAAACAACAAAATCTTAGTAGACTTAAAAACAATGGATGCTGGTTTCTACGAAGCTGAGCCATTCTACAAAGCTGGTGCAGATATCTGTACAGTTTTAGGTTGTGCTGATATTGGTACAATCAAAGGCGTAATCGATGTTGCTAACAAATACGGCAAAAAAGCACAAGTTGACTTGATCAACGTTGCTGATAAAGCTGCTAAAACTAAAGAAGTTGCTGCTGCTGGCGCTCACATCATTGGTGTTCACACTGGTTTAGATCAACAAGCTGCTGGTCAAACACCATTCACTGACTTAGCTTTGGTTGCTGCTTTGAACCTAGGCGTTGAAATCTCAGTTGCTGGTGGCGTTAAAGCTGCTACAACAGCTCAAGTACGTGATGCTGGCGCAACGATCATCGTTGCTGGTGCTGCTATCTACGGTGCTGCTGATCCAGCTGCTGCTGCTGCTGAAATCACAGCTATTGCTCACGCTTAAGTTAAGCTTGGTTTTAATTAACCAAACCCAATAAGAAATTATTGAGATGAGTAATTAAAAAATCCTGACTCAGCAATGGGTCGGGATTTTTTTTATAAAAAATTTCGAATTGAAATTACGGATAAACATTCAAGGAAAACATCATGAGTCATCAAAAACTAATTTTAGATAGATTAACAACTATCCTGTCAGAAACAGATAACAGCAACGCAGCTAAACTATTAAAGCTAGTTGACGAAGCGGGCCGTACATTTATTGGTGGTGCAGGTCGCTCTTTACTTGTATCACGCTTCTTTGCAATGCGTTTAGTTCACTCTGGCTACAATGTAAGTATGGTGGGTGAAGTAGTTACACCAGCCATTAAAGCGGGTGATTTGTTAATCTTGGTTTCAGGTTCAGGTGGTACAGAAACCTTGTTGCCGTTTGTGAAAAAAGCTAAATCAGTAGGTGCTAAATTAGCGGTAATTTCAATGAAAAAAACTTCACCTATGGCTGATGTAGCTGACTTGACAATTCAAATTGGTAACGATAATAGCTTCCCATTAACAAAAGGTATGCCAATGGGTTCACAATTTGAACTTTCAACGCTAGTTTTCTTAGAAGCCGCGATTGCAGATTTAATTGAGGCGAAAGGTTTGACTGAAGAAGGTATGCGCGCTATACACGCTAACTTAGAGTAATTACAGTTTTAAACTTTGTCTGAATAAAGCCCGCTAGTCGGGCTTTATTTATTAGCCAGCGCCATTAACTGTTCAGACGATATTTGCTTGTGATGTAAAGAAGTGGCGATTAAAGCGCCATGTATACCCATTTCTTTGAGAGTCGTTAAATCATCCATATTCCTAACGCCCCCTGCAGCATACACATTAATACTTTTTGCGCGGCCAATAGTTTTTCTTAATAAATCTGCATTAATGCCCAAGTTTGTACCAACATTGCCTAGCGACATTACAATCACATCTTTTGGCCAGTATTCAATGTTAGCGAGTAATTCGGCTGGTCCTTGATAACCGAGCGGCATAAAGTCCAGTGATAATATAAAGTTTTCATCATGATGCCTGAGTGAGCAATAGTTGCCGATATGTGCAAAACTCTCGCTGCCTATCACTAGGCGAATATTAAGCTTTTGCCAAATACTCAAGTCGGTATTGTTGCTAATGCCAGCATCTAACCATAGTGTTAGTTGAGGGTAGCTTTGGACGATAGCTTCAATCACTTTAAAATTTGTATGATAACCATCTTCAGATTTTTGAATGGCATTCAAATCGGCAATATATAATTGGGTAAATGGATAAAGGGCTAGCAGTGCGGCTACTATAGCTAATGGTTCGCTCGATTCGGTAAGCTGGGATTGTATGGGCTTGTAAAGTTGCCGTTGCCCTTTTTTTGCATGTACGACTTCACCATTTAATAAATCGATAACGGGTATAATTTTCATAATGGCGACACCACTAAAACTGTTTGTATGCGAGTTTATCACTGGTGGCGGTTTAAGGGATGAGATAAGTGTTGCGCCATTGCCTGAATCGTTAGTGAAAGAAGGCACGCTAATGCGTGACGCTTTATTACGCGACTTAAGTGAGCTTGAGCAGTATCGGCTGATTACCATGCACGATGCGCAACTGTCCCCATCAGCCTATGCCAGCAAAAGCTTCCCAGTCAATATCGGTAATTTCAAACAAGTGTTTAAGAAAGTGCTTAAGCAAGCGGATTTAGTTTGGCTTATTGCACCAGAAACTGATGGTATGCTGCTTGAGCTAACAGAACTTTGTTTGGCTGCCGAAGAAAAAGAAGATGGCACTATTTTTTTGGGTTGTGGCTACGATTCAACCTTAGTTGGCACTAGTAAGTCTTTGAGTTTCGAAGCCTTGCAAGAAGCAAACATTCATACTTTGCCTGTATATTCTGGCGAAGATTTAATGCAACAAGACTATTTCAATGAGATGTTGCAATTAAATGTGAAGCAATGGCTTGCTAAACCTGAAGACGGTGCGGGCTGTGATGGTATACGATTGTTTGATTCTCTGCATGATTTAAGAAGCTGGCTGGAACAAGAAGATCATTACCTGCATTACTTTGCACAACCTTTTCAGCAGGGTACTTCGGCGAGTTTTTCGATGATTTGCCGTGATGGCAAAGGCTGGTTGTTGAGCTGTAATCAGCAACATATTGAATGTGATGGTAGTCAATTTAGGCTAACTGGCATCAGCGTAAGTGCTATGCATACTTATTGGCAGCGCTTTGATACACTCGCAAGAAAAATCGCTAAAATGATGCCAGATGCGTTAGGCTATGTAGGTGTGGATGTGATTATTGATACGGAGAATGACCAGATATTTGTGATAGATATCAACCCGCGCTTAACCAGTAGTTATGCAGGTTTGCGTGAGTCAATAGGGCATAATCCTGCGCAAAGTATTCTGGAGTGCATATTAGAGCCACATTTTAAAATACCTGCTTTGCAAAGAAATATTGTCGAGATTAAATTTTGAATAAATCATCTATTATTGGCTGGGATATTGGCGGTGCACATCTAAAGGCTGTGCTGGTTGACGTTACAGGTAAGGTACTTGCAGCGAGCCAGGTATATTGTCCATTGTGGCGTGGTTTGCATGAATTAGATTTGGCTGTAGATAAAGTGCTTAGTGATTTTAACGCCGATAAGCATGTTGTGACGATGACAGGGGAACTCGCTGATATTTTCCAAAATCGTCATGCGGGCGTGATGCAACTTGCACAGTTTTTACAAAAAAAACTAGCTGGGCAGGTTAAATATTATGCAGGTAAACAAGGTTTCGTTGCTCCTAATGAAGTCGAAATTAACACAGCTAACATTGCCTCAATGAACTGGCTGGCTAGCGTGCAATATCTTGCACAGAATGTGCAGCGTGCTTTGTTTTTGGATATTGGCAGCACCACTACTGATATTGCTTTAATTCATGATGGCAAGGCGCAAGTACTGGGGTTTAATGATGCGATACGTATGCAAAGTGATGAATTGGTATACACGGGTGTTGTGCGTACACCCTTGATGGCTTTGGCACAAAAAATACCGTTCGCAGGGCAGCTTGTCAATGTGGCTGCAGAGCATTTTGCCACGACTGCTGATGTTTACATGCTGACAGGTGATTTACCCTTGGCTGATAATATAGCGGATACTGCTGATGGTGCAGAGAAGACTATAGAAGCCAGTGCGCGGCGTATAGCAAGGATGATAGGTTGTGATGCCAAAGGTGCGACAATCTCATCTTGGAAGAATTTAGCCTATGCGTTTAAATATGCGCAAATGAATCAGATAAAACAAGCCATGTTACGTCAAATATCCTTGTTGGAAGATTGTCTTGACCTGAGCATTGTGGGTGCGGGGGCAGGAAGTTTCTTGGCGCATGAATTAGCGAATCAACTTGGCTTTCAGTACGAACCTGTTTCAAACTTTATTATTGCGGACAAGCTTAACGTCAATAATGATGAAACAATCAACATGGCAGCACTATGTTTTTCTTCCTATGCAGTAGCCAGTTTGGGAAATCAATGTTAAAGCACGAACTTAATTATCATCCAGACAGTTCGCGCTTGTTTGCTCAGATTGCGCATCAACCATGGGCAGTATTTTTGGACAGTGGTCGACCAGAAAGTGAATACGGTCGCTACGATATCATTGTGGTTGAGCCGTTCATTACGATCTGTACCACCGGGGAGGGTGCTAATACACAATCTGAAATTACTCAGAATGGGCAAGTCACCGTCAGCCTTGAAGACCCATTTGCAATTCTCAATAAGTTATTGGCACCCTACAAAGCACCACAAAGCGTTTACCCGTTTTGTGGTGGTGCAGTGGGCTATTTTGCTTATGATTTAGGTCGCCAAATTGAGCATTTACCGGATATTTCTTTAAAAAATAATACGATACCGCACATGATGGTGGGTATTTATGATTGGGCAGTAGTGGTAGATCATCGTGAGAAAATCGCTTGTTTGGTATCTCATGGTTTTCAGCAATCCACCCATGATGACTGGGCTAATTTGTGTGCTATGTTTGATACGCCTAAAAATACACCTGAGTCTCAGTTTGAGTTAGCAAGTCCTATCTTAAGCAATATGAGTTTTAGCCAGTATACAAAAGCCTTTAATGCAATAAAGCGCTACATTACAGAAGGCGATTGTTATCAAGTCAATCTTGCGCAGCGTTTTTCGGCTCAAGTTCGTGGTAGTGGCTGGGTGGCTTACAACAAGCTTAGAGAAGTTAGCCCGGCACCTTTTATGGCATACATGAACTTTGGTACTTTGCAGGTGCTTTCTGGCTCACCAGAGAGATTTTTACAAATAGTCGGCAATCATGTCGAGACTCGCCCAATTAAGGGCACTAGGCCTAGATCAGATGACGTAGTCGTAGATGAGCAGTTTGCAGAGGATTTGCAAGCGAGCCTGAAAGACAGATCTGAAAATTTGATGATAGTTGATTTACTACGTAACGATATTAGTAAAAACTGCGAAATCGGTTCAGTAAAAGCGGATAAATTATTTATTTTGCAAAGCTTTGCCAATGTGCATCATTTGGTAAGCATCGTTACTGGGGTGTTGCAAAAGACTAAAACTGCGATTGATTTATTACGTGGATGCTTTCCTGGAGGCTCAATTACTGGCGCGCCCAAGTTGAGAGCCATGCAAATTATTGAAGAACTTGAACCGCATAGGCGTGGTGTGTATTGTGGTGCCATTGGATATATTGGATTTGACGGCAACATGGATACCAATATAGCCATTCGTACAGCTGTTTTTGTTGCTAAGAATAAAAATGAGGGTGAAATTAGTTTTTATGCTGGTGGCGGCATCGTTGCGGACTCAGTGCTGGAAAAAGAGTATGCTGAAACATTGGATAAAGCATCAAGTATGTTAAAAACCATGCAGTTTTTTACGCGTGCCGATTAAGTTTTTTGTAAAAACGATAACAAAATCATGCTTAATCAATAAGTTTTATCAAAGTGTTTTATAAAAGTGTTTTATCAAAGTGTAATTAATTTAGGTTTAACCTTAATCTGATACTTTGAAATATAGGTATCGGTGGATGACAAAATGTGGATAGTAAAAATAGGTGGTAGTTTGCTTGGTTCACCTGAGCTGGTGAAGTGGTTGGAAATTTTAGTAAAATTCAGTGACGGTAAAATAATTATTGTGCCAGGTGGAGGTTTGTTTGCTAACTCAGTACGCGAGGCGCAGAAAGTTTCAAATGTAAGTGATGCTGTAGCCCATCAACTTGCTTTATTAGCAATGGACCAGTATGGAATAATGTTAGCAGGTATGAACTCTGCGCTAGTTACTGCGAGTAGTGAGCTTGAGATTGCCGAGCGTGGGTGGCAGCATCGCGGTATTGTCTGGCTGCCAAGTAAAATGGCTTTGGCAGACAGTAGCATTCCAAATAACTGGCATGTTACTTCTGATAGTTTAAGTGCTTGGCTGGCGAATAAGCTAGGAGCGGAACAACTGATATTAGTAAAGTCTAAGCCACTGATAACATATCAGACAGAAGCTCCAAGCAAGCTGCAAAATTTGGTTGATGATGAATTGATTGACAGACAATTCATCAATTTTATCCAAAGTGAAACATCGCAGAACAGCTATCAGGCTTGGGTATTGAACAAAGCGGATTATACTATTTTCGAGCAAGGATTTAGTTTGCAGAAACTTAAGGAAACTGGCTTGCTCATTAACTCTGCAGTTACATAAAAGGCGAACTTATGGCATCTAGTAGCGTTTATACCAACCAAGCTGTTGAAGATAAATTAAAGACTGAGTTACCACATTGGTATTTAGAAAATGGCTGGATACGCCGTAAATATAAAACCAGCGGTTGGAAAGCCACACTTATGGTGGTGAATACAGTAGGGCATTTGGCCGAGGCGGCATGGCATCATCCAGATTTGACCGTGTCGTATGCGTTTGTGATTGTAAAGTTATGTACGCATGATGCAAAAAGTATTACAGATAAAGATTTTCAATTGGCGGCTAAAATTGAGGCGGTTATTGGTTGGCAACCCGCGTTGGAAGGCGGCGCATTAACTGGAACTCCCAACGATGATGTGCGGTTTAAGTACATTAAATATGACTAGCTACTGATTATTTTTAGCTTACTTTTTTAGTGGGTGCCGCTATCTTATAGCATTAGTTTTGAATGTCTTTTTCAAACCGCCCGAAGTGCAACATAATCGTAGGCAGAATAAGCAGATTAAGTATGGTGGAAGTGATTAAACCACCCACAATGATGGTGGCCATTGGTCCTTCAATTTCACGCCCAGGCTGACCGCTAGCTATTGCGAGCGGCAATAAGCCAAGTGATGTGACTAAAGCTGTCATTAAAATGGATGGTAGTCGTTCAGAGGCGCCGCGAATACAAGTTTCTAAACCCCAAATGCAATTTTCTTCATCCACCAGATGTTGGTAATGCGACACCATCATAATGGAGTTGCGTAGGGTGATGCCAAATAACGTTACAAACCCGACCAGCGAGCCAATCGATATCCAGCCACCTGTTGCCATAATGGCGAGTACCCCACCAAATAACGCAAAAGGCAGGTTTGCAAATGTGAGCAATAAGTTACGCAGGCGACCAAAAGCGATATAGAGCATCAGGAACACAGTGACACCTGCCAAAAGTGATTGTAAGATTAACGCCTCTCTTGATTTTGCATTGGCTTCCGCTGCACCAGTAAATTCTAAATATGCACCTTGCGATAATACAACGTCATTTTTTAATGTATTTTTAAGTTCGTCGGTAAATGATTCAATGTCTCGTCCACTTACATTTGCAGTGACGGTCTGAATGCGTTTTGCACCTGCATGGAGTATTTTAGAGCGTCCATTTTCCTGCGCAATATCAGCAACATCACGTAACCGCAGTAATTTTCCTTCAGGGTTAAACAATGGCAAACTGCCTGCCTCTTGCACATCATCGCGGGCTTCCAAATCAAGCAACACGCTGACACCAATCACGCGGTTTCCCTCATATACTTGCGTGATTGGTACGCCTTCGTGGGCTGCGCGAATGTTATCTAAAACGTCGGTTGGCTGTAAGCCTAATTGCGCCATTTTTTCTGGGCGTAGTCGTATCACCAGTTGAGGCGTTCCTGGCGGAGATTGAACTAATACATCTTTAGCGCCTTTGATACCTTTTACTACACTTGCGATTGCGTTGGCATCGCGGTCTAGCGCGTCTAAATCCTGACCGTAGATATTAATGACAGTTGATGCGGCGTAGCCGGAAATGGTTTCTTCTATACGTTCGGTTAAAAAGGTATTGATGGCAAAATTTACCCCAATAAATCCAGCCTCAGCTATACCATCACCATCATCATCAATTTCTTCACCAGCTAACTCTTCTCGAATTCTGTTGAGGATGCGGCGTTGTTCTTCGCCTGAAACTGCACCTACTTCGATTTCAAATTCACTATAATGGGTACCAAATGAGTCTGCGCCATTGGGCGCGCGCCCAACCCATTGCACTACCGATTTAACCCCTTTAATGTTACGAATGAGAGCAGAAACTCTTTTACCAATCCGCAATGACTCTTGCTCAGAAGTCCCTGGCACAGCGGTCATGTGCATGATGTAATGACCTTCATATAAAGCTGGGATGAACTGGCTTTTGAATAGGGGCAGGGTGCCCAGGCCGATAGCAATCACCAGAAAACTGGCCGCAATAATAAATTTATATTGTTTTTCAATACGGTGTAGCACTTTAATGTACCATTTTTTGATGATACGAATCATCGGTGGATCTTCTGATTCCAGTTTAGCGTTACCTAAAAGCAGATAACAAAGGGCCGGGGTGAGGGTGAGCGCAACCACTAATGAGGCGAGGATAGCGGCAATATAAGCAAAGCCTAGTGGCGCAAATAATTTACCGGCTACGCCACCTAGCGTGAGTAGTGGCAGAAATACCAATGCCACAATAATGGTGGCATAGACTACTGAGCTACGTACTTCCATTGATGCATTAAACACTACACGATGCGTAGGTATGGGTTGCGATAACAAACGATTTTCACGTAGCCGTCTGAAAATATTTTCAGTATCAATAATGGCATCATCAACTACTTCACCGAGAGCAATCGCTAAACCTCCCAGCACCATGATGTTAAGTCCGATATTGAAATAACTCATCACCACGATGGCTGTGAGTAATGAAAGCGGAATTGCCGTTGCGGAAATAAATGCAGTACGTACGTTGAATAAGAACAAAAACAGGATGGCGATGACTAACACGGAGCCAATTAAGATGTCTGTACGTACCCCTTGAATGGCGACTTCGATAAAATTTGCAGGTCTAAACAGGCCTTCATGCAAGGTCACATTTTCTGCAGTTAAGCTAGGTTTTAGTTCTTGCAGTGCGCGCTCAATTGCAAGTGTCACGCCATGTGTATTGGCACCTAATTGACCTTGTACAGAAAGGTAAACCCCGGTTTCTTCGTTAATCGCAGCTGCGCTGATAGATGGTGCGGCACCTTCAACGACTTTACCTATGTCACCTAGCCGTATCGTTTGCCCGTTTTTGTGCAGCAATGTGACTTGCGCTAGTTTTTCAGGTGAAGTGGCTTGACCTTCAGTATTGATGACAATGCGCTGATTTTTATTTTCAATGTAGCCATTGCCGCGTACCCCGGTCGCTTTTTTTACTGCATCTTCAATTTGGATAAGTGAGATGCCGTATCGAATCATTTTTTCAGGGTCGGCCTGTACCTGAAACTGCCGTACTTTTCCGCCGAACACATTTACGTCTGCCACACCTGGAATCGCCAATAAATGCGGCACAATGACCCAATCTACTAGCGTACGAACTTCCGTCAAGCTGCGTGTTTTTGAGGTTAAACCAACCCCGAGCACTGTGCTGGCAGAAGAAGTTAGCGGCGTAATATTGGGTGTGATGCCTTGTGGCAGCTTATTATTAAGCGTTGCCAAGCGCTCTGCTATGACTTGCCGATTACGATAAATGTCGGTACTTTCATCAAAAATGATAGTAACGATAGATAAACCAGGGATTGATTGCGAACGCATGCTTTCAATCCCCACCGTACCTGCAATACTAGTTTCTATAGATTGTGTGACGATACTCTCTACTAGTTCAGCAGAAAGCCCTGGAGACTCTGTTTGAATAATAATTTGTGTGGGGGAAAATTCAGGGAATACGTCTAAATTACTGCGGTTAAGCGTATATAAACCATATAACACCATAATCATGGCTAAGCCTATGATGACGCCACTAAAGCGAATAGAAAAACGGACTAAAGCCGATATCATGGCAATTTAATCCTCGTTCTCGTTAGTAATCTGTGATTTAAACTCTTCTGATAATAATAATTGAGCGCCGCTGGTTACAACTTCATCATTCTCTTTTAAATTACCTTGATAAAACCAGCCGGTCTCAACTTCAATATCGGTTTTAATGGGTAGTCTGCTAAATTGTTCTTCGCCAGTTTTGCGATAAACCCAAGGTTTTCCTGCATACCAGATAATTGCATCATTCGGCACGATCACTCCTGCCAAGCTTTTATTGGAGGTTGCGTTAATTGCGTTGATTTGCATACCAGCGCGTAATTCAGTTGAATTGGCACGGTAAAAATAAGTTTTACCTTGAATCGTGGCGTTGCTAAAAGGGGCGCGTGAAATGTAATAAGCACGAATCGTGTGTGATGGAGCCGCTGTTGGTGCAATCATAATGCTGCTCTTCTCAAGCGGTTCTGTTGCGTCAAAAGGCAGTGTAGTTTGTATCAACACTTCTTTACTGGTAATTAGGTTTTGCAATAATCCGCTGGTGGTTAGCTGGGTCGCCTGCTTTGTTAGCGATTCTCCCCATAGTTGACGCATGCTGTCAGCAAGATTTTTAGCGCTTGATTCAGCTGCTGCTATTTTGGCTTCATCTGCTCTGATGGTGCTTGCGGCTGCCGCAACAACTTTGTCCGATACATTTTTGTCATCTTGGTTGAGTGCTTGTAAGCGCGTATATTCATTTTTATTTTGCGCTAACGACGTACGTAAAATATCAATTTCAGATTTTGCAGCTAAATAACGCGTCCTGAGGTCGATTAAGCTATCTATGCTCATCACACTACCATAGGTGCTGATGTTGGCTTGGTGAGTGCTAGCTTTAAGTGGACTTGTTTGAATCTCGCTTTGAAGTTGCGTGGCTATGTTAACAGTAATTAGGGTAACGCCGTCCTTGTTGCTAACCCGATTTGGCGTTTCTATTTCTTCTTCTTGTGACTGATTTAAGACTTCAAACTCATCTTTGCCATAAAACACCAATAGCCAAAAAAGCATCACTATTAAAAATGCTTGTATGCCGATGATAATAGCGATTTTACGATTCATTTTATTTTTCCTGTCACGCACTTCTGGCGAAAAGCTTACTGTCTTAAAGACGCACTTTCTAGTTTTTCGTTAGTTAACTTTTCACTAGTTAAACTTTTACCAGTTAAATTCCCACTAGTTATTAAGGTGCTTATTGGCTGTTGCAAGGCGTTTTCCAATTGGTTGATTGCAGTATTAAGTTGAAACTCTGCTAGTGCTACATTCTTTTCAGCCGCAATATTCTCTAATTTAACAAATGCCGATTCAAGCCTATCAATCTCTCCAGCCACAAATTTTCGTTCGGTACGTTTAGTGTAGGTTTGTTGCTGGTTGAGTAAAGCTTGCTGATTTAGTAAAGCTTGCTGGGTTTGTGCTACCAAGCTGTTAGCAATATGAATGTCTGAGATTACTTTCATTTGCAATGCTTCAAATTGTGTAGCTTCTACTTCACGTAGTTGAGTTGCCTCCGTAATGGCTAGTTTATTTTTATTGAGTAGCGTCAGTAAGCTGGATATTCCTAATGACCACAGATTATCGCCGAATTCATAAGTGTAACCGGGGCTAATTACAAGATTCGGATATTGTTTAGCAATCTCTAATTTCAATTTGGTTTCAGCTGCAGCGTACCGTTCTAATGCGATACGAATATCAATCCTGTTAAGCAGGGCAGCAGTTTGCAGTTGTTGGTCTTGATTGTTTGGATGCATCATTTGTTTACCGTCACCGCTCGCCAATTGCATCGTCTCAACTTTCGCCAGAGGTAAACCTAAGTTTTTGGCTAGTGTTGATAGCAGCACTAATTTATTTTTCTGCTTGTTATTTTGTTCAGAAAGAATAGATTGCAATTGTAATTTCGCGGTACTTAATTCAACATTTGAAACCGCGCCCAAGCTCAAACGCTTTTCATAAATAGCCACTATTTCTTGGCGGCGTGCGACTTCGGACGCTAATAAGGTTAATTGTTTTTGATTAAATTGATATTCGGTCAGTGTTTGCGCAATATTCTGGCGTAATTTCCATGCGGTTTGAGCAATTTCAAGTTTCGCAGTTTGCGACAAATGCTGCGCATTTTCTATACGGATGTTGCGTTTGTTTGCTGTTTCAATTGGAATATCAATGCTCAACCCAAATGCAAATGGTTTTTTAGTTGGGTCAGAGTCATTGCTGTGCGCAATACTGCCATTTAAAGTCGGTAGAGTCTTTGCGGCAGCAGCAACTTCTGCTGACTGCACTGCGCGCCATTGTGCGCGGGCAACATCTAAACTTGGGTGAAAGAAAAGTGCGCAATAAGTCAGCTCATCCAAACCCCATTCTTTTATAGGTAAACGATCAGTCTTGTAGCCATTATTGACTAAAAATTGTTGAAATTGATCGCTGGAGGTGTCTTTGCTTTCAAACTTGACGGCATTCGCTATAGCGTTTATTGGCTGAGGGTTGTATTTTTGAAAGCTACAAGCTGTCAGGAATGAGGGCAAACAAACGGCTAAGGTGCTAATTGTAATTAGCTTTGAAATGGAACTTAATATCGATGGACAAGTGCGCATAATCAAAGCTGAAGAGTGAAGTTAAATTTTAATCTTGAAAATATAAAAAATGATTTTAATCAACAATTTCAGCGTGTACAGCAATTAATGCATCCTGTAATGTCTCCTCGTTTAACCCATTGATAGAAGTCGCTAATAAATCAGCGGCTTCTACGGTTGAAATAGGCAGGTCATGGCTATCCATCTCGGCGATTAGCCCTGCAGCTGCACCAGTGACCTTTAGTAAGGATTGACGCTCGCGCATTAAAAGTTCTAATTCAGCGCGTAGCATACTGATTTCGTTTTGATTGATATTGGTTTGCATGATGTTTTGATTTACCTAAATTTGTAAAAAAGATGGTTAGTTAATTTAGGTATCATTCTCGCACAATCACGGGCTTTTCTGCTAGAAAATCAGGCACAACTCCAGCTGTATATAGCTATTCAATAAAATATTCATATAATTTCTATTTTATATCTATTCTCAAAGGCGTTAGTTGATATACAATGTCGCCTTGTTTCGAGCGGCGTTGATTTTAGCCGTATCTACCTGCGAGAGTGGCGGAATTGGTAGACGCACTGGATTTAGGTTCCAGCGCTGTAAGGCGTGAGAGTTCGAGTCTCTCCTTTCGCACCAGAATATAAAAAAGGCTTCTCTTTCGGGAAGCCTTTTTTATTGCTAATCATCTATTTACGTTTACTCATTTCCAATTTAAATATCCGGCAATATGCTTAGTATTCAAAATATGCACGACCTAGGTGCAAAATTTACTTAAACGCCCCATTTTTAGGCGCTATTTTTTGTTGTATTTATAATGAATTGTTGCATATATGTTAATAATGGGTTGCGCCTCGTTGTCAATTCATTCAATATAATTCTCAAGGAATTAATCATTATTTAAATATTTTTTAACTTACATCAAGGGAATTATATGAACTCTTTAGTTTGGATTAAAAATCGTCATGTGGTTAGCGCATTATGTGCTGCACCAATTTTATTTAGCTGTGCTTATGCTTCTGCAGAAGCTGCTGCGCCAGCGGCTGTTGAGGCTGTAGCTGCTGCTCCAGCTGAACCGGCGCCACCATATACACTTAGTTTCAACCTTGGCCTTTATAGTAATTATATGTTCCGTGGTGTTGCTTTAAGCGATGGTCCAGCGTTACAAGGCGGTATTGATTGGGTGCATAGCAGTGGTTTTTATTTGGGCACATGGTTTTCAACTATTGACCCAGACTACGCTGTTGGCAATCATCAAGAAGTTGATCTTTACGGTGGTTATGCCTATACCTTTGAAAATGGACTTGGTGTAAATTTTATGGGTAATTACTATTGGTATCCAGAAAATAGAAAGGCAGATGGAAAATCAATCGACTCATTTGAAGTTTCTGCGGCCATCTCTTATAAATTACTTACCTATACTTACTATAATGTGCTGACTGATTATTATGGTGCTCGTGATAGTAAAAATGCGGATTATCATGAATTGAAAGTGAATCAAAAACTTCCTATTGGTGATTTGAATTTTATGGCAAAAGTTGGTTATCAAAATACGCGTAATCTGGCAGGTGATCAGGGTGACTATGCGATTGGTTTGAACCGTGACTTCTCTTTACCTGGAGCGGGTAAGCCAATAGAAGGTTTCAATGCTGGTGTTATTTTTACAGATACGTTTAATGTGGAAGATCAGGAATTTTACATATCATCAAGTGATAGGGATGTAAATGATAAAAAATTGACTTTTTACGTTAAACGCACTTGGTAATAGCATAAGAATCATTTTAAATTGTGAAAAAGGGCGCTTAGGCGCCCTTTTTTGCATATCAATCGGTGAAGTGTATGGATAGTTGTAAAGTGCTTGAAAAAACTCAAGTTTGGAATCGGAGAATTAACCATTATTGTCAGAAATAAAAAACTATCCGTGTCGTTTGTGAACAAAAGCCTAATATGCTATAGTTTCCCGCTTAAATAAAGCGAAGTAGTGAGCCTATAAAACCAGCGTTTTTGTGGCGAACAAAAAATTGCGCGAGTATTATTAAATCCTCGCTGTAACTGCCGTCAAATCATGGTTTTTGATGCTCTCTTTTTCGTACCAACTTACTTATTAAACGTAGTTTTGTAGCGCATGTTTGCATTTAACTGGCCGCTTACAATATTGCATTTAGAACTTTAGGAATAAAACAGCATGGCATTGAATGTTGAAACACTCAGTAAATTAGAACGTCGCATCACGATTTCTGTTCCACTCCAGCCGCTTGAGGCGCAAATTAAACAGCGTTTAACTCAAGTGTCACGCACTGCAAAAGTTGCGGGTTTTAGGCCGGGTAAAGCACCATTAGGCTTGGTGAATCAGCATTATGGTGATCAAGTGCGTGATGAGGTTTATTCAGGCGCAGTTGAGAAAAGCTTTGGCGACGCGGTTGACGAAGCTAAATTGCGTGTAGCCGGCTTTCCTAATATTGAGCACAAACCCTTCGGTGCGGCTTCTGAGGCTTTAGAGTACACAGCAACGTTTGAAGTGTTTCCTGATGTTGTTTTTGGTGATTTATCAAAAATTAAAATCGAGCGTCCAGTGATTGAAGTGGCTGATGCTGACGTTAAGAAAACTTTAGACGTTTTAGTTAAGCAACGTGTGAGTTACGTTCCTGTTAAACGCGCGGCAAAAAAAGGTGATCGCATTAACGTGACGCTTAAAGCCTCTATTGATGGTAAAGAAGTTGAATCAACCGGTGACAAAGGTATTGATCTGGTTTTAGGTGAAGCAGGTCGTATCGAGTCATTTGATGAGCAATTGACTGGCGGCAAAGCTGGTAGCTCAAAACAATTCGAAATAACTTATCCTGCAGATCATAGCCCAGAGCAGCTTGCAGGCAAGACTGTGACTTATGATGTTACGTATGTAAGCGTATCAGAGCCGAAATTACCTGAATTGGATGCTGATTTTGCAAAAAGCCTCGGTATTGAAGATGGTGATGTAGAAAAAATGAAGGCCGAAATTACCGAGAGCTTAAAGCAAGAAGTAGCTAAGCGCGTTGCTGCAAAATTAAAAGAGCAGGTATTTCAGGCATTGGTAGAAAGTGCCGACTTTGAAATTCCACGCGTGTTGCTAGGCTCTGAAATCAACCGCATGATGGAAACTACAGCGCAAAACCTGAAGCAACGTGGTGCTGATTTAAGCACAATCAAGCTTGAACCGACCATGTTTGAAGATCAGGCCAAGCGCAGTACAAAGTTACGTTTGATTTTAGGTGAGCTTATTAATACCAATGGCTTGCATGCAAACGCTGACCAGATTCGCGCAATGGTTGATGTGTTCTCTCAGAGTTTCGAGCGCCCGGCGGATGTAGTGACTTGGTACTATGCTGATCATAAGCGTTTGGATGAGCCTTCAGCTTTAGCGACGGAAGAGAACGCAGTTGCTTGGGTGCTGTCTAAAGCTAGAGTAACTGATAAAAAAGTTAAATTTGATGATTTAATGGGAAATGCGTAAATGAATAATATGCAGCAACTGCAAGTGGACAATAATCCAGGTGTGCAAAATATGGCTCCGCAAGGTTTAGGCTACATCCCAATGGTAGTTGAGCAGAGTGGCCGTGGCGAACGTTCTTATGATATTTACTCACGTCTGCTAAAAGAGCGTGTGATATTTTTAGTAGGTCCTGTGAATGATATGTCGGCAAACTTAGTGGTTGCTCAGCTTCTTTTTTTAGAGGCTGAAAATCCAGATAAGGATATATCACTTTATATCAACTCTCCAGGCGGTTCCGTTACTGCAGGTATGTCGATTTATGACACTATGCAGTTTATTAAAGCGGATGTCAGCACCTTGTGTATTGGTCAAGCAGCCAGTATGGGTGCATTTTTGCTTGCAGCAGGCGCTAAGGGTAAACGGTTTAGTTTGCCTAATTCTCGAGTGATGATTCATCAGCCTTCTGGCGGCTTTCAAGGTCAATCATCAGATATTGAAATTCATGCGAAAGAAATCTTATATTTGCGTGGAAAATTAAATTCTATTCTGGCGCACCACACTGGTAAAACGGCTGAGGAAATTGACCGCGATACTGAGCGTGACAATTTCATGAGTGCTGAGCAGTCAGTTGAGTATGGAATGATAGATAAGGTCATTGCAAGTCGCACCGAAGCGGCATAAGATTGCTCTCAAGTTAGACTTTTTAAAGTCGTTATTAAGGTAGTAATGCTTCAAAAGCTTAACTATTGATGCAAGTTAAGACAAGTTAAGCTAATTTTTAAATAGGACATGATCAATGGCGACTAAAGCCGACGGCGACAAATTACTTTATTGCTCATTTTGTGGCAAAAGCCAACATGAAGTAAAAAAACTCATTGCAGGGCCATCCGTGTTCGTCTGCAATGAGTGTGTTGATTTATGCAATGACATCATCAGAGAAGAAGTTAAGAATACAGATGGCTTGAAGTCAACTGATGAGAGTTTGCCTACACCTCAAGAGATTTGTAAGATTCTCGATCAATATGTCATTGGGCAAACCCACGCTAAGAAGAATTTAGCGGTAGCTGTGTACAATCATTATAAGCGTTTAGGCCACAATAACTTAGCCGACGGCGGTCAAAAAGACGAAGTTGAAATTTCAAAAAGTAACATTTTGCTGATAGGGCCAACTGGTTCAGGCAAAACCTTGTTAGCACAGACCTTGGCAAGGTTGCTGGATGTGCCTTTTGTGATGGCTGATGCCACTACACTCACAGAAGCTGGTTATGTCGGTGAAGATGTTGAAAACATCATGCAAAAACTATTGCAAAAATGTGATTATGATGTAGAGAAGGCAAAGCGCGGCATTGTCTACATTGATGAAGTCGATAAAATCTCTCGTAAATCAGAAAACGCTTCTATTACCCGAGATGTGTCAGGTGAGGGAGTTCAACAGGCATTGCTTAAGTTGATTGAAGGCACCGTGGCTTCGATTCCACCACAAGGCGGCCGCAAGCATCCCAACCAAGAATTTGTTCAGCTTGATACCACTAATATTTTATTTATCTGTGGTGGTGCATTTGATGGTTTAGAAAAAGTGATCCGCCTGCGCTCTGAAAAAGGTGGTATCGGTTTTGGTGCTGAGGTAAAGGGCAAGAATGATATCCGTCAAGTAGGTGCCGTTCTGCGTGACGTAGAACCTGAAGATCTTATTAAGTTTGGATTGATTCCAGAATTTATTGGTCGTTTGCCTGTAGTAGCGACTCTTGAGTCTTTAGATGAAGCCGCACTAATGACTATTCTAACCGAACCAAAAAATGCGCTGACCAAGCAATACATCAAGTTATTCAAGATGGAAGGCGTGGAATTGGAATTTAGAGAGTCCGCACTGCTATTGATTGCTAAAAAAGCACTTGAGCGTAAAACGGGTGCGCGTGGTTTGCGCTCTATTTTAGAGCATTCTCTGTTGGATATTATGTACGAGTTACCTTCACTGAAAAATTTAAGTAAAGTGGTCGTGGATGAAGGTGTTATTCGTGGCGATACTCCCGCCTTATTGATTTATGAAGACAAGGCTACTGAAGAAGCCGTTGGCTAGAATGTAGCCAACATTCACTTTAAGTTTTTAATTGAGCGATTTCTATAATTTTAGACTTGAAGTGCATGGTTTCAGCCCCATAAATGGTTCTGTAAGCATTAATAGCTTAATACTTTAGCTTAAATTGGAAATCTCCATGACAAAATCATTACCTTTATACTCGGCAGATGACGGCTTGTTGCCGGTGTTACCTTTGCGCGATGTTGTCGTTTACCCACATTTGGTGATTCCTTTATTCGTAGGGCGGACTAAGTCAGTCAAGGCGCTAGAAATCGCATCAGAAGGTAACAAGCAAATTTTATTAGTTGCGCAAAAATCAGCTAATAAAGATGAACCTGATGCCGATGATTTGTATGAAGTAGGTACTATTGCTACAGTGCTACAAATGCTGAAGTTGCCTGACGGCACTGTTAAAGTCCTTGTTGAGGGTGTGCAGCGCGCTAAGGTCACTGGCTTTATTGAAACTGAAGAGTGTTTTGCTGCTCATGCAGAGTTGATTGCTGAATCTGTCAATGATGTTGAGATTCAGGCCTTAATGCGCACTGTATTTGCTCAGTTTGATCAATATGTAAAACTGAATAAAAAAATTCCTCCTGAAATACTCACATCGCTCGCCAACATTGATGAAGCAGGGCGTTTGGCTGATACCATTGCCGCACATTTAACCCTGAAGCTAGATGAAAAACAAAAGATTCTAGAAATGTTTAGTGTTGCTGAACGTCTGGAGCACTTGCTACGCTTGATGGAAGGCGAGATTGATATTCTGCAAGTAGAAAAGCGTATCCGCGGTCGTGTAAAACGCCAAATGGAGAAAACCCAGCGCGAATATTATTTAAATGAACAAGTAAAAGCGATTCAAAAAGAGCTTGGCGAGCAAGATGAAAATGCCGAAATGGATGATCTTGAGAAGCGCATAGAAGCTGCTCGTATGCCTAAGGATGCGCTGGCAAAAGTTGCTGGTGAGCTTAAAAAATTAAAGTTGATGTCGCCTATGTCTGCTGAAGCTTCAGTGGTACGTAACTATATTGATATTCTGATTAATTTGCCGTGGAAGAAAAAGACAAAAATCAGTAAAGATTTACTGGCGGCTGAGAGGATTCTGGATGATGATCACTATGGTCTTGAAAAAGTCAAAGAGCGTATTGTTGAATATCTCGCTGTGCAGCAGCGGGTAGATAAAATTAAAGCACCAATACTCTGTTTGGTTGGTCCGCCAGGTGTGGGTAAAACTTCGCTCGGACAAAGTATCGCCAAAGCGGTGAATCGTAAATTTGTGCGTATGGCATTAGGCGGTGTGCGTGATGAGTCTGAAATCCGTGGACATAGACGCACTTATATAGGCTCAATGCCAGGTAAGATTTTGCAAAGCATGAGCAAAGTAGGCGTTAAAAATCCATTATTTTTACTCGACGAAGTAGATAAAATGGGGCAAGATATGCGCGGTGATCCATCATCTGCCTTATTGGAAGTGCTAGATCCTGAACAAAATCATACCTTTGCTGATCATTATGTTGAAGTCGAATATGATTTGTCCGATGTGATGTTTGTAGCAACGGCTA
Organism: Methylotenera sp.; assembly: GCF_030684185.1. Classification (GTDB taxonomy): domain Bacteria; phylum Pseudomonadota; class Gammaproteobacteria; order Burkholderiales; family Methylophilaceae; genus Methylotenera. The sequence goes on from NZ_JAUXOY010000027.1 coordinate 212,573, forward strand.
ACTCAATGAATATTCCTGCGGCGCTATTGGACCGTATGGAAATTATTCATCTTTCTGGTTATACCGAAGATGAAAAAGTAAATATCGCAATGCGCTATTTGTTGCCTAAGCAACTTAAATCTCATGGTCTAAAAGAGCAAGAGGTAAGTGTTTCTGAAGCCGCTGTACGGGATATTGTTCGTTATTACACACGCGAAGCTGGTGTACGTAAGTTGGAGCAGGAAATTGCAAAAGTTTGCCGAAAAGTAGTTAAAGAGTTACTGACGACTAAAGCCAAAGAGGGAGTAAAAGCACCTAAAAAAATTACCGTTACGCCTAAAACATTAGATAAATACCTTGGTGTGCAGCGCTACGATTACGGCGTTGCCGCAAAACAAAACCAAGTTGGACAAGTTACAGGTTTAGCTTGGACTTCTGTTGGAGGGGAGCTGCTGACAATTGAAGCTGTATTGTTACCAGGTAAGGGTAAAACTACCACTACTGGTAAACTGGGTGAAGTGATGAAAGAATCGACTCAGGCAGCGATGAGCGTCGTGCGAAGCCGTTCTAAGCGCCTTGGTATAGCAGATGATTTCTATGAAAAAAATGATATTCACATTCACTTTCCTGAAGGTGCTACACCCAAAGATGGTCCTAGTGCAGGTATTGCAATTACAACTGCGCTGGTTTCTATTTTGACAGGAATTCCTGTGCGTGCAGATGTTGCTATGACAGGGGAGATTACCTTAAGAGGTGAAGTGTTGCCAATTGGTGGTCTGAAAGAGAAATTGTTAGCCGCGCATCGTGGGGGAATTAAAACGGTTTTAATTCCACATCAAAATGTTAAAGATTTAGCCGACATACCAGAAAACATTAAAAATTATCTTGATATTCATCCTGTTCAATGGATAGATGAGGTATTGGCGCTAGCGCTGGCTTCACAACCTGTGCCTTTGCCTGATTTACCTATAGTTAATGAGGTTGTTACAAAAGATGCGCAACCTACTGATAAGTCAGTGGAAAATAAAACTTCTGTTGCAGAAGGTATTAAGCATTAATAAAATAAGTGTAAATCATAGGTGTAAACGCTTGACATAGTCTTTACGTGCTTGATATAAAGCTGAATGGGTATTTGATACCCAAATGATATTTGACCTTTGTTTAATCAAACTTAAGAGAGGATTACTCGTGAATAAATCAGAACTGATTGATAATATTGCAAGTGTAGCAGGCATATCTAAAGCAGCTGCAGGCCGCGCCTTAGACGCAACAACAGCTTCAATTACAACAGCGTTGAAAAAAGGCGATTTAGTTACTTTAATTGGGTTCGGTACCTTTTACGTTGGTAAACGTGAAGCACGTAATGGCCGTAATCCACGTACAGGTGCAACAATTAAGATTAATGCTGCAAATTCTCCTAAATTTAGGGCTGGTAAATCACTTAAAGATGCTGTAAACTAGCGTTTTTGTTGGTTAAGCAGGGTGCTTAGCTCAGTTGGTAGAGCGTCGCCCTTACAAGGCGAATGTCAGCGGTTCGACCCCGTTAGCACCCACCAAATAACCTGACAAAAGTGTGACTAAGTCGTTCCTTATTTTTTAAATTTGAGAGTGCTGGTAATTTAAGCACTCTTTTATTTTGCAAAAAAATAGGAGTGTGCTAATTAAGACGTATTGGTTTAATAATAATGCGTTTAGTTTTATGGAGTGGTAGTTCAGTTGGTTAGAATACCTGCCTGTCACGCAGGGGGTCGCGGGTTCGAGTCCCGTCCGCTCCGCCAAATAAAAATAGCGAGTCCTAGGACTCGCTATTTTTATTTGTATTTTTGATTTTTATGCGGCTAAAGATTAATATAAAACATGTATTGTGTAAGTGAATCAATTACACAACTTTCTTATGCTATATTAGTCACGTTTGTAATTTTTATTGTCATTAGTCATATTGCATCAATAGTTTTAAGCTTTAAGCTTAGTGTCTAGTACATATTTTTGGGTAGAAAATTTTTATGTTAGATGAAATTCGCAATGTAGCAAAAGGGTGGGTTGGAAAGGTTTTGTTGGCTTTGATAGCAATTCCTTTTGCATTATTTGGTATCGACTCTTATTTGAGTAGTGCAGGAAGTAATGTTACTGTCGCTAAAGTGGGTGGCAATGATATCTCTATGCAAGAGTACGACAATGCGCTGAAAAACATGCGTAATCGCTTACAGTCTGAAGGTAAATTTGAACAGTCGCAGCTAGAGAGTCCTGAAGTTAAATCTTTAGTGCTTAATCAGCTTATCAACAGGCAGCTTTTAAGTGACGAATTAAAGCGTGCTAAGTATGCAATCAGTGACGAGCAGTTAGCTACTTATGTAGTTGGTATGCCTGAATTCCAGAAGGACGGTAAGTTTTCACAAGAGATATATGATCAAACTTTAGCACAAAATCAACTTACGCCAACTAAGTTTGAAGCTGGAATGCGCGCTGACTTGCTTGCACAGCAAGCGCAAGATGGTATTGCAAAACTTGGCTTTATTTCTAATGCGCGTGCAGATGATATTTTTAAACTGACTAACCAAAAACGTGTTGTTACTGTAGCAGAAATAAAAACTAAAGATTTTATGAGTCAAGTGAATATAGATGCCGCCCAGGTTAAAGCTTACTATGATAAGCACAAAGATAAATTGATCGAACCAGAAAAAGTGAAAGTTGAGTACGTCACACTGGCTCCAGTTGACTTCATGCGAAGCATCCAAGTTGATGATGCAGAAGTGCAGAAGTTTTATGATGATAATGCTGATAAATTTCATGGTAGCGAGCAAAGACGCGCAAGTCATATTTTGATTGGCTTTGGTGTTAACGCCACGTCAGAGCAAAAACAACAAGCCAAACAAAAAGCGGAGACTATTTTGGCGGAAATCAAGAGGAATCCAAAGTCATTTGAAGCTCTCGCTATTAAGGAATCTCAGGATCCAGGGTCAGCTGTTAAAGGTGGTGATTTAGGCAGTTTTGCCCGTGGTGCAATGGTGAAACCGTTTGAAGATGCTGCTTTTAGTTTGAAAGTTAATGAAGTCAGCAATTTAGTAGAATCGGAGTTCGGATACCATGTTATCAAAGTGACTGAAATTACTGGACAGAATTCTGACTTTAATAGTTTGAAACCACAAATCAAAGGTGATTTGATGTTTCAAAAAGCTCAGGAAGAGTTTGCCAAGCAGGTAGAAACTTTTAGCAATTTGGTATATGAGCAATCTGGCAGCTTGCAACCAGCGGCCAAAGCATTTGGTGGTGAGGTGCAAAAATCTGATTGGTTGAGCCGTGATACAGGTGCCAAGTTCTTTAAAAACAATGAAAAAATCATGAACCTGATTTTTTCAAGTGAAGTGCTTAAAGACCGTCGAAATACTGAAGCCGTTGAAGTTTCCCCTAATAATTTAATCTCTGCACGTGTAGTTGAATACAAACCAGCCGCGCCTAAAAACTTTGATGAAGTGAAAGCTGGTATCGAAGCATTGCTGAAATTAGAAGCTGCATCTAAATTAGCTTTAGATAAAGGTGAGGCGGCATTGAAAAATCTGCGTGAAGGTAAAGAAGCCTCTGGAATTGAATGGATTCCGGAAGTAACGGTAGACCGTAGAAATGCACAAGGTTTAACAGATTTAGCGATGAGTCAGGTTTTTAAAACTAATGCAGCTAACTTACCTGCTTATTCTGGATTGGCCGATAATAAACAAGGTTATCTGCTCGTTAAAGTGATTAAAGTTGATGCGGCTACACCTGCTGATGATGAAGCAAAAAAAGTGGCTAAAGCAGCGTTAAATGTAGCCCTGGCAAGTGAGTATCTTGCAGCATACAAGCAATCTCTGCGCGAAAAAGCTAAAGTAACCGTGAATGAAAAGCTTTTGCTAAGTGAAGCTGTTAAATAGCTGAAACTGTGAAATAGTTACAGTTATTATTTGGTAGTCATAGACAATAAAAAAGGCACCAAGGTGCCTTTTTTAATTATAGCCAAAAGTTATTAACTAGGTTGTAATTAACATCATAAATTATGATTCTTTATTCAATGACACCAGCTGCTGTAATGTTCATGCCGCCATCTACATAGGTTATTTCCCCAGTAATGCCTGAAGCTAAATCACTACATAAAAATGCTGCTGCATTACCGACTTCTTCAATTGTCACATTGCGTCGTAAGGCAGCATGTTTTTCGTTGAAGCCTATCATTTTGTCAAAGTCAGCAATGCCGGACGCGGCCAGTGTTTTAATTGGGCCGGCAGACACTGCGTTAACGCGAATGCCTTTTGGACCTAAGCTTTGTGCCATATAGCGCACGTTAGCTTCAAGGCTGGCTTTGGCTAGACCCATGACGTTGTAATTAGGCATAGTGCGTTCAGCACCTAAGTAACTAAGTGTGAGTAAGCTACCATTTCTTCCTAGCATCATTGGTAATGCTGCCTTAGCAAGTGCGGCAAAACTGTATGAGCTGATATCATGTGCAATGCGGAAGTTTTCCCGGGTTACTTTTTCTAGATAATCGCCATCAAGTGCATCTTTTGGTACGAATGCTATTGAATGTACAATGGAGTCAATACCATCCCAATGTTTTGCAATCGCAGGGAATAGGGCTTCAATCAGGCTATCCTCTGCAACATCGCAATGAAAAACCAGTTTAGAATCAAAATCAGCAGCTAATCCAGCAACACGGTCTTTGTGTTTTTCTACTTGATAGGTGAAGGCCAGCTCTGCACCTTCACGTTTCATTGCTGCAGCAATGCCGTAGGCGATTGAGCGGTTGCTTAGTAAACCAGTAATTAATATTTTTTTACCTGCTAAAAATCCCATGACATTAATCCTATCTTTAATTCTTGAATATACGTTCTAATGTTGACTGCTTCTCGGGTTGTACGCATCGCGCAAACCGTCACCCAGCAGATTATACCCTAACACGGTTATCAATATAGCAAGCCCTGGAAATAGTGACAGCCACCATGCAAATTGGATATATTCTTTACCATCAGTCAAGATGTTTCCCCATGATGCTTGAGGTGCTTGTACACCCAGTCCTAAAAAGCTTAATCCTGATTCCACCAGCACTGCGCTGGCAATGCCTAGAATCGAACTGACAATAATTGGCGTTAAGCTGTTTGGTAGTAAATGCGTAAATATTAACCTGGTATCTTTTGCGCCTAAGGTTTGGGCGGCCAATACAAATTCTCTATTGCGTAAGCTTAAAAACTCTGCTCTTACCAGCCTTGTTACACCCATCCAGGATGTTAATCCAATCACAATCATAATATTCCAGATGGATGGCGTTAAAAATGCAATGACCGCTAAAATTAAAAAGAAAGTGGGGATAGAGAGCATGACATCAACAATACGCATGATAAGGGTGTCGACCCAGCCACGATAAAAGCCTGCTATGGCACCTAGAACGATGCCAATCGCTGTGGATATACCTACAGCCACAAAACCAACCATTAACGATATACGGGAGCCGTATAGCATGCGAGAGAATACGTCGCGTCCTAATCCATCGGTCCCCATTAAATGATGGGTTGAAGGCGATAGCAAAATTGCTTTTACATCGATTGCATCTGGATCATAAGGGGCTATAAAAGGTGCAATTAAAGCGAGTATTAAGATGCTTGTAATAATTATGAAGCCCAATAAAACCAGTGGGTTAGCTAGCAGTTTTTTCATTGCATGACACCTCGTCTAACACGAGGGTCTGCCCAGGCATAAGCGACATCGGCTAACAGATTGCCAATCAAAGTAAGTACTGCACCAATGGTCAGAATGCCCATAATTACAGGAAAGTCGCGCATTAGTACTGCATCATAAAATAACTTACCCATACCTGGGATGGCAAAGATGCTTTCAGCAATTACTGAGCCACCTATCAAACCTGGAATGGATAACCCAAAAATTGTAATGAGAGGGAGTAGTGCATTACGAAGTGCGTGACCGTATATCACGCGATTTTCGCTTAAGCCCTTTGATCTGGCCGTAGTGATGTAGTCTTGATGCAGTACTTCTAACATGCCATTACGCGCAAATAACGATATGCCGGCAAGGCCAGTGAGCCCGGAAATAAATACAGGTAAAACCAGGTGTTTGAGTGTGTCTAATGTTTGTGCTATCCAGCCCATATTTTCATGACCGATGCTTTGTAACCCTGAAATAGGTAGCCAGGCATGTTGTACGCCTGTCCAATACATCAGCATAAGTGCCAGCCAGAAACCAGGAATAGCAAAACCTATGAATACAAATAAGGTAATGCCACGGTCTGCCAACTGATTTTGCTTAAGCGCCGAAATAACGCCTAGCGGCAGTGCGATGCCTATAATTAAAATAAGGCTGAGTACGTTGATTAGCAGAGTAATCGGCAGCGCTTCTTGAATCATGCCTAGGGTGATGTTGCCATCTTTATCTTTGGTTTGCCAAAACACAGGACGCTGATGCGATGCAAATGAGGTGCCAAAGTCTAAGGTTGCGATACGTTTTAACCATAAACCATATTGCACAATAATAGGCTTGTCCAGACTATATAATTCACGTAGCTTTTGTCGTGATTCCTCGCTTGCTTTTGGGTTGAAACTAGCTTCACTGGTCGTAATGTCGCCTGGCGCTAAGTGCATGATGAAAAATGAAATAAGGCTGATGCCAATTAACAACGGAATCATCCAAAGGAATCTTTTTAGCAAGTACTTAAGCATGGTTTATGGTTCGATTTAAAGTGGCTCGATTCATACTAGTTCTCGCTCATTTCAGTACGCACATAAGCTTTGGGGATGTACCATTCATAGGTGTTATGGCCTATTCCAGCTGGTGGTGCAGGGTTGCTTATGCCTTTAACGCGTTTGTGAATGGCGGTTAGTCCATAACCAGCTGAGAGATATACGATAGGGCTGTCTTCAAGCAATATTTTTGAAAATTCATGATAAATTTTCATGCGTTTGTCAGGGTCAAGTTCTAATCTGCCAGCTTCAAGCAGTTTATCCACCTGTGAATTACTATAGCTAATGAAATTAAACTGACCCGCTGCCTGTTGGCTGGAATGCCAGATGCTGTATTGGTCTGGGTCTAGCGATAAGCTCCAGCCTAATACAACCACATCAAATTCTTTTGGTTTAATAAAACGCCCTAGAAAACTGGCCCACTCTAATACGCGAATATTGGCATCAATGCCAATTTCTTTTAGACGACGCTGAATCAAGACCCCAGTCATTTCGCGCTCTTTATTTTGATTGGTCAAAATCTCGAAACTAAAAGGTTTTCCATCTTTATCTAAAATGCCATCACCGTCATGGTCTTCATATCCAGCTTCTTTTAATAATGCTTTAGCTTTAGCGGGGTCGTAAGCGTAGGGTTTAAGTTCAGGATTGCTCCAGCGCGTGCCAGGTTTGTAGGGTGATGCAACTGGCTCGCCAAGACCTAGTAAAACGCCGTCAATGATTTCTTGCTTATTGATGGCGTAGTTAATGGCTTGGCGGACACGAATATCATCAAACGGTTTACGTTTGAGGTTAAATCCCATGTAGGTATAGCTGTTGCCAAGCTCCTTATACAATGCAATATTTTTATTAAGGTCAGGTCGGGCTGGAAAAATTCTAGCGTATTGAATAGGGTTCAAGCCCATAGAATCGATATTATCTGCACTGAGTTCTAAAAATTGTGCGGCTTTATCCGGGATGATGCGTGACATTAAGTGATCAATCTTGGCTTGGCCTTGCGTCGCATTTATGTTACGCGTGAGTTTTAAATACTGACCATTCTTCCATTTCTCTAATTTATAGTAGTGGCTGCCAATAGGATTGCGTGCAAATGCCGTAGTGTTAATGTCCTGATCTTTTAGTAAGTGTTTTGGCAGGATATGTAAACTCGCCCACGTTTCCAATGCAGGGGCATAGGGGGCAGCATAAGTTACCCGAAATGTATTTATATCTGGCGTTTCAGCTTTAATGACCAGTTTATAATCTGAGCCATAAGGCGTGCGGGTATTCTCATCGGTAACTTTTTGCCAGGTAAATAATACATCTTCACTAGTTAAAGGCTGGTTGTCAGCCCATTTAAGATCAGGTTTTAGATGGAAAGTAATGGTTTTATGGTCATCGGATATGTCCCAGGATTGGGCTAATTCTCCTGATAACTCTAAGTTTTTATCGTATTTTAAAAGACTGTTAAAAATGTTGCCGGCAATCGCAGATGCTGCAGATTCGCCAGCAATCATGGCAATTAATCCACTAGGCTCACCCATCATTGCGTTTATCAGCGTGCCACCGTTACTTGCAGGGTAAGTTTTGGTGTAATCAATCGCGTTAGCTTTATTGCTGGTGGAATCTCCACAAGCTGAAGTCAGTATTACGCATAGTGTTATTAGCGCTAAGGTAGTACTTCTATGTTGATGGTGATTGATTAACATGCTTTCAAAAAGAACATTAAATTTAATAATAATTAATTATGACGTTTTGGCTTAGAGGGGGTTGCCTTAACCTTAGACTTGCTAGCGCTGGATTTGCTTTGGCTAGATTTCGTACCGACTCTCGCTTTTTCATTACTGTTTTTTGCATTATTTTTTTTGCCAGACATATTTTTTTCAGCAGTATTTTCTTTTATTTGTTTTTTAGTATTTGACGTATCAGTTGCATCACGAAGTATGGTGAGTAGTTGTCCAGCTTTTACATGATTATTTTTTAGCGAGTTTGATGCAATGATTTGCTTAATGCTCACGTCATATCGCTTTGCAATCACTTGCATAGTTTCACCTTTTTTTACTTTGTGTGTGACGCTGTTTTGTTTCACAGGTTCATTTTTATTACCTTCTGGATCGTCAGACGTTGAGCTTGCGGTCAGTTTTTCGGTATCCGCCATGTCAATATTGGCTGAGCTTTGCTTGGTATTTAAGTCATTGGCCGATTCAAGAGTTTGTGTTGACGATATTTCATTTGAGGCTGTGGTTTTTGATGCATTGAAATTAGTGCGGTTGCCGTTGGGCACTAAAATTGTGGATGAATTTTTAAATTTATCACGGGCGGGTAAGTTGTTGGCATTGCGCAGTTGTTCAACCTGGATTCCAAATTTCGATGCGATATTATCCATTCGTTCGCCACGTTTAGCGTAGTAGGTTTGCCAGCTGACCAGTGGTTTATCGTAAGTAGCCAGGTTATTTCTAAAGGTTTGTGCCGACAATATTGGCAGTAGCAATTCATGTTTGTCGCCACTACCTGTAATTACCGGTCGATTATAACTAGGGTTAAGTGCAAGAAACTCACTGTCAGTGATTTCTGCAAACTTTGCCGCCAAGTGCGAATCTATTTGTGCGGGGGCGCTCACTTTGGTGAAATAGGGTGTATTGGCAATGGTTTGTATTTTCAGGCCATAATCACCCGGGTTCGTCATTAAGTTTTTAATGGCCTGAAGCTTCGGCACATAATTTTTAGTTTCTGTGGGTAGGCTTAAACTCTCGTAATTTGTAGGTAAACCAAGTTTACGATTACGTTCAATAGCACGTCCAACAGTGCCTTCACCAGCGTTGTATGCGGCTAGTGCTAAATCCCATGAGCCAAACATGCCATATAGTTTTTGTAAATACTCAAGTGCAGCGTCGGTAGCAAAAGTGACATTTCGTCTATTATCAACCCACCAGTTTTGCTTAAGTCCAAAATGCTTGCCAGTGGACGGTATAAACTGCCAGATGCCAGATGCGCTGCTGGTTGAATAAGCTTGAGGGTTGAATGCGCTTTCTATCATGGGCAATAATGCGATTTCAGTAGGCATGCCACGTTTTTCGACTTCTTCTACAATATGGAATAAGTATCTTTGACTACGCTCTACCATGCGTTTGATGTAATCAGGACGGGAGCTGTACCATTCTTCATGTCGTGTGACCAGGCTTGAAGTGGAGTCTGGCATTGCGTAACCATTTTTAATGCGTTGCCAGAGATCGTCGCTGCTGACAGTTATAGTCTCTGGCTCATCGTTTGCATCAACACGAAGTTCTCTATCGAATGAATCACCTAAACGATTTTCAGCAGGTTTTTTTATGTCTAATGGGTTGTAATTTCCTAAGTCTCTGGGTGCGGGCTTAAAGGTGTCGTCAGCATAAATAATGATTTCTTCACCTGCCACATTGGTTTCAGCGAGGGCAACGTTACAAGTGACTCCAATTATAGCCAGTAATCCTGACAATATGAGCTTGGTTACAGGCTTGGTAGCTACAAGTTTGGTAGTTAAGAGTTTAATAGTTGTTTTCTTGAAGTTGCGGTGTATGACACTTACAAATTGATGGGCGTGTGAAAAATTTAGCAGAAACATGAAAACGCTCAAAATCAAAATATATGCCGATATTAACAAAAAATAAAGACTAAGGTCAAGTTAAAGTTAATTAACAATCACTTTAAAAATAATCAGTATCTTAATGATTAATAATGATTTCTTTTTTCTCTTACGGTGCTGAATACTTCTAAATCACACGCATCGGTTAATTGGATGGAAGATTGAATTTCACTGCTCGAACTACGTAAAAATGGATTTGTAGCAAGCTCTAAACCGATAGTGGAGGGTAGGCTAGGCGTATTTATATCTCGTAATTTTTGTGTATGCTTAAAGCGTTGAATAAGGGCTTGGTTATTAGGCTCAATCGTTAGTGCAAATTTGATATTGTGCAAGGTATACTCATGCGTGCAATAAACTTTTGCTGTAGCTGGTAATGCTGCCAGTTTTTGTAAAGAGTCATACATTTGTGCGGCAGTACCTTCAAATAATCGGCCACATCCTGCACCAAATAAGGTGTCGCCACAGAACAATAGATGATGATTATTTGAATAATAGGCAACATGGCCTAATGTGTGGCCCGGTAGTTCTATCACCTTAAATTCAAGATTCAGCGCTTTTAGGGTAAGCGTATCGGCTTCCCCTACGGGTATATGTTCAAATGCATACTGCTCAAGCCTAGGAGCATAGACCTTAGTTTTAGGATATTTTTCAAGTAATTCTGCTACACCGCCAATATGGTCATGATGATGATGAGTGATTAAAATAGCGCTAAGGTTGAGGTTTAAGCGCTGCAGTGTATCATTTACTGGTGCAGCATCACCTGGGTCGACGATGACAGCTTGGATGCCATTATGTATCAGCCAGATATAATTATCCTTAAAGGCAGGAATTGGTATAATTTGCTGATTATGATTCATACTATCTATCATTTGGCCTGCGTACTTAAATGTCAATAGCGACAAGCTTAAATCAAAATCAGCAGCAAGCTTGGTTTACTTCCAATGCTGGCCAATATTTGCAGGTTAAAGAGCAAGCCTTATATGATCAGGCAGTATTTGATTTATTTGGATTTAATGCGCTGCAAATGGGGTGTGCGCAAATGGATTTGTTGCGTAATTCCCGTATTCCAAACCGATTTGTCGCATCTGAATTTGCCACGAGTACAGCGCAGAATCATTTAAGCTGTAGTGATGACTTTTTGCCTTTTTCTGAAATGAGCCTTGATTTATTGTTATTACCGCATCGCTTAGAATTCAGCGAACGTCCGCATCAAACGCTACGTGAAGCGGCAAGGGTGATGATGCCGGAAGGGCATCTGCTGATTTCAGGTTTTAATCAGCTAAGTCTTTGGGGCGCTGCCGCAGGTTTTAAAAAAGCATTTTCAAACAAGGCAATATATCCGTGGAATGGCAAATTTATTGGGTTGGCACGTTTGAAAGATTGGCTTGCACTGCTTGGTTTTGAAGTGTTGTCTGTTGAAATGTGTTGTCATGTTCCTCCATTTGAACAGTCATCCTGGCACCAGCGATTTTCATTTATGGATAAAGTGAGTGGCCGGCGCTGTGCTATGCTTGGCGGGGTATACTTTATTGTGGCTAAAAAGCGCATAGTGGGTATGACGCCAATCAAACCTCATTGGAAGCTTGCTCCCTTGAAGACGCCATTGATTGTGAGTCCAACCAGATCAAAACCAAGTCAAAACAGCTTGTTAGAACAACAAAATATTAAAATTCAACATAAATAATAAATTAATTTAAAAAAAGATTGTGTTTTTAGGCGTGACAGAAAAAATTATAAGTAAAATTAGTGAAGTTGAAATTTATGCAGATGGTGCCTGTAAAGGCAATCCTGGTCCTGGTGGGTGGGGAGCATGGATTAGTTATGCGGGCCGTGAAAAAGAATTATTTGGCGGGGAACTGTTAACCACAAATAATCGCATGGAGCTTACAGCTGTGATTCGTGCTTTAGAAGCGCTTAATCGGTCATGTCATGCCAAGGTATTTACTGATTCAGTGTATGTGCAAAAAGGTATTTCTGAGTGGATTATTGGCTGGAAAGCACGTAACTGGCGTACTGCAGATAAAAAACCTGTTAAAAATGATGACTTATGGCGCGTTTTGGATGTGTTGGCGCAACAACATACAGTACAGTGGATTTGGGTGAAAGGTCATGCCGGCAATGCAGGCAATGAGCGGGCTGATATGCTGGCTAATAAGGGTGTGGAACAAGTTTTGCAGGGAGAGGTTAGTACATAATGCGCCAAATATTTTTAGATACTGAAACCACGGGTTTGTATCATGCGCAGGGCCATCGTGTGATTGAAGTTGCGGCGGTGGAGGTGGTGAATCGCAGACTGACAAAACATCATTTTCACTATTACCTGAATCCAGATCGTGAGATAGATCAGGGTGCACAAGAGGTACACGGTATTTCATTAGAGTTTTTGCAAGATAAACCACGTTTTGCTGATATTGCCAATGAATTAATTGCATTTATTGCTGACGCCGAGCTGATTATGCATAACGCGCCATTTGATGTGGGTTTCCTGAATTGCGAATTTGGGTTAATCGAACAGAAGCCAGTTGAAAGTATCGTTGCTAAAGTTACTGATACGCTTAAAATTGCAAAAGAAATGCGTCCTGGGCAGCGAAATAGTCTGGATGCGCTTTGCAGGCACTATGGCATTGATAACTCCAGGCGCACATTGCATGGCGCGTTGCTGGATGCTGAGTTATTAGCCGACGTGTATATGGCAATGACGCGTGGCCAGGATAGTTTAATGATCGAACTTGATAAGCCAAACAAAAAACATCATGACATTGCTGCACAAAATGCACTGCCATTGCAGATTAAACTAGCCAGTCAAACAGAAGTATCTGCACATCATGAGTATTTAGCCACGTTGGCAAAGTCTGGCGGTTGTTTATGGAACACGCTTGAATTACAAACCACTATAGAAAAGTTAGAAAGTTAATTTTATGAATAATACGATTATTGTGACTGGTGGCGCTGGTTTTATCGGTGCTAATTTTGTGTTAGCTTGGGTAAAACAAGGTTTAGGCACAGTGGTAAACCTTGATAAGCTTACTTATGCAGGTAATTTAGAAAATCTTGTTGAGATACAACATAATCCACATCATGTTTTCGTACATGGCGATATTGGAGACAGGACACTTTTAGACAAACTTTTGTCAGAGCATCGACCTTGTGCTGTGGTGAATTTTGCAGCAGAAAGTCATGTGGATCGTTCTATTCACGGCCCCGAAGATTTTATTCAAACCAATGTGGTGGGTACATTTCATTTGTTAGAGGCGGTGCGTGCCTATTGGGGTAGTTTAAGTCATGAAAACCGCCAGAACTTTCGATTTTTACATGTTTCTACCGATGAAGTGTATGGATCGCTTGGTAAAACCGATGCTGCGTTTACAGAATCGCATACTTATGCGCCTAATAGCCCATATTCTGCCTCTAAAGCAGCTTCAGATCATTTGGTACGTGCTTACCATCACACGTACGGCTTGCCGACGCTCACCACTAATTGCTCCAACAATTACGGGCCACATCATTTCCCTGAAAAGTTAATACCTTTAGTAATTCATAATGCGCTTGCAGGTCTGCCATTGCCAATCTATGGTACTGGACAGCAGATTCGTGATTGGTTGTATGTAGAGGATCATTGTGCTGCGATTAGACGAGTTTTAGAAGCAGGAAAGGTAGGTGATGTTTACAATGTAGGTGGCTGGAATGAAAAGCCAAATATCGAAGTAGTGAAAACTCTATGCAGAATGCTGGATATAAAAAAACCGCGCGCCGATGGTAAATCTTATGTTGATCAAATCACTTTTGTTGAGGACAGGTTAGGACATGACCAGCGCTACGCGATTGATGCGACGAAAATTGCCAGTCAATTAGGCTGGAAACCAAAAGAGACTTTTGAGTCTGGTATTGAAAAAACCGTGAACTGGTATCTGGAGCACCAGGAATGGGTTGCAAATGTTACCAGTGGTGATTATCGCCACTGGGTAGCAAAGCATTATGCAGAGCGGGGTGAAGAACTTGCCTAATAACCAGACGCTTTGGTATGCTTGTTAACTATTTTAGTTGTAAGTAATTAACCCAGTGCATCTGCCCAGTTATTAGGCGTCTCATATAAACGTACTTTTTCCAGCTTCAAATGGTTGCCGTAGGTGTCTTGATACTGGGTTTTTAGTATTTTAAATGCTTCGGCAGCCATATTTTCTGCTGTAGGAACGGTCGGAAATATAACAGTTTTATGATTTGTTAGTGTATTTAGAAAATTCAATATTTCTAAGTCGTGTTGATACACTAAAAATGCATGGTCCCAGACATCAACGACAGAGGTTTTAGCGATTTTTTTAACATCTGAAAAGTCCATGACCATGCCATTTTCTGAAGTGCCTTCTTGCGAAATGATGTCGCCAGACAAAGTAATTTCAATGGCATAGCGATGCCCATGTAAATTTTTACACTGGCTTTTATGGCTTGGGATACGATGCCCGGCATCAAACTCTAGGCGGGTGGTAATTTGCATGATAGTGACTTAAATTGAAGGTTGATGGCAATTATACGCTGACTTGTTTGTAATTTTGACAGATTGAAATTTTAGCTGATCTAATTCAAATGGTTGCTTAAACTCGTCGTACAGTTTCAAATGTATTTAGCCATAAGAGAAACTGATCAAATTGCATTGGTTTTCCGTAATAGTAACCTTGTATTTTTTCACATTTCAATTCTTTTAGTATAGTTAGGCAAGCTAAGTTTTCTACCCCCTCTGCGACCACTTCTTTACCCAGGCTATGCGCTAGTTTCACTACTGATTGAACGATTTCTTTATCCTGATTAGATGTTGCAATGTTACGCACAAATGATTGGTCGATTTTAACGATATCAATCGGCATGTTGCGTAAACGCGCCATAGATGAATAACCTGTACCAAAATCATCCAGGGCAAGTTTACAACCTAATAGTTTAATTTTATCAATGACTTGAGAGACTTTTAATTCATCAACTAAAATGTCGCTTTCGGTAATTTCAATAATCAGGTTTTCAGCAGGTATTTGCCAAAGTGCAATGGACTGTGCGAGTAATGCTGGTAAGTCTGCATCTAATAAGTCAATGCTGCTTAAATTGATAGTGAGTGCAATATTATATTGATGCGCTGACATGAGTTCAGCACAACGCTGGCAAGCATTGTTGATGAGCCACCGAATAAATACCTTGCCAAAACCTTTTTTGTAAATGACATCAATGAGTCTGGCTGGAGACAAAGATTGCCATTCTTGATTCGGCCAGCGCAATAATACTTCAGCACTCATGCATATTTCATTTGTGCCTACTTTATGATGAATACTGACGATGGGTTGCAGAAACACAGCCAACTCATTTTGTTGCAAAGCTTCAATAATGGCCTCATCAAGCAAGTGAGTATTCATGAAGGATGAAGATATATGCTGATCGTAGATCTTAATTTGTTCGTTTTTAATAATGGCGTGGTGCAATGCTAATCTTGCATATTCATAGATTGAAATGGCATTTGTTTGAATATTGAATGTACTAATAGCACCAAAGAAGGGTTTCAAAATCAAGGTGATATTTTCTAGCGGTAACTCAGTTTCAAATGCATGTATTAGCCTTGTAGCAATTAGACTAAGTTGAGTTGGTGATTTTAATGGATGGATTAGGATTGCAAGCTCGATTGGGCCAACATAGAATAAAGTCGCATGCTCATTTAAATGTTGTTGAATGGTGTTTATTGCCGCTTGCATTAAGCTGGTAGCTGACGAATTTAATTGACTATCTTCATCAAAATTGATGTTTAGGTTCACCAGGATTAAACCCAGATGGTTTGGTTCAGACTTTTTGCCACTAGTCTCATTTGAACTTAAAAGCAATTTATGGCTATTAGTATTTAAATGTTGTTTAAGCAGGCTGGCTAATAAATGCTGGTTTGGCAGGCTCGTATCCAAATCAAAATTCTGGACGTAACTAAATTTATATTGCTCAAGTTGATTGGTTACTCGTGCAATCAGACGCATTAACAGACTTTGAAACTGCGAATTTTTTGCAGACTTTAATTCTAAGCCACGAGCGAGTAGAAAAGCAGCATCTAGATTTTCGCCGAATTTGTAATCGTTAAGCCATGCTAGCAATAACTGGTTTATTTGATGGTTAAATTGCGCCCAATTTAATTGTTGTGGCCATCGGCTAATTAAATGTGATGTATTTTCCAGAACACTACTTCTCACATTAAATGGAGCAGGTGATTTGATAAACTGGTTAAATATTTGCGGATTAAAATAAAAATCACCTGTGACATCTGAGGCTTTTAATTGGTAACTATTCATGATTTGCAGCAATAAATTTGAATCTAATTCAATTGCAAAATCTTGGTATAGCGATGATGAACCTGGCTGATTAGCGGCTGTTAATGTATCGTTGGATAGCTTAGCCATAGTAATTATTTGAGCTCAATCCATAACTATCGGGAGGCAACCCTCTTAATATTTTATAAGGCTCTCCTGTAGGCGTAAGCGGTGCGTTGATTAAGTTGATAATCGCAGGATATTCATTTTTGGTTTTATCCGGATTCAGTAATATCATGACTCTTGGCAGTAAACGGCGCACGCTGTTTTGCTGGATGACCACGCCCACTTCACCAGAGTTTAGCTCAACAAGAGAACTTACCGGGTACATGCCTAAAAACTGCACTAATTGATCGATTAAAACACCATTAAACTTGAAGCCGCGTAAAGAATGAATTTCTTCCAAGGCCAGTTGGTTATAAACGCCTTTCGCATACACTTTATTTGTTGTGAGGGCACAGTATGTGTCTATCAGACCAGCCATTTGACCCGTTAAGCTAATTTGATTTCCTGAGAGTTTGTATGGATAGCCGCTGCCATCAATACGTTCGTGATGCTGTGAAACAGTTAAAATCACCGTGCCTGAAATGTTATCCGTCACTTCGAGTAAACCTAAGGCAAAGTCAACGTGTTTCTTCAGGATTTCGAACTCTTGATGAGTAATTTTATCTTGCTTGTGTAAAAGTTCTGTCGGGATTTTTGCTTTACCAATATCTTGTAATAAGCCCGCTAAGCCTAAATCTTTCACTTGTTTTTTAGGCAGTGACATGAAGTTTGCCAAGGCCATTAGTGTAATTGATACGCTAAGCGCGTGGTTGTAGGCATAGTCGTCTGTTTGTTTAAGTTTAGCCAACCAAATCAGCGCATCCGGATTGCGCTCTATACTTTCAACCATGCCATCCAAAGCTTCATGGATGTTGGTTAAATCAATTTCTTGGTCTAAGGCGAGCGCTTCAAACATTTGTCGCGTGGCGAGTTGTGATTTCTCATATACAGGGTAAATTACGGCTATTTCATCTTCAACGGGTGGTGCTTCATCAAAAATAGTGATTTTGTAACCATCAATGGTATTTTGATTTTTTGCAAGTTCGGCCTTTAATGCCGCTTTATCAACAACAGCCTGGAGTTTTTTTTGTTTTCCTCCCCAGCTGGTTAATCCGGAAATAAAGTTTGAGAAATCCGTTTTAATTTGACTTGTGAGTGTTGGGTTTTTAGTAACCTCACTTTTCGCTAAACTTGCCACATTAGTATTTGTATATTGCATATTAAATATTGCATCAGCAGTATTTTTGTTTGTCGATGAAGATTGCGCACTTTGATTGCTTGTATGAAGTTCTTTCAGGGCATCAAAAAATGAAAACTTCCCAGTTTGCGTATTTGTTTCAGTTGATTTAGCTGAACTATCCGTAGATTTTTTTGGTAAATCAGCGTTTACAATGACGCGATTTATAGCGCCATCACGCTTGATTGCAACTTGCTCTTTGGGAGTGGCACTAAAGTGCCTGCCAGCAGATAAGGTTCTATCAATATACACAAATTCACATATGCCTGTAATTGTCTCGATTTGCTCATTATCTTCAATGAGCAGACCTTCAAGCATAAATGGCGTATCTAGCCATGGCCTATCAAGCTCAGAGACATACATGCCAACGTCTAGTTGGGATACCGGGGTTTTTTCTCGACGAATGTCACTCACTCAACATGACCCTTGAACGATTTTATTAAAATGATTACTTTCATACGCATGATTATATTGTAGGGCAATACTTTTTTTAAAGCATTTACACTTGTTTACCTAGGAGCTTTTAAGTTTACTTGGGAGTTGATTTTTTAAAGCATTGATTAAGACTATGATTACAGCAGTTTTTTAGGTTTACTGATAAGCTTTAATGCTTTATTTCCAAACGTAACATTTTATAAATAGCCAATCTTTCAGCTGTTATTTTGTTGGCTGCTACGGCCTCAGTGATTGCGCAATCTGGCTCTTGTAAATGTTTACAGTTGTTAAATCTGCATTTACCTAAAAACGGCCTGAATTCTACAAATGCATGTTCAAGTTCATCTGTACTGAGATGATGTAAGCCAAACTCTTGTAATCCTGGCGAGTCTATCAGTTGGCTATATTCATCAAGGTGATATAAATGCGCCGCAGTAGTCGTGTGTTTGCCGCTGTCCAGCACATGGCTTACTTCTCGCGTCCGTACAGCTTCATTCGGCAGCAGTGCATTGATGATGGTGGATTTACCCATGCCAGACTGACCCACCAAAATACTTGCCTCATCTTGCAGATAAGGCCTAAGTGAGGAAATGTCCTCTTTAGCTGAGAGTGATATTACCTGATAACCTAGTGCGGTATATAGCGCAAGCTTCTGTTTAGCATCATCATTATCGGCTAGGTCACACTTATTCAGTACAATAAGTGCCTTGATATTCGCGGCTTCTGCGGCTATTAAGCAGCGATTGAGCAGGGCTTCATAAAAGCTAGGCTGCGTGGCAAGTACGATGATGATTTGCGTCACATTAGCCGCCAGCATTTTGCTTTTAAATGCATTGCTACGGTACAGTAAGGTTTTACGTGGCAGGGTGGTTTCTACTACACCTTCGTGCTTGTCTGTGAGTTTGATGGTGACAATATCGCCACAGGCTAAATCAGTTTTTTTCCCACGCGTGACACAGCTGATACGTTTTTTGCCATCAGTTAACTCAACCTGAAAACGCTTGCCATAAGCTGCAACAACGGTGCCTTGCAAAGGAGGTATAAAACTTGATGTTACAGCAGTTTGAGTAGTCAAATTATTCTGTGAATTTGTAATAAGTTTGGTTGAGATATTTGGCCACGTTAAGCTCTTCGTCTTCAAACCATTTTAAGCCTAAGTTAGTATTGCAATTACGTACTTGTGCAACTAAGCCTTTTGAAGTTTTTACCTTGCGATCTTTACGCATGTATATCTCAGAGCCGTCTCCACCAAAACTTTGGGCATGACAGCTGATGCAGTTCTTAGATACGAGCGCTTTGCCTGCGGTTGCATCAGCTCCAGTATAAGGCTCAGCAAATGTAAGGTTGCTTAACATTAATAAGCATGCTAAAAGTACGGATTTCATCGTGATAGCTCCGCTTGAGTTTTCAGCTAGTATACGCTGCTAATTTAGAAATCCTAATGCTCGCAGGCGGATGAGAGTCATAAAATGCCGAATGTAAGGGGTCTGGCGTCAGCGTGGATGCATTATCACGGTATAGTTTAACCAGCGCCTTAACCAGTTCTTTAGCGCTTGCGTGATTGGCCGCATAGTCATCTGCCTCAAATTCATTTTTACGTGAATAACTGGCCATGATAGGGCGAAGCAAAAATAAGAACACAGGTGACACCATTAAAAACAAGACCAAAGCCATATAGTCGCTTTTTTGTGTAACGCCTAGTCCTGTGTAAAACCAAGGTTGATTGATTAGCCATCCGAGCAATGCCAAACCTAAAAAGCTTACCAAGAACATCAGTACGATGCGTTTAATGACATGGTGATGTTTAAAATGTCCTAGTTCGTGTGCTAAAACTGCTTCTATCTCATCTACGTTTAATCTTTCAAGCAAAGTGTCAAAGAACACAACACGTTTCGATGACCCAAATCCAGTGAAATAGGCATTGCCGTGGCTGCTTCGAGCAGAACCGTCCATCACAAAAAGACCTTGTGATTTAAAACCACATTTTGTCAATAATGTTTCAATGCGCTGCTTTAGATTCTCATCTTTTAGCGGAGAGAATTTATTAAATAAAGGTGCAATAAATGTCGGATATACAGCTAACATGATGAGATTGAAAACACTCCACACTAGCCATAAATACAGCCACCAGTATTGCCCAGCACCTTGCATGAGCCATAAGGCGGCAAACAAAATAGGCGCACCTAAGGCAAGCCCTACCAAGCTATGTTTTACAAGGTCACTCAAGAACATTGCAGGGGTCATTTTGTTAAAGCCGAATTTTTCGTCAATGACAAAGGTTTTGTAATATTCGAATGGTAAGTCAATGAAACTGCTGACTAATAATGCACTGCAAATAACTAGGGCTCCACGAATAATCTCTTGAGTTGGCAGTAAGTTACGCCAAATATCGTCAATTAGCTGCAATCCACCGCCGAGCGTTAATGCGGCAAGCAATAAGGCCGCCACTACAGCTTCAATGATGACTAATCTTGTTTTAGCTGATGCATAATCTGCGGCTTTCTGGTGCGCATCTAACGTAATGTTATTTTCAAAAGCTGCTGGCACTTGCTTGCGATGTGTTTGCACATAAGAAATGTGCCTGCGACCCAGCCACAAGCGTATCAAAGTAGTAGTGATAAGCAAAAAAATGAAGGTAAAGGTGAGTACAGAAGACATGTTTTTATAGCTCTACTTTATGGTTCAATATGTTAATTAAGTTAATATAGTATTGTGAAGCATTTTGTTGGTGATAGTTCATCAAGTTTGCTTATAACTCAATATTTTAATGGAAATCATGATGGTAACTACAAGCACTGATAGCAATAACAGTACAAATCAAAATAATTTAATCTGGTTGGATATGGAAATGAGCGGCTTGTTGCCAGACTCTGACCGTATTCTTGAGCTTGCTGCAGTGGTCACCGATGCTGAATTGAATGTGCTGGGTGAATCACCAGTGTTGGTGATTCATCAGAGTGATGCGGTATTAGATGCTATGGATGCATGGAATAAAGGCGCACATGGCCGTTCTGGCTTAATTGAGAAAGTAAAAGCGTCAACATTGGATGAAGCTGAAGCAACAGCGCAAATGATTGCCTTTTTAAAACAATATGTACCTGCAGGTAAATCACCCATGTGCGGAAATTCAATCTGTCAGGACAGACGATTTATGGCACGCTATATGCCAGATTTAGAAAGTTATTTTCACTACCGCAATTTAGATGTCAGTGTATTCAAAGAGCTTGCAAGACGCTGGAAGCCGGAAATTTACTCTGGTTTCAAGAAAGCCAGTAAACACGAGGCTTTGGCAGACATTTATGAGTCTATCGATGAGCTTAAATATTATCGCGAGCACTTTATTGTTAAGTAAGCTATTGCTAATCAAAGTTCTGGTGTAGTTTAGGAAAAAAAGTGGGCGTCTAACAAGACGCCCTAGAGGGAGGAGAAACTAGCTTTGGAGAAGCTTAGTATTTATAAAGCATTTCCTGTGCCAACTTTTCTGCTACATCTAATTTATCACTTATTGCATCAGTTTTTTATATTCAGCTAGATATTCCAACGCGCTTTTATCCCAGCTTAAATTCTGCAACATGCCATTTTTTTGGATTTGGCGCCATGCACTTTCATCGTTATTAAATACATTTAATGCCTGCTTAATGCAGCTTAGCAAGCTTGCCGGGCTAGCCTCGCTCATGACAAAGCCGTTTGCAGTTTTGTTTTTAAAGGTAACGATGTTGGTATCAACTACTGAGTCAGCAAGCCCGCCAGTGGCGTTGACTATGGGGGGGGTGCCATAGGCTAGGCCGTATAATTGATTCAGGCCACAAGGTTCAAAACGTGAAGGCATGATGAACATGTCACACCCCGCCATGATTTGGTGAGATAGCGGTTCGTTGTAACCAATAGTGACGCTGACTTTATTGGGGCTGCTATTGGCAAGTTGTCTAAAGGCATTTTCTAATGTACTTTCACCGCTTCCCAGCAGTGCTAATTGGCAGCCTGAGTCAACTAACTCTTGCGTGATAGGCACTAGCATATCCAAGCCTTTTTGATGCGTCAGGCGACTCACTACGCCTAATAATGGTGCGCTTGCATCAATTTGAAGCCCTAATCTTTCCTGTAAAGCGCTTTTAACCAGTTTTTTTCCTGCTAATTTATTCGCGCTATAGGTTTTAATAAGATGGGGATCAAACTCCGGATTCCATTCATCGGTTTCAATCCCGTTCAGAATACCTTTTAATTCATTGCCGCGTTTACTTAGCAAGCCTTCTAAGCCAAAGCCAAATTCTGCAGTTTGAATTTCTTTCGCATAGCTTGGGCTTACCGTGGTGATGGCATCTGCATAAAAAATGCCAGCTTTCAGAAAAGATAATTGACCGTGATATTCAAAGCCTTCTACTGCAAAGTTTGTGTGTGGTAAGGCTAAAGTCGATAGCCACCCTGGTGCATAACAACCTTGAAACGCCATATTATGTAAGCTAATGACGGATTTAGCCTGAGTATGTTCTACCAGTTTCATGTAGGCAGGTGCTAATCCAGTTTGCCAGTCGTTGCAATGTACAATATCCGGTTGCCAGTTAGGAATAGGTGAGTTTGGTCCACTTATAATTGCAGCAACTTTTGAAAGTATACCAAAGCGCACCGGATTATCTAACCATTCCTGTCCGTTTACGTCAACATAAGGTCCGCCATCTCGCTCATAGAGCCCTGCAGCTTTGATGACTAAAACATTGACTTTAGTTTCTGAAATCATACCTATCATGAGTTCGGCATGTTCAATAACAGGTAAGTTGCTCAGTGAGGCGACATGCCGAAGGTTAACGAGTTGCTTTAACACAGATGGATAACCAGGTACCAGGATGCGGATATCAACTCCTAAATTCTGCAAAGCAGTAGGTAGCGATCCGCTTACATCGGCCAACCCGCCAGTTTTAATGAGTGGAAAAACTTCAGACGTAGCAAATAGAACGCGCAAAATATACTTTCTTCATAATGACGTTGATGCATTATTATATTGTATAAATTAGTTTGCTATAACATTGTTTTCGGGAGTGGGCATGGGATTTAACGGGTTTTTAGCCGTTGGCGCTGGCGCCGTAATAGGCGCCTGGATGCGTTGGGGATTAGGCTTGGCACTAAATGCCACCTTACCGGCACTGCCATTGGGCACGCTTGTGGCTAATTTGGTGGGTGGCTATTTTATAGGCTTGTTCATGGGTTTTTTTGCACTAACTACTACGGTTGCTCCAGAAATTAGGCTTTTCGCAGTCACTGGATTACTCGGCGGATTGACTACATTTTCTACATTTTCTGCTGAAGCTGTGAATTTATTCACAAGAGGGCAGTATGGTTGGGCCGCAACGCATATATTGGTTCATGTATTGGGATCATTGGCGATGACAGGCATGGGCTTACTTACTGTACATTTAATACGAGGTTAATATGACACAAGGTATTTACCTGAAGCTGTTTGTTCCTGAGCAATTACGCCTGCATGGTAATCTGCTATATGAGTGGGTATTAAAACAAGCCGAGGCCATTGGGATTCCTGGCGGATCAGCAGTGCGTGCCTTGGCTAGCTTCGGCCGTGATGGACGCCTGCATGAACAACATTTTTTTGAGTTGGCAGGTGAGTTGCCTATCGTACTTGAGTTTTTTGCTAGTGATGAAACCATCAATCAGTTGTTAGCGTTGCTGGCGGCAGAAAACCAATCATTGTTTTATATAAAGTTTAATGCTGAAGCAGGGCAGATTAAACCAAAGTAAAAGTTAATTTCAATCTCGCGAGAAGTGTTTTTTTGCTGGGTAAAATGGCAATAAAAAAGCCCCGAGTAATTCCTACACGGGGCTTTTTATCACTAAATTTCTAGCAATTCTACACTGTCATATAGTGCTATTTATTTTGTGTTTCTACCATGACTAAAGGTTCTGCATTGGTATCTTCAATAGCATTTTTCTTCCAGGCTGCTGCTTTGCGAGGTGCCTTGGGTTTCTCTGCCTCAGCGAGTACAACAGCTTTTGGTGCGTCTGCTTTTGTTTCAACCAGTTGTAACCCTGCTGCCGCTAAATCAACGGGTTTAGCTTCTACTTTTGGCTTACGTGGACGGGCAGGACGCTTATTGCTAGCTTTTGCAGAGGCATCTTCAGCCGTAATAGCAGGTGCTTGTGTCGCAGTATCATTTGTAGCTACGCCCTCAGCTTCAGCGACAGGCACTTTAGCTGCTTTAGGTTTTCTGTTATCTGCTTTAGCCTTAGGCTTTTCGCTAGGCTGAGTATCAACTATGTTTGGTTGATTTTCAGCTATTGCAGTTACTTCTTGCACAGTTGGTATTGGAAGTTCAGTCACATTGCCAGAAGAAATGATAGCTGCATCGGCTGTCGTGTTTGGTTGTGTTGCAATGATTTCATCATTTGGAACAAACGGACGATTTGCATCGCGAACAGCTGAATCATCACGATCACGACGACCACGACGGTTGTTACGATTGCGACGGCTTCCGCTGCGTTCTGCAGTTTTCTCGGTACCTGCTTCAATTACTGCAACTTCAGCACCAGTATTTAACGGCGCTGCATTTGCTTGTTGACGTGGTTGCTCGTTTCGCGGTTTTTCGCCCCGAGCTTGTTGTTGATGTTTTGGTTGACGTGGCTCTAGAGCTTTTGCATCAGCAGGACGTGTTTCTTGCCCCTTAACTTCATTGTTGCGATTAGGGCGGTTCTGCTGATTTATGTCTTTATCCGTACGTTCACTACCGCTGCGATTACGCTCGTTACGATTGCGATTATTGCGGTTACGATTATTACGGTTATTTTCACGACGCGTTTCGTCCGCTTTTTCAGCTTCAGTTTTGGGTGTTTCTACAGTTGAAGGTGAAGCACCAAAGAAACGTTTAATGCGTGCAAAGAAGGATACTTTAGGCGCTGCAAAAGCTTCAGTCTCTGTTTTCTCAGCTACAATCGGCGCAGGTGCTGCTGGCGTAATACCTTTAACTGCAGCAACTGGCCTTACTGCTTTTGCTACTTCTTCTGCATTTGGAATGTAAGAGGTTTCAGTTGGCATTTCTACTAATTTGTAGCTTGCACGGCTGGTTTCTTCAGTCACATCATCGTGTTTAACGCGCACAATATTGTAGTTTGGTGTTTCAAGGTGAATATTTGGAATCAATACAACCTCTACGCCCATGCGTTGTTCAATTTTATGAATGTCAGCACGTTTTTCATTAAGCAAGAATGTAGCCACTTCAACTGGTAACTGCACTTGAATAATTGCGCTGTTTTCTTTCATTGCATCTTCTTGTGTGATGCGCAAAATGTGTAGTGCAGTTGATTCAATGCCGCGAATATGGCCTGTACCGCTACAGCGCGGGCATGGAATATGATTGGTTTCGCCTAAGCTTGGGCGCAGGCGTTGACGTGATAATTCCAGTAAGCCAAAACGTGAAATCTTGCCAGTTTGAACGCGCGCGCGGTCTAGATGTAATGCGTCACGTAAAGCATTTTCCACTTCACGTTGGTTGCGCTGGCTTTCCATGTCAATGAAGTCGATGACAACCAATCCGCCTAAGTCGCGCAGGCGTAATTGGCGTGCGACTTCTTCAGCCGCTTCTATGTTGGTGTTGAATGCTGTATGTTCAATGTCACTACCACGTGTTGCACGGCCCGAGTTAACGTCAACTGAAACCAAAGCTTCAGTGTGGTCAATGACAATCGCACCGCCGGAAGGCAAGCGCACTTCACGCGCAAAGGCAGACTCAATTTGATGCTCGATTTGAAAGCGTGTAAAAAGTGGGATTTCATCTTGATATAGCTTAACGCGTGACACATTGCCTGGCATCACGTGATTCATAAACTGTACTGCTTGTTCGTGAATATCAGGGGTATCAATTAAAATCTCGCCGATATCAGAGCTAAAGTAATCGCGAATTGCGCGAATGACTAAGCTGCCTTCTTGATAGATTAAATACGCGCCAGCCTGCATTGCTGAAGCGCCATCAATAGCTGTCCACAACTGTGTGAGGTAATTTAAGTCCCACTGTAATTCTTCAGCATTGCGGCCAATCCCTGCGGTACGAGCGATTATGCTCATGCCTTTTGGTACTTCAAGTTGTGCTAATACATCACGTAATTCGTCGCGATCCTCACCTTCAATACGACGTGAAACACCGCCGCCGCGTGGGTTGTTTGGCATTAAAACTAAATAACGACCAGCGAGTGAGATAAAGGTTGTCAACGCAGCACCTTTGTTGCCGCGCTCGTCTTTATCTACCTGCACAATCAATTCCTGACCTTCTTTTAAGGCATCCTGAATACGGGATTTGCCGTCTGCACCTTCTTTGTAGTAGCTACGCGCGACTTCTTTAAATGGCAAGAAACCGTGTCTATCCATGCCGTAGTCGACAAAAGCTGCTTCTAGTGAGGGTTCTATACGGGTGATGACACCCTTGTAAATATTGCTTTTACGTTGTTCTTTACCAGCGTGTTCAATATCTAAATCGATGAGTTTTTGACCATCTACAATCGCAACGCGTAACTCTTCAGATTGCGTTGCATTAAATAACATGCGTTTCATTGTTTGCTCCTGTTAGGCTCAGGTGGCAGACTCAATGCTTGATAAGTAAGCAATTGATATTGAAGGCGTATTAAGGTGAAAGTGCCAAATATTTAGGCTAAGATACTGAAGGCGCGAAGTGCGCGCACGTGTGAAATCTAACGACTCTTTCAATTAAGAACATGTAACGAAGGTCGCTTTGTTCTTAAAAACTCTCTTAAAGAACGATTAAGTGTGCATGTTTACAATGGCAAACCAGCAGAGTTAATCTTGTCTTTTAATTAATTGTTTCAATTGAAAACTTCAATTTGAAACTTGTTTATTGTGCGTTAAATTAAACTAATTATTAAATTTACGCCAGTTGTGGCTTAAATTCGTTAAAATTCTATCTTCAGTAAATGCTAATTCAGCAATATGCTAAATTTTACTTTTCCCTTAAGTCGCGCTTTATGTTTATTTGTCTGCGGCGGCTTGAGCGCTAATTTTACTTGCTGCTACTTTTATAATATGGTGAGCGGCGTTAACCAAGTATCTGTTTTTACTTTAATTACAGCTTAAATTACATAGATAGTTGCGTATTTATAAAGCGCAATTGTAGATATTTAAGTGTATTCTCGAGTATCAATTAATTCTTAAGTTAATTGATACTCGCGCTAGTATAGGCTACTACAAACATTTAAGCAAAGTATGAACAATATAACCACACAAGATCAGCATCATAGCGCAACAAAGGTAAGTGAATTGGCAGCTGCATTTTTAACTGTTGATGAGGCAAGTGAAGGGCAACGTGTCGATAATTTTCTGACAAAAACCCTAAAAGGCGTGCCTAAAAGTCATGTTTACAGAATATTACGCAGTGGTGAAGTGCGCGTTAATAAAAAACGCATCGATGCAGATTTTCGCTTAAGTCTGGGTGATGTAGTTAGAATTCCGCCAACACGATCTACCATTGCAGATAAACCTGAGCAAAAAATACCTGTAGCCCCCAGATTTGAAAATACTATTATTTTTGAAGATGATGCAGTGCTGGTGATTGATAAGCCAGCAGGTTTTGCCGTGCATGGGGGCAGTGGCATTAGTCGAGGCGTGATAGAACAGATGCGCTTGGAGCGCCCCAAGGCCAAGTTCTTAGAGCTGGTACATCGTCTTGATCGGGAAACTTCAGGCGTATTGATGTTGGCTAAAAAACGTAGCGCTTTAGTAGCTTTGCATGAAGCTATTCGGAATAATCAAACAGATAAGCGCTATGTGATGTTAGTGCAGGGTGAATGGCTGGAACAAAAAAAACGGGTGGTGTTGGATCTACAAAAATACCTTTTACCAAATGGTGAGAGAAGAGTGAATGTAGTCACGGACGTTTCAAAAGATAAATATAATGAGCGCCAGACATCTGAAACCATGTTCAGACTGATGAAAAATTTTAATCACCCGGTATTAGGCAAATTTAGTTTGTTGGAGGCGCAACTTGTGACAGGGCGTACACATCAATTACGTGTGCAGTTGGCACATTTGGGTTTTGCGATAGTCGGTGATGATAAATATGGTGATTTTGCGTTGAATAAAGCTTTAATAAAAAGTGGATTGAAGCGCATGTTTTTGCATTCATCCATCACAAAAATTCGTCATCCATTGACGAATGACAAGCTTGAGTTAATTGCCCCTATGCCAGTAGAATTAAGTAAATTTTTAGTTAAATTAGAGTCCTAAAGATCTAAGAGAAAGAGTAAGAAAGAATGCGTAAGCAGTTTGATTTAATCGTGTGGGATTGGGATGGTACGCTAGCAGATTCTACTGGCATGATTACCAATGCAATCCTTAAAGCAGCTGAACAAGTAGGCTTGCCAGTATTAACTCCACAAGCTGCAAGTAACATCATTGGGCTTGGTTTGCGTGAGTCTATTGAGGCTTTGTACGGCGAAATACCTGTTGAACAAGCGCAAGCGCTTGCTACTCAATATACAGCCAATTATTATGCTGGTGAGCGTGAAATACCTTTATTTGAGGGCGTGGCTGATACGATGGCCACATTAAATAAGCGTGGCTTCAAGTTGGCTGTGGCTACTGGCAAAGGCCGTCGTGGGCTTAATTTGGCACTGGAACACAGTGGCTTAGGTAAATATTTTCATTCAACGCGAACTGTAGATGAGTGTTTCTCAAAACCGCATCCCCAAATGCTGGATGAGCTAATGGAATATTTAGTGGTGTTGCCTGAACGCACATTAATGATAGGTGACACCAGTTATGATTTACATATGGCACAAAATGCT
The DNA here is from genome assembly GCF_030684185.1 of Methylotenera sp. Classification (GTDB taxonomy): domain Bacteria; phylum Pseudomonadota; class Gammaproteobacteria; order Burkholderiales; family Methylophilaceae; genus Methylotenera. Next base: position 241,700 of record NZ_JAUXOY010000027.1, read on the forward strand.
GGTGTTAGTGCAGTGGGTGTAACCTTTGGTGCACAACAGGCTGAGCAATGGCAGCATCTTAATCCGATTCAGCAGTTTGACGACTTTACTAGTTTAAGCCAATGGCTGCTTGAGCACGCTTAAGAGAATTAATATGAGTAATAATACGATTGTTTTTAAAAGTGAAGAACTTCAAGACGGAGCTAAGGGTTTGCGCTTTGCATTACCCGCTTTGGGTGAGTTTGTGACCGGATTTGTGGTGCGTTTTCATGGCAAACCTTACGCTTATGTTAACCAGTGCGCGCATGTACCAGTAGAGCTGGATTGGAACGAAGGTGATTTTTTCACAGTACAAAAAGATTATTTAATTTGCTCAACTCATGGAGCACATTACCGTCCTGATAATGGTTTTTGTGTAATGGGGCCATGTAAAGGTAAAAGTCTAAAACCTATTAGCGTGACTGAACAAAATCAAGAAATTATAATCAATACTAACTTAACAAATAATATTCCAATAAATAATCAAGGAAAGCTCAAATAAATGTCAGAAGATACTCAACAACCTTCAATCCCAAGCACACAGTCGCAAGATACAAAATGGCAGCGTGATGCGATTGAAAAGCTAGCCAGCTCTGCACTCACTGAGCAAAAAACCTCGCGTCGCTGGAGCGTTTTTTTTAAAGGACTCACCTTTGCATATCTTTTTATCATTTTATTCTTTGCGCTAGGTTGGCTAGGGGGTGGAGCTAAAAATATAGGAGCTCATACCGCACTCATTGAAGTGTCTGGCGTTATTCAGGCTGGCGGTGATGTGAATGCTGATTCATTTATGGAAAGTCTTCACGATGCTTACAAAGACAAAGGCACCAAAGGTATTATTTTACGTATTAATAGTCCAGGTGGCAGCCCGGTGCAAGCTGGCATTATTAACGATGAAATTAAACGTCAAAAGAAACTGCACCCTAAAATACCTGTATATGCAGTAGTTGAAGATATTTGTGCCTCTGGCGGCTATTACATCGCAGTAGCAGCAGATAAAATCTACGTAGATAAAGCCAGTATAGTTGGCTCAATTGGCGTGTTGATGGATGGCTATGGTTTTACTGAAGTCATGAAAAAGGTCGGTGTCGAACGACGCTTGATGACGGCTGGTGAAAACAAAGCGATGCTGGATCCATTTTCACCAGTGAACCCTAAGCATCAAGCTTTGGCACAAACCATGCTTAATGAAATCCATGAGCAATTCAAAACAGTCGTACGCCAAGGCCGTACTACGCGCCTAAAAGAAACGCCTGAGACTTTTAGCGGCTTATTCTGGAGTGGAGAGCAAAGTATTAAAATGGGGCTAGCTGATGCTATTGGAAGTGCGGATTATGTAGCGCGTGAAGTCATTAAACAGGAAAAAATTGTTGATTTTACAACGCAAGAAGATTTTGCCAGTCGCCTAGCTAAACGTATTGGCGCAAGTGCCAGTGCCAGCTTTGGTGAAATGTTAGCCAAGCAAATAGTTAAGGCGGGTGAGGTGAAGCTGCATTAGCAGCTAATCTGCGATTATTATTGACTTGTAGTCGGTTGGAACTGGTGGATATTTCAACTTAAGGCTTTTAAGTGTGTCTAGTAAAAGTCTGGAAATTAGAAGATTTCGATTGGTTTTAGAGTCCGCTGGTACAACATACCAAGGTGCGTGTTCAGTTGATGTGGCCTGAATCGCCTGTTCGTAGGCTTGTATATATTGCGGCCAAAGTGCACGCTCTTTCAAGTCATTCGAATTAAATTTCCAGGATTTGGTCGGGTCGTCTAATCGCTCCTGCATACGCACTTTTTGCTCTTCTTTGGAAATATGCAAAAAACACTTAATAATAGTTGTGCCTGTTTCTGTAAGTAAACGCTCAAAATCATTGATTTGGGCATAACGGCGCTGACATTCAGCATCGTCAATCCAATCGTGTACTTTGACGATTAACACATCTTCATAGTGGCTACGATTGAAGATTACCAATTCACCTGCCTTAGGCACTTGTTGATGAACACGCCATAAATAATCGTGTGCGAGTTCTTCGCTAGTAGGTGCTTTAAAGCTTGCCAAACGTATGCCAAGCGGGTCACATTCACTAAAAACATGACGCACTGTACCATCTTTGCCGCTGGCATCCATGCCCTGTAGGACGAGTAGTAACTTGCGCTTACCTTCGGCATGCAAAATATCTTGCAGTGTATTAATTTCAGCAGCAAGTTTTGTTAACTCAATTGAGTCTTGCTCTTTACTATCAGTTCGCTCACTTTTATCGTTAGATTTAAATTCTTTGAGCGAGAATTTTTTATCATCAACACGATATTTATTAAGGTTTGTCATGGTTGGCAGCTTATTTGTGTGCTTTTGTATAATTCATTAAGCCATTTGTAGAGCTGTCAAAGTCTTTAATCACTTCATCATTGGTTAATAGCGGTAGAATTTGCTGGGCAATCTGCTTGCCATATTCAACGCCCCATTGATCGTAGCTGTTGATGTCCCAAATGATGCCTTGTACGAAAATTTTATGTTCATACAGTGCGATAAGTTTTCCTAATGTATTTGGTGTTAGTTTGTCGAACAAAATCGACGTGGTAGGGCGGTTACCTTCAAATACTTTGTGTGGAAGCAGTTTTTCTAGTGCTTCACCATTCATGCCTTGGCTTTCTAATTCAATACGGGCTTGTTCTTTAGTTTTACCAAGCATTAAGGATTGCGTTTGTGCAAAAAAATTAGCCAGCAAAATTTTGTGATGGGCATAGCCATGTTTACCAATGGCATAATGACTGTGCACGGGCATTAAAAAGTCAGCCGGCACAATTTGTGTGCCTTGATGAATCAGTTGGTAAAAAGCATGTTGACCATTAGTACCAGCTTCACCCCAAATCACAGGGCCCGTTTTGTATTGAATACGTTTACCGTCACGGCAAATAAATTTACCATTACTTTCCATATCTGCTTGTTGCAGATAAGCAGGGAAGCGTGCCATGCCTTGGTCGTAAGGTAGAATTGCACTGGTGTCGACATGAAAAAAATTGTTATACCAAATACCAATTAGCGCCATGATGACGGGTATATTTTTCTCTAACGGAGCTGTCCTGAAATGATTGTCCATCTCATGGGCACCTGTGAGCAGCGCTTCGAAATTATCCATACCTACATATAATGCAATAGATAAACCGATGGCAGACCAGAGTGAATAGCGACCACCTACCCAGTCCCAGAAGGCAAACATATTTTCTGTATCTATGCCAAAGTCCTGCACGGCTTTAGCGTTGGTAGAAAGGGCAACAAAGTGTTTAGCAACATGCGCATTATCTTGTGCGGCAGCCAGAAACCAGGTGCGCGCAGACATGGCATTAGTCATGGTTTCTTGAGTAGTAAATGTTTTTGAAGCTACAATAAACAGCGTAGTTTCAGGGTTACATTTTTCTAGGGCACGCATCAAATGGGCGCCATCAATATTAGACACAAAGTGTACTTGTAAATTGGGGCTGGCATACGGCTTTAGTGCATCACACACCATTACTGGACCAAGATCTGAGCCGCCAATCCCAATATTAACCACATCGGTAATACGTTTGCCTGTGTAACCTAGCCATGAGCCGCTGCGCACTTTTTCCGAAAATTGGCGCATTTGTGCAAGCACTGCGTTAACTTCTGGCATCACATCATGGTCATCTACTATCACTGGCGTATTAGAGCGATTGCGAAGCGCGGTATGCAACACCGCGCGATTTTCAGTGATATTGATTTTTTCACCCGCAAACATGCGGTCGCGCCAATCTTCAACATTAGCTTCACGCGCTAATTGCATCAGTAAAGGTAGCGTTTCGTCGTTAATACGATGTTTGGAGTAATCAAACAATATGTCGGTAAATTTAAGGCTGTATTTATCAAAACGATTCGGGTCGTTTGCAAATAAATCTCGCATATGTGTTGATACAATTGCTTGCTGATGTTGGCAAAGTTTTTGCCATACTGGTAGTGTTGTTAGAGCAGCCATTTGAGTAGGAGTACTTTACTTTAGGTTGATGTGTAAGTGATTAAATTATTTTAATTGTAAAACGATGCCAGCCAAAGGCGGCAGTGTTATTACAAGCGATTGGTTATGATTCATCCAAGCAATATTTTCCGTGTGCAGTCCAGAACCGTTACCTTGGTTGCTACCACCGTAGCAGCCAGCATCGCTGTTAAACACTTCTTGATAACTGCCCGCCTGCGGAACACCAATGCGATATTCCTTACGTAACACAGGCGTGAAATTCAACACTATTATAACAAAACTATTGTCCAACCCGCGTCGAACGTAGCTAATAATAGATTGATCGGAGTCATGACAATCAACCCACTCAAAGCCATGAACGTCAAAATCCAGCGCGTAGAGTGCATTAAGTTCTTTATATAGCTTGTTTAAGTCGGCAGTGGCCAGTTTAATGCCCTGATGCCATTGATGACCTTCATATTCATTGCCTAGTAAATGCCAATCAAGACTGCTGTTCACGTTCCACTCACGCCCTTGGCCAAACTCATTGCCCATGAAATTAAGTTTTTTGCCAGGTGCAGTCATTTGATAAGTCAAAAGAAGGCGCAAATTTGCAAATTTTTGCCATGCATCACCAGGCATTTTGTCGAGTAGTGAATGTTTGCCATGTACGACTTCATCATGCGAAAACGGCAATACAAAGTTTTCAGAATAGGCATAAAGCTGACCAAAAGTCAGCATGTCATGGTAATAACGTCTATGAACAGGGTTGTGCTCAATGTAGGCTAGGGTGTCGTTCATCCAGCCCATGTTCCATTTCATGCTAAAGCCTAAGCCGCCTAAATAAACTGGGCGTGACACCATAGGCCATGCAGTAGATTCCTCAGCAATCGTCAATACGCCTGGAAAGTCCTCACCCACCATCACGTTGAGTTGTTTTAAGAAATCGATAACTTCTAGATTTTCTCGCCCACCAAATTTGTTTGGTAGCCATTCTCCAGCTTTACGGGAATAATCCAGATAAATCATCGAAGCCACGGCATCTACACGCAATCCGTCGATATGAAACTCTTGTAGCCAGAAATTGGCATTTGCAATTAGGAAATTACGAACCTCATTGCGACCATAATTGAAAATATACGTGCCCCAGTCTTGGTGCTCACCCAGTCTAGGGTCTTCATGTTCATACAGGGCCGTACCGTCAAAACGTGCTAGCGCCCAGTCATCTTTTGGAAAGTGCCCCGGAACCCAATCTAGAATTACGCCGATATTGGCTTGGTGAAATGCATCAATTAAAAAGCGTAAATCGTCTGGCGGACCAAATCTATTCGTGACGCCAAAATAACCAGTTGTTTGGTAACCCCAGGATTCTGCGAGTGGATGCTCGGAAATAGGCATAAATTCAACGTGTGTATAGCCCATCTCTGCTACATAAGGCACTAGCGTTTTTGCCAACTCGCGATAGGTTAAAAAGTGGCCTTGATCATTACGTTGCCATGAGCCTAAATGTACTTCATAGCAGTTAAATGGCGCGTGCAGCCAATCACGTTTTTTACGTGATTCTAGCCATTGTTTATCTTCCCATTGATGATGAGAGGTGCTGATTTTAGCGGCTGTGCCTGGGCGTTGTTCAAACTCAAAGCCATAGGGGTCTGTTTTGACTAAAATGCCGCCTGTGTGGCGATTACGAATTTCAAATTTATAAGTGTCATGCGTGGTTAAGTTAGGAATAAAAATATCCCAAACACCACTTGAGCCATGTGCGCGCATCGGATGAACGCGCCCATCCCAATTGTTAAAGCTACCAGTCACACTTACGCGCTCTGCGTTAGGAGCCCATACTGCAAAGCGAACGCCTGCAATGTCATCTTGTGTGATGCATTGTGCGCCTAAGGTTTTGTAGGCTTGCTTTAAGCGGCCTTCGCCAAATAAATAAAGCTCATCTTGTGTGATGCTGGAAGAGAAGGTGTAAGCGTCATAAGCTTCATAAGTATTTTCACCTAACTCAATTTTAAGTAAGCACGGTGTTTTAAGGGCGGTTTTGTTTGTGACTTCAAACAATCCGTCAGCATGTGTTTTATCAAGTTTCGTCCAAGTTTTAGCAGTCTTCACCCACACGGTAGAAGCGTTAGGCAAAAATGTGCGATAAACATAACTGTCATCTACTTTATGTTGACCTAAAAAGCTAAAAGGGTCGTGGTGCCTGGCTTTCAAAATCAGTTTTAATGAGTCTGCCGTTCCATTGGATGCTGACTTCGTTTTTACACTGGGTTTTCCAACTGTTTCGGCTTTCGTTTTTGCAGTAGTCGCTTTAGATTTGTCCAAGATACATTCCCCCTCAATTTCCTAAGAAATATTTTTTAACTTTTTTAGCATTATTTGCTAGTTTAGTGGTGTTTTAACTAGATTATAGTGCTTTAAGCTGATTATAATGTAAACAGATACAGTGAAAATATAAAATTAAGCTAGTTAGCCCAGCTAGTTCTAAAAATGATTAATTAAACTTCAGGAGGGCATCATGCCGAAGAGCCAACAAATGGATCAGCATTCAGACCGTTTTATTAGTACATTAACCAAAAACACCGCTGCTATTATTCTTGCAGGCGGTCGGGGAAGCCGCTTAAAGAACCTGACTGATTGGCGTGCCAAGCCCGCTGTTCAGTTTGGCGGTAAATTCCGTATCATTGATTTTCCACTGTCAAATTGCATTAACTCTGGCATACGCCGTATCAACGTCGCTACTCAATACAAAGCACAAAGTTTGATTCAGCATCTTCAGCGCGGCTGGGGATTTTTACGTGGCGAGTTTAATGAATACGTCAATATCATTCCTGCACAGCAACGCATTTCAGAAGATTGGTACAAAGGTACCGCAGATGCGGTATATCAAAACCTGGATTTACTGCGTGAGGGCGGTGGCGAGTATATTTTAATATTGGCCGGTGATCATATTTACAAAATGGATTACGGCAAGATGTTGGCGACACATGTGAGAAGTAATGCCGATATGACGGTTGCTTGTATCAATGTGCCTTTGGAAGATGCTAAAGGGTTTGGTGTGCTTGCGGTAGATAACACAGACAGAGTCATAGAGTTTGCTGAAAAACCAGAAAAGCCTAAACACATGCCTGGCGATACCAGTAAGGCTTTTGCCAGCATGGGAATCTATGTATTCAACGCTAAGTTTTTATATGAGCAATTAATTCGCGATGCTGGCGACCCAAAATCAACTCATGACTTTGGTGGCGATATCATTCCGTACATTATTAAAAAATATAAAATACAAGCACACCGCTTTACTGAAAGCTGCGTAGGCGCAAAAAATGGCAATTACTACTGGCGTGACGTCGGTACGATTGATGCTTATTGGGAGGCGAATATGGAGCTAACCAGAGTGATTCCTGAACTTAATTTGTATGATAGGGAATGGCCGATCTGGACATCGCAGGAGCAATTGCCTCCAGCTAAGTTTGTATTTAATGATGAGGGTAGAACAGGTCAAGCAACTGATTCTTTGGTATCTGGTGGATGCTTAATCAGCGGTTCAAGTGTCACGAGCTCTGTTCTATTTTCAGATGTACGTGTGCATAGCTATTGTGATATTGAAGGGGCTGTTATTTTGCCTAAAGTCACGGTCAATCGTAATGTTGTGCTTAAAAACGTGGTATTAGACCGCGGTTGCAGTATCCCGGAAGGGATGCAAATTGGTGTGGATTTAGCTTTGGATGCGAAGCGTTTTTATGTGTCCGAGAAAGGCATCACGCTGGTGACTCCCGATATGCTGGGGCAAGACCTGTATAGAGTGATTTAATATAAATATTTTTATATTAAATCAAAAGTTGAACCGTTTAGTTTATGTTAATTATTAAGGTTGTAAATTCAAGTGAAGTCTAATCGTCCAAAGCTATATTTAAATCTCTATTGGCATATGCATCAGCCTGATTATCGTGACATTGTGACGAACGAGTATGTGTTGCCGTGGACATATTTGCACGCCATCAAAGATTACAGTGATATGGCGTTTCATCTTGAAGAGAACCCCAAAGCGCGTGTTACATTTAACTTTGTACCGATTTTGTTGGAACAGCTTGAAGATTACACGGTTCAATTTAAGCAGAATCGCATTCGTGATCCGTTATTGGGTTTACTTGTTGAGCCTGACTTAGATAACATCAACTGTGAGCAATGCCATTTGATTGTGACTAGTTGCTTCAAGAGTCATCATGAGAAAATGCTTAGCCCGTTTCCACATTATCAGCGTTTATTACACCTTTATCAGCTTGTTGAGCCAATTGAGTGTAATGATGAATTTCACTACTTGTCAGCGCAGTATAAAGCGGACTTGCTAGTATGGTATCACTTGGCTTGGTGCGGTGAGAGTCTGCGCCGTAATAATAAAGTGATACAGGCGCTAATGACTAAAGGTTTGTTATTTACGCTGGAAGAAAGGCAACAATTATTCAAAGTGATTGGCGAAACTATCTCAGGCTTGATTCCGCGCTATAAAGCACTCATGCAGTCTAAGCAAATTGAAATTTCTACAACGCCTTACTATCACCCGATTTTACCGTTGCTACTCGACTTTAAATCGGCTCTGGACGCAATGCCGTTTGCACCTTTGCCAGTCAATCCTAAATATAGTGGCGGCCAAGCCCGTGCTGTTGCGCATGTTGTTTCTGCCAAAAAGTCCCATGCTGAATATTTCGGTGCAGAGCCTCGCGGTATGTGGCCTGCAGAAGGTGGTGTATCAAGCGCAGCGCTGTCACTGATGGCTGAACAAGGCGTGGAGTGGGCGGCTACGGGGCAGGGCGTGTTGGCAAATAGTCTGGTGAAATCGCAATTGAGTGCATCAGATAAATTTGAATATCTTTATCAGCCATATCGGGTAACCAATGGCAAACAAGATATTTTATGCTTTTTTAGAGATGATCAGCTGTCTGATAAAATCGGTTTTGAGTATGCAAAAATGCACTCACCCGATGCCGTCAGAGACTTCATTCAATCACTTGAACATATTCATCATGCCACTTCACATGAAACTGCTACTAGCGGCAAACACAAGGTGGTCAGTGTTATTTTAGATGGCGAAAATGCCTGGGAATATTACCCCTACAATGGTTACTACTTTTTAAGTGAGTTGTATGCGGCCTTGGCAAATCACCCTGATATTGAAATGACCACTTTTAGCGATATGGTTGATTTATATCAATCAACCGATTACAAAACTAAGGGAATATCCGCCCCCGTGTTGCCGCAAATAGCTGCTGGCAGTTGGGTGTATGGTACTTTCAGTACCTGGATAGGCAGTAAAGACAAAAATTTAGCATGGGATTTACTCTGCGCAGCTAAAAAAACTTACGACAGTGTTTTATTGAAAAATGGTTTAAATGCCAATCAACTGAAGGCTTGCGAACGTCAATTAGCAATTTGTGAAGGTTCTGATTGGTTTTGGTGGTTCGGCGATTATAATTCGTCGGACAGTGTGGCGAGTTTTGACCAACTTTACCGTCGCAACCTGATTAACTTATACGCTTTGTTACAGCAGCCAGTGCCTGCGGTATTGCATAAAACCATTAGCGCTGGCGGCGGTAATGCAGACAATGCAGGAACAATGCGAAGAGGGCAAGCTTAAACTCACTTAAAGATCGAATTAGTGTTTACTGGCTTCTAGGAAGCATACTTTTAATATATAGGTAATAATGAAACGCACTAATTTATCACTTTTGGCCCAGCGCCGTGCAGGCGTGTTGTTGCATATCAGCTCTCTACCGAGCGCAAATTACGTCGGTGATTTGGGTGCAGAAGCTTATCGTTTTGTCGATTTCTTAAATTCGATAGGCGTCAGCATTTGGCAAACATTGCCAATCAATATGCCACATGCAGACAACTCACCGTATCAATGCTTATCGGCTTTTGCCGGCAATCCTGACTTTATTAGCTTAGATGCTTTGCAGGCACAGGGTCTCTTGCTAAGAAAAGCAGATACCGATGGCTTCATTACCAGCAAAACGCAGTTATTAGCAAACGTCTATGAGGCATTTAAAATAAGAGTAGAAAAGCAAGAGCAACTAACCTTTAAAAAGTTTTGTAAAAAACAGGCACACTGGCTAGATGATTTTGCACTTTTTTTAGCGCTACGAAACAAGTTTAATCATTCTGGATGGAGTTATTGGCCAGAAGCATACAAAAATCGTGATGTAAAAACCCTTAAGCAAGCACGTAAAGAACTGGCGCATGAAATTGCCGTGATTCAATTTACGCAGTTTATATTTTTTACACAGTGGCTGGCGCTTAAAGCTTATGCCGCTTCAAAAAATGTTTATTTCTTTGGCGACATTCCTATTTTTGTGGCCTATGACAGCGCTGATGTATGGGCGCAACCTCATTTATTTAAGCTGGATGCCCATAAAAACATGGAAGTAGTAGCAGGTGTGCCACCAGATTATTTTTCGGAAACAGGGCAGCGTTGGGGCAACCCGCACTATAACTGGGATTCGATGGCTGCTGATGGTTTTAGCTGGTGGGTATCTCGCATGGCAACGCAAAATGCGCTGTTTGATATTGTTCGCATCGACCATTTCAGAGGTTTGGAGGCCGCATGGGAAATTCCCGCAAGTGAAGATACTGCAATTAATGGTCAGTGGGTGTTGGCTCCAGGTGATGCATTGCTTGCAGCTATTAAAAATGCCTTGCCGAAAATATGCCTGGTTGCAGAGGACTTAGGCATTATTACGGCAGAAGTCGATGCATTAAGGCATCAATACAATTTGCCTGGCATGAAGATTTTGCAATTTGCATTTAGTGGTCAAGAAGATAACCCGTATTTACCGCACAATATTGAAGTGAATAGTGTGGCGTACACAGGTACCCATGATAATGACACGACGCTGGGCTGGTATAACGCTTTAGATGAGCAACAACGTGAATTGGTGGATGCGTATATACGCTCCTCTCATTCAGAACAGCATGAACCCAGTATGCCAGCAGATTTGATTGATATGGTTTTTGAATCTAACGCACAGTTAGCCATTATCCCTATGCAGGATCTATTGGCGCTGGATTCTACTCACCGCATGAATACACCAGGTACTTGCACGGGTAATTGGCATTGGCGTTTTAACTGGCTTCAGTTATCTGCATCTCAAGCTAAGTGTATTGCAAAAGTGATTGCGCGGACAGGGCGGCACTAAATATTATGGTGGTGTCATTATGGCGATGTTGATTGGCATTGATGTCGGCGGCACTAACCTACGTCTAGGTGTGGTTGAGTATGATGAAGCTATTTATAACGCCCAGCCACGATTGATAGAAGAAAAACGTTTTCATGCTGATTTTTCAAATCTTTGCAAATCTCATCAAGGTAATCCAGAGCAAGCCTGGCAAACAATATTAAATACAACCGCCGCAGCGATTGAAAGTGTACAAGTTAAGTATCCTAAAGTATCGGCAGTGGGCATCGGTTTCCCTGGGTTTATAGACCCAAAGAGTCAAAAAATCTCACAATCCCCAAATTTGCCAGGTTTAAGCAATGTTGATTTAAGTGTTGATTTAAGCCGAATGATTGAGTTGCCTGTCATTACTGAGAATGACGCGTTGGCAGCGGCGTATGGTGAATATGTCATGCACCTCAGCCAAACAAATGGTCAAACCAGTAGTCAGGCAAACAGCTTGATTTATCTGGGGCTAGGCACAGGTGTGGGCGGCGGTTTGATTATAAATGGTCAGCCGTTTCAAGGCCAGCATGGTGTGGCGATGGAAGTCGGGCATATTGCGGTTAAGCCGAATGGCAGATTGTGTGGATGTGGTAATCGTGGCTGCATGGAACAATACGCATCAGCCAGCGGCGTTGTAATCAGCTATTTTGAGGCAAGTGGTGAGCATTGCAATGCGCATGAAATTGCCAACCGCGCCTATAAAGGTGATGCAAATGCTATTGCTGCGTATAGCTTAGCGGGTATAACGCTTGCCCAAGCATTAGCACATATTTTAAAAGTGATTGATGTCGCAAATGTAGTCATTGGTGGTGGCATGAGCGCAGGCTGGTCGTTAATGGAACCGTCTTTTACACAGCAATTAAATGAAGACTTGATTCCAGCTTTACGGGGCAAAGTTAACGTGAGCATTTCTGATATGGGCGATCAGGCTGGCATGATTGGCGCTGCCATGTTAGCCTGGCAAAAAATATGACACAGCAAAAGCTATCATTAAATTAGTTTTTGGGAAATTTTGGAATTAGGGATAAATTAAGAATAAAAAGTATGATTTCAGGTCTCAAAAAACGATTAATGGGTTTGGTAAAACCACAGCTTGTGCCATGGCTAATTTCTGCTTTGGTCTTGCTGTTTGGATTTATCGTCAGTACTACTCTATGGCGTAATGCGCAACAACATCAGGCTGAAAAAATCCGCACAGAGCTTGAGTTTTCTGCAGACCAGGCGGCAAACAATATCCTTCGTAGATTAGACTCATACGAAACGGTGATGCGTGGCGTCAAGGGCCATATGGATGCTTCTATAGAGGTTACTATCGAAGAGTTTCGTAATTATATTCAAGCGCTGCAGATACAGGAGAAAAAGTCTGGGGTGCAGGGAGTAGGCTTGGTGATACTTGTGCAGAATACTGATAAAGACAAGCATCTTAAGGATATTCGTCAACTAGGGTTGCAAAATTACAGAATCAAGCCTGAAGGCGAGCGCGATATTTACGCACCTATTATTCGCATGGAGCCTATGAATAGCGACAATTTAAAAGCGCTGGGTTTAGATGTGCTAACGATACCTGCTGCGCGTGCGGCGATGGAGCGGTCTCGTGATTTAGATGAAGTTTCAATCACATCACATTTTACATTAGTGCAGGATATCGGTAAGCCCAACACGTTTTCTTTTGTCATGTACCTGCCTATTTTTCAGCAAGGTATGCAGCACGACACGATAGTTGCCCGACGCTCAGCCATCAAAGGTTGGGTAGATGTACCTTTTCGCATGAATGATCTCATGGCTGGGTTATATGGTGAATTTGCAAAAGATATTGATATAGAAATTCATGATGGACTTGCAATCCTTAACGGAAATTCACCTTCAGAACTATCAATCATGTATCACTCAGACAATAAATCCTCTAAATCGAGGCTGGCTGAAGGGGTGCTTCAAACAAAACGCCAACTTGATTTTGGTGGCCGCAGCTGGACATTGCTCGTAAATACGACACCAGCTTTTGAGGCTCGCGTTTCTAATCCGCATCAACCAGCAATTATCGCTTGGTCGAGTGTGGTGCTTACATCATTACTTGCTTTACTTGCATGGTTGCTTGCCAGAGGTCGTCAAATTGCCAAAATTCGCTATCAACTGCTTTTTGAGCAAGCAGGTGAGGGTGTATTGATGCTTAGCCGCGACCATCGTTTAATTGAGGCAAATCCAGCGGCGCTGGCCTTGTTTGGTTATACGCGGGAAGAGTTGCTGAAGCTGAATTTGCCAAGCCTGCTAGCGAAAAATGAGGTAGAAAGATTAAGTCCTGTGGTAGAAAGCATGATGGCAGGTACTCCGCATTCAGGAGAATGGGTGCATGTGCGTAAAGACGGCACCGAGGTGATGTTGGAGGTGCATGCTCGGAGGCTGGATAGCAACAGTTACTTTGGCATTTTGCGCGACCTGACAGAGCGGAATAAAGCTGAACAGAGCATTCAGCGATTAAAGAACCTTTATCAGGCACTTAGTGAAATTAACCAGGCCATTGTGCGCATGGCAAACGAGACTGATTTATTTCCCTTAGTGTGCAAGTGTGCGGTGAAGTTTGGTGGTATGAAAATGGCCTGGATAGGTCAAGCAGACGAATCTGGTGCATTTATCTTACCAGTAGCCAGTTACGGCAACGGGCTGACTTGTCTGGAAGGTTTGAAAATTTCTACTAGCGCCGATGTGCCTGAAGGCTGCGGCCCTACTAGTATTGCCTTTCGTGAAAACCGTGCGATTATTATCAGTAATTTTCAAGAAAACGAAATTACCCGCCCTTGGCATGAGCAGGCTAAACGATACGGATGGGGCGCTTCCGGATCTTTTCCTATAACTCGCAATGGCAAGCCGTTTGCTGTCTTCTCTATCTACGACAATCATATAGATGCTTTTGATAAAGAAATGATTGATTTGCTTAGAGAAATGGCAATGGATATTAGTTTTGCGCTGGATAATTTTGAGCGCGAAAAGCAGCGTCAGTCATCTCAAAATAAATTGTTGTTAGCACAGGCTTCATTGGCAGAATCACGTGACCGCTATGCGGATCTTTATGAATTTGCACCAGTGGGTTATTTGTCTATCAGTAAACAGGGCGTAATTGCTGAGGTTAATTGGAAAGTGACCTCGATGTTTGGTTTGAAACGAAACCAGCTTAACGACCATCCTTTTATGCAGTTTGTTGATAATGAAGAAAAACAGCGCTGGCAACAATTGTTTTTAAGTATGCTAGACCTTGATGGTGGTGAAGAGCTGAATTTTGACATGAAATTTACCCATGAGAATGGGACCAAACTTACGGCTAATCTCAATTGTCTGCGCATGGATGATGAAGGTGAGCAGCCTATATTGCGCGTCGCCATGATAGACGTTACACAGCTTAAACAAGCTGAAGAAGCACGACAGCAGACTGACCTGAGGTTACAGGCGACCATTGATGCGATTCCTGATTTAATGTTTGAAGTAGATCTTAATGGCCGATATTATGCTGTTCATTCAACAAGTAATCAGCTATTGGTTTTGCCGCCAGAAGAGTTAATCGGAAAAACTGTGCATGAAGTGCTTCCGCCAGAGGCTGCTTCCATAGCGATGTCTGCAATTAATGAGGCTGATGAAGATGGCCGATCTCAAGGTAGGCAATATGAACTGCAACTGCCTCAAGGCAAGCGATGGTTCGAACTTTCTATTTCGAAAAAATCTGGTAATAACCATGATGATAACCCGCATTTTATTGTTTTGTCACGTGATATCACCGAGCGTAAGCAGGTAGAGGCGGCGTTGCAGTCGAGCGAACTGCACTTGCGAACTATTATTGATGTTGAGCCAGAATGCATCAAGATAGTCGATGCGCAAGGGTGTCTAAAGGAAATGAATCCAGCGGGACTGGCAATGCTTGAGGCAGATAACCTCGATCAAATATCAAATAAGCCATTGCTTGACTTTATCGCTCCAAAATATCATAAAGCATTTAAAGATTTGCATAAGCATGTAATAGCGGGTGAAACAAAGCAATTGGAATTTGAAGTGATTGGCCTCAGGGGTGGGCGTCGCTGGCTAGAAACGCATGCCGTACCAATGTTGGACAAAGGCCAAAAAGTGCTGCTTGGAGTCACTCGAGATATTACTGAGCGTAAGCTAGCTGAATTAGAGGTGCGTATCTCTGCCACTGCATTTGAATCGCAGGAAGGTATGATGGTCACTGATGCCAATAAGACTATCCTTAAAGTGAACAAGGCTTTCACTAAAATTTCTGGCTACAGTGCTGAAGAAGCGGTTGGTCAAACACCGCGCTTGGTAAGTTCTGGCCATCATCATGCGGATTTTTATGAATTAATGTGGGATAAAATTGCTATAAATGGCGGCTGGGAAGGCGAAGTTTGGAACCGCCGCAAAAATGGTGAGGTTTACCCGCAGCACCTTACCATTACCGCAGTGAAAGATAGTGAGGACGCAGTGACGAATTACGTCGCCTCATTCACTGATGTGACATTGCGCAATGCTGCCGAAGCTGAGATTAACCATTTAGCGTTTTATGATGTGCTTACCCGTTTGCCAAACAGACGACTTTTAATTGACCGTCTCAATCACGCATTATCTGCTGGCGCCCGCTTAGGCTGGGGTGGAGCACTGCTATTTCTCGACCTCGACCATTTTAAAACGCTCAATGATACGCTCGGTCATGATGTTGGTGACTTGCTATTGCGTCAAGTCGCTGAGCGTCTGACTGCTTGTGTCCGTGAAGGCGATACGGTGGCGCGACTGGGTGGGGACGAGTTTGTGGTGATGTTGGAAGATCTTAGCAAACAACCCATTGAAGCAGCAGCACAAGCAAAAATCATCGCAAATAAAATCCTGGCTACCATCAGCCAGCCGTTTTATCTTTCTAAAAAAATATACCAATCAACTGCCAGTATTGGTGTCGTGCTGTTTAGCGATAACGAGCACTCTCAGGAAACACTTTTAAAGCATGCCGATATCGCCATGTATCAGGCTAAAAAAGCCGGCCGCAATACCTTGTGTTTCTTCGACCCCGATATGCAGGTGGCGATTAACACTCGCGCCGCATTAGAAATAGATTTGCGCAATGCCATAGACAATCAGCAATTTGAGCTTTATTATCAAGTTCAAGTCAATATATTGGGCCAGCCTTTGGGTGCGGAGGCTTTAATTCGCTGGCCGCACCCAGAACGCGGTTTAGTTTCACCCTATAATTTTATTCCGCTAGCTGAAGAAACAGGGCTGATTTTACCGATTGGGCAATGGGTGTTGGAAAGTGCCTGCGCCCAGCTTCAGGCATGGCAACAAGCGCCAGCGACGCGTAATCTCACCTTATCGATTAACGTTAGCCCTAAGCAGTTTTATCAGAGTAATTTTGCATCACAGGTTAAAACTGCTGTTAAACATTTCAACGTTAATCCAAAACAGCTCAAATTAGAATTAACAGAAAGTATCTTGCTTGAGCATATTGACGACACTATTATGAAGATGAATGAGCTAAGAAATATTGGTGTTCACTTCTCATTAGATGACTTTGGTACGGGCTATTCATCCTTGCAATATCTTAAATTATTGCCGCTTTATCAATTGAAAATTGACCAATCATTTGTCAGCGATATTGCCACTGATGCCAGCGACCAAGCTATTGTACGCACCATTATTGCGATGGCAGAAACATTGAATTTAGAGGTTATTGCTGAAGGCGTAGAGTCAACAGTACAACGAGAGTTGCTGACAAGCTGTGGTTGCGATACTTATCAAGGCTATTTGTTTGGCCGGCCAGTACCTATTGAACAGTTCAACGCAGAGTTAAAATCTGTTTAACTAAATATCTGCTTTGCTTAATATTTACTCCACTAGGTATCTGCCTCACTAGGTATCTGATTCATTTGTGATGCTGTGTTAAATGTCGGGCTAACGCCCAATCAATATGCTCACGCAATAAAATGGATGAATCGTGAATGCGGCTTTGCAGTGCCGAAACAATTTCTGTTGTAGTCTGGGCATTACCTAAGCCTACGGCAATATTTCGCAGCCACTGCTCATAACCAATGCGGTAGATGGCACTACCTGCCATATTCTTTTTGAAGTCTGATTCTGTCCAGGCAAAACATTGTACTAAGCTAATGTTGTCCAAACCATTTCTGACAGCAAAATCGGGCTCGTCTGTAGTTTCGGCAAATTTATTCCAGGGACAAAAAATTTGGCAATCATCACAACCATATACGCGGTTGCCAATGAGTGGTCTTAATTCAAGCGGAATGCTGCCTTTAAGCTCAATTGTTAAGTATGAGATGCAACGCCTTGCATCGACCTCGTAAGGGGCTGTAATTGCTTGGGTTGGGCATACATCCATGCAGTTGGTGCAAGTGCCGCAGTGGTTGCTTGCGGGCTGGTCTGTCGTCAATGGTAAGTTGGTATAAATTTCACCTAAAAAGAACCATGAGCCGCGGTCTTTATTGATAAGTAGCGTATGTTTACCGCGCCATCCTAAACTGGCCTTTTCCGCTAAAGCTACCTCTAGCACCGGCGCACTATCTGTGAACACACGATAGCTGAAGTCATCTACCTGATATTGTGTAATTTCGGATTGGATTTTTTCACAAAGCTTTTGCAGTTTGTTGCGCATGACTCTGTGGTAGTCGCGCCCAAGTGCGTAACGTGAAATAAAGGCTTTTGAACCATCTTGTAATACGCTTGCGCTATCAGCGGTGTTGACAGGAAAGTAATCTAACCGTGCTGAAATCACGCGTAAGGTATTCGGCACTAATTCTGCAGGACGGGTTCTCTTGACCCCGTGTTTTGCCATATAATCCATCTCACCATGAAAACCTTTAGCAATCCACGCTTGATGTTCGGCTTCGGCAGCATGCAAATTCGTATCAGTAATCCCTACTTGGTTAAAACCGAGTGCCAAGCCCCATTGCTTAATATCATCGCTCAATTTTGTAAATTTAGTCTGGCTGAATTCGCTGGGATTTTTCATGGATAATAATTTTACACTTGATTTGGCTGACGAAGCGGCTACCTTGCAATTTGGCGCTGTTTTGGCAAAGGCCATACAACCCAATTTAACAATTTATTTGCATGGTGATTTAGGTGCAGGCAAAACCACCTTAGTCCGAGGTTTGCTGCACGCGCTGGGTTATGTGGGTAAGGTAAAAAGCCCGACCTATACCTTGGTGGAATCTTATGAGATTAAATCCATTCAATCTAAAATTCTTTCTAATTTAATGCTGTATCATTTTGACTTATATCGTTTTAATGATGATGAAGAGTGGGAGGCTGCAGGGTTTAGAGATTACTTTAATGCTGAAAGCGTGTGTGTCATCGAGTGGCCTGAAAAAGCGCAGAATGTATTGCCATCCCCCGACCTTAATATTGCCTTTGATATTAAAAATATAGGAAAATGCCTAGGACGTAGCGTCAAAGTGTCAGCATATTCAATATTGGGGCAACAATGTCTACAGGTAATATCAACAAAAATAAGATGATTATGTTTAAGAAGCTCCGGGAAGTTTTATTTTCGCTAAACAAGGCTAGTTTAAGCCTGATGTTTATTATAGGCATTGGACTTACAGCCACGGTGCAAGCGGCTAATATAGTCACCGCTACTCGTGTTTGGCCTGCACAAGACTACACACGCATTACACTGGAGTCTAACCAACCGTTTGTATATAAGATGTCGATGATTCAAAATCCTGATCGCATTGTGATGGATATTGAAAATATTGATTTAAACCAAGCGGTTAAATCGTTATCGGATAAAATTCTGGCAAGTGACCCTTATATTAAGCAGGTTCGTGTTGCGCAGTTTCAGCAAGGGATAGTGCGTATCGTCGTTGATTTAAAAACTGAAGTTAAGCCCAGTGCATTTACGTTAACGCCCACGGGAGAATACAAGCACAGATTGGTGTTAGATGTTTATCCGCTCATTGATCCTCTCATGGCAATGTTGGCAGAACGTGATTCGACTTCTAATGTGAGTGCAAGTAGTACGGCTTCAGTTTCAGTGCAAGAGTCAAAGAGTCAAACTAATGTCGCAATTGATTCTACGACCAGCAGCCCGCCACAAATCATTGCGGAATCGTCGCCACAAAGTGTGGCGCCAGTACCGAATATTCCAAATGAAGAGATTAAGTCCACAAAGACTACCGCGCCAATTGAAGCAACGAAACCCATCGAAACAGCTGGTGATAAGCCTGAAATTAAAAATCAGGAAACTTCGCAAAATACCGTTCATGTGCTTACTCAAAATAGGGATAAGGAGAGCGGTTTTAATAATCCCGGCATCAATAGGTTTGGCCGTCAAATAGTGATAGCCCTTGACCCCGGACATGGTGGTGAAGACCCTGGTGCAGTCGGGGCAACGGGTAGCTATGAAAAAAATATTACTTTGATGATTGCTAAAAAGCTTAAAGCTAAAATTGATAATGAGCCTGGTATGCGTGCTGTGTTAACGCGTGATGGCGATTACTTTATTCCGCTACATGGACGCGTGTTAAAGGCACGCAAGTTGCAAGCTGATTTGTTTATTTCTATACATGCCGATGCCTTTACTAATCCGGCGGCACGTGGCTCTTCGGTGTTTGTATTGTCCGAACGTGGCGCCACCAGTGCCAGCGCGCGTTATCTAGCTAAAAAGGAGAATGAATCCGACTTGATTGGTGGAGTAAGTTTGAACGGTAAAGATCCGCTATTGGCCAGAACATTGCTTGACCTATCGCAAACCGCAACGATCAACGATAGTTTAAAGTTGGGAAAAGCGGTACTTGGACAGATTGGCAATATTAATACGTTACATGCAAAGCGAGTGGAGCAGGCTTCATTTGCGGTACTAAAATCACCTGATATTCCTTCAATACTGATTGAAACGGCGTTTATCAGCAATCCTGAAGAAGAGCGAAAGCTGAATGATGATGCTTATCAGGATAAATTAGTGATGTCTATTTTAACGGGTGTTAAAAAGTACTTTTCAACGAATCCTGCGTTGACAAAGACCAGGGTTGCATTGGAGTGATAATAATTTCTCCAATTATGAAAACCAATCATTAGGGGTAATCAGATATGGAATTAACATTTCTCGGTGCAACAGGCACTGTAACAGGTTCAAAATATCTGCTTAGCTGCCAAACTGACGCAGGTGTTTCTAAGCGTATTTTGATTGATTGCGGATTATTTCAGGGGCTTAAGCAGTTACGCCTTAAAAACTGGGCTACGTTGCCAGTCAATCCTCGCGATGTTGATGTTGTTGTGTTAACGCACGCCCATATCGATCATAGTGGTTATCTTCCGCTTTTTGTTAAGAATGGGTTCTCCGGCAAGGTTTATTGTAGCGATGCAACACGTGATTTATGCGAGATTTTGTTACCTGATTCTGCTCATCTGCAAGAAGAAGAAGCTGAGTACGCCAATAAACGCGGATTTTCAAAGCATAATCCTGCATTGCCGCTTTATACAAAAGAAGATGCTAAAAATGCGCTTGAACTGCTGACAGCAGTTGATTTTGAGCAAGATGTCGATTTAGGAGATGATCTGACGCTCAGGTTTTCGCCTAATGGACATATTCTAGGCTCTGCATTTGTGAAAATCAGCAATAAAAAAACATCGATTGTTTTCTCGGGTGATATTGGTCGACCCAATGATATATTGATGAGGCCGCCCGTACGCATAAAACAGGCGGATTATCTGGTGCTTGAATCTACCTATGGCAATCGTTTGCATGATCGAGAAGATCCGCAAATTAAGTTAGCTGCAGTCATTAACAAAACGGTAAAGCGCAAAGGCGTTGTGATTATTCCTGTGTTTGCTGTTGGTCGGGCGCAAGAGCTGCTTTATTACATTCATTTGCTTAAGTCGTCAGGCGCTATCTCTAATGATATTCCCGTATACCTGAATAGCCCTATGGCGGTAGATGCGACGGAGATCTTCACTCACCATAGTGGCGAACATCGATTAACACCTGAACAATGTAGTGCGCTAAACCGTACAGCGCATATGGTTAACAGCGTAGAACAGTCTAAGCGGCTGAATGAAACTGCAGGGCCGATGATTATTCTATCGGCAAGCGGCATGGCTACCGGTGGACGTGTAGTGCATCATTTAAAAGCATTTGCACCAGACCCAAAAAATACCATTCTATTTGTTGGCTTTCAGGCTGCAGGAACGCGCGGTGCGGCTATGCTGGATAGGGTTGACAGCATTAAAATCCATGGTGAATATGTGCCTCTGCGCGCCGATGTGGAGCTTGTTTCTAACTTATCTGCACACGCAGATTATGCTGAGATTATTGCCTGGCTGGGTGGTTTTGAATCAAAGCCAAAGAAGACCTTTATTACACACGGTGAGCCGGTTGCAGCGGACGCAATGCGCTTACACATTGAGGAGCAGCTTCATTGGCAGGTTATTGTGCCTGATTATCTTGAAACTGTTACGCTGACCTAATATTTTCTTTTTCTCAGCGAGTAATCAGTTTCTTTGGTGGTGTCGCCAAAGCCTGCCTGGGTGAGCAGAGCGTTTTCTATGTAGCGACTTACGCGTTGTCGCAAGGTTTTAACCTGTTCACCATCTACAAAAATCTCCGGAAACTTAAAACTCAGCCATGCATATAAGCTTAGGTTATGGCTGAGCAATTCTGCGGCTTCCAAATATTTAGGGCTAACTGATTCTAGCCAAACTGGCGGGGTTGGCAGGTGACGTTTTTGTGACTGCGCAACGCTCTGCAAACACAACAAGTAATAGTCTTTTTCAAATGCCACATTGAGCGAGATGGGCGCGCAAACAAATATATATTTATCTTTCAATGACATATCAGGTGCGTGATTATCTACCAAGACTGCCTGTGAAATCTGATTACTCAGCGAGGTTTGTGCGAACAGTTCGGAGTTGAATTTAGTTCTCATCTGATGGAAATCTAGCACTTCTGCAATTTTTCGTGTGTGAAGTTTTTCAGAAATATCACCAATTTGTTTAAAGCTAATATTAATGGGCAGTTTAGTTAATTCAGAAGTATCATCCGTATTTAACATGTGCTCAATATGAATAAGCTCATCATTTTCAAGCACACTGACATAACCTGTAGGGTAAATACCAAAACGTCCTGCACGCCCAGCAATCTGGCGCACTTCGGTTGCGTTTAAGTGGCGAGAAGCTACACCATCAAACTTGTGAATATTAGAGAAAATTACGCGGCGTATTGGCAAATTTAAACCCATACCAATGGCATCCGTTGCTACTAAAATATCGGCTTCACCAGTGCAAAAGCGCGTCGATTCTGTGCGTCGGACTTCTGGAGAAAGCGCACCATATATACTTGCTACGGTAAATCCCCATTGACGGAAGCGTGCGCTAAAAGTCAGGACATCTTTGCGGCTAAAGGCGATGACTGCATCACCTTTTTGTAGTTTAGGTTTTAGTTTTTGGCGGCTGTAGCGCGATCCACAAATACTTTCATTTTCCAGCACTAACGGCGTCATGCGCGCTAAATAAGTGATTTCATGTGTTTCATTCATCGCTTCAATTGCGGCTATGCAAGGTGCTGTAACTGCGTTTGAGCCGCATACAAATATGAATTTAGCCGGGACACCAATCAACGCGGCTGTCCATGCGCTGCCACGTTCCGGATCTTGTAACATTTGAATTTCATCAATAATCGCGACTTCGACTGATTTACCCGGGTTCATCATTTCTATCGTAGAAGCCGTATGCTGGGCACCATTCATCATTACGCGTTCTTCACCTGTAATGAGGTTGCATGGCACACCCGTAGCCACCAGTCTGTCGCGAATCTCCATGGCAAGCAAGCGCAACGGTGCCAGATAAACACCAGACTCGGCATTTTGCAGCGCGATTAAGGCATGATGCGTTTTGCCTGAATTGGTAGGTCCTAAGTAAAAGTGATGGTGCCTTTTAAGTAAGCGTGCCAGAGTGAAGCTTTCAACAAAGCTGTTTTGAGTTAAGTTTAGTGGGATTGATTTCATACTTTCAAGAATTTATCTTAAAACAGGTAAAATACCAATGTATCTGAGTAAAGATATATCAACAGAAAAGTTTATGCACATACAACTATTACCAGACCAACTGATTAGCCAAATCGCTGCGGGCGAGGTGGTGGAACGCCCAGCTTCTGCCTTGAAGGAGTTGCTGGAAAATAGCCTGGATGCTGGCAGCACTGATATTCAGGTGTCACTGGTGCAAGGCGGTGTTAAGCAATTGCGCGTGGCGGATAACGGTGCAGGCATTGCACAAGATGATTTGGCGATGGCGCTTACACGACATGCTACCAGCAAAATTGCCTCGTTAGAGGATTTAGAAGCAGTCGCCAGCTTGGGTTTTCGCGGTGAGGCATTAGCGAGTATCGCATCAGTATCACGCACGCAGATTAGCAGTCGTTATGCTCAGGCCAAACATGCTTGGAGCATAGCTTCGGAAGGCGGTGAAATAACACCTCTTGAGCCTGCTGCACTTGATGCTGGCACCATCATTGAAGTAAACGATTTGTATTTTAACACGCCAGCGCGGCGCAAGTTTTTAAAGACTGAGGGCACCGAGTTTGGTCATTGTGAAGCAGCTTTTGAACGCGTAGCGCTCTCGCGTCCAGATGTGGCCTTTATGCTGCAACATAATGGCAGAGCACTTAGCCGCTACGCCATTAGCACACCAGAAAAACGTTTTGGCGAGGTATTAGGATCAGAATTTTCCTCAGAAACGATTAGTGTGGATGAATCCGCAGCTGGTTTACGGTTATGGGGTGTGGCTGCTAAGCCGACATTTAATCGCAATAAAAGTGACACGCAATATGTCTATGTGAACGGCCGCTTTGTGCGAGATAAGCTTATTTCTCACGCTATTCGCCAAGCCTATCAAGATGTTCTGCATCATGACCGTCATCCGGCGTATGTACTTTTTATAGAGCTAGATCCAACTTTGGTGGATGTGAATGTGCATCCAAGTAAAACCGAGGTTAGGTTTAGGGATGGGCAAGCCATTCATCGCTTTATTTTTCATTCTCTGCATAAAGCACTCGCTACGCCAACGGGTATTTCGAGCGGAGCAACAGCGAATCAGGCTGCGTTTAATCCGTTTGGTAGCGCAAACCTCGTTCGCCCTGAGTCCATCGACAAGCTCAGGACAGGCCTTGTCGAAGGGTATCCGACATACCAGTCACAAATCAATTTAAGTGCTAATGAGCCAAATAGTTTTTATCAGACTTTATTTGGCGGTCACAAAAATAGCGCGCAAAACTATTCAAACAGCCAGTCAATCAACACTGCCTTGCAGACCAATAGGGACGAATCTGCTGGCGATGCCAGTTTTGCACAGAGTTTTAGTGAAAATCATGCTGAAAATGACTTTCCGCTTGGGTTTGCTGTAGCACAAATTCACGGTGTTTATGTGTTGGCGCAAAACGTGCAAGGTTTGGTGGTAGTGGATATGCACGCCGCACATGAACGTATAATGTACGAGCAATTGAAAAATGCGCTAGACACAAAAACGGTAGCCATGCAGCCATTGCTATTACCAGTTAGTTTCAATGCAGACAGATTAGAAGTTGCCACGGTTCAAGAGGAACTTAGTAGCGGGCAGGGTAGCTTGCAACAACTAGGGTTTGATATTGCTATTCTGTCGCCTACCACACTTGCAGTGCGCGCAGTACCTAGCATGCTGCAAGATGTAGATGCCGTAACACTTGCACGAGATGTGCTGCGTGATTTACGTGAATTTGGCGCGAGCCGAGCACTTACAGAACGCAGAAATGAATTGCTTGGTACTATGGCTTGCCATGCTGCCGTGCGCGCCAATCGAAGTCTCACTATTCCTGAAATGAATGCTTTACTGCGCGATATGGAGGCCACTGAACGTTCTGGACAATGCAATCATGGTCGCCCAACATGGTTTCAGGTAAGTATGAGTGACTTGGATAAAATGTTTATGCGGGGCAAATAACATGGCAGACCAAAATGCGATAGAACCAAAAATGCACTGGAATCAAGTGTATGCAACAAAAGCCGTTGATACAGTGAGTTGGTTTCAGCCGCATGCAGAAGATTCGTTGCGTTTTCTGCAAAAAACTGGTGTCAATCAATTGGCAGCAATTATTGATGTGGGCGGTGGCGCTTCAACATTGGTTGATGATTTATTGTTAAGCGGACACAGCAATGTATCTGTATTAGATATTTCAGAAAAAGCATTATTAGCCACTAAAAATCGCTTAGAATCACGCGCCAATCAAGTGAATTGGCTGATGGCTGATATTACAAAAGCCACATTACCCGCGCACAGTGTCGATGTGTGGCACGACCGCGCAGTGTTTCACTTTTTAACCTCGGCGGACGATAGGCAAGCCTATATTCAAAATATGCTGCATGCGGTTAAACCTAATGGTCATGTTATTATCGCCACATTTGCCGAGGATGGTCCGATGAAGTGTAGCGGCTTAGATACGGTGGGCTACAGCGCCAATAGCTTGCATGAAGCGTTGGGTGAATCATTTACACTGATTGCGCATGAAGAAGTGCAGCATCACACGCCAGGTGGTAATGTGCAGCAATTTAACTATTGCTATTTTCGCGTGCTAAGTCAGTAATTCAATTTGTGTGATTGATGGTAAGTTGAGTCAATATCGGTATGCGGAATGTAACAATGATAGTTTTACCTCTGGCTGTTTATTGATGCAGAGTCATATTGAATGACACACCTAAAGTTCCATTATTATGTATGAGATGCGCAATTGGCTTGCAATTTAGTTTTCAGCCACCTCCAAACAATGCTGTCTGGTACCTCTACACCATCCAAAATGTAGGCTAATGTTTTTACATGATCAAGCAATATGGGTAATGTGGCTTTTGCGGCAGGGCGACCACAGAACAGTATACGGTCGCCGATTGCAAGCGTGGTAAAGGTGTCTGGTACGAGTATAGGCATGTTGTCACGCAATAGCATGAGTGGGACTAAATCCAGCTGTTGTTCGCGGTCTGTCGGGTCTTGTGTGAGATTGTAGAGTGATACGGGATGCCCTTTGCTTAAAAACGCTGCCACTGCAGGCGCGCCTTGTTGGTCAATGGTAACCGCCCAAGTTTCGGGTACTAGTTCGCCCACTTTGCCAACCAGTTTACTGATGAGTTGGTTTGACCATGAATTACTTTGATTTCGCGCAAGTGCAAGAAATTGCGCCAGCATAGGTGAAATCATATGCGCTAAACATTCATGCGCGATAATGTCTGTAGGCTGCATGGTGATGTCAGCATTGAACTGTTTGAATAATGTATCGTTGTGCCGTTTATTTTTACGTATCACCACGAAAAGTTTTGGATTAAGTTCATAAGCGGTCATTACAATTGATAAATTGTTAATGTCATTGTCTGTGCCAGCCACAATGCCCACGGCGCTTTCTATGCCAGCTTCAATCAGTGTTTTAGCTTCAGTGCCGCTGCCAAGAATATATTGTTCGCAACCCGTTAATTGCGGCATGGCTTCCACAATCGTTGCGCTGATATGCTCTCGCTCCAGGTTTTTTATAACAGACTTTCCAAAGCGACCATAACCGCACACGACCCACTGCCCTCTAGGTGGCGTTTCAGGTGGCGGAATCGTATCACCAGGAATGTCTGTGAGCCATTCATGCAGAATATAGGTTCCAATCGCATGCACACGTATCGCTAATTGATCGCCAAATAAAGTGTAAGGATTAATGATATGGTCTGTGCCAAAAGAGGCCATATTAGCGGCAATGTCGTCGCGTTCAGCGCGTGCCAGCACTGGTAAATCAGGATTCATCAATTTGACGGCTACTGCTACGGCCAGATTAACTTCATCGTTGTCGGTTAGCGTGACTACACCACTACATAAAGGGTGATGAACACCCGCTCGGATGAGATTTTCTGGTAGCTTTGCATCTGCGCAAATATAGGGAATGACGCTTCTCGTGTCGCTTAGCTCTAATTCAGTTAAGCGTTCTTGTTGTGGTTCAATCACCACAACGCGCATACCTTTTTCATCCAGGGCTTTTGCTAATACACTTGCTGATTCCCCATAACTACATAAAATATAAAAAGGCTCTTGTAGTTGCCGCACACTGCGGGCAAAACGCTCGGTGGACATTGCCAGGCGCAGGCTTGGATCTTGTAATAAAGTGATGATTTTACCGATAGCGTAAAACCATGGAATGACCGTTAAATATATCGAAAAAGTCATCCACATTCGCTGCGCCTGGCTAAATGGGTAGGGTACTTCACCAAAACCAATGGTGGTAGCAGTATAGCTGATGACGTATAACGCTTGAAATACACTCATGTGCCATGGATGACCTTTGTCGTCAGTGCCTGGCATGAGCGTGAGACCAATAATTGCAATCCCAAAGCTTACGATAATAAAAATCAGGGGTCGCCGTAAACGACGTAATATCAGAAAAAGAATGCTATCCATGTCGGAGTGATTACCGTAGTAGCGTTAGAGTAATTTAACGGTTAACGTCGTTGACTAATGGTTTCAGCAATAAGCAGAATAACCGAAATAAAGTTTGCCATCAGTGCGCCACCAGAAAGAGAAACGATATAGACCGTTAGGCTGGCTTCGTCCATCTTTCCATCAAGCGCCGCCCATAAAATCGCGGCTGTAATGAGTTGTAAGTCAGCTGCCAGACTAGTTGATAGCAAAATTGCACCAACATGCGTACGGTCGCCAAATTTAAGTACTGTGGCAATCAGGCTGACAACTATGGCGGCATAAAGCTCATAAACATGGTGATGGCTGGGGTTGTCTATATCCCCGATAAAAAAACCAAAATTCAGCGTCATCGCCAATACGATAAAAAATCCAAAAACTACTTTTTCTAAATTCATGAGTTAAGTCCGCTACATAGAGTGTTTAATGAATAATGGATGCCTCTATAAATACAACTTTCGTTATTATACGGCGTTGCTCACAAAAAATAACTTCTTATATATCAACTGTATACCGCGTCGTTATTTTTTGTTCGCGCCTTGTCTAATTTATCGCACCAATCTTGTCGCTTTAGCGGCTTAGATTGGTGGTGATGACCTTTACGGTTGGAAACTTATATTTATAGAGAGACCCTAACATAATAGTTGCTTAAGAACAGGTATTATACAAGCCTTAAGTTTTACTTCACCTATACGTACTAGGTTTATTGATAAATAAGTCAGATGAATTTAACAACCTTACCCCCAGCCATATTCTTAATGGGCCCAACTGCCAGCGGTAAAACTGGCGCGGCGGTTGAGCTTATTTCAAAATTGCCTGTTGAAATCATCAGCGTTGATTCTGCTTTGGTGTTTAACGACATGAACATTGGCACGGCCAAACCTGATGCAGAAACATTGGCTAAAGCGCCGCATCATTTGATTGATATTATTGAGCCTACTAGCGCATATTCTGCGGCGAACTTTAGAAGTGATGCTTTGCGGTTGATGGCTAACATTACAGCACGCGGAAAAATTCCGTTATTAGTGGGCGGTACGATGCTGTACTTTAAAGCTTTGCAAGAGGGTTTAAGTGGTTTGCCTGAGGCAAATCCAGCTATAAGAGCTAGGCTTGATGCGCGCGCTGCATTGATTGGTTGGCCAGCTATGCATGAAAAACTGGCACTGATAGACCCAATCACCGCCACGCGACTAGAGTCTAACGATACGCAACGTATTCAACGTGCTTTAGAAGTATTTGAAATTACGGGCGAGGCGATGTCTGCCCTTTATGCCAAACAAACGGCTGAGGTTTTACCGTACAATTTACTTAAAATTGCCTTAGTACCAAGCGACCGCAAAGTGCTGCATGAGCGCATCGCGCTTAGATTCAACCAAATGTTGGCTGCTGGTTTTGTGGATGAAGTCAGGACGTTGATTGCGAAATACCCGACACTAACGCCAGAATCTACTTCGATGCGATGTGTCGGCTATCGGCAGGCTTTAGAGTATTTAAAAGGTGATTATGATGTGGCTGAATTCCGCGATAGAGGCATTTTTGCCACGCGGCAGTTGGCAAAACGTCAGCTGACATGGTTACGCGGTATGGATGATATTGTGCAGTTGGATTGCTTAGATGTAAACCTGAATGAATTTGTATTTAATAAAATAAATCAATACATTAACATTTAATATTAATGTATTGGATTAATTATAAATCACACATTTTTTGAATACGATTAGCGGCTTCAACACATTCATTTAAGTTTGCTACTAAAGCTAAACGCACAAAATTTTGCCCTGGATTTATGCCGTGCGCCTCACGCGCCAAATAGCTGCCTGGCAACACCGTGACGTTAAACTCGCGATACAATCTTAGTGCAAACTCGGTGTCTGATAAGTTACGGCCATTTGCTTGATTTATTTTGGCCCACAAATAAAACGCAGCATCTGGCATTTCAACCGCTAAAGCGCCTTTTAAAAGCGGGGTAACTGTTTTAAATTTTTCTGCATAAAGTCTGCGGTTTTCAATCACGTGGGCTTCGTCATTCCAGGCAGTCATGCTGGCGGCCTGCACCGCAGGGTTCATAGCGCAACCATGATAAGTGCGGTAGAGCGCAAACTTCTCAATAATTCTTACATCGCCAGCCACAAAACCTGAGCGCATACCTGGTACGTTTGAACGTTTAGACAGCGAGCTGAAAATAATGAGATTATTGTAATCTCTACCAAGTTTGTGAGCTGCTTGAAGTGCGCCTAGCGGAGGTGTTGCTTCATCAAAATAAATCTCGGAATAGCACTCATCTGCAGCGATGATAAAGCCGTATTTGTCAGATAATTCAAAAATGGTTTTCCATTGATCCAGGCTCATTACTTTGCCTGATGGGTTGCCAGGACTGCATATATACACAAGTTGAGTACGATTAAGAACATCAACAGGTACACTTTCAAAATCCATTGCATGTTGATTCTCGGGTAATGTATTTAAAAAATAAGGTTCTGCGCCTGCCAAAAATGCGGCACCCTCGTAAATTTGATAGAAGGGATTAGGTGAAATGACAATTGGTTTAGTCTTTGAACTGTCAATGACGACTTGCGCAAATGCAAAAAGTGCTTCGCGGCTACCTGTGACTGGTAAAATAGACGTATCAGGATTCGGTGCTGGAATACCGTAGCGGCGTGAAATCCAATTGGATATCGCTGTGCGTAGTTCAATTGAACCTATAGTCGTAGGATAGCTAGCTAAGCCTGATAAGTTATTCACCAGCGCGTCTTTAATGAGATGTGGTGTGGCATGCTTAGGCTCACCAATTGAAAGATTAATCGCAGAATAGTTAACGTTCGGCGTTGTTCCTTTAAATAAATCGCGTAGGCGTTGAAAAGGATAGGGTTGCAGTAGGTTAAGGTTTGGATTCATAGCCAGTATTGTAATATAGCGCACGCACTAACCAAAATTTAGAGCCAAATTTTTTTGAAGTAACTATTAAACTAGCAACTATCGAGCTAAAGAATAAAAATGACAATATGAATAACGCCAATCAACCACAACATCATGCATCAGGCCATTACCTTGTCGTGTTTGGATTACTGTTTGGTGCGCTATGCTGGGGCATTATTTGGTATCCGTACCGTATCATGGCAGAGGCTGGCGTTTCCGGTGCGGTGTCAAGTTTTTACACATATTGCATTGCAACAGTTATTGCAGGGATTTATTTCGCTAAATATTGGCGCGGTATTTTTAATCTGCCGTTTAGTATTATCTGGCTAGGCATTGTTGCAGGCTGGACGAATCTGGCTTACGTGCTGGCTGTGATTGATGGCGAAGTCATGCGTGTGATGCTGTTATTCTATTTATCACCACTTTGGACGCTGATACTGGCGCACTTTTGGCTTAAGGAAAAGACGCAACTGGTCGGTTATATTGCCATTGCCGTTTCGCTTATTGGTGCATTTATCATGTTATATGATCCACAGGTGAGCAGCTTGCCATTACCTAAAAACACGGCAGAGTGGCTGGCTTTGTCATCTGGCATGGGCTTTTCGATTACCAACGTAATTACACGGCAATCCACCCATTTAAGTATTCGGGCTAAATCTTTTGCGGTCTGGCTGGGTGTGTTGGCGGTATCACTGGTGTTTATAATATTTTCAAATAATGCTATTTCAGCACCAAGTGTATTCAGTTTATCTAACTGGCTGGTCATGATTTTAATTGCCATATTGTTAATGGCGGCGACGTTGTTAGTGCAATACGGTGTCACAAGAATGCCTGCGACACGTGCTTCAGTGCTGTTTTTGTTTGAGTTGGTGGTTGCCGCAATCGCATCCTATTATTTAGCGCATGAAACGATGGCAATTAATGAATGGATAGGCGGCAGTTTGATTATAGCTGCCGCAATATTTGCGGCATTTAACCATGGTGATTAAATCCATACAGATTAACTGCCGAAACTACTGTTACGTGCACCTTCAGCAGCAAAACGCATTTTAAGTGATAAGTCATTGCGTGAGTCAGCATTTGCAAGCGCATTTTCGTCATCAATTTTACCATTGCTGAATAATCTGAATAATGATTGGTCGAATGTGTTCATGCCAATATCATTGCTATCAGCCATAATGTCTTTCATATCGCCCATTTTTTGTTTTTGAATCAGTTCGGCGATGTAAGGTGTGTTAATCATGACTTCAGTTGCAGCAACACGTTTGCTTTGCGTGCCCGGAATAAGTCGCTGAGAAACAATCGCTACTAAGTTCATTGATAAACCCAGCAGTAAACCCGCTCTGGCATCTTCTGGGAAGAAGGAAATAATGCGTTCAAGCGCTTGGTTAGCATTGCTGGCGTGCAGGGTGGCAAGGCATAAATGACCTGTTTCTGCGTAAGCCATGGCGTTTTTCATGCCATCCATATCACGCACTTCACCGATTAAAATTACGTCAGGTGCCTGGCGCATGGCGTTTTTAAGACCGTTTTCAAATGATAGTGTGTCAATTCCCACCTCACGTTGATCAACGATTGATTTTTTATGCGGATGGATAAATTCAATGGGGTCTTCAAGCGTGAGAATATGCCCGTTACTTGTTGTATTGCGGTGATCAATCATAGAGGCAAGGGTGGTGGTTTTTCCTGAGCCGGTAGCGCCAACCACTAAGATCAGGCCACGTTTACGTAATATTAAATCTTTCAACACAGCAGGTAAGCCAAGTGAATCAATTGAAGGGATATCCGTTTTGATATGCCGAATAACCATGCCAACTTCGCCGCGTTGTCTAAAAACGTTGACACGGAAGCGTCCGACATCTTTTTTACTAATAGCGAAATTGCACTCTAAAATAGATTCAAACTCCATGATTTGATCTGGACTCATGAGCGAATAAGCAATTTCCTTAATCATGCCAGGCGTCATGACTTGAGCATTGATAGGCAATGTGTCACCTTCAATCTCAATGTGAATAGATGCGCCAGTACTAAAGAAAAGGTCCGAACCACCTTTATCCAGCATGAATTTCAAGATGGGGCTGATGTCGATTGCTGCCATGATTTATTCCTATATTTCTTTTAAAAATCTTAGTAAAAAACTATCTGTGTGACTTTATCATAAAAGTATTCACTATGCTCCCTGAGCCTGTCGAAGGGTATGCGACCCTACGACAGGCTCAGGGAGCGAGGGGAGTAGCTGAGTAAATTTTTTGATAAATCTCTTCAAGTGACTTGGAAAATTTATCTGTATCAAACAAATTAGAAGTCATCTTAGTCGCAAGCAATTTTTGTTTGAGTTCCAACAGTTTCGAAGGGTTATTTGCCAGATAAAGCGCTTTATTTTCATAATCTTGCAGTGAGTATGTAATAAGATCAGTCATGTCTGCAGCATTCAGTAAGCTAGCCGCTACGCGTGCTGCAAAGGTGTCGCCAGCACAAGTTAATACTGGCAGGCCCATCCATAATGCATCGCTACAAGTCGTATGAGCATTGTATGGAAGCGTATCTAAAAATAAGTCTGCATGTACATGACGTGCCAGATGATCGGCAATGGAAACCCTCGGTGCGAATATCAACTGATCTTCATAGATGCCTTGTAGTGCGGCTTCGCGAATCAAATTTTGTTTTGCCCAAGTATTGCAGTCCAGTAGCCAAAGCACGCTGTTAGGCAATGCTTTGAGCAGGCTTATCCATATAGAAAAAATATCAGGCGTAATTTTGAAAGTTTGGTTAAAGCAGCAAAATACAAAGGCGTTGTCTTGCAGACCGCAGGCTTCGCGACTGGGCAGCTTACCTATTGGGCGTTTACAGTCGTTCGGTTGATAGCTATGCGGCAACAAGGCTAATGTTTCGGCATAATTATGTGCAGAATCCGGGGGGCTAATGAAGCTGTCACTCAGAATATAATCGTATAGCGGTTTTTCATTAATGCCGCCCATCGTGCCCGGAAAGCCAAGCCAGTTGACATTGATAGGCGCGGGACGCAATGCGACAATGCCACTGCGGCTGGTCTGCGTGAAGCCGGTTAAATCGACCAAAATATCGATGTTGCAGGCATTTATTTTTTTTGCGGCATCTATTTCTGATAAATGACGAATGTCATGAAATTGATCAAACGCCTTTTCTAGTCTGGTTCTCGCACTTGATTTGTCATTTACGCCATAGGAAAATGCCACGATTTCGAATATTGTGCGGTCGTGCAGTTCTATGAGTTCACTCACTAAAAACGCAAGTGGATGTAATCTGAAATCTGCAGATAAATAACCAATTCTGATTTTTTTATTGTTATTCGGCAGGTAGGTGAAATTAAGCTGTTCACCTTGTTTAATCAGTGCTGCATACCGATTCTTTACCCAGTTATTTGCACAGGTTTTTTGTTCTTCCGCTGTGGTGGTTGGCATCGCTAAAAAAGCAAAAGGGGATATTTGCGCTTGAGGCAGGTTTTTCACCCAATGGCGAATTTCGGCAATATCTTCTTGCAAGCCTTGCCAGTCGCAGATGTGTTGTTTTTGGTGTGCTAAATGCACTTTGGCATGGTATAGCGCGGGGTTGATGCTTAACGCTTGTTTGTAACTTTCAATCGCCAAATCCAGTTGGCCTAATTCACGCTGAACATTACCCAGATTGTTATAAGCATCAGCGTCATTTGGCGATAGTTGAGTGGCTTTTTGATATTGTTTTGCCGCTTCAGCCGATTTGCCAAGCTCTCGCTGTGCATTGCCTAAGTTGTAGTATAAGACTGAGTCTTGTGCATTAAAAAGTAACGCCTCTTGAAAACATGCTTCGGCTTGTGTGTAGTTGCCGATAGACTGTGCCTCGTTTCCTAGTGATGTTAAGCAATGGCAAAGAGCAGCCCTTATATCATCCTGTTTTGGCAATGCGCGTAATACCCGGCGATAATAACCTGCAGCTTCTTCATAGCGATTCAGCGTCAATAAAGTATTGCCTAAGTTTAGTTGAACATCTAAGTCTTTAGGTTGCAGCAGTATCGCTTGCTGAAAGCTTTTGACGGCGGCATCCAGTTGGTTGTCTGCGCTCAATGCAAGCCCGTAGTTATTCAAGTAATCAAGATTACGCGGGCTGATTTTTAAGGCTTTGGCAATGTGCTGCACTGCCAGTGATGTTCGGTTGGTTTGGTAGCAAATTACGCCTAGCATGTGCAACGCGTCCGCATGATTGGGTTGCAGGGCAAGCGCTTGTTGAAGTACCGACTCAGCTTGCTCTAGCTGATTGTTGCGATAATGTTGCAGTGCGGTTAAATAGTGAGCTTGAGGCATGCGCTAATTTTAACCTGAAATGCGATTTGAACTTACAGTCAAGTTGTAACTTGCAGATACGTTGGAACTTGCAACCATTTTTGCCAATTTCTTTAAACCTAATTTTTTCAGTGTAAAACGGTTCGGGTTCAATAGACCTGCTAACCCTGCTGGCATAGGATGGTTTTCATCGCAGATTAAGCATGCCAAAAGCTCCGCACACATGGGCGCGCTGGTAAAGCCACGACTGCCATGCGCCACATTGATATAAAGCCCTTTTATCCACGGCAATGTCTCTGGTTTTGCATTTGGGCGGGGTGGGGCAGATTTCAATGCGGTGTTATCTAACAACTCACCCAGTAATGGAAAGTAATCGGAGGTAGAGCATCTGAGTGAAACGCGGCCATTTGTGATGTTGTGTTTAAGATTTTCATATAGAGGTATTGAAAAGCTTTTAAGCCTTGCCAAATTGGCAAGGTGGTCGTAATCGTCAAGCGCTAAATCAGTGTTTTCTGTTGAGAATGTTGCCCCCAGGCAATGCTGATTATTTACCGCTGGGCTCAGGTAACCATCACTACATATTATTGATTTAAGCTTTTGGCTGGTATCTGTAGCTGCAAGAATGCTCACTTGCCCACGCACTGCCTGTGTTTTTAAATGGAGGCTTAAGCCTAAATTTTGTGCTTCGTTGGCATTTGCAATGATGAGTAAATCAGCTTTTTCAATTATTTTATCAGCAGAATAAATCTCAAATAAATTATTATTTTTCAATATATTATTAACTAAACTTAATGTTTTTACTGAGATATTTTCATGCTCGGTTAAACGCTTGCAAAGTTGTTGCGGATTTACCCAGGCGGCGCCAGGAAAATACAGCGCATCATGGTTCAATGTGATGCCAGCAATGCTGCTAGCTTCGGTAGCTGTGAGGTATTTTAAAATCTCTTCGGCATGATTTTGTGCGGCGACTTTTTGAATGCGGGCTAACTCTCTTGGGTTGAAGCCCAGTTGTAGCATGCCGCAAATATTGATGTCAGCAGGATTGAGATTGAGCGATTTAAAGAAATTTAAACTATACAAATAACTTTCAAGCGCGAATAGGCTTGCATCATCATCGCCACTTAAACGTGGGTAAAGCATCGCTTGTGGATTTCCAGAGGCTTCGCAGGCTATCTTATCATTGCGTTCGAATAATGTGACTTGAATGCCACGAGTCGCCAATGCATAAGCAGTGCTACACCCCGCGATACCGCCGCCAATCACAATCGCTGTTTTATGCGTCATGAACATTCCCAACAAAATACCCAATCAGCATTTCACGTTTTTTACCAAAACCAGTTTGTTTGCTGACTGAAAATCCAGCCTTGATTAACGCTCGCCGCACCTCTCCAGCGCTGGTGAATGTAGAAAAAGTGGCGGTTGGGTATGAAAGTCTAGCCATCTCTTCAAATAATACAGCTTGCCACATGTCAGGGTTTTTGACTGGTGCAAAGCCGTCTAAAAACCATGCATCAATTTTATTTTCTATCTGGCTTAAACGCTCTGTTGCGTCGCCGATTAAAATTGTTAAGCGGATACGATTGTTAAACAGCGTGATGGTTTCTACGCCGCTAATGAGTTGTACATACTGCGCTAAAAGTGGCTCACTAAACCCTTGTAATTGAGGCCACATGGTCAATGCTGCCGTTATATCCGGTAAGTTTAGCGGATATTTCTCTACGCTAATAAAATGTAAAGCTGCATCCTGGGGTGTGGTTTCTAGCCATAGTTTAACGGCGCATAAAAAATTTAAGCCTGTACCAAAGCCAGTTTCGGCAATGGTAAAGTTTTTTGCAGTTAAGTTTTGCCAGCGGCTTTGTAGATGATTGCCCTGCAAAAATACATAATCAGTTTCAAGTAAACCGTTGTCGGTAGAAAAATAAACATCATCAAATGCGCTGGCATAGGGCTGGCCATTTCGCCATTCTACTTTTGCAATGTAATTTTTAGGTTTATTCGGCACTCGCATTTACCGCGATTTTAAAGACGACTTTGTGAATATTCTCTGCAGCAACTAGTGGTGCATGGGTATCTTCAGGAAAAAATATGCAGAAAGTATTTGGCGGTGTAGACAACCAGGTGGCAGGGGTGTCGTGAAAGAATTGAATATCACTTGCGGCATTGTAAACATCTACCGGCTGATGGCAATCTGAAAGCGATTTCCAGCCCATTTCATCTGTTCCATCTAGCACTAACTGTATGTCGATGTATTTGCGATGACATTCTAATTGCGCGACTTCGCGAGAACGTCCCGGAACACGCTCTACAATGGCGAACAAGTCATCACCTGCAATAGAGTGTCGCCCAGACGCGAGCAAATGTAAGTCTGTATTTTTTATATATTCAAACACTTGAGGAAACATGGGGTGTAATCGGGCGTAGCGCTCAGCGTTTGCAATCGTATCAAAAATCATGAGAATATCCCTCGACTATTGCCAAACTTTACGGTAAGCGGCTAATAATTGTTGGTGCATTTTACTGCCTTCCATATTTACACCTAAATTACCTAAGCCAAAATACTGTTCTTCTCGATTGATTAGGCGTTGTGCTTGCTGCAGGGTTTCAGTGCCATACATGAGTTGCAGGTTAGCTTCGAATAGGCCTGTGTCGCCACTTTCGAATTCATTTGCAGCAAGCTCTTCTTTTATTTGTACTAAGTTACTTACACAACGATACACGCGTGCGCGCTCTGGCTTGAGTTCATTAAATTGAGCAATCCAGGCGCAGCCGTCTAAGATAGAATCGGTGTCACCAGCAGCTAAAGCGGCTAGGGCTTTAAGTTCTCCAACGCGTAAATCCACCCAAGTGGTGTTAGGGTCAGCACATAGGCCGATTAAAGTGGTGACAGGTAGTTCATCGGCCAAGTCTAAATCTAATAAGGTTTCTAGCAGTTTGGTAGATTCATCTTGGCTAAGTTCTTGTAATCTCAGGGCAAAAGGGCGCACCAAATTGCCTACGGTGTTGTTTTCCCATTCTAACTCTTCTACCGGGTAGATTTCTGACATGCCTGGTACAAAGATGCGGCAAGCGTAAACGCCTAAGTGGATGAAGTCCGCAATGTACATATCATGTCCGCTATTGTGAATGGTGTTGACACACCAGTTGTAATCTTCTTCAGTTGTGGTGCCAAAGTTCCAATCTACAAATTCGTAATCAGGAGTGCTACGTAAGAAGTTCCAACTGATAACACCGCTGGAATCTACAAAGTGGATTTCTAAGTTTTGTGAATCGGCAATTTCTTCCATATCGAAACCTGGGGCGACAAAGCCTTTTAAGCTACCAAGCGCTCGGCCTTGTAATAACTCTGTCAGTGCACGCTCTAAAGCCACTTCAAAGCGTGGATGCGCGCCAAAGCTGGCAAAACAACCTTGGTCTTCTGGATGGAGTAGGGTGACGTTCATCACAGGATATTGACCACCGAGTGAAGCATCCTTCACCAAGATGCCGTAACCAGCATCGCGCAAACCCTTAATGCCGGCGGCGATGCGCGGATAACGGTTAATCACTTCTTCTGGCACATCAGGCAGGCAAATGCCTTCGCGGATGATTTTGTATTTGATGTCGCGTTCAAAAATCTCTGCAAGTGCTTGTGTACGGGCTTCCATCAACGTATTGCCAGCGCTCATACCGTTACTTACATACAAATTGCCGATGAGGTTTACCGGGAATAAAACGGTTTTATCATCGCGCAAACGTGTGTAAGGAATCGCACAAATACCACGTTCTTTATTGCCTGAATTCAAATCAATGAGCTGGCTGGCAACTGCTGTGCCTTCAGGGTTGTAAAATTTTTGCAACTCAGGTGTCAGCAGCTCTTTAGGCCATTTATTGCCCTTGATTTTGAACCATTGCTCATTCGGATAATGCACAAAATCTTTGTTAGCGATGGTTTCGCCTAAGTAAAAATGCGTCCAAAAGTAATTGGTGCTTAAACGCTCAAAATACTCCCCCAGCGCACTGGCACGGGCAGCAAGTTGTGATGCACCCTTACCGTTGGTAAACAGGCGAGTGCAGTCGCGGTCTATCACATGCACAGACCAAATGCCTTCAATCTCATTCAACCATGATTGCTCGATTACATGAATACCTAAAGCCTCTAGCTTGCCTTGCAGCGTGCTAATGGATGATTCAAGAGAGGCATCTTTACTCGGTATAAAGGTTTCGTTTGTGGTTGAATTTGCAGTCATTTGGAAGGCTCTTGGTAAAAAGGGTGACAGAATATCATGCTGTAGTGACAACACGATCAATAGAGTGTGGTAAGTCCAGACGGTATTATTTTTTATCTATATTATTTGCTGATAAAGCCTGACGGTATTCTTCAAGTTTGGCTTCGTAGTTTTCCGCCTCACCGAAATCCAAAAAGCGCGAATAGCGCGCATGCGTGCTTAGTACTTTTCTAGCATGTTTAATTGGGCAAAAGTATTGCTCTGTTCTTGCCACAATTTCGCTAATGTAAGCAATCATGCCCGTGCCATACGCACAATAAGTACAGTGAAATTTTTCAATAAAATTCAGATAACTCAAGTTTTGCCGGTCAAAAATAATGTAATCAGCCCGGCGAACCTTCTTGATGCCATAAATCGGAAAACAAGTCAGTTGATAAAAACTCACAAACAGATCAGTCACCAGTAAGGGAATAATCATCGCGTAAATGATAGGCCCGGTAATCAGGTTCTGTGGTCGGTCGGTTATCAGCCAGCGAAAAAAATTTCTTTTGAGTCTGCGGTGTGTTTCTTTGATGGATTGTTCAAATTCAACACGCTTGCCCTTAATTTGAAAAAACATCGTTGATGGCTGTTCGCTTAGAGCGGTGCGAAGTTCATCTTCAAGCACGTTCATTTGGTCAAGTAATTGCTGAATACGCTCGTTCACGTTAAATCCTATTTAATAGTTTGATGACCTTGGTATTGTCAGTATAAACGGTATGAACAACTTGTTGATGTTTTGAAGGTTGTTATAAGTAATTGTCTGGTGGTGACATTAACTTTGTATCAATCAGGCTTGGTTTGGTTAGTTTTTTCTAGATTAAGTGTCTTGCAGCGTCAGTAGATAAAGCGCCTCAACTTTATCGCGAGCCCACGGTGTTTTGCGTAAAAATTTTAGACTGGATGCAATGCTGGGGTCATTGCTAAAGCAGCGCACAGGTATGCGTGCAGCTAATTCAGCCCAGCCAAATTTAGCCTCTAACGCCCTAACAACTGTTTCTAAGGTTATGCCATGCAAAGGATTATTGTGCTGATTTTGCGAGGTGCTAGTTTGAGGCATTATGATTTTCTGCAGTTCTTTCAGCTTAAACAAAAGCTAGAGGTTTAATTATAGTTTTGAATGATATTATAAAAAAAGGAATAAAAAAACCGCAACTTTACAGCAGCGGTTTTTAAATTAAAGCAGCGTTATAACTTTTACTTAAACTACACCTTGATCAATCATCGCATCGGCCACTTTACGGAAGCCCGCAATATTGGCACCCAATACCAGGTTAGTTGGCTCGCCAAACTCTGCAGCCGCCTCACTTGCGCGAATATAGATATTTTTCATGATGACCTTTAACTTGGCATCCACTTCTTCAAACGTCCATTGTTGCATACTGCCGTTTTGTGCCATTTCTAACTGGCTGGTTGCAACGCCGCCAGCATTGGCTGCTTTACCAGGGCCGTAGCATATTTTAGCTTTCAGGAAAGCTTCAACCGCTTCAGGTGTTGAAGGCATGTTCGCACCTTCAGAGATACATACACAGCCATTTTTCAATAGCGCTTTAGCGTCTTCTACGTTCAACTCGTTTTGTGTTGCACTTGGGAAAGCCGCTTGGCAAGGAACAGACCAAACAGCATTTCTACCTGCCGGGTATTCGCTTACTGGTGTGTATTTTGCGTCTTTATGCGTTTCCAGGTATTTCTCTAGTGATGCTCCTTCAACTTCTTTCAGTTGTTTGAGTAATGCTAAGTCAATGCCTTTTTCATGGTAAATCATGCCGCGTGAGTCACTACAAGTTACCGCTTTAGCACCTAATTGGTGCAGTTTTTGTATGGTATAAATCGCCACATTTCCTGCGCCAGAAACGACACAGGTTTTACCCTCCAAAGTATCGCCACGACCTTCAAGCATGTTTTGTGCAAAGTAAACCGCACCGTAACCTGTCGCTTCAGTGCGTGCTAATGAGCCGCCCCAATTAAGTTTTTTACCCGTTAATACGCCTTCATAGCTACCTGTTATACGTTTGTACTGACCATACATATAACCGATTTCACGACCACCTACACCGATGTCACCTGCAGGCACGTCGATAGTAGCGCCAATATGACGATACAGTTCTGTCATGAAAGATTGGCAGAAACGCATGATTTCATTATCAGATTTACCTTTAGGGTCAAAGTCACTGCCGCCTTTACCACCACCAATGGCAAGGCCGGTTAATGCGTTTTTGAAAATTTGTTCAAACCCCAAAAACTTGATAATGCCTGAATACACGGTTGGGTGAAAACGGATGCCGCCTTTATATGGGCCAATAGCTGAATTGAATTGTACGCGATAACCTTTATTGACTTGTACGTGACCTTTATCATCAATCCAAGATACGCGGAAAGAGATTTGGCGTTCTGGTTCTACAATACGTTCAATAATGCCGTGTTGCCTGTATTTTGGGTTTTTATCCAGCAATGGGCGTAAAGAAACTAAGACTTCTTCAACAGCTTGATAAAACTCCAGCTCGGCTGGGCTGGATTTCTTTAATTTGGCGATAGTATCCGCTACGTAAGGCATGATGCTCCTTTTTCAAATTTAAATTGTCAAAATCAATAGATGGATTAAATATCGCGTATCCATCAGGGGTTTGAATCTTTAGTTAGGTATAACAATTAACCACGAACAAAAACGTGCTAGTAAGTATCAATAATTGAATTTCGCACAAAAAAAGTGCAATTAAGTATCAATTATTAGTTTTTGCACAAAAAAGGTGCGGATAGGACTTTACAGCATAGATGTGCATTTTTACAAGTGAGATTTGTTGTCGCTCTGTAATAAAAGTTTAACAAGTGATCTGTATAAGGTGGTAATCATGCGTATTTCTCAATCCAGATAGTTGCGAAGTGCCTGAATTTTTCTGAAGTTTAAGTGTTTTTTGTAAACGCCATGTTGATTGAACGCTTAATACGTATCAATTTTACGTTGTTTATATGAGCTACACAGCAACGGAGAATGCTATGCTTGTTGTTAGGAAGTTAAGCATTGTTTTTTTGACCAAAGTCATATTATTTTGCTTTCTGGATATTGCAGCGTTCAGATAAATACATCAAGACTTCATTTAACTTCTCATCTGAACGATCTAACAGATACGGCGTAGCTTCTTCAATAAAGTCAGCCCATAATGACCGAAGTTGCTCTATCTCTTCATGGGGCGCCTTCTTGATTAGATTGAGCACTTCATTTTGTAAAAGTCCATTTTCACGAATATTTAACACCGCTTTTTTTGCTTCACTCACTCTTAACATAGTCTTTTGATCTATCCCTGCCGCCGCACAAAGGAATAAGGTAAGAAGCAATGAATCCTCCTCCGTACCACCTGTTAGCGCAAACCAGTCTACTGCAAGCATTTTATCGAACCGACTCACATCATTTAGCTGATCATGCAAGTAAAAGTATTTGCGGTCTTTGAGGTCGTTTAACACTGATTCTAGCGCTACGGATTGATTGGTTACTTTAGGAACATCATCATTTTTAACGCTTGTGAGAACTGCTTTGGCATAGCCTTGAAATTCAGCAGGCAAGTCATCTATAAATTTGGTTCTACAAGTTACATCACCCAGAAACCCATACTCTTTGCGAATTGAGGTGAAAATGTCAAACAAACCTGCTTCATCAGGAAAGCCGGATTTATTGCTCGCGACTTTCTTTGTGCTATATGCCAAAGATAACAATACTGTTCGAATGACGTGTTCAGCCGATGCATGCATTTCATTCAGTTGATTGATAGGTGCTCCAATTTTCTTTGCTAGCAAAGTGGCAAAATCGATATTTCTTTTGAACCGTTCACAATCTATAAATGTTTGCCTAAATTTTGCTACAGGCACCCCTTTGATTAAACATTTTTTTAAGAATTCACGCTCAGAATCAAGCCGGGGAGAACCGAAGTGATCATCTTCTGGCATGCTGTAGAGCGCTTTCAGCATTTGCGATCCACCGCGAGATAGTGCCCGGAACGGTTTTTCTTTTAAAAGTTGTGCTGCTCTATCCAGTTCGCCATCCGTTGTATCTTCAAGATATAAGCTGACCAGACTCACCATACGCTTCATTGAAGCTTCCAGGTTTTTTCTGAGATGAGTGGATTCAGCAAAATATTCAGTAATTTGAAGAGAGCCTGTGGCCGCATCATTGATAATCTCATCGACCCGTGCCTGATTAATGAGGCCGTGCTGAACCGCATGTCTAAATGCTTTTTCAAAGAAAGGTGCATTGTCATACGATGCAACAGATTGTGTATTTTTAGCAGGTGTCATAGGTGGCTGTTAAATGATGAAAAGGCTGCGTATAAAGGATATTACTTAAATCGCAGAATCTTCGTCCTCATCATCGCCCCGGGTTACTTTTTCTACAGGGTCGTTATTCACTACTACTTCTTCATCACCTTCAGTAATATGCACAACTTCAGGGATTGATTTTTCCTCAAGCTTAACTTTTAAGAGAGCATGTACTATATTGTAAATATCTGCATGTTCATGGCGTAGTAACCAAGTAAGCTCTTTCCAGTCATGATCGCTAATTTCTGCGCGTGTTATATCTTCTGTTTCTAGTGCCGCAAATGTCTCTCCTGCCACTTCTTCTGCGCGATCAGATAGGTAATCGGCCAATGCCTCATAACCGAATTCCAGTTCGGCGATTGCCGCAATAAATTCGTTAGCATCGGCATCCTCTCTAAAAATCACCGAATTAATCATTCCGCGCAGATGTTCATGGGACATATCTTTATAGAGTCGGTCTAAAACAACCACGCGTGCAAATTGTTCAGGGGTAATCAATAAATTCAATAGTGACTGTTTAGATGAGTCATATTCACGGATTACCGCTAATAAATCTTTTGATGGCATCTCATCAAGAACCTCTACCAGCGCATAATCACCTTCGGTTTCAACTAGGGCGGACAGTAAAGCCTCGGCTCTGACTATGTCGCCAGACTGAATAAGGTTTCTTGCTTCTACAACGACTAAATGTGTCATTTTTATCCTATTTCATTCTCTAAAATCTACTAATGGGTATTGAGTCTTTCCTAGGGCTAATGGCTGTCGAACCCATGTTCAGATAGCCACTCTCCGCCAGATTCAGCAAGGTCATCTGACTCTTCTGCTTCCATTTCTTCAATAGCATCTTCACTCACCTCATACAGTGCATACAGATGCTCCAGCATTACGGCGGTTAATAAAAACTGCTCACCACCTGTT
The DNA here is from genome assembly GCF_030684185.1 of Methylotenera sp. GTDB lineage: Bacteria > Pseudomonadota > Gammaproteobacteria > Burkholderiales > Methylophilaceae > Methylotenera. Next base: position 286,018 of record NZ_JAUXOY010000027.1, read on the forward strand.
TCGGCTTTTAGTTTTTCAACGAAATCATTCGCCCAATGTTGAAACTGAACACTGGAAGAAATCGCGTCCCACGATGGAAACTTAGCAGGTTCTTTATCAAGATAACTCATGATAATTTCCGGTTTTTTAATCACAACACTTTTATGAAAAATAACCGCCATCATCTCAGGATTGGTCTTAATCATAGGCATTAAGTCTGGTATCTGTGAGCGTTTTTCTTTAAGTCGTTCAGTCAACACATCATCACCGCCAGAATCTGTTTTTAAATCATCAATATCGGCCACGTAGGTAGCCATCAGGTCAGTAAAGTAGCGCGATATTCTCATCGTTTTAATATTCCATCTATGTAGGTCTGCCAAATTTCATGTGCAGTGTCTATCGGACTATCCAATAAACTACGTCTGCGGTTTTCGTCATACGTCTTTCTTTTATCAACATCGGAAAGTACTTCATAGGCTTCCTGCACTTGCCTGAACTTTGCAGGAGCATCAGTTGCCGAGTTTTTGTCAGGATGGAATTGAGATGCCAACTTGCGGTAAGTGGTTTTTATTTCGGCTAGGCTCGCGTTAGCTGCAATGCCTAAAACAGCGTAGTAATCTTTCAATTTTATCCACCCAATTTAGTGCTGTTAACAAGCGTGTTTATATTACTTAATTCAGAGTGTAACTTTTATTAAGCCCATCATCCTGAAATTAAGGAGCAAATGGTTATCCCTCTTAATTATGTTAAAGCTAAAGGGTAGGGCTGATTGCTCGTATAGTTGATAAGTATTGATAAAATTCGCTAACATAATAGCCTGTACAGAGAAAATTACAGCACCAACGAAAAGGCCCTACATCTCTGCAGGGCCTTTAGTATTAGGCTCGCCAATACCAACAAAACTGAGAAATGGATTGTATCAATTTTTATAGTTTAATCCTAGCGTTAGGTGATAAACCTTAGCTCAAGGTTAGAGATTCAAAGACTTTTAATGCACCATAAAATATCCATTGAATTCGAGTAAATTGGGTGTCCACCATGAGGTGGGATGTCCAAATATATTGATATTTAAATTTTTTCAGAACGGGTTCTAATTTAAATACACTACATAAAATACTATAATCATAAATACAGCAAAAAAACATCAGGATAAGCATGACTACACCTATCATCAATCTCAAAGTACCTTTCAATGAAAAGGACCAAGCCAAAGCGCTAGGTGCAAGATGGAACGCAGAAATAAAACAATGGTATGTGCCGCAAGGAGTCGAATCAGCACCGTTTGAAAAGTGGTTTACAAATGTTCCACATACGACAACTGACGCTAAAACCACGTCGAAGGCCGCTACAAAATTGACTGCTCATAATCAACCAGTTGACCATGATATTGACGAGGTCAATGCTAAATTGCGTGAAGCTTATGAAATAAGAGACGTGGATGAATGGTAATAGTTACAGTATCGTTTAGATACTCCAGCGTATTGCCTTGTAATTCAATTATGATCTTCATGAAATCCTCCTTTGATAGACGTAAAAAGCCCGCTGACAATTAAGTGCAACGGGCGGTAAATAGATGGGTTTAGTAAACTTATTGTTATGTATTCGCACGCTAAGAATATGCTCTAAGTCCCGCAGTATGTTTTATATGGCGTTTTTGATGGAGCAGGTGGCGTACGATAATAGCGAGATGTAGGACCTTCCTTAAAAGGTTCCGATAATACTTCAAGTAGCTTTGCTAATTCATTGAAATTGCCTTCTTCAGCTGCGCTTAAAGCGGCTTCAACGTTATGATTACGTGGAATAACTGCAGGGTTGCTCTTTAACATTAATTGAATGGCGTTATCTAAAGTTTCATTCTGATTTAATATCCTTTTTTGCCAATGACTATGCCATGTGATGAAGTCGGGTTCATCTAACATGTGCTCATGTATATTCAAATCTGAGGCTAAGTCGCGAAAAGTATTGGTATAGTCCATGCTGTATTTTTCCATGCATAATAGAAGCTCCTCTACCAATGAAAGGTCATCAGGCTGTTCTGTGAATAAACCTAATTTTTTACGCATGTCAGACAACCAGTATTGCTTAAATTTTATCGGGAAAGTTTGGATAGCATCATTTGCAATCTGGATTGACTGATTTAAGTCCTGATGTAAAAGTGGAAGCAACGTTTCAGCAAATCTCGCAAGATTCCATTGCGCAATATGTGGCTGGTTACCAAAAGCGTATCTGCCATGTTGATCAATCGAACTAAAAACAGTTGCGGGGTCGTAGGTATCCATAAATGCACATGGCCCATAATCTATAGTTTCGCCACAAATGGCCATGTTGTCGGTATTCATCACGCCATGAATAAATCCAACTTGCATCCACTTTGCCAGTAATTTTGACTGACGGTCAATGACTGCATGCAGTAAAAGTAGATATTTATTTTCTGATGATACAAATTCAGAAAAGTGGCGATTCAAGGTGTAATCTGCGAGGGTTCTGATGACTTCAGTTTCATTGAGGGATGATGCAAATTGAAATGTTCCCACGCGGATATGACTTGAGGCTACCCGCGTTAGAACTGCACCAGCAAGAACTCTATCGCGATACACAGGTTCTCCTGTAGTCACCACAGCAAGACTTCGTGTAGTGGGTATTCCAAGCGCATACATCGCCTCGCTAATGATATATTCTCTGAGCATAGGTCCTAGTGCTGCACGCCCATCGCCACGGCGGGAATAAGCACTAACGCCAGAGCCTTTTAATTGTATATCGTAGCGAATACCTTCTGGCGTAATGTGTTCTCCAAGCAATATCGCACGGCCATCTCCGAGTATGTTGAAATGACCGAATTGATGGCCAGCATAAGCCTGAGCAATTGGTTCTGAGCCTATTGGTACTTTGTTTCCGGAAAAAATGATATTTCCATCATCTTCGAATAATTTTTTCGCATTCAATCCAAGTGATATTGCAAGCTGCTTGTTAAATAGCACGATGTGCGGAGCTTTAACTTTTGTTGGATTTTGTTTAACGAACAATGATAGTGGAAGCTTAGTGTAGCTATTATCAAAATTCCAGCCAGATGAAAAGGCTGTTTTTTCTTTTAAATCGACCAATTGATATAATCCTTACTAATTTAGTAGGATATTAACTTTTCATACGTAAAAAGTGAAGCTTTAATATCAATAAATCCAGCTCGTCTGGGTTTGGTATTGACATGATGCAAGCTAGTGGCTTGAAAGTAAATTTAACGATGCTTTATCAGGCATTTATTCTAAATGCCTATTACTTGAAATCCGGTAGGGTTGTCGCTCGGTTCTTGTAGTAGACTTAACCAATTATTTGCTTGTTTACCATTTCATTTATAAAGCGCAAAGGGATGCATTATTAAATCCACCCAAAGGCTTCTTGTTTTTGATTTGCTTAGCCGGCAAGTCGGACGAGTGAATCTTTGGGCTATGATTTGCTCTAAATCCTTTGGTCTCTTCAAAAATCATCGCTTCAATATCGTAGTAGGAATCTGGGAACCATACTGCCATATCATCTAATAATAAGCTTAACGCCCAGTTTTGTTTTTGACGTGCATCCACTGTCATATTTTTCTTAGCTGCAACTTTATTGATAATCATTTTATTCACCCCTTTAAGATTACTTGGCATTTTTCATTTAATTAAAGAAAAGTAACAATAATTGTTAATTAGCAAATACCGTGCCATTGGATTTAATTGAAAGGTGTAAATTTAACCTATTGATTTAATAGTTTTTTTAAAATTTAATCAATAAATTAGTGTTGATAATTTAATATCAATGATGAGGTATCGACGAATATTTTATTAAGTAACATTGAAATGCCAATTTTTTTAACCTGCTGGTTTCGTCAATCAATATTACATTGGTAATAAAATTGCAGCATAATTCTGATGACTCATTTGTCCACAAAACTAAACTTAGCTCATATCTTAAAGAAAGTGTGAATAATAAATGACCTCTGAATACCCACGATTTCAACTTAATCGAGGTCTTGTCGTATTACGCTACAAGCAGCCTTATATTGACTGGGTAAGGACAGCAGGCGAATTGCCGATGGACCTTACATTGGAAAATGCTAACGATGATAGCGAAGCATTCCTCGTACCGTCATTTGATTCTCCAATAGACCCAGTAGATGGTACTGAAGATGCAATTAAATGGGTTGAGAAACGTTGGCGCATGTTTTTTGAACATATCCTTAGCTCATGGATTCTTGATGAAGCTGAATGGCCGAAAAAACGCACACTCAAAATGTTCCGTGAATGGTTTGATGTTGAGTACAAATCAATGGTTTGGGATATGGGAAATGAGCCGTTGATATTTGAAGAGTGGGATGATGAAGACGAATTTGATGATGGGTCATTACTGCATTGAAGTTAATGTTATCTAATAGTCAATATTGAGCGAAAACGCAAAAGCCCCGCATCTCTGCAGGGCTTTTGGTATTTGGCCTCTCGACTTGGGCTAGAACTAGGGATACACGGATTAAAATATTATGTAACCTGTTGACATTAAATGATATATGCTCGATATCAATCGCTAAAGCGTCGATCACGCTCGTCGAAATTGTCACGTTCAATCTATTAAAGTAAGTGCGGTGATATGAGATGAGTCCGATTTAGTAGACGGATGTGTCATCAGAATTAAGCTAATTTATTGCTCCACCTTACCGATTTAAAACCTAATTTCTAGATATATACTTAACTTGGTTGGTATTTGGTTAATGTTGTTATCTTTATTTAAGGTCTCTCTATGAGTAATTTTGCTACCCCCGTCATTCATATGCGATCAAAAACAGAATCACCCCCATGCGTAGGTTGCAAAAACAGTATTGAATTGGATTTCGACTTTGAATATGCTTTTCAGCCAATAGTCGACAATAATACTAAAACTATATTCGCGCATGAGGCTTTAATCAGAGGGCCAAATGGAGAAGCTGCCTATACTGTTTTAAGTAAAGTTAATAACGATAATACATACCGTTTTGATCAGGCATGTCGAGTCAAGGCAGTCAAAACTGCCGCTGAACTTAATCTTAAAGGAATGTTATCAATCAACTTTATGCCTAATGCGGTATATAGACCTGAACTATGCATCAGGACTACTTTAGAAGCTGCAAAAAAATACAACTTTCCAGCCAATAACATTATTTTTGAATTTACTGAGCAAGAAATAGTTGAGGATACAAAGCACCTATTAAATATTGTGTCAGAATATAAGAAGTTAGGATTTAAAACTGCGCTTGATGATTTCGGTGCTGGTTACGCTGGATTAAACCTATTGGCTAATTTTCAACCTGATATCATCAAGATTGATATGAATCTGATTCGTAATGTTGATATAAGCAAGTCGCGCCAAACTATTATCAAAGCTGTCACTCGTATGTGTGAAGAACTCAATGTCATAGTACTTGCCGAAGGCGTGGAAACAATAGCTGAAAGAGACGTTTTATTAAGCTTTGGTATTAATCTTTTTCAAGGCTATCTATTCTGCAAACCTGCTTTTAAGGCAGTAGGGATAGTGGAGCCGACGTCTTGGTGCTAAATGTGCTTTGTGCATTTCATTATTAAACTCAGTAACTAACCCTTTTTAAAATATATATTTTTCCAGGGGCATCATGGCTACAGAAATCATACAATGCCCGATACCTTCAAACGAAGCAGAACGACTAAGCGCAGTTCGCGCTTAGAGACCGTTCAAATTTCTGTGTAACTGAATTTTGTAGTAAGTTAAATTAAATTCAGAAACGAGGGGTTTGGAATGGCAACAACTAAAACAGATTTATCCACCACCGCAGCAGGTATTGCGGACTTACTGAATGGCGTTAAAAACATGGACGACTACCAGTCGCTCATGAAAGACCTATTCAAACGCGTTGCAGAACGTGCCTTAGCTGCCGAAATGACCCAGCATCTGGGTTATGACAAACAATGCTGCCACAGGTAAAAACACCGGCAACAGCCGTAACGGCGTAAGCCGCAAGACCATTATTGCCGATGATGGTTATGTGGAAATTGATACGCCGCGTGATCGAGAGGGTAGCTTTGAACCACAATTTATCGGTAAACATCAACGCAAGATAGATAGCTTCAGCGATGAGATTATTGAGTTATACGGTCACGGCATGAGTGTACGCGACATTCAAAGCTACCTGGAGAAACGCTATGCAGTTGAAGTCTCCACCGGCTTTATCAGCACACTCACCGATCAAGTATTAGACGACATACGGATCTGGCAACAGCGTGCATTATCTGAGCGCTACGCCGTGGTGTATTTAGACGCATTAGTGACTAGCTCACGCCAGAATGGCATGGTCGCCAAACGCCATCTGTATGTGGCGCTTGGCATCAATATGCAAGGTCAGAAAGAGCTGCTCGGGCTTTGGGGTCAGGCCACCGAGACCGCAAGGGTCTTGCCCGTAGAATATACCCACTAAAGTGGATTATTCATACGTCAAAGGCGCGAAGGCTTGGATGAGCATGCTCACTGAGCTGAAGAATCGTGGTGTCAACGACATCCTCATTGCCTGCGTGGATGGCTTGAAGGGCTTTGAGGAAGCCCTTAACGCTGTCTATCCACTCACACAGGTACAGCAATGTATCGTGCATCAGGTACGCCATTCACTCAGGTTTGTGCCGTGGAAAGAGCGCAAGACTGTAGCCGCAGATTTGCGCGCGATTTACAGTGCGGCCACTGAAGCAGCAGCGCGTTTGGCTCTGGATGACTTTGAAGCCAAATGGGGTGAAGCTTATCCCAGCATTGCACCGAGCTGGCGCAATAACTGGTCACGCTTAACGGTGTGCTTTGATTATCCGCCTGCAATTCGCAAGGTGATTTACACCACCAATGCAGTGGAATCACTCAATGCCAGCTTACAAAAAGTGCTGAAACCTAAAAAATCCTTCATGGACGATGAGGCTATGATGAAAGTGATATACTTGAACGCACACCGCATCACCAGTAAATGGACAATGCCTGTGCGTGATTGGGGCCTAGCTCT
>NZ_JAUXOY010000023.1 GCF_030684185.1 Methylotenera sp.
AAATGGGGTCAGACTCGAATTAATTAATGCAAATATAGCCTATAAAGGTGTAAGCGTAAAGAATTAAATCGAGTCCGACCCCATTTAACCGGCGCCCACAAAAATAATGCTGCGATTATTACCACGCAGAATAATGTGCTGCGGCTGATCAATGACGTTGTAGCGGGGTAGGCGTGCCATACCACAAATTCGCGGATGTAAAAAAACCCACCTAGCGGTGGGGTTTTATTTGAAACAGAGGAGTTAATTCGAGTCTGACCCCATTTCTCTTCTATGGGCAACCGCCTACGCCTGGTTTGAACCCACGTGAGGCATTACATATTGTTGAAGCTGCAGTGGCTGTCCAGCGAGTCGTTGAAGCACCTGCAACTGGAATATATGTTGCAGCATAAACTAAGGCAGCACCACCTGAAGAAGCAGTTGCGCCTGTAGTGGCCGTTAAACTAACACCAGTGCCTGAAACAGCTAAAACTGGAGCAGCAGTAATATTTTGTGTAGTGGTTAATGAAGTAATGCCAATTTCAGCCATAGTATCGCAAGCAGTAACTGCAGTAGATGTATCTAAACATTCAGCAACTTTTGATTGAATGCCTGATAGTTCAGCTAAAGCACCAGCTGCTCTTGCACGTGAAGTGTAATCACCGTATTGCGGAATTGCAATCGCTGCCAAAATACCAATAATTGCTACAACAATCATTAACTCGATTAAGGTAAAACCTTTTTGAATTTGATTCATTTTTGATTCCTTTATATAAAAAATTAAAATTAGTGCACTACAAACTTAGCACTGGGTATCGCGTTGTAGTGCTTGCAATACATTATGCAATTGGCGTGCCAACTTTTTTATTTTGTAGGAGCGATCTTTAGATCGCGAATAGAATGGTGGTTATCAATCACATTGCTTTCGCGATCTAAAGATCGCTCCTACAGGGCTGTAATCCATTAATAGTGCGTTTTTCTATTTTGCTGTTGCCGATAGGCGAGTATGAAAAAGTGAGCGACTGTACAGTAATTATAGATGCCGTGAGATATTTGCAAACACATAAAAAAAGCGGGATTTCCCCCGCTTATGTTAATTTACACTGACAAAAATTGTCACATGCTAACAAAATCGGTCACTTTAAAATTTTGAATGTATGAAAAAGCAGTGCAATGTTTTTAAAGTTGATACGGAACAAGAACGCCAGGCTCATTGGGCGCAAAATCGTTGCTGTTGCGGGTGATGAGCAATCTATCATTAACCTGTGCTGTTGCCCAAATGATTGCATCTGGCAGTTTAACGCGCTTGGTTTGACGCAAAATAACGGCGCGCGTTGATACTGCGTCATCAATATTAAGTAATTCAAATGTGGCAAGAAACAGTTTGGTAGCCACTTGTGTTTCGGCGGTAGTACCTATCATTACTTCCATCCAGGTAATTTGGCTGATGGCTTTGTTATCAAACCGCTCTAGTTCCATTTTTGCGGCTTCTATCCCATTTAAATAGTCAATCAGGGTATTAGTGTCTAGTAATACTTTTACCATTCTGAGCGTACTTTTTCTTGATAATCCAATCCGTCAACTGCGTTTTTTGACCACAAACCAAATGCTTGGCTAGCAGATGGTGTATTGCTGGCAATATAAGCCACAATCGCCTGACGGATGACTTCGGTCCTAGGGAGATTTTTTGCCTTACAAATAATTGCTAGTTCATTGATTTGTTTTTCGGGGATGTCTATCAGTGTACGCATGATATATCCTATATATGTTATGTATATATGCACGTATTATGCTATAGCAGGTTCGCGTGCAATAGCGTTACCATACAAATAGACATAAAAATTTCTAACTTAGCAACTCCCCAAGGATTTTTATCGCTAGCAAGATATCGCCCTCGATTTGTGAGCAGTCACTACGTGACTTGCCTGCTAACCCCACTACACTGTGTTGCATTGAGGCTACTGGTTCTTAACAAGCCATGTCAAGGCTGCTTGCTTTATTTTTTATATTTGAGATATACTGGTGCTATATACATTACTATTTAAGGCATAATTATGACAGCTACTACAGTTTTTATTAACAATCGCACACAAGCCGTGCGTTTGCCAAGTGAGCTGCGTTTGCCTAGTGATGTTAAGCGCGTGGATGTTCGCGCGCTTGGTAATGAGCGGATTATTTCGCCAGTGGGGCAATCTTGGGATAGTTTTTTCTTGAATAGTGCAAGTGTCTCCGATGATTTTCTTGAAACACGCGCAACACAAACGCAAGCAGACCGTGAAGCACTGTAGAGGTATCCTGTAATGTTGCGTTATTTACTTGATACGAATATTGTTATTTACATATTAAAGCGTCGCCCTATTGAGGTGTTGCAGGTGTTTAATCAACAAGCGCATCACATGGCTATTTCTGTTATTACTTTAGCCGAGCTGTTGCATGGGGCAGAAAAAAGCAGCAAGCCTGCCGAGAACCTGGCGGTGGTTGAAGATTTTTGCAGTCGATTAGAAGTGCTAGCTTACACGCCGAAGGCCGCCCAGCATTACGGCATGATACGCGCTAGCCTAGAGAAAATAGGTGAACCGATTGGTGTGAATGATTTGCACATTGCCGCACACGCCAGAAGTGAAGGGCTTATTTTGGTGACGAATAATTTAAAAGAGTTTGTAAAGGTACCTGCTTTGCAATTAGAAAATTGGGTTAACCCGTGATAATTCTAGATTAACTTGAAAGGTCGCATGTAGGAGCGATCTTTAGATCGCGAATGCAATATATCTAAATAATCACCATCACCATCGCTTTCGCGCAATAAATTGCGCTCCTACATAAATCCTTAGCAAGCGTGGCATTTACAAAAAAAGGGATCGCATATTTGCAATCCCTTTTTAGTTTAACGCTTGGCAGTTACCTGATAGGTTACTTTACCAAAATTTCCACCAAGGTTTTTTATCGCTTGATGTACTAGGCCCTGCGCCAGCTCCCTGGCCTATTACTTTGAGCCTTCAGCTACCTTTTGTAAGTTAGCTAAGCCAGAGTCAAAAATACCTGTAATAGCGTTAACAGCGGTTTCGTCATCCTGACCTGCTGGAATTGGCGGGTTAAGTTTGTATAAACGGTAGAAACGGCCTACCCAAATAACTTTTGATTCTCCTGGTTTGTCGCCTTTTTCTACAGTCATGCTGGCGTTGTAGTCTGTAAGTGGCAAGGTGCCCTCAATGATTTCATATTTAATTTTCATGCTGGCATCATCAATGCTGCGCAGTTTTTCATACACGTGGCCACCGTCTTTAAAAGTAAGCGTTCTAAATGTCTCTTCACCTTTCTTTTCAACTTTAGTGCTGGCTACGCCCGGGTGCCAGTTATGGATGCCGCCAAAATCTTTAACGATTGCCCAAACTTTAGCTGGATCAGCTTTGATGGTGATGGTTTTTTCAACTTTTTGTGGTGAAGGGCCGTGTGCAGCAACCGTGAATGGTACTAAGCTAACACTTAAACCAAGTGCAAGTAACGCTAAAATCTTTTTCATTTACTAATCTCCATGACTCTCAAATTGAGAGGAATTTTTCAAAAACAATTATCTACAACTAAAAGGCATTATAAATGAGAACCAGCTTTTATAAAATGCATCGCCGCTTGTATTTGTACAAACGATGTAATACGGGCTAGGTTGACATGGTATTAGTAGGAGCGATCTTTAGATCGCGAAGCTCTGATGGTTGGATGGTTGTGTGCTACACCGCATTCGCGCAATAAATTGCGCTCCTACATTTAGATCACTATATTTAGATCACCGTCCCAAAACAAACTGTACTTTTATTATTCGGGCAATACAAATTGTTCGATTATTGTTTGTGCAATATAAATTGCCCGAATGCACGGCTTTTATCCCCCGTTTTAATGGTCGTTACTAACTTATTAGTTTTAGTATCAATTACGCTGACATTGTTACTGCCCCAGTTAGCGACATAGGCACGGTGGTTGGCGTAGTCTATGCTGATGCCTTCCGGTGTACTGCCAACCTCAATGGTGGTAATTATCTTTTTTGTGGCGAGATTAATCACTGTGACGCTGTCATCTTGGGTGTTTGTAACATACAGTGTGTTTTCATCCAAACTCATGGCTGCACAATAGGGGTGGTAGCCAACTTTAACTTTCTGTTGATCGTTTGTTTTTGTATTGATGATGCTTACGGTATCTTCTTTTACATTGACACTGACTAACCATAATCCACTCGCGCTGACTGTAAGCCCAAAAGGATGATTGCCTACTGGAATACGTTTTTTAATGGAGAGTGTTGTGGTGTCGATGACTGCGATGTCGTTGCTGTCGCGATTAGCCACATATAGCCATTGATTGTCTGGGCTAACAACCAAACCTGCCGGTGCATCGCCTACGATCACTTCTCTTGTTGTGTGGTTTGTATCTGTGCTAATGGCTAACACGCGATTATCAAACCAATCGGCTACATATAGCGTTTTACTGTCTGGCGATAATGCCAGACCTACAGGTGAGCCTTTAATTTTAAGCGTTTCTGTCACCATATTACTCTGCGTGTTGATAACGGAAATATCCTGGCTTTCGACATTTGAAATGTAAGCCCGCTGTAACTGGCTGGATACTGCAACACCTACAGGCGCTTTGCCTACTTTGATGGTGTTGATGACTTGATTTTTTTGACTGTCGATGACCGACACGGTGTTATCACCTTGATTAGTAATATAGGCAAAGTGATTGTTTGGGGCAATCGTTACTGAGTTGCAGGCACTGCTGAATATCGTGGAGATAATCAATAAAATAAAACTGTAAATTTTTATGTTGATATTCATAGGGTTGCGCTTTATATGCCAATGTTAGCTTTCAATAATGACTGAAATATGCAAAAATTGCACCATATTTTAAAACAGTATAATTTAGGCAACAACATGTTATGTTAGATCGAGACGGGTTTCGCCCGAATGTTGGCATTATTATATGCAACGCCAACAATCAGGTATTTTGGGGTAAGCGTATCCGTGAGCATGCCTGGCAGTTTCCGCAGGGTGGTATTAACCATGGCGAAAGCCCAGAGCAGGCCATGTATCGTGAGCTAATGGAAGAGGTGGGCTTAAAGCCTGAGCATGTGCAAATTTTGGGTCGCACAAAAGATTGGCTTAGGTATGAAGTGCCTACCACCTGGGTTAAGCGAGAGCATCGCGGCAGCTATAAAGGCCAAAAGCAAATTTGGTATCTATTGCGTATGCTAGGGCGCGATAGTGATGTTTCTTTGCGTGCCAGCGAGCATCCTGAGTTTGATGCATGGCGCTGGAGTGAATACTGGGTTCCGCTTGAGGATGTGATTGAATTCAAACGCGGTGTGTATGAGTCTGCATTAAATGAGCTAGCGCCGCATTTACATCATAAGGGTGTGAAGTAATAATTTTCTGTTCCCTGAGCCTGTCGAAGGGTAAAAGGATTGCCCTTCGACAGGCTCAGGGAACACGTTTTTGTAGGAGCGACGACCCGTCGCGATTGCGCCATTGCTTCGCGCCAGAGAAAGCTGATAATCAACACTAAAGCCAGCAAGCTGGCAAGAGTTGCTAAACGGGGCGTCGCTCCTACAAACCCAAGTCTAAGGTTTAACCCCCATCATTTCCCCCAACTTAATAGCGCGTGCTGGTTGCCAGTCGGCATTAATCTGTAGCGCGTCTTCTTCAAATAACATCACCACGGTAGAGCCTAGCAAAAACCTGCCCATTTCATCACCTTGTTTTAGCGTGATATTTTTATCGGCATAAGTCCATACTTTGGTATTGCGGGTGCGGGGTGGGTTAATGATGCCTTTGTCAGCGTCATGCCAAACGGTGGCCATGCTGCCTACAATGGTTGCCCCTACTAATACCATCACAAAACTACCATGTTGAGCAGATGTAAATTCGCACACAACACGCTCGTTGCGCGCAAATAAACTAGGCACACCTTGTGCTGTGGTTGGGTTCACAGAAAATAAAGCACCTGGTACATAAGTCATGCTTATTAGTGTGCCATCGCAAGGCATGTGTATGCGGTGGTAATCCTTAGGGCTTAGATACAGGCAAGCAAAATGACCATTTTCAAATTTTTTCGCTAACGCTTTATCGCCACCCACTAATGCAGAAGTTGAGTAAGCGTGTCCCTTGGCCTGAAAAATCTGGTCTTTTTCAATGTTGCCAAACTGGCTAATCGCGCCATCCACAGGGCAAATAAAATCAGCTTTTGCTAGTGGACGCGCGCCACTTTTGAGTGGGCGGGTGAAGAAGTCGTTAAAGCTTTTGTATGAAGCAATGTCTGGATTTTCCGCTTCGGCCATATTCACGTTGTAACGTTTTACGAACCAGCAGATGACGGATGTGGTGACCTTGCCGCCTTGCAAATGGGCAAGTTTTCCAGCAAGCGCGGTAATGTCTTGTTTGGGTAATATGTATTGTAAAAGTACAGCCATGTTCATATTAAGATTAACCTTTTGAGTAATTGATATTTCTTGTCTAGCTCGTCTTAACTGACCAGCCTTATTAGGGCTTTATTGTCAGGTCATAAAAAAAGGGCAAACCGATTATCGCTTTGCCCTTTTTTGTTTTTCTAATAAAAATTAGTTTTTAGATTGATCAACTAATTTGTTTTTAGCAATCCACGGCATCATCGCGCGTAATTGACCACCCACTTGCTCGATAGGATGAGCAGCGTTCAAACGACGACGTGCAGTCATTTCTGGGTAGTTGGTACGACCTTCTAAAATGAACTGTTTAGCGTAGTTGCCATTTTGAATGTTAGTCAGGCATGTTTTCATCGCCGCGCGTGATTGGTCGTTAATCACTTGTGGGCCAGTCACGTATTCGCCGTATTCCGCGTTGTTTGAAATTGAGTAGTTCATGTTGGCAATGCCGCCTTCGTACATCAAATCTACAATCAATTTCAATTCGTGCAAGCACTCAAAGTAGGCCATTTCAGGCGCATAGCCTGCTTCTACCAAGGTTTCGAAACCCGCTTTTACTAATTCAACCGCGCCACCACATAGAACCGCTTGTTCGCCGAATAAGTCAGTTTCTGTTTCTTCGCGGAAATCAGTTTCAATTACGCCGCCTTTAGTGCCGCCATTTGCTGCTGCGTATGAAAGTGCAACATCTTTAGCTTTGCCTGATTTATCTTGGTACACGGCGATTAAAGAAGGTACGCCGCCGCCTTTTAGGTATTCTGAACGTACGGTGTGGCCTGGACCTTTTGGTGCAATCATAATTACATCTAAATCAGCACGTGGCACAATTTGGTTGTAGTGAATATTAAAACCGTGCGCAAAGGCCAATGCAGCGCCTTGTTGTAAGTTTGGCGCAATTTCGGCATCGAAAATGCCAGCCATGGTTTCATCTGGCAACAGCACCATCACGACATCCGCTTGTTTTACAGCATCAGCGATTTCTAACGTATTGTGGCCGGCAGCAACCGCTTTAGCCCATGAGCTGCCGCCTTTGCGTAAGCCGATAGTAACTGTTACGCCGCTATCTTTAAGGTTTGCAGCATGTGCATGACCTTGTGAGCCGTAACCAACGATAGTTACCTTTTTGCCTTTAATTAAACTTAGGTCTGCGTCTTTATCGTAATAAACTTTCATTTCTTCTAATGCCTTTCATGCAAATGCTGAATAAATTATAGGGATGTTTTAATGGGTGTTTTTTTACTTAAACTTTTAAAATACGGTCACCGCGGCCTATGCCGGAAGCGCCAGTCCGCACTGTTTCTAAAATTGCTGCTTTGTCTAAACTTTCGATAAACGCATCTAGCTTGTGACCTGAGCCGGTAAGCTCAATCGTAAAGCTGCCGTCGGCCACATCGATAATACGGCCACGGAAAATATCGCACATGCGCTTCATTTCTTCACGAAATGCGCCAGTTGCTTTGACTTTGACCAGCATCAATTCGCGCTCGATAAACTTCCCATCGTTTAAATCGAGCACTTTTACAACATCAATCAGTTTGTTGAGTTGCTTGATGATCTGTTCGATGACGTCTTCTGAACCTGAAGTAACTATGGTCATACGGGACAATGTCGGGTCTTCTGTCGGTGCAACCGTAAGTGACTCAATGTTATAACCACGTGCAGAAAATAAGCCTGCCACGCGTGAGAGTGCACCCGCTTCATTTTCCATTAACAATGAAATAATATGGCGCATTATAAGTCCTCCGCCAGAATCATTTCAGATAAACCTTTGCCGTTGGCAATCATTGGGAACACATTTTCTTTTTGGTCGGTAATGAAGTCCATAAATACAAAGCGAGACTTCATGTCAAAAGCTTCTTTAAGGGCACCTTCCACGTCCTCAGGCTTGGTAATTTGCATCCCCACATGGCCATAAGACTCAGCAAGTTTCACAAAGTCAGGTAGGCTATCCATGTATGATTCTGAGTAGCGATTTTCGTAGAAAAACTCTTGCCATTGACGCACCATGCCTAAATAGCGGTTATTGAGCAAAATCACCTTAATCGGCAAATGATACTGTTTACAGGTAGAAAGCTCCTGAATATTCATCTGGATACTGCCTTCACCCGTTACGCAAGCTACTTGCGCGGTTGGGTCAGCAAACTGACAGCCCATGGCATAAGGCAAGCCAACGCCCATAGTGCCTAAGCCGCCCGAGTTAATCCAGCGACGTGGTTTATCAAATTTGTAGTACTGCGCCGCCCACATCTGGTGTTGACCTACATCCGATGTAACATAAGCATCGCCTTTAGTCACTTCCCATAACTTTTCAATCACGTATTGTGGCTTGATTAAACCATTGTTGTTGGCATAATTTAAGCAGAGTTTGCTGCGCCAAGTGTCGATTTGTTCCCACCATGCTTTTAGCGCAGGGGATTGTTTTGGTTTTTCTGCAGCTACAAGTTCATTCATTTCAGCCAGTACAGACTTCACATCACCCACAATCGGCACGTCAACTTTGACACGCTTAGAGATTGATGAAGGGTCAATATCTACATGAATAATGGTTCGCGATTTGCTAAAGAAGTGTTCAGGGTTGCCAATCACGCGGTCATCAAACCGTGCGCCAACTGCTAACAGTACATCACATTCCTGCATCGCCATATTGGCTTCGTAAGTACCGTGCATGCCAAGCATACCGACAAACTGTTTGTCGGTAGAAGGATAGCCGCCTAAACCCATTAATGTATTGGTGACAGGCACACCTAATGCCCTAACCAGTTTAACCAAGGGTTCTGCTGCATCACCCAATACAATGCCGCCGCCCGTATAAACCATGGGGCGTTTAGCTTCCAGTAATAATTTAACGGCTTTTTTGATTTGACCGCTATGACCCTTAGTAACCGGGTTATATGAACGCATTTCAACTGTTTCTGGATAATGAAACTGAGCGAAATGTGCAGTAATATCTTTTGGAATGTCCACTACCACAGGGCCTGGTCGGCCAGTTTTTGCGATGTGAAAAGCCTTTTTCATTGTAATGGCGATGTCTTTTACATCTTTCACCAAGAAATTATGCTTTACACAAGGGCGAGTTACGCCAACCATGTCCACTTCTTGAAATGCATCTAAACCAATTGCAGGTACGGGGACCTGGCCGCTGATGACTACCAGCGGGATAGAATCCATATACGCTGTAGCTATACCTGTAATCGCATTAGTGGCACCAGGACCTGAGGTGACCAGCGCAACGCCCACTTCTCCAGTCGCGCGCGAGAATGCGTCGGCCGCGTGTACTGCGGCCTGCTCGTGGCGTACAAGTATGTGTTTAAAGTGGTTTTGGTTGTAAATCGCGTCGTAGATGTGCAACACAGCGCCACCTGGATAGCCAAAAACGAATTTGACTTTTTCTTGTTCCAAGCAACGAATGAGGATTTCTGCGCCCGTGATTTTTTGAGTATCTGCCATAAATCTTTTAATTAAATTTTTTAAATTTATATATTATTTGGTAACCCTACAGAATAACGGTTTGAGCCTGTTTGGTCAAGAATGAAGTGTTGGCGAGATGCTGTTTTATGGCATTGAAGTGCTTATTTGGATATTGTGCTACTGCAATTATTGAATACGATGAGGGTTTTAATCAGTTTCCAGCGGTGGCGCTACCTTCATTAGTTCTTCAATAGTAGTGATCCCAGCGGCAATTTTTTCTGCACCATTAATGACCAGTGGTTGCATACCTTCTTGTCGGGCTAATTTAGTGAGTTTTGCTAAATCAGTTTCCGGTGTGATCAGTTTGCGTAATGCCGGGGTGATGGTGAGCATTTCATAAATACCGCTGCGGCCTCTAAAGCCTGTATTGCGGCATTCTAAGCAGCCTACGGGTTTGTATAAGTGCGCAGGTTTTGGTACCTTGAAATCACCAACCAGCGCATCCCATTTGTTTTGCTCAATTGGTTCTGGTGCTTTGCAACTAGGGCATAGCGTTCTCACCAAGCGCTGCGCCATGATGCCAAGCACGGTTGAGTGAATAAGGTAAGATGGCACGCCTAAATCTAATAGACGGGTAATTGCAGATGGAGCATCATTAGTATGCAATGTAGATAATACCAAGTGTCCTGTAAGGGCTGCTTGAATCGCCATGTCGGCAGTTTCTAAATCTCGAATTTCACCTACCATGATAATGTCAGGGTCTTGCCGCATCAGCGTGCGGATCCCTGATGCAAAGTTTAAGCCGATATTTTGCTGCACCTGCATTTGGTTGAATAAGGGCTCTACCATTTCAATTGGCTCTTCAACCGTGCATACGTTGACTTCGGGTGTGGCAAGGGTGCGTAATGTGGCGTAAAGCGTGGTGGTTTTACCGGAGCCGGTAGGCCCTGTCACCAAAATAATCCCATTTGGCGATTTGGTCCAATTATCCCAGATTTTCGCTTGTTCTTTGGCAAAACCTAACGCTAAAAAGCCTTTTTCAGATACTTCAGGTGCAAAAATCCGCATGACTAATTTTTCACCAAACGCGGTAGGCATAGTGGATAAACGCAGCTCGACTTCTAAGCCTCCAGCGCTTAATGTTTTGATGCGACCATCCTGTGGGCGGCGTTTTTCAACCATATCCATGCGGCCTAGCAGCTTAATGCGACTGGTGATGGCGTTCATAATATTGGGAGGCAGCTGATAGACCTGATGCAATACGCCGTCGATTCTAAAGCGCATGATGCCCATGTTACGTCGCGGTTCCAGATGAATGTCACTCGCGCGCTGTTCAAAAGCGTATTTGAATAGCCAGTCTACAATATTGACCACATGCTGTTCATTGGCATCCAGATTTTTGTCCTTGCCAAGTTCAATGAGTTGTTCAAAATTTTGTACACCGACGACTTGACCGGCTTTTGCCAAGTCTGCCGCATTCATTGAGTTAGCTAAGTTGTAAATTTCTGGCAGGTAGCGGCTGATTTCCAGTGGATTTGCCATCACCAGCTTTATCTTCATCTTTAAAACGCGCTCAAGATCTGTAATCCAGTCGAGGCTAAAAGGCTCAGTCGTGGCAATGATTGCTTCACCATTTTTAACCGAAATCGGCATAATTCTTAATCGTTCAGCATAACCTTGAGAGACTATTTTTGCGGCGGACCCAAAGTCAAGTTTAAGCGGGTCAATGTGGTAGTAGTCTAACCCAGCACGCTCTGCAAGCCATGTGGAAAGGACTTCAATGGTAATGGCCTTATGTGGAGGTTTTAGACTTTTCCATTTTTGTTCACCCACTACTACCAGCGGATGCAAATTTGAAGTATCAAGTTTGCGATCTTTGTAGAGTTTTTCAGCATTTGTTTTGTCCACAATGCCATCATTTACCAGCATACGTAATACGTCGCCTAAGGTCAGGCGACCAGATGGATTGCTTAATGACGAAGGTTTGCTCATTGGTGGTACCTATCCTTTTTTAACGCGCCAGGGTTTTAACTCGCATAGACAAATCAATTGCCTGTATATTTTTTGTGATTGATCCAATGGAAATTCTATCAATGCCCGTCAACGCAATCTCACGAACATTTTCTAAAGTAATGCCGCCAGAAGCCTCTAACACAGCGCGCTTGCCAGATTGTTTATTTAAATTAACCGCCTCACACAATAACGCAGTACCAAAGTTATCCAATAATATGCTGGTAGCGCCAGCCTTTAGTGCCTCTTGTAGCTGCTGTAGATTTTCAACCTCAATCTGTATGCTTTTGCCTGAGTTAAGTGCAAATGCTTGCGCCATTACAGCACCAATACTACCTGCGGCGGCAATATGATTTTCTTTAATTAAAATGCCATCATACAAGGCTAAGCGCTGATTATAGCCACCACCTACTGTAACAGCATACTTTTGCGCTAAGCGCAAATTGGGAATGGTTTTGCGGGTATCTAGAATTTGAGCTTGTGTGCCAGTAATTGCTACCACATATTTGCTGGTTTCCGTTGCAGTGGCAGAAAGCGTTTGTAAAAAATTAAGTGCGCAGCGTTCAGACGTCAAAAGTGAACGTGCTGGACCTGAAATTTCGCACAACACTTGATTTGCTTGAGCGCGTTCACCTTCTGCCACTTGCCAGTTTATTTTTACGTGAGCATCTACCTGGTTAAAGCAGGCATTCACCCAGGGAATTCCGCAGATAATGGCTGTTTCGCGGACGATAATCGTGGCGGTTACAACTTGTGAGGCTGGCACAAGTAGCGCGGTAAGGTCACCAGTGCCTATGTCTTCATCAAGTGCGCTTTTTACTTGGTCATTAACAAGGCCATTAAAGGCAGTTGAATTTGGTGGGTAATATTGGTTAAATAACGTCATGGTTTGAATTATAATGCTATCAATCAATAATTTTCAGTAAAAATCGGCTTAGCCACTCACATGAAACTTTTATATACCATTAATAGCCCTTACGCACGCAAAGTACGCATTGTCGCAGCGGAAAAACATATTGAATTGACGCTTGAGGAAGTGGTATTGGCGGCGCCAGATTGTCCTGTAAAGCAATACAACCCGTTAGGTAAGGTGCCAGTATTGGTTTTGCCTGATGGCGATAGTTTGTATGATTCGCGCGTGATTGTTGAATATCTGGATAATCGCACACCTTTGGCGCATTTGATTCCACAAGACCATGGTGCAAAAATTAAAGTGCGCCGCTGGGAGGCGCTCGCAGATGGCGTGTGTGATGCTGCCGTGACAACAATGCTGGAGCAACGTAAATCTGCAGAAAAGCAAGACACAGTAAATATAGAACGTCAAATGGATAAGGTTAGACGTGGCTTACAAGCGCTTAACGATGAGTTTGGTAAAAGCAAAAATATAGGCAAAAATAATTGGTGCGTGAATGGCACTTTTAGTTTGGCGGATATTGCCGTAGGTTGTATGCTGGGCTACATTAACTTACGCTTTGGCGCAGTCATCAATCTAGCTGGAGAGTACTCAAACTTAGAGCGGTTAAATGTTGTTTTACTTAAACGTCAGTCGTTTAAGGATAGTTTGCCTGTTGCTTAAAGCAAGCTGGTAAAAAAATCTCGACTTTCGTCGACGATGCCTGAAAGTCTATTTTTTTTGCGCATTGATTGCCTGTAATTCAGGCGCTTTTGCGCAGCTGGAGGGAAATCAGTAAACCGAAGCATGCCGCGATCAATTAAAATCGAGATTAAGTCTTCCAGCACACGAGCCAATTGAATGTCACTTTCTCGGAAAGGCGCATTTTCAGCTAGCGAATTCTCCAGGTAATCAAGATACTCTTTGGCATCACCTTCAATAAACTCCCAGCCATCACCTAGGTTTTCTGATGAGTTCCCCACGATGTTACCTTGCGCATTTTTGAAGACATAAGCCATGTTAATCTCAGCAATCCAGCAACTTAATAAATGAGATAATTTTAGTGCTGTTGCTTTAATTGTAAAATCTCGAACAAAAGGTGGATTAGGGCTTAGACCATCGTTTCAACACTTATATTGCTTGTGTTTTGAGCAAGCTTTAATGCAAAAAAATTAACCAGCAAAACTCACTATTTTTTAATTTTTGGCAGAAGCTAACGTCTCATCAAGCTCATTTAATAATTGCTTGTGCAGGTTGCGCGAATGACTGTTCCAATGTCGCCATTCTTTTTTAAGTTTGGGTCTTAGTTTTTTAGCTGTATCAATTCTGGCTGTATTTATTGCCCAAAGCGTGCGCGGGTTTCAGCAGAGCCAAATTTATCGACAGCGTAGGTAAACTCAATTCTAGAATTCGTATTATCTAGGCTGGCAGCGTAGCTTTGTGTAAGTAAAAGGCTGAACCAAACGCCATATCAAAAAATTTATATGGACAGTTTTAAGTAAAGTTGCTTCAGTAACAATGCTACCGAACTTATTATTAAATAGCTGCGGTGATAATGCCACCGCCCAGGCAAACATTGCTTTCATAGACGACGGCAGACTGCCCAGGCGTAATGGCCCATTGCTTTTGGCCAAATTTAATTTCAACTTCGTTTGGCGTTAAGCGATCAATCTCACAAGGCGCATCAGGCTGACGATAACGTGTTTTAGCTGCGTAAACCCAGTTGGTGATGGGCTCTTCGTTATCAATCCAAGTCAATTGACTGGCTTTTAAACCATCGTTCAGCAGGAGCGGGTGTTGATGTCCCTGCACGACAATCAATTCGTTCTTATCCATGTTTTTGGCTGCAACAAACCACGGTTCACCGTTGCTTTCACGGCTGCCGCCTATTTTCAAGCCTTGGCGTTGACCTAGGGTGTAATACATCAAGCCTTCGTGATGACCTACTAATTTGCCTTCTGGCGTTTTAATATCGCCTGGCTCGCGTGGCAGGTATTTACTCAAAAACTCTTGAAAAGGTCGTTCACCAATAAAGCAAATGCCTGTAGAGTCTTTTTTCTCTGCGTTGATTAAACCGGCACTGCGGGCAATTTCTCGTACTTCGCGTTTTAAGTATTGACCGAGAGGGAATAAGGTTTTAGATAGTTGTGCTTGATTAAGCCGATATAAAAAATAACTTTGATCTTTGCTGCCATCATCGGCTTTCATTAACTGAAATAATCCTGGTTTGAGTGGATTTTCACGTACTTGCGCATAATGCCCAGTGGCGATTAAGTCTGCGCCTAAGCTCATGGCATGGTCTAAAAAAGCTTTAAATTTAATCTCGGCGTTGCATAAAATATCTGGGTTGGGCGTGCGGCCAGCTTTATATTCACTTAAAAAGTTGGCAAATACACGGTCTTTATATTCAGCACTGAAATTTACGGCTTCAATGTCGATGCCGATTTTATCGGCCACAGATACCGCATCAATTAAATCTTGCTTGCTTGAGCAGTATTCATCAGTGTCGTCATCTTCCCAATTTTTCATGAAAAGCCCTGTGACTTCATAACCTTGTTCTTTAAGCAACAAAGCCGTCACCGATGAGTCAACCCCGCCAGAAAGACCAACGACTATTTTTTTCTTCATAATACTTTAGACCTTGTGTAATATATTTAGCCCGTCGGGTTGGTCCCTGAGCCTGTCGAAGGGTTACAAGTGAGTAAGCACTTCCAACGGAAATTTTTGCCCACATAAATAATCTTCAATACAAGTAATCACTTGTGGACTGCGCATGAGGTTGGCATTGTTACGAATTTCATCTGCAGTCATCCATACCGCGCGAATAATACCTTCATCAAGCGCTAGGCTGGCCTGATGATTGCTCACATTTCCGATAAAGGCAAAACGTAAATAGGTGGTGTTGTTATGCTCATGCTTCCAATGGTAAACACCTAGCAATGACTCTGGCTTAAATGCGTAAGCGGTTTCTTCTAAGGTTTCACGAATCACGGCCTGAATTAAGGTTTCATTATCTTCTAAATGACCTGCAGGCTGATTAAAGCGATTGCCGCGATCAGTGGTTTCTTCAACCAGTAAGAACTTTCCGTTATCTTCTACGATTGCCGCGACGGTGGCATGTGGCTTCCATTGCATGATTCAAGTTTTCAAAAAAAATTGTACTATTTTAACCTGAAGTGGTTAGAAATTATGAATAAAACCATCGTTAACTAGCTAGTTTTGGAAACAAGCCAATTAAGCCATGCGCTACAAACTCAACTGCCATCGCAGCCAAAATCAAACCCATTAAACGTGTAACAATATTGATACCTATGGTACCAAGTTTAAGTGATATGCCTACAGCCAAGCGGAGCACCAGCCAAATGATGATGGCGATGATGAAAATAGGTGCAATCAAAGACAAATGACCAGTAAAGCTACTGGTTTGTTGCGCTGCAATTATCATACTACTGATTGCACCGGGGCCAGCAAGCAAGGGTATGCTCAACGGAACTATAGCAATTACATTACGCTCCGCCATTGTTTGCGCTTCTTCAGGGGTTTGGCGTGTGCCGCTTTGCTTACCGTGCATCATGGAGATGGCAATCAGCATGAGCAAAATGCCCCCGCCAACCTGAAATGAAGGAATGCTAATGCCAAAAAAATCGAGAATTTTATCGCCTAAAAATGCAGAAACAGCAAGTACAATAAATACAGTGATTGCGACGGTTTTAGCTGTTTTAGCACGCTCCTGCCTGCTCCAGCCATCAGTTGCGCTGATGAAAATAGGTATGCTGCCAATTGGGTTCACAATGGCAAATAATGCAATAGTCACTTTGAGAAGTGCTGGCCAGTCAGTCATACATAGCCCTTAAATTGGATGCTCAGTTGAAAAATGAAGCTTTTTTCATTAAAGCTTTGTTAATATCAGTATAGTAAATTAAAGTGCCCATATGGGTAAGCTGAAAATTGGGTAAGTAAAAGTTGAGTATGAATAAATTCAGTATGCAGACGTTAGTTATTAAATTTTTGAGTCAATAAATAATGATGAGCCAGAAATTTGATGTACTACCATTCGTTTATCTCGCTTCTCGCAGTCCTCGACGAGTGGAACTATTAAAACAAATCGGCGTGCGGTGTGAGACGCTACCTGCTGATATAGATGAAACACAAATTGCTAATGAATCTCCTGAGCAATATGTCACAAGATTAGCCCAGCAAAAAGCAGAGGCTTGCTTTCAGCGTTTAACCGTTGTTCAGCGAGCGCATCCGGTTTTAGCCGCTGATACAACGGTTGTGTTAGCTGGATCTGTTCTAGGCAAGCCCGAGGATGATAATGATGCGCTTACTATGCTGCAAAACTTATCTGGCAGTTTGCATCTGGTACATACTGCGGTAGCGCTAGCATTTAACTACGAGATTGAAGTGGTATTATCGACTACCGTGGTTGAAATGATGGCATTGTCGGCGGCTCAAATTGATGCCTATATCGCCACAGGCGAACATCGCGATAAAGCGGGTAGCTATGGCATACAAGGCGCAGCAGGCGCATGGATTAAGCGTATAGAGGGCAGTTATACAGGTGTGATGGGTTTGCCACTATATGAAACAGCCGATTTGCTTAGAAAGCATGGCGTTAGCACTTACTAATAGTGTTTTTTGGATGAAAATAAAAGTTTCAATATATGCACTAAGCATTTAAATATTAAGTTAAAAGAGAATTAAAATTGAGTGAAGAAATACTAATTAACGTAACGCCGCAAGAAACACGCATTGCCATGATGGAAAATGGTGTTGTGCAAGAGTTGCAAATCGAGCGTAGCTCATCATTAGGATTGGTGGGCAATGTTTACCGCGGTGTTGTGTGCCGCGTGTTGCCAGGCATGCAGTCTGCCTTTGTCGAAATGGGTTTGCAACGTGCCGCTTTTTTGCACGTTGGTGATATTTTTGAATGTGGTCAATCAGATGCCCAATTGCCCATTCAAGAGGTGTTGCATGAAGGCCAGTCTTTGATGGTGCAGGTGATTAAGGAACCGATTGGTACAAAAGGTGCGCGGTTGACCACTCAGATAAGCATCGCCGGGCGATTCTTAGTATATTTGCCGCAACAAGATCATATTGGTGTATCGCAACGCATAGATAATGAACTTGAGCGTGAACAACTAAAGGCGCGTTTGATAGGCTTACTCCCGGAAAAAAGTGTAGGCGGATATATTATTAGAACCATGTCCGAAACCGCCACAGATGCTGAGTTGCTGGCAGATATAGATTATCTGACCAAAACATGGGCGCATATTTCTGCAAAATATAAGACTAGGCCTGATCGATCTCTGGTTTTTCAGGATTTAAATTTACCCATGCGCGTTTTACGCGATGTGATATGTGCTGATACTGAAGCGGTACGTATAGATTCTAGTGAAACTTACCAAAAGCTGGTTGAGTTTGCGAATTTATACGCGATTACTGCGTTAGACAAATTGGTGCATTATTCAGGTGAACGTCCATTATTTGATTTGTACAGCATAGAGCAAGAAATTGAAAACGCGATGTCACGCAAAGTGCAGCTTAAGTCAGGCGGATATTTGATTTTTGATCAAACTGAAGCGTTAACTACGGTAGATGTGAATACTGGTAGTTTCGTCAGTGGCAAAAATTTGTCAGATACCATCTTCAAAACTAATCTTGAGGCAGCGCAATGTATTGCCCGCCAATTACGTTTAAGAAATTTGGGCGGCATTATCATCGTAGATTTTATTGACATGGATGAAGATACGCAGCGTGAGGCCGTGTTAGAAGAATTACAAAAAGCAGTTGCACGAGACCGATCCCGCATCGGCGTCAATGGTTTTACGCCGTTGGGTTTGGTAGAGATGACCCGTAAACGTACGCGTGAAAGTTTGGCGCATATACTGTGTGAGCCTTGCGCCGCGTGCCAAGGCCGAGGTGAGCTGAAAACAGCGCAAACCGTCTGTTATGAGATTTTACGTGAGTTACTACGAGAAGCTCGGCAGTTTAATGCCCGCGAACTGCGGGTGCTGGCAGCGCCAAAAGTGATAGATATGCTGCTAGATGAAGAATCACAAAGTTTGGCGAATCTATCAGATTTTATTGGGAAACCAATTTCATTACTGATTGAGCCTAACTACAGCCAAGAGTCGTTCGATATTATCTTGATGTAGTGAATATTCTTAAACCGTGCATCAAAAAGCCGTCATTAGCTGGATTTTCCGCCAATATAAGGTGCGTCATGCAATAGCACCGTTTGATTAAAATCCGTGGCACCAATTTTAGTTGAATTTAATGTACCAGGATTGGGTTTGTTTGCATCGAACTTAGCGCAGCGCATGAGTTTAAGCAAAATGGCATCAAGCTGATTAGATTGCTGTAATAGTTTTGAGAAATCTTTTTCTGAAGATTCCAGGTTTTTAATGAGTTTGTCGGCACTGTCGTGTGACTCCATCAGTGACTCAGCACGTTTATCAAGTGATTTTTTATGTGAGCTGATTTGGGTTTTAAGTTCACCGATGACTGCATTCAACCAAAGATTACAATCCAAGTTGGCTTGCTCAAAATTGGCTTGAATTTGAGCGCCAAGACCTAAATAGAACTTGCGAATTAAAAAGCGTTTTTCCGTCAGTACATTGACAGGATCAGTGCAAAAGTCATTGGTGATTTTTTCCAATGCCTGCATATTCTGAATGAAGTTGTTCATATTAAGCTCAATAGCTTCGGTTTTTTCAAAACTGTGTTTGCTCCAGAATAAGTGGTATAAATCATCAGCATGTTTTTTAATGGTGCCAGATTCAACCTGAATTTCCTCGGCAAGGTTAATGGCTAACCGAGTAAGCTCTCGTATGCTGCGATTTAATCCAACCGTAGTCCAGCTGTCGCCCATATCCTGTTTAGCCTGCTCTAAAGTGGTATCTAAAAAACCGAGACTAAGATGGCGTAAGAGCTTGTCACTCAGGCGTTTGATTTTCTCACTGCCTTGATTAAACGTGAGAACTGAAGCCTCGTAGCGCTTACGTTCAGCGACCACGTTAGCCAAAATTTCCTTTGATGCATCACGGTTCTGGTTTTGAATCTCTTTAAGTTCTGCAAGTTGACTTTTAATGGTGGTGATACGCATCTGCGCAATTTTGCGTGATGAACGTATCATATTTGAACATTCTGTAACGACTGCTCGTCCTAGAATTTCGTGTTTAGATTCTATTAGTTGATTTGCAAGTGCATC
This sequence comes from Methylotenera sp., assembly GCF_030684185.1. GTDB lineage: Bacteria > Pseudomonadota > Gammaproteobacteria > Burkholderiales > Methylophilaceae > Methylotenera. The sequence goes on from NZ_JAUXOY010000023.1 coordinate 19,945, forward strand.
TTCCAGCATGCCGATACCACTACGTTTCAGTAATGCAGCATCTTTTCTGATTTTGGCTACCAATGCCTTTTGAGCAGACATGGCAAAAATATTGCGTGCATCTAAACCTAATTCACGTGCGGTATTTTGGATTTGTTTTTGAATGAGCGCCTCAACTTCAGCTTCTGATTCAAGTCCGTCCCAAAGAATATCTATTTTATTGAGTACCACCAGTTTATGAGCAGCACGTTTTTGCACGTATTCTGACCAAATTTGCATGTCAGATTTAGTAATGCCGGTATCGGTTGCCGTCAAGAAAAGCACCGCGTGTGCATTAGGTATAATGCTAAGTGTAAGTTCAGGTTCAGCGCCCATGGTGTTGAGCCCTGGGGTGTCAATGACGACTAGGCCATTTCTAAGTAATGGATGCGGATAGTTGATGAGAGCATGCCGCCATACAGGTATTTCTACCGTGCCTTTTTCTGCAAGTAAACGGCGCATACCTGGGTCATTTTCATTCCAGAAACCAAGTGACTTTGCTGTTTCCAGATCGACTTCTCTTTTTTGCACTAAGGCTTTGAGCGCCTCTTTCATAGCATCAGGTGAGGTAATATCTAAACGGATTTTATGCCAAATGTCAGGAGTTGTTTTTAGATAAGTCAGCGTGTCGTCTGTTTGTCTGGTTTCAATAGGCAGTAGCTTGATGCAGGCTTCTTCACGTGAATCCCAAAATATTTCTGTTGGGCACATTGTTGTGCGTCCAGGTGCGCTCGGTAAAAGTCGTTGGTTAAAGTCGGAAAAAAACAGTGCATTGATGGTTTCAGTTTTTCCACGTGAGAATTCCGCCAAGAACGCCATCACTAATTGGTCTTTTTTCAAGATTTCTTTAATGTCGTAAAGCCTTAGTTCTTGTATTGCGTCTAGCGAATCTGAATAACCTAACCAGTCAATATATTCATCTATAGTGGCAGTCAGAGTCTCTCTCCACTCACTATATTCGGATATTTTTGTGTTTAAGCTTGAGGCAACAAGGCCTTGCTGATTAGGTACGCTGTCGGTAATTTGAGTGCTCATAATGTCATCTAATATTAACTTACAAAGTCAATAATAAGTTATTTTCCAAAGGAATCAATATTGTAGTTAGCAATAACTGTGCCGTGATAATAAAAATGAGGGGGGTTAAGTCGAAATTTCCAGCTAAGGGAATAAATCTTCTCATGGTGTGTAATATGGGGTTTGTTAAATTATTAAGGATGGGCGCAATCGGCGTATGTGGATTAATCCAGCTTAAAACTGCTTGTATCAACACCGCATACAAGAAAATAGTGAGGCTCAGGCTGATTACACCTATAAGGGCGATTGCAACCAGGGTGAGCCAAACACTGCTGCCGGCAATTAACAATGGAAAGCCTCTTAGCCATTGCATGCATACTATGAGCAGAAATTGTGTAATGAAGGCGAGTAGCAGCGTGGAAATGTCTAACTTTCCGAAACTGGGGATCACTTTCCGTGCCGGCTTAACTGCAAAATTAGTCAGCGTAACAATAAGTTGCGCTACCTGATTTTGAAATGGGACTTTCGTTAATTGGAAATAAAAACGTAGTAAGAATGCGAGTGTTAACAGGTCTAACAATGTTTTTATTAAAAATATCAATGAGTTATTTAGCAAGGTCGTCACCTAAAGTACGTGATTTAGCCGCCGCCGCCGTGGCTGCAAGCATGATGGTATTTTTGATATTGGCAGTTTCTAAAACAAGTAAGCCTTGCTCAGTAGTACCACCTTTAGAGGTTACTTGTTCACGCAGTGTTTTAACATCGGTAGCGCTTTGCACCGCGAGTAAACTCGCGCCGGCAAATGTTTGTAATGTTAATATTTTGGCCTCGTCTGCATTAAGCCCTAAGCCAATCGCGGCTTCTTGCAGCGCCTCGATTAAGTAAAACACATAGGCTGGGCCGCTACCTGATATTGCTGTGACTGCATCCATTTTTGCTTCATTATCTAACCAAAGTGTTGTCCCTACCGCTGCTAAAATTGTCGTGGCTTGATCGCGTTGTTGTTGGCTGACGCCAGTAACTGCATATAACGCTGAAACGCCAGCTTGAATCTGCGCCGGTGTGTTTGGCATAACCCTAACGATGGCTTGATAGTTGCCTAGCCAGCGAGAAATATCGGCACTTCGAATGCCTGCCGCAATTGAAATGACAAGCTGAGATTGTAAAGTAGGGGCCAATTGCTTACATACATCTCTCAGCTGTTGTGGCTTTACCGCTAAAACAACGACATCATCGAGTATGCCAGTGTTGCTATTTTCGACATAACTGTCACTTACTCGTACATTAAGCTCTTTGAATAATGATGCGCGTTTTTGCTCATCAGGCTCAATGACTGTAATTGAAGTCACATCAAAGCCGTTATTTTTCAAGCCACAGATAATGGCGCGTGCCATGTTGCCGCCACCAATAAAACTAATATTCATTCGTTTATCTATCCCAATTTAACCAATTTTTTATTATTAAGAGACCTTTGCAAAAGTATTTATTGCGGCAAATTACTGCGTTGCGCGGTACTCGCAACCTCGCTGTACACCGCGTACTATCTCGGTTTCTGTGTTCCGTGCGCCTTGTACTTTATCCACACTAAACACTTTTGCAAAGG
>NZ_JAUXOY010000029.1 GCF_030684185.1 Methylotenera sp.
ATCCTCCTATTACCAGCTGGCTTTAGTGACGCCTGGCACTTGGCCACTCATCATTAAATCGCGTAATTTACTACGCCCAATACCGAATTTACTAAACACACCACGTGGGCGACCAGTTAAAGCACAACGATTACGAAGACGAACCGGACTAGAGTTACGTGGAAGCGCTTGAAATTTCATGCGCGCTTCAAGGCGACTCTCAGCAGTAGCAGTAACGTCATTCATTGCCGCTTCAAGTGCAGCACGTTTTACAGCGAATTTACTTACAGTTGCGCGACGTTTAATTTCGCGTTCTGTCATACAGGTTTTAGCCATGACTTAACCTCTGAAAGGAAAACTAAACGCAGCAAGCAAAGCTTTTGCTTCTTCATCCGTTTTCGCAGTAGTTGTAATAGTGATATTCATTCCACGAATTGCATCGATTTTATCGTATTCAATTTCAGGGAAAATGATTTGCTCTTTAACACCCATGTTGTAGTTACCACGACCATCAAATGACTTCGCAGAAATACCGCGGAAGTCACGAATACGTGGAATAGCTACAGTAACCAAACGATCTAAGAACTCGTACATGCGCTCACGGCGTAAAGTTACTTTACAACCTACAGGATAGTCATCACGAATTTTAAATGCAGCCACTGATTTTTTAGCTTTAGTTACAACTGCTTTTTGACCTGCAATTTTTTCCATATCGCCAACAGCGTGTTCCATTACCTTCTTATCTGCAACAGCCTCACCAACACCCATATTAAGAGTGATTTTATCAATGCGAGGTACTTGCATTACTGAAGTGTAACCAAATTGCTCAGTCATAGATTTAACAACTGAGTCTTTATAAAAATCTTTTAAGCGCGCCATAACTCTTCCTATGCGTCCACTGCTTCACCATTAGATTTGAATACGCGAATTTTGCGACCATCATCCAATGTTTTGAAGCCTACGCGATCACCTTTTTGGGTCGCACTGTTAAATAAAGCAACGTTAGAAATGTCTAATGGCATTTCTTTAGCAATGATGCCGCCAGCAATACCCTTCATCGGGTTTGCTTTTGCGTGTTTCTTAACCAAGTTAAGACCCTCAACAACAACATGACCTGAATCAAGAATACCAATAACAGCACCTTGCTTACCTTTGTCTTTACCGGTATTTAGGATGACTTGATCACCCTTGCGAATTTTGTTCATGTAAACTCCTACAACACTTCTGGCGCTAATGAAACGATTTTCATGAATTTTTCAGTACGTAATTCACGCGTTACTGGCCCAAATATACGGGTACCAATCGGTTCTAGCTTATTATTTAACAGTACTGCAGCATTGCCGTCGAACTTAACCAAAGAACCGTCTGGACGACGAACACCTTTAGCAGTACGCACAACTACCGCGCTGTAAACTTCGCCTTTTTTAACGCGACCACGGGGCGCAGCATCTTTGATGCTCACCTTAATGATATCGCCTATTCCAGCGTAACGACGCTTAGAGCCACCTAACACCTTGATGCATTGCACAGAGCGCGCACCAGTGTTATCGGCAACTTCTAGCCGAGATTGCATTTGAATCATGAGAATACTCTCCAACTTAATCCGTTAAAACCAACACCAGCCATTTTTAACTGAAACTTATCTTTCAGTTAACACGGCCGATAGACCCGGTCAGTATTGGGGCGAGAGCTTAAGACTTAAATTTTACAGAAAGTCGCTCGCCTAAATAGCCAAACATTATAACTCGATACATGTTATTGCGCAATTACTATTGATAACAATTACGCAATAATTCTAAACTAGATACCTACTTAAGCCGCCTTAACAACCCAAGCCTTAGTTTTAGAAAGTGGGCGACTTTCAACAATAGTCACCAAGTCACCCTCTTTGCAGCTATTAGTTTCATCATGAGCATGAAACTTCTTAGACTGCCGTACAACTTTACCAATAAGAGGATGTTTAACCTTACGCTCAACTAATACCGTAACAGTCTTGTCCATTTTGTCACTTACAACGCGGCCAGAAAGGCTACGTACTACTTTTGTTGTTTCAGTCATAGTTATGCCTGTTTTGCTTTCTCAGCCAATACAAGCTTCACACGCGCTACATCTTTGCGTACTTTACCTAGCTGATCTACTTTAGATAATTGTTGAGTAGCTACTTGCATACGAAGCGAGAATTGCGCACGGCGCAATTCAATCAACTCTGCATTTAACTCTTCAACGCTTTTTGCTCTTAAATCGGTTGCTTTCATATTAGCGTACCTTTCTTAACTACCGATTTGGCGAGTCATGAATGTCGTTTCAATTGGCAACTTCGCAGCAGCCAAGCGGAACGCTTCACGTGCAAGCTCTTCGCTTACTCCGTCCATCTCGTATAACATTTTACCTGGTTGGATTTGAGCAACGTAGTACTCTGTACTACCTTTACCATTACCCATACGCACTTCTGCAGGTTTTTTAGAAATTGGTTGATCTGGGAATATGCGAATCCATACACGACCACCACGTTTAATATGACGAGTCATTACACGACGAGCAGCTTCAATTTGACGAGCAGTTAAACGGCCACGGCCGACTGCTTTCAAACCAAAATCACCAAAACTTACTTTATTACCCGTAGTTGCAATGCCCTTGTTACGGCCTTTTTGCATCTTACGATATTTTTGTCTAGACGGTTGTAGCATCTTTAGCCCTCGGCTTTCTTACTTTTTTCTCTGGCTCAGCAACTGGAGTAACGGTAGCACCAATTGGAGCTTGCGCATTACCAGCAAAAATTTCGCCTTTGAATACCCAAACTTTAATACCGATAATACCGTATGTGGTTGACGCTTCGGCAACACCGTAATCAATGTCTGCACGTAGCGTATGTAATGGCACACGGCCTTCGCGGTACCATTCAGTACGCGCAATTTCAATTCCATTCAAACGACCTGAACTCATGATTTTGATACCTTGAGCACCAAGACGCATTGCATTTTGCATTGCACGCTTCATAGCACGACGGAACATCACACGTTTTTCAAGTTGTTGAGCAATTGATTGTGCAATCAATGTTGCATCAATTTCAGGCTTACGCACTTCTTCAATGTTTAAATGAACTGGTACGCCCATTAAACCTTGTAAAGTTGCGCGCAAAGACTCAATGTCTTCACCTTTTTTACCGATAACAACACCAGGACGCGCACTGTAAATAGTGATTTTTGCGTTCTTTGCAGGACGCTCAATCAAAATACGGCTAACCGCCGCACTTGCTAACTTTTTGTTTAAGAACTCACGTACTTTAATGTCACCTTGCAACATTGCAGGGAAGTTCTTGCTATTGGCATACCAACGTGAGGACCAGTTTTTTTGGACACTCAGACGGAAACCAATTGGATGAATTTTCTGACCCATGATTATCCCTTAGTTACCGACAGTCACATGAATGTGACAGGTTGGTTTAGTAATACGACCAGCGCGGCCTTTTGCACGTGGACGAATACGTTTAAGCACAATACCTTTATCAACATAAATTGAAGTTACTTTCAATTCGTCAATATCGGCGCCATTGTTATGTTCAGCATTTGCGATTGCAGATTCAACAACCTTCTTAATGATTTCAGCGCCTTTCTTAGGCGTGAAATTAAGAATGTTGAGTGCGTGATCCACTTTCTTACCTCGAACAAGGTCTGCCACCAATCTAGCCTTTTGAGGAGAGAGATGAACACCTTTTAATATTGCAGATACTTGCATCTTCAGCTCCTACTTCTTAGCTTTTTTGTCGGCTGCATGACCTTTGAATGTACGTGTCAACGCAAATTCACCGAGCTTGTGACCTACCATGTTTTCAGAAATCAACACTGGAATGTGTTGCTTACCATTATGAATTGCAATAGTAAGACCGATAAAATCCGGGAAAATTGTAGAACGACGTGACCAAGTCTTAATTGGTTTACGATCGCGTGTTGCAGCTGCAACCTCTACTTTTTTTGCCAAATGACCATCAATAAATGGACCTTTTTTAAGTGAACGTGCCATAAATTACCTTACGCCTCTCGGACGACGACTAATACGCATGTTATCGGTACGTTTACTACTACGTGTACGATAACCTTTAGTTTTAACACCCCATGGGCTAACTGGGTTCATACCAGCAGCTGTTTTACCTTCACCGCCACCGTGCGGGTGATCAACCGGGTTCATCACCACACCGCGGACGGTTGGGCGAACACCACGCCAGCGCATCGCGCCAGCTTTACCAATTGAACGAAGTGAATGCTCTTCATTTCCAACTTCACCTAAAGTTGCCATGCAATCAACGTGTACACGGCGAACTTCACCTGAACGTAAACGCAATTGAGCATATGCACCTTCACGCGCTAGCAATTGCACCGAAGTACCTGCTGAACGAGCAATCTGCGCTCCTTTGCCAGGCTGCAACTCTATACAATGAATTGTACTACCCACTGGAATATTACGTAGCGGCATTGCATTACCCACTTTAATAGGCGCTTCAGAACCACTGATTAACTGCATACCAGCAGTTACACCACGCGGGGCAATAATGTAACGGCGCTCACCATCTGCATAACAAAGCAATGCAATGTGTGCAGTGCGGTTTGGATCATACTCAATATGCTCCACTTTGGCCGGGATGCCAGTTTTATTACGACGGAAATCAATTAAGCGATAATGCTGCTTATGACCGCCTCCCTGGTGACGCGTTGTAATATGACCGTTATTATTACGGCCAGCATGCCTGCTTTGACTTTCCAACAGCGGTGCGTGTGGTTTACCTTTATAAAGGTCAGGTGTTACCACCTTGACTACACCACGACGACCCGGGGACGTTGGCTTGACTTTAACTAATGCCATCTCATCTCTCCTTATTCAGCCGCTGCGAAGTTAATTTCTTGGCCTGGCTTCAAGCTTACATAAGCTTTTTTCCAGTCTTTACGCTTGCCCGTACTTTTGCCAGCGCGCTTTGTTTTACCACCAACATTAATCGTAGCAACTTTATCAACTTCAACCTTGAAAACAAGCTCGACAGCTGCTTTGATTTCTGGTTTAGTTGCATCGGTACGCACAATAAACGCAATCTGCTGATGCTTATCAGCAATATAAGTTGCTTTTTCTGTAATTTGTGGGGCTAAGATAACTTGCAACAAGCGATCTTGAGTTTTAGTAATAGCGGTCATCATGCTAACATCTCCTCAAGTTTCTTCACTGCTGCAGTTGTTGCCACAACATTCGGGAAACGCACCAAACTGACCGGGTCAGCGTATTGCGCTTCAACCACCATAACGTTAATTAGGTTACGTGAAGATAAATATAAATTCTCGTCAAAACCATCGGTAAGCACTAATACAGCGCCTTCATAACCCATGCCTTTTATTTTTTCAGCCAAAGCCTTAGTTTTAGGTGTAGTAACAACAAATTCTTCAACTACATTTAAACGCTCTTGACGTACCAATTCAGACAAAATTGTTTGCATACCCGCACGGTAAGCCTTACGGTTTACTTTGTGGCTGAAATTTTCATCTGGCGAATTAGGGAATGCGCGACCGCCTCCACGCCAGATTGGGCTAGACGTCATACCAGCACGCGCGTTACCCGTTCCTTTTTGCGCGTACGGCTTGTGCGTAGTATGTGCAACATTACCACGACCTTTTTGTGCGCGAGTTGCAGTACGGGCATTTGCCATATAAGCGACAACAACTTGATGCACTAAAGCCTCGTTAAAAGCGCGACCAAAAGTATCATCAGATACAGTTACGCCTTTTTTAACAGCCTTGCCGTTTTTGTCTTGTAATTTGAGTTCCATTATTTCATCCCCTTCTGAAGCTTAGCTTTAATAGCCGGACGTACAACTACGTCACCGCCCTTAGAACCAGGGATTGCACCTTTAATCAGCAAAAGGTTACGCTCAACATCAACACGAACAATTTCAAGGTTCTGTGTAGTGACTTTAGTAGCACCTAAGTGCCCAGGCATGCGCTTACCAGGGAATACTCGACCCGGATCTTGCGCCATACCGATAGAACCAGGTACGTTATGTGATTTAGAGTTACCGTGTGATGCACGGTTAGACTTAAAGTGATGACGCTTGATAGCGCCAGCAAAGCCCTTACCTAGAGAAATGCCAGTCACGTCAACTATTTGACCCGCTTGGAAAATATCAACAGTGATATTTGCACCAGCAGTGTAATTAGCTAAAACATCACCAGTCACTGGGAATTCATGTATACCAGCACCTGCAGCAGAACCAGACTTGGCATAATGCCCAGTCAATGCACTGTTGATGCGGCTAGCACGACGTGTACCGTAAGCAACCTGAAGGCCCGTATAGCCATCGCTTGCGATCGTCTTGATCTGTGTCACACGGTTAGGTACAACTTCCAACACGGTTACTGGGATGCTTGCGCCATCATCAGTAAACACGCGGGTCATACCCACCTTGCGACCAATAAGCCCTAAGCTCATGATCGTATCCTTATTATTTAGTTAAAAAGTCGATTACAATTGACCGACTTCTGTGAAAGAGCGCGGATTATACCGAACTCTGAATTGCTTTACAAGATGTAATTTACTTCTACTTTAGGTAAGATAATGTAAAACTAAAGTTTAATTTCAACATCTACGCCAGCAGGCAAATCAAGCTTCATTAATGCATCAACTGTTTTATCAGTAGGATCAACGATATCCATCAAACGTTGATGTGTACGAATCTCGAACTGATCACGTGAAGTTTTATTGACGTGTGGTGAACGTAAAATATCAAAACGTTCAATGCGTGTTGGCAATGGAACCGGACCTTTTACAACCGCGCCAGTACGTTTAGCAGTTTCTACGATTTCTTGAGCCGACTGATCAATCAAACGATAATCAAATGCTTTAAGACGAATACGAATTTTTTGAGTTGCCATTTTTTACTGCCTTTCATATTTACTGCTTTTCAAAGAGCGAAACGGCAGAGTTCACTCTGCCGTTTAATTAAACTACCAATTACAAAATTACTCGATAATTTTTGCTACCACACCAGCACCCACAGTACGGCCACCTTCACGGATCGCAAAGCGTAAGCCTTCTTCCATCGCGATTGGTGAGATTAATGTGACGGTGATTGATACGTTATCACCTGGCA
>NZ_JAUXOY010000005.1 GCF_030684185.1 Methylotenera sp.
ACCTTTGCAAAAGTGTTTAGTGTGGATAAAGTACAAGGCGCACGGAACACAGAAACCGAGATAGTACGCGGTGTACAGCGAGGTTGCGAGTACCGCGCAACGCAGTAATTTGCCGCAATAAATACTTTTGCAAAGGTCTCTCCAAGCAAATCGGTGAATAGCTAAACAATAGTTCACAATCGCTTTGAACGGCTCAGTCACTTAAATTCCAATTAAGAAATTATAGCCAAGCCACTATCAATAAATTAATTTACATCAGATTAATTTAACGTAATTTTCTCGCCACTATCAGCATGATAGTAAGTCAAATGCGCGCAGTCGTTGGCACCTGAAGTCAGCGAACCGTCAAACAAAGATCTGCCATCCACGTCTACAATGGCATAGCCATTATGGTACAAAGTCACTTCAGCGTGCCTTGGTGCAAGTTTTGGTGCCTGCTTAGAACCTTGGCGCATGGCGAAGCTGATGCAGTTTTCTTCCTCATCCTCTGCATACACTTCCCAGTCCCTACCGCCCGCAAGCTGTGATAACCAAGCAGGCAAGTCTACCTCAACGCGGCAGATAATAGGCTCATCCCACTCCGGATGATTAAGTTCAGCCTGTAAAAGCTCAATTGTGTTTTGTGAATTCGTATTTGTCATTTTGTTTCCTACTTACTTATTGCACCAAGTATTGCTTGCTGCATTCATTATAATATGACCTTTATATTTGTGGCAGCTAGTTGCAATTTCAAGAGGCTTGCAGTTTTTAGCTTACTAAACCCCTGCCAATTAAATCTACTATCGCCCAAATTTAACTTAAATTAACCTCCATCAATTGCCACAATCATTTAACGATGCGATGATGCGTTTAGTTTACAAATCACATTTATACCATGCTTAAATTTTAAGGATTGCTATGCTAAGCGGATTTTCTGATATTTCTATCGTATTACAACAAAATAGCGCAATTTTCATCACACTTTCCGTCATTTTTGGCTTAATGGTTGGTAGCTTTCTGAATGTCGTGATACATCGACTGCCTAAGATGATGGAGCGTGAATGGCATAACAACTGCCTTGAGCTGCAAGGCAAAGACCTTCCGGAAATCAGCAAATATACACTCGCTCACCCGCGCTCAGCCTGCCCTAACTGCGGGCACAAAATTACTGCACTAGAAAACATCCCGGTGATTAGTTACCTGTTTTTAAAAGGCAAATGTAGCAGCTGTAAATCTTCTATCAGCATACGCTATCCATTGATAGAGGCGCTAACAGGCGTCTTAATTGGCTTGGTCAGCTGGAAATTTGGCTATGCCAGCATCACGCTTTTTGCCTGGATATTCACTTTTGCACTCATCTCCCTCACGTTTATTGACTTCGACACGCAACTGCTTCCGGACGACATCACGCTGCCACTATTATGGCTTGGCTTGCTATTTAATCTAAATTACGGCTTTACTGACTTGAAATCAGCGGTAATTGGCGCGATAGCAGGCTACCTTATCTTATGGTCTATTTACTGGGCATTTAAGCTGGTGACGGGTAAAGAAGGTATGGGCTACGGTGATTTTAAATTACTTGCCGCGATAGGCGCCTGGTTTGGCTGGCAGTTATTACCTGCGGTGATTTTATTGTCATCCATACTAGGCGCGGTAATTGGCATCAGTCTCATTGTATTCACAAAACGCGGCCGTGAAATACCGATGCCATTTGGACCATTTTTAGCCATTGGCGGTATTGCAGCATTATTTTTAGGGCCTCAACTTGCTAGCTATTATTTAACTTAAATTATGTTTGTCATTGCACTTACTGGTGGTATAGGTTCAGGCAAAAGCGAAGCCGCAAGACAATTCTCCACGTTAGGGATACCTGTTATAGATACCGATTTAATCGCCCATGAGCTGACAGCCGTTGGCGAACCTATACTTGAAGATATCAAACGTATTTTTGGTGCTGATTTTTTTAATACTGACGGCTCATTAAGTCGTGCAAAACTTCGTAAACATGTGTTTAACAACCCTGTTGAACGACTAAAGCTTGAATCACTGATTCACCCCGCCATTCATGAACACGCTTTAAAGCAACTTGCGGAAAATGAAAGTGCATTAAAGCCTCCTTACCAGATTTTGGTCATTCCACTTTTATTTGAAAACAATCGATATGATGATGTGATTGATAAAATATTAGTCATCGATTGTGATGAGAGCCTACAAATTAAACGAGCTATGTCAAGGAGTCGAATGACTGAGTCAGAAGTAAAAGAAATGATGGCGGCTCAGGTCACAAGGTCAGTAAGGGTAAATTCTGCAGATGAAGTAATATTAAACAACGGATCGCTTGCAGAATTGCAAGATAATGTAACCGCAGTTCATAAAAAGTTCATTAAAACTTGCATAGTTAAGCAATAAATTTGATAATTCAGCTCAACTTTAACTTAGATGCTTATATTTATGATTATCACAAAGCGATTTTTATAAGAGTTCATTGATTCATGCCTAGCTACGATTATCCTTTTAACGAGCGTATACGCACATTCCTTCGCGTAGAGGATTTATTTGCCAAGGTTTTGTACAACGTTGAATCTAGTCATGAATATCAACACCATAGTGCGCTTCTAACGCTTTTGCAAATACTGGACATCGTTGACCGGTCGGAATTGAGATCAGATCTATTGCAAGAGTTACTTCGCCAAAGAACCGTGATGGAAACACTCCGGGGCAATCCTGCCATTGCAGCAGCTAAATTAGACACTATTCTTAATGAAATTGATGTGGCTTCGGATGCCTTACGCGCTGAAAATACTAAGCTTGGCCAAACCTTGCGCATGAATGAATGGTTGATGAGCATTAAACAGCGTGCGGGTATTCCGGGCGGCGTTTGCGAATTTGATGTGCCTTCCTATCATTACTGGCTGGGACTTGGCGAAAATAGCCGCAAAACAGACTTAAAAAGCTGGCTTCACCCGCTAATGCCCATGCATGATGCCATTGTCATTATTTTGCGAATATTGCGCGGTAGTGGCAGCAGCACCAAATTAGTCGCACCTGGTGGCTTGTATCAACAAATGCTTAGCGGTTCAAAACCAGCCCAAATGCTAAAAATTGACATCCCCAGCAGCGTCACTTGCTTTCCTGAGGTTAGTGCAAATAAATATGCCATTAACATTAGATTCAACATACTGGACTTCACACAAAAACCCCAAAAGTATGACGAAGACGTTAACTTTACACTAACGCTTTGCAACTTATAGCACCAGCTTTAAGACTAATTTCAAGCAGCCATCTGTTTGGCAAAAACCAAACTTAAACAGTGTTGCATTATCATTAACTTAGAAATACAGCTATCGCACATGGAAACCAATAAAAAACGTCTAGTCGCTTGTCCTAACTGTAAAAAGCTATCAGAATTTTCATCTGGCAATGCCTTCAGGCCTTTTTGTAGCGAGCGTTGCAAGATGATTGATTTAGGGCTATGGGCGAGTGAGCAATATGCGATTCCAGTGGAAATTAAACCTGAAGACCTGACCGACGAAAGCTTCGACTACTAATTCTTGAATCATTAACGAGATAATAAAATGAATATCCCCACCTTTGCGCACCAGAACTTTAGTCGTTACACGCTACTATTACTTTGTTTTGGCTTTACCTATACTTTAGACGCCAGCGCAGCCAAAGAGCTTGTTTCCATAAAAGATGCATGGGTACGCCCAACCAGCCCAGGGCAAGAAGTCGGTGCTGCATATATGACTTTAACCAGCATAAAAGACATGAACCTAGTGAGCGTTGAAAGTGACGTTGCTGATAGCGTGGAAATACACAACATGACGATGGAAAATGGCGTAATGAAAATGCGCATGCTGGAAACGCTACCGCTTAAGGCTGGCGTTCCTTACAGGCTTGCACCTGGCGGCTTTCACTTGATGCTATTTGACTTGAAAAAACCGCTTTTAGCTGGCGAAGAAATCAGTTTTGTGATGGCATTTAAGAATAAAAATAAAACGCTATCAACACAAAAAGTTAAAGCTAAAGTGCAAGCTCCTCCAGAGTCTGGCACAAGCAAAAATTCGCATTAACGCCAAACACTTCTTAACATAGCAATGCCATGCGCACCATGCAGCTTGGCGTTTTGTAAGTCCGACTCCTGCATACCCCCAAGCGCATAAACAGGCAAGGAATAGCCTGCAATTAACGCACTAAACTTATCCCAGCCTAGCAGATTAGCCTCTGGATGGCTAAGCGTTGCCTGCACTGGCGACAGCATGACGTAATCCAAAGCCAGCGATTCAGCCTTTGCCAATTCTTGACTGCTATGACATGAAGCACCACATAACATTCCAACAGGTTTTTTCTGTAACTCCATCAAATCCTTAGCACTTAAATGCACCCCTGCAATGCCTAACTCCAACGCCGAGTCAATAGTCATTTCCAAATTTGAATTCAAAAACACTTTAGCGCCATAGGGTTTTGCCAATGCCACCAGTTGCTTGATAAACTTTAACAAATCAGCGGCAAAAAGCTGTTTTTCACGCACTTGTATCATTTTCAAACCGTTATCAAGCGCATTTTTTAATCTATCAAAAAACAAAACTTCACCCAGCTCATGTAAATTTGTAATGGCATAAACTGAAGCTAAGCTCAGCGCAGTCAGTATTGGTGTATTCGCTGGCAACATCGGTGAAACGGTAAGATTTTCTGGGTGCTGCCAACTTATTGCCTGGTTTTCCAAGCCAAGCGGCTCTCCTTCCCATTCAGTAACGGTGAAAAAATAGAGTTTTACAGTTTTGGCTGGGACCTCTAACTGGCCTTGAGCATTATATTTAGCCGCATAATCAAAGGAACGAGTTAGCCATGGATAGACTGATTTAACAGTAATACCTAGCTCTTCAAGCAGTTCACGCTTTAGTGCATGCTCTGGCATTTCGTCAGTTTCTATCTTACCACCAGGAAACTCCCAATAACCTGCCCAAGGTTTCCCCAACGGTCGCTCTGCCAACAATACCAAACCGTTCGCTCGTTGAATTATGCCTACTGCGGCTTCAATCACTTTAGCATCCGTCATTGAAGGTATAGAGTCAGGGCTCATTGTCAAACATGTTTGGCTTGCTAACCTCTGTAGCAGCAAGCATCTTTCTACCTGCATAATCCCGTGCAAACTGATAGGCAGCCCTACCGCTGCGCGAGCCGCGTGTGTGTGACCACTGCAATGCAGCAGTCCGCGCAGCTTCGCTGAACTCTTGAATGCCATAATGACGCAACCATTGCACCGCCACGGTTAGATACTCATCTTGATCAAAAGAATAAAATGATAGCCACATGCCAAAGCGATCTGACAATGACGTTTTTTCTTCAACCGTATCACCTGGACGAACTTCCCCTCCCAAATGTTGGGTTTCCAGGCTCTCTGCCATGAATTCTGGCAGCAAATGGCGTCTGTTTGATGTTGCATACACAAGTATATTATCGGCAGTCACTGTCATTGAACCATCCAACACCACTTTCAGCGCTTTATAGCCGCCGTCACCTGCTTCAAACGACAAGTCGTCACAAAACACAATAAACCGCTCTGGACGTGAGCGGAGTAAAGCAATAATTTGTGGCAAATCTATTAAATCTTGCTTATCGACTTCAACAATACGCAAACCATTTTGAGCAAACTGGCTCAACAAAGCCTTTACGATAGATGATTTACCCGTGCCGCGCGCACCTGTCAGCAGTACATTGTTGGCCGTATAGCCTTGTACAAATTGTGCGGTATTACGCACAATTTCAGCTTTTTGCTGATCAATATTATATAAATCATCAAGTGTAATGATATGCGGAAATGGAATCACCTCAAGATACCCATGACCTTTGTTGTGTTGCCAGCGCCACGCGATTGCAGTCCAATCCGGCAAGCTTGGCACGGCTGGCATAATTGCTTCCAGCTTTGTTAACAAGTTTTCAGCCCGACTAACCACTTGCGCATAGTCCTTCATTTAGGATCTGTAGTCTGCATTGATTTTGACGTAATCATAAGAGAAATCGCAAGTCCATACTGTACATTCTGCATTGCCCCGAGCCAAATCGACCCGCACCAAAATTTCAGGCTCCTTCATTACTGCCGAGCCCTGTTCTTCCAAATATGCTACAGCCCTGCCGCCATTCTCAGCTACCAGCACATCACCTAAATAAAGTTTGAGTGCGTTCACATCTAAACTATCGACACCTGCATAACCAATCGCCGCCAAAATGCGGCCTAAATTAGGGTCAGACGCAAAAAATGCGGTTTTAATCAATGGCGAATGTGCAATCGCATAAGCCACTTTACGACACTCAACCTCGTCACGACCGCCTTCTACGCTTACCGTCATGAATTTTGTTGCGCCCTCACCATCACGCACAATCGCTTGTGCCAGTTCAATCGCCACGTCGGTCAAAGCATCGCGTAACGTAATGAAATCAGCACAATTTTCAATGATTTCTGTGTTACCCGCCTGATTGGTTGCTATCAAAATCAAGCTATCGTTGGTCGATGTATCGCCATCTACGGTAATACAATTGAACGATTTATTCACCGCATAGTGGATAATACTTTCAAGCGCGCCCTGGCTCACAGCCGCATCGGTCGCAATATAGCCCAGCATGGTGGCCATGTTCGGGTGAATCATGCCAGAACCTTTGCTGATGCCGGTGATAGTAATCTGCTTGCCACCCAATGTAATCCTGCGTGAAGTTCCTTTGGCGACAATATCCGTTGTCATAATCGCTTCAGCTGCATTCAACCAATTATCTTCTTTCAGATTTTCAATCGCCGCTGGCAAACCTGCTATCACTTTATCTACTGGCAGCGGCTCTAAAATAACCCCTGTAGAAAATGGCAATACTTGGTTAGCTTGCAAATTCAGCAACTTAGACTTATTTAATTGCAAAGCCAGAGCCTCACAACTTTGCCTGGCGCGATTTAAACCATCTTCACCCGTACCCGCATTTGCACAGCCCGTATTGATTAACAACGCACGAATGCCCTGTTTTTTATTAAAGTCTTGCGCCAAAAAGTCTTTACACAAAATCACTGGTGCCGCGCAAAATTGATTCAGCGTAAACACACCAGCCACTCGACTGCCCTCAGCTAAAGTCATCACCAATACATCCTTGCGGTTAGGCTTACGCACATGTGCTTCTGCAAAACCTAATTGAACGCCTCTGACAGGCAATAAAGACGAAGCTTGAGGGGCAGTTAATTTAACAGGCATAGCTAATTTCCTTCTATCACTTTTTTTATTATTTTAAAATCAAGCACGACGCCAGGTCGTGCCCTGCGGAGAGTCTTCCAGAATAATGCCAGCTTCAGCAAGCTCTTTACGAATGCGGTCAGATTCAACAAAGTTTTTGGCTTTTTTGGCTTCGCTTCTAGTTACAATCAATTCATCTATGTTTTCTTTTGTAATACGAGCTGCCATACCTGACATAGCTGAATCCTGGCCAACCAATGCTCCAACTGCACAATGTGTTGTTTTGACTAAATTTTCAACGATTGAAGTCAACTGACCCGTACTGCCTTTCGCTTGGATGCCAGTGAGTTCTATAATCACCTCTCCTTGCAAAAATGCATCTGATTTACGCTGCAACAAACCAAGTACTCCAGCCAGATTCTTCAGCAAACCCGCCGCCTCTGATGACTTAGTTTTATTCGCTTCATTCGCCAAATCAAACAACACTGCCATCGCTTCCGGCGTGTTGAAGTCATCGTCCATCGCCACCTTAAAACGTGCCGCCTGCGGGTGTTGCCAGTCAATGACAGTATCAACCACATCATGTCCGCGCAAAGCCGTATATAGGCGAGTAAGCGCTAACTTAGCGTCATCCAAATGCTGGTCGCTATAATTAAGCGGGCTGCGATAGTGCGCGCGCAAGATAAAGAACCGTACCACTTCAGCATCATACTTTTCTAACACGGTGCGAATGGTAAAGAAATTGCCCAAAGATTTAGACATCTTCTCATCATCTACACGCACAAAACCGTTGTGCATCCAGTAATTCACCATTTGGCAGGGTTTGCCATCGTGGCTATGTGCCGCTTCAGATTGCGCAATCTCATTTTCATGATGCGGAAACTGCAAGTCCTGCCCGCCACCATGTATATCGAAGCGCTCACCTAAGTGATGCGAACTCATGGCTGAACATTCAATATGCCAACCTGGTCGTCCTTTACCTCCATTTGGCCCACCAAAGGGTGAATCCCAGCTCGGCTCGTTCGGTTTAACGGACTTCCACAACACAAAGTCCATGGGGTCTCTTTTATGCGTATCAACTTCGACACGTTCGCCTGCGCGCAAGTCTTCAAGTGACTTTCCTGACAACTTACCGTAGCCTTCAAAATTATTCACCGAGTAAAATACATCACCATTAGAAGCTACGTAGGCAAAGCCTTTTTCAATTAAGGCAGCAATCATTTGAATCATGCCATCTACATATTCGGTGGCTCTTGGCTCTAAATTTGGCCGAATAACACCTAGTTTTTCAGAATCTTCATCCATGGCATCAATAAAGCGTTGAGTCAGCTGGCCTATCGTTTCACCGTTTTCATTGGCACGTTTAATGATTTTGTCATCAATATCAGTGATGTTACGCACATAAGTGACATCATAGCCAGAAGTTCGCAGCCAGCGACTCACCATGTCGAAAACCACCATCACTCGCGCATGACCTAAATGACAATAGTCATAGACCGTCATGCCACATACATACATGCTTACTTTGCCTGCAACAATTGGCGTAAAAATTTGCTTTTCACGGGCGAGGGTGTTGTAAATTTTTAGCATAATCCGAAGGTTAATAAAAATTAAATGAAAGTTATTGTTAATTATCACTTAAGTAAGTGAATTATTTGGGAAATTATCGCGAAATATATAGCATATATCGTAAATGAGCTATTGGATGTTAGCTAGGCTATTGATAGAATTACGCTTTGTCAGTTAACTAGAAAAAGTATATCACAATGAATAAATTTATTTCTTTGCTAAACGCGTTAATCACAAGGTCATTTATGGTGTTATTTCTAACATCATTGGTGTCTGTTGCGCATGCAGATGAACTCAAAGACATTTCACAAATGGCAGACCAAGGTCAGGCTGTTGCTGCAATTGACCGTTTAAACACTTACATTACAGCCAACCCTAAAAATGCGCAGGCATTATTCATGAAAGGTGTTTTACTAGCCGAACAAGGCCGCCGAGATGAAGCCATTAAAACATTTACCGATGTGACTGAGAAGTTTCCTAACTTACCTGAGCCTTACAACAACCTAGCTGTTCTGTATGCTGATCAAGGCCAGTTTGATAAAGCAAGAAAAGCCCTTGAAACAGCGATAAAAACTCATCCGAGCTATGCCACTGCACATGAAAACCTGGGTGATATTTATGCACGAATGGCTTCTGAAGCTTACGATAAGGCGTTGCAACTGGATACAAGCAACACTCGCGCTGAAGGCAAGCTTTCAATGATTAAGGACTTATTTGGCACTGGCAACAAAACAACGTTAGCCTCTAAAGCACCTGCCAAAGCGGATGTTAAAGTTGCCAACCCAATTCGCCCAGCTGATACTAAACCAGCAGAAATCAAAAAAGTTGATACTGTGGCTACAAAACCAACAACGCCTGCGACGCAGCCAATTGCTGATGCCGGCAAAAATACAGATGATGCTTTAACTTCTGCCATCAATAGCTGGGCACAAGCCTGGTCATCAAAAAATATTGACCAGTATTTTGCCAGCTATGGCGCAAGCTTCAAGCCAGCAAAAGGTGAAAGTCGCAAAGCATGGGAGGAACAACGCCGTGAACGTATTTCTAAGCCGTCTAAAATCAATGTTGAGGTGTCTAATATCAACATCAGTTCACTAGATGACAACAATGCTAAGGTACGCTTTAAGCAGACTTATCAGGCTGATGGTAAACCGATTTTCACTACTAAAACATTGGTAATGAAAAATGAAGGCGGTAAATGGTTCATCGTGCAAGAGATTGCGGGTAGCTAGGCTGATAAGCCAACTTGTATTCATTGATTATGTCTATTTTAGGTTTTCTAGGATGATTTACTGAAATATGGTTTTAAATAAAAGTTTAACCTACGTTATTTTAGCGGCGATTACACTGGTGCCGTGGAATGCGACGGCAGTTAATAGCTATAGTTTAAGCAATCTATTGCATAAACCTAAACTTAACGAGTTGGCAGATCTAGCCGAAAATTTATTGGTAAAAAGTTTGCTTGAAATTACCCAAGGTAAAAATCAACAAGCCTTAAACACCGTAGATGAACTCATTCATAAAATACCTAACTTTAAATTGGCCTATCTCGTACGTGGCGATTTACTAACGGCACAAGCGCAGCACTTACAGGCTTTTGGTAACGCTGGCATAAACAAACCTGATGCCGTTAAAGATTTGCAAGCAGAAGCGCGTGCTCGAATCGAACGTTATTTATCAAATGAAAATTTAGATAAACTCCCAAAACTGTTATTGGCGCCCAGTGAGCAGCAAAGCCATATCATTGTGGTTGATACTGACAAGTCACGTCTATACTTGTATAAAAATAACGGAGGCAGTTTAAGTTATGCGGCAGACTACTACGTTACTGTTGGCAAAAATGGTGTTAATAAGCAAGTTGAAGGTGACAAGCGCACTCCGATAGGCGTTTATTTTACCAAACCAAAATTAACTCAGCCACTAGCAGATATGTATGGAGAGGGCGCTTACCCACTTAACTACCCCAATGAATGGGATAGCAGATACAAGAGAAGCGGATATGGGATTTGGCTACACGGCACCCCTAGCAACACCTATAGCAGACCACCAAATGCCAGTGATGGTTGCGTAGTATTGACCAACCAAGACATAAAAACACTCGCCCCTATTTTGCAGGCAGGCAACACACCAGTGATAATTGCCAACAACTTAAAATGGATAGATGCTGATAGTTCTGAATCTGAAAAACAGTCACTGCAAATTGCGATAAATGATTGGTTGAAAGACTGGAAATCACAGAATACACCCCAATATCTATCACATTACTCGCAGTCATTCTCTGCCAGCGGAATTAACTTCCAACAGTGGTCAAACCATAAGTTCAGTGTGCAGGCAAGTAAACCAAAGGTGGAAATCGCTTTGTCAAATGTCAGCATGTTTGCTTATCCAGATGAAAATAGAAAAGTTGTTGTTGTTAATTTTACCCAAGACTTTAAGAGCCCAAGCCTAAGTAACAAAATGCAGAAAAGACAATACTGGATTCAGGAAGGCACCTCCTGGAAAATCATATATGAGGGTGCCGCTTAACTATATCCCAGGCTTGAGATTTAGGCCAATCATCGCAGCAAAACAAACTCAATTCAAATTAATGCTTTAATCCTTAGGAAGAATATGCGTAAACTTTATACTTTTTTAATGCTGGCACTTTTCACTGCATTTAGTTTGGTAAGCGCACCTGCGATTGCTGCAAACCCACAAGTGGTTTTTGAAACCAATCACGGCAATTTTATTGTTGAACTTTACCCAGAAAAAGCACCTAAAACTGTGGCGAATTTCTTGCAATATGTTAAATCCGGCTTTTACAAAGACACCATTTTTCACCGCGTGATTGATCGCTTCATGATACAAGGCGGTGGGTTTAACGCGGATATGTCAGAAAAACAAACACGACCACCTGTAGTTAATGAAGCTGCAAATGGCTTACTTAATGAGCCTGGCACGCTTGCAATGGCAAGAACAAGTGAGCCGGACTCAGCTACTGCTCAATTTTTTATCAACCTTGAAAACAACGTGCCGCTTAACTTCCGTGGGCCTGATCCTGACTCTATAGGCTATTGTGTATTCGGTCGGGTGCTTAAAGGTATGGATGTAGTGCGTGAAATAGCTATTACACCCACGATTAACGTCGGGCCGTATTACAACGTACCAAAATCAACGATTTTAATTCATCAGGTTAAACTAATCACCCAGCCTTTATAGGCTGTTTTTACAACTCAATTATTAAGGATATTTTGTGGTTAAACTACTTACAAATTTTGGCGAAATTACTTTAGAACTAGATGCCGAAAAAGCGCCGATTACTGTCGCTAACTTTTTACAATACGTGGACAATGGTTTTTATGATGGCACTATTTTTCATCGTGTAATTGATGGTTTTATGATTCAGGGTGGTGGTTTTGACGCTACGATGAATCAAAAAGAGTCTGCAGATGAAATTAAGAATGAAGCCGACAATGGCCTAGGTAATGAACAATACACTATCGCTATGGCTCGCACATCTGCACCACACTCAGCTAGTAGCCAGTTTTTCATCAACGTTGGCAATAATGAATTTCTAAATCACTCCGCACCTACAAGTAGTGGTTGGGGTTACTGTGTATTCGGCAAAGTGACCGCTGGTGCTGATGTGGTTGATAAAATCAAAAAGGTCAAAACCACTAGCCGTAAAGGTCATCAAGATGTTCCAGTGGACAATGTAGTGATTGAAAAAGCTACCCGCGCTTAATCATTGATAGAGTTAAGCTGACTGATTAACCTCAAGTAAATTATTCTGTTTAACATGGAAAACTTCGGAAATAATTCAAGTTCGAGCGTTATTAAACCAGACTTGTTTATTTCCGATTTACATTTGTGTTCAAGTCGCCCGCACATCACCTCAGCTTTTTTAAGTTTCCTGCAAAATACCGTATCACAATCGAATGCCCTCTATATTTTAGGTGATTTGTTTGAATACTGGGCGGGCGATGATGATATTAAAGATGCTCACCATCAACCTATTATTAACGCGTTTCGAACGCTGGCTGAATCAGGTGTGAAAATCTTTTTTATGCACGGCAATCGCGATTTTCTTATTTCTAAAATCTTCTGCGATGCAGCAAAAATCACTTTACTCAACGACCCAAGCTTAATTGATTTGCATGGCCAACGCGCACTTTTAAGCCATGGCGATGATTTATGTACGGATGATTTGGATTACCAAGCATTCCGCCGGCAAGTGAGAGATCCGCAGTGGAAGAAGGAATTTCTAAGCCAAACCTTACAGTCTAGAAAAGAGCAAATTGAAGCGATTCGACTGCGTAGCGAAAAAGAAAAATCACAAAAATCTATGCTAATCATGGATGTTAACCAACTGGCGGTTAACAAGCTAATTAAAAAAAACCATTATCCAAAGTTGTTAATTCATGGTCACACGCACAGGCCGTATCAACATCATATCCAATTAGATGGGCACAGTATCACAAGGTGGGTTTTGGGAGATTGGTACGAGCAGGGAAGCTACTTAAGATGTGACCAGTTCGGCTGTAAAGCGATGCGTTTATAGGACATTGAATCTTACAATCTAATCCATACACTGAGCACTAAGCGAATAATTAGTTCAGTATTGCGTTAAGGCTGATACCCTGGAATTTTCGTTTCATCAACATCATCAATCTGCTCGGACTCCAGAAATTGCTGGGCATACTTCAAGTAAACTTTGTCACGCACAAAAATATCAAACAGGTCTGGATCTATGTGCTGATCTTCTTTCATTTTACCTAAGATATATAGCGACTCCGAAAGTGTTTTAGCTTTTTTGTATGGCCGGTCTTTTGAAGTTAATGCCTCGAAAATATCTGCAATACCCATCACGCGAGCAGGCACTGACATCTGTTCGCGCGTCAACCCTTTAGGGTAGCCACGACCATCCATACGCTCATGATGTCCACACGCATACTCTGGTACACGTTTTAACCCATTTGGGTACGGTAGTGAATCAAGCATATTGATAGTGACGACGATGTGATTGTTAATCACTTCTCTTTCTTCAGCAGTTAACGTACCTCGCACAATGTTTAGGTTGTAAACTTCATTTGCGCTTAATATGGGACTAGCTATGCCGTTTGAATCGTAAAGCAAAGCTGCAGCTATATCTATAACGCGTTGCTGATCCTCTGATGTCATATACTCACTACCGAAATTAGTTTTTCGTAAAAAGTCGCGGTCTGCGTCACACTTTATTTTAAAGGCTGCTAACGCTGCTTCTGATTTAGAAAAGTCAATTTTTTGTCCGTTACGCAACGCCTCAACTTGTTTTTTCAAAAACTCACATTCAGCCTGACTTTTAAGCAGTTCAAAACGCTGATCGACCAAGTCAATACGATCGAATATACCTGACAATTTAGTTGGTTTATCCATCACAGATTCTGGCGTAGTCACTTTGCCGCAATCATGTAACCAACCCGCAATCTTCAACTCATAAAACTCTTTTTCATTTAACATGAAGTCCTTAAGCGGACCAACCTTGGTGTCTATTGCTGCCTGTGCCAACATCATAGTTAGTTCAGGCACTCGCCGACAATGACCGCCAGTATATGGCGACTTCTGGTCAATCGCCTCCGCAATCAATTCAATGAAAGCTTCAAACAAAGCCTTTAGGCCTTCAATTAAGTTTTGGCTAGTCATGGCAACCGCAGCTTGCGAAGCCAGTGACTCAACTAAACTTTGATTAGCCTGTGAAAAAGGAATAATTTCCTGCGTATCAATATCAATCGCATTGATCAGTTGCAATACGCCGATCACTTCTTCCTCATGATTTTTCATAGGGATAGTTAAAAATGACTGAGAATGGTAACCAGTTTTCTCATCATATTTACGTGTACCAGTAAAATCAAAATCCCGTGTCTGGTAGACATTTTCAATATTGACGGTTTTATCGTTCAAAGTCGCATAAGCAACTACGGTAGTTAGGTTTGGACTTCCATCCTCTAAATACATAGGAATAGGTAAGAACGGAATTTCTTTACCTGTTGTCCCACCTAAAGCGATATTAAGTGTTTTATTACTCATCATCTCAAACTTTAGGTGCTTATCGTCAGTAATGGTATATAGCGTACCCCCATCAGCATTAGTGATTTCCTGCGCACCCAGCAAAATCATTTCTAACAGACGCTTATTATCTCGCTCGGCAGAAAGTGCTACGCCAATGGCATTGAGACGTTCGAGCCGTTTTAATAAATAAGGATGTTGTTGATCAATCATTATGGGTAGGTGTGTTAATTACAAGTTAAGTCTAAAATATACTGACGGTTATATTCAATATTACTAAGATAAGCATTGAGTGAGTTTAATAAATCTAGATTTTATCTAGATAAAATTCCATTTTTACACCAGCAAGCTCAATAACGTCGTGGTCACTGAGCGCAAACGCTTGTGCGCCGGTAGATTTACTGTTTACTGTTGGAAATACTTTCCCTTCGACATGTGTGACGAAGTAGCCATTGGGCCGTTTAGTAATTACAGCGACTTGCACACCAGTTTTGCCTAGCGTAGTAAGCGATTTATTTAAGACTAACTCACGTCCGACACTAGAGCCATTTAATACCTGTATTCTGCCAGTAGGGAGAACTGGGGCATCCGCCTCCTTACTCGCTGGAATAACTGGTGTATTTTTCTGCGTTTCCAGCGCTGACTGAGTTGATGGGCTTGATGAAGCTGTAGCTAAACTCTCATTGACGGCGGTTTTCTCCAACGCTTTAAATTCTGATGGTCGCATCATAATCGTTTTCTCAAATGCACCGTCGTTACTGCTTTGCTCAATTAACTTCGCCTCATTGATAAATTTTAATTGATACTTGCCAAACTCAATTAAATCGCCAGGTTGCAATAAATGACTTTTAACCAATTTGGCGTTGACCTCAGTACCATTCGTACTGTCCTGGTCTTCAATATAAAAATTGTCGCCCACCTTCAATATAGTGGCGTGCTCACCACTTACGGCTAAATTATCAATATGGATGTCATTGGTTGGCCTGCGCCCAATGCTAGTGCGCTCCTTGCTGAGCTGGTATTCATTTAAAATCGTATTATCTAAAGAAAAAATCAGCTTAGCCATCATCTACCCTGCTATTTTAACCAACCAAGAAAATTATCAACCCCTACCCTGTCCAGCCATGTTTCTTTGTACTCAAAAGACGCATTAACTTTGATGAGTATGACAGAAATATTATCACTTCCGCCATTGTCATTAGCCAGTTGCACAAGCGTATGCGCAGCATTTTCTATATTTGACGACAAATCATTAAGTACTGATTCAATGACCTCATCTTCAACTAAATCACTCAAACCATCTGAGCATATTAAATATATATCATTGATTTCAACATTGTGTTCATTAAGTTCAAGCTCAACTTCCGGATCCACTCCCAAAGCACGGGTCACTAAATTTTTATTGGTTGAATATTTAGCTTGTTCTGGTGTAATCAGCCCTAATCTAATCTGCTCTTGCAATACTGAATGGTCTTCAGTTATTTGGCTCAACACCTGATTGCGTAATCGATACATACGAGAGTCGCCAATATGTCCGACTAATAATTTGTTATTAGTAAACAGTCCAACTACGAGTGTTGCACCCATACCGGCACACTGAGGCTGAGTTTGAGAAACACTGTAAATAACTTCGTTAGCACTTTTTACGGCATTGATTATTAATTGCGCTTCGGCTTGCCGCCCTAGTGCTAAATCCACTTTACCTGGATGTTGTTTTGCAAGCGCTTCTTTAAGCTCAGCGGTGATACTTAAGACAGCAATTTCACTCGCGACTTCACCCGCTTTGTAACCACCCATACCATCAGCGAGCACGACGAAACCCATCGTATCGTCACTAGCAATCGCATCTTCATTATGCTCACGATGTAAGCCCACATCAGTTACACGCACAATTTCCAACACGCCACTTAAATTCATATTAACTTATGATTCATATTAACTTAGGTTCATATTAACTTAGGTTCATATCAATTGCCTGCTCTACGTAAATCTTTAACGCGTATACCTAATTCTGGCAGTGCATAACATCTCATACTAATGTTTGCTGTATTTTCGATACTAGTAGTTTATAGTGTTTTTTAATTTTTATTATTCAGAACTTCAGCCGCACGTACATCGGCAGCAAGCTTATCTAGCACGCCGTTAATATACTTATGCCCATCTATGCCGCCATATATCTTAGCCAGCTCAACACCCTCATTAATCACTACGCGATACGGGATACTCATATCAAACATCAATTCACAACCAGAGATTCGCAGGATTGCATGTTCAATTGGGCTTAATTCTGTGATTTTTCGGTCAATAAAGCTCGACATTTTTTCATCAAGCTCAATCACATGGTTGCTTACAGTTTCAAGCAACTGTTTAAAGTAAGCTTCATCAGCCTTGTTATAATCAGGGTCGTCCGCCATGTCGCGGAATATTGGACCAAGTTCTGACTGATTTAACATGCCCCTATAAACCGCTTTAAGCACTAGCTCACGTGATTTTCTACGGTTTTTACCCGTATTTTTTTTTGCTGCCGACTTTTTTACCACCTCTTTTTTACTTGTTTCAGCATCATTGTCTACAACTAAACTTTTAACTGCCGGTTGAGTGACTACCATCATAGCGCTCGAATCAAATTAGCCATCTCAACTGCCACTTGGGCTGCTTCCGCACCCTTTACATGCATGCGAGCAATCGCCTGATCGTCATCCTCTGTCGTTAGCACTGCATTAGCAACAGGAATACCAGTATTAAACTGCACTTCAGAAATGCCACGTGCAGACTCATTTGAAACCACTTCAAAATGGTAGGTTTCACCACGAATAATGGCGCCTAATGCAATCAATGCATCAAACTTTTCACTAATAGCCATATGCTGTAATACCAAAGGTGTTTCTAAGGCTCCTGGCACCGTTGCAATGGTAATATCATCAGTAGCAACCCCTAAATTTAATAGCTCCGTGGTGCATGCGCTAAGCAAGCCGTCACCAATATCACTATTAAATCTGGATAACACCACACCGATTTGCAGGCCTTTGCCATCTAAATTTTTCTCAATTTCTCTCACGTTTTATCCTTAATCGCTACTGCTTATTCATAAATGCGGTATTTTACCGCATATTAGCTGCATACTTTAATGAAATAAACCCCATGCCTTTTGCATTGTGCTCCAAACACCATAACTAATTGGTATCAACACCAAAGTCCAGGCGATTACTACTAATATCGGGTGACTGGAAGATTGCGAAACGCTACTATTACCATTGATTTTACTTGCATTTGTCGCAATTGATTTTTCATGCGCTAATTTACGTTCCGCCTCAAGCTCTGCATCCGTCATATAGTATTTTTCAGCCACTGGTTTGACTAATGCATTTGCAATAAAACCCACCACTAACAAACCAGCCAACACCATAAAAATAGGCGCGTAAATTTGGTCAAATGGTACACCAGCTTCCAGGCGCGTATCGTGCATATAATTCACGACCACTGGCCCTAGAATACCAGCGGTAGACCATGCGGTAAGTAAGCGCCCATGAATTGCACCGACAAACTGCGTACCGAACATATCCGCCAAATAGGCTGGGATAGTGGCGAACCCGCCGCCATACATAGAGGCTATGACGCAGAAAGATGCCACAAACAAAGCCAGTGATTTAAAGCCTGCCACATAGGTTGCAGTGCAATACATGATTGCCCCTAAGATAAAGAAAATATAGTAGGTGCGTTGTCTGCCCAATTTATCGGATGAGGTTGCCCATACAAAGCGACCGAAAATATTAAACAATGAAATCAATCCAACAAAACCGGCACCTACTGCAGCAGCGGTGGCCGTCATTACTTCATCTTTTTTAATATCGGCAAACCCAACATCTGGCTGGCCAATTAACGCACCACCAAAGGTTTCTTGCAACATGGGTGAAGCCGAGCCAATAATGCCGATACCTGCAGATACATTCATGCATAGCACCAGCCACAACAACCAAAACTGCGGTGTCTTATGCGCACTTTTAAGATGCACATGTTTAGAAGAAATCATGGCGTTGTTCTGCGCGGCTGGCGGTGTCCAGTTAGCCGGTTTCCAGCCTGAAGGTGGCACACGATAGCTTAAAGAGCCCCACAACATAAACACAAAATAGATTGCAGCGAGTGCAACAAAAGTCTGCCAAACACCTACGCTTGTTGGTGTTGCAAAATAAGACATCATTTTGGCCGCTATTGGAGAACCTATCATAGCTCCGCCACCAAAACCCATGATTGCCATACCTGTTGCCATGCCGCGACGATCTGGAAACCATTTAATGAGTGTAGAAACAGGTGAAATGTAGCCTAAACCCAGCCCAATTCCGCCAATTACGCCGCTACCCAGCCACAGCATCCATAATTGGTGGCTATAAACGCCATAAGCTGAAATTAACAAACCGCCGCACCAGCACAACATTGAAACAAAGCCAGCTTTACGCGGCCCTTCGCGCTCTAACCAGCCACCCCAAAGTGCAGCTGAACAACCTAGCAACACAAAAAATAGTGTATACATCCAGCCTAAATCAAACTGTGTCCAATTACAGTCTGTCGCAAATAAAGCCTTTGCTGTTCCTGCTAATTTTTCTGACAAATTGGTCGCACCTGCGGCGCAAGCAGCAAGCGGCTTACCGTCTTCTCCCATTAAAGCATTGCCCAATGGTTTCCAAAATACGCTAAAGCCATACGCCATACCAATCGATAAATGCACAGCCAGTGCAGCAGGTGGCACTAACCAACGGTTAAAATCATTATTTGCGATGGTGTTTTCTTTAGATAAAAAGCTTGCCATAGTGCCCTCTTAAGATTTAACGTTATTTTTTGTATTACTATAATTTTATATAGTGTAACAAAACGTAAAAAATGGCAATTTACTTATGCCTGAGTTTTATATTGGTGTTTAATATTTGTCACGAATATGTCATATTGAAGTCATAAACTAAGTCCTGTAGAAATGAAGTTGTTTATATAAGGAAAGAACATGCCGGCCAATATACTAGTTGTTGAAGATGAACCCGCAATTCAAGAATTACTTGCGCTTAACATTACACAAGCTGGGCACAATGCTATGCGCGCTTTAAGTGCAGAAATTGCACAAAAGTTAATGCGAGAAACCACCCCTGATTTAATTTTGCTGGACTGGATGTTGCCAGGAATAAGCGGGCTTGAGTTCGCCCGCATATTAAAATCAGATGGTCTTACAAAATCAATTCCTATCATCATGCTGACCGCACGTGGCGACGAATACGACAAAGTGCGTGGTTTGGAAGTAGGCGCAGATGACTACGTAACCAAACCTTTTAGTCCGCGTGAACTCAATGCACGCATTAAAGCCGTATTACGCCGCCGTGCACCGCAAATGACAGACGATCCAATTGAAGTCGCTGGTTTACGCTTAGATCCAACTACACACCGAGTCACTGGTAACCAAAAGACCATCGATTTAGGTCCAACCGAATTTAGATTGCTTCATTTCTTTATGACTAATGCGGAACGTGTACATACCCGCAGTCAACTATTAGACAAAGTTTGGGGTGATCGCGTATTCGTTGAGGACCGCACAGTTGACGTACATATTCGCCGCTTACGCAATGCACTTGCTATTTCTGGTCATGAAGATTTAATTCAAACGGTGCGTGGTGCGGGCTATAGGCTCTCAGAAAAAAATGACTAGTCATTTTCTTTAAAAAATCACTTTATCTAAAATTCAGACGCACCAAAGGCTTGAGCACATAATATATGTGCTCAAGCACGTTTTTCTTGATGAAATCCTCGCTATAATTAATCACGACAATTTATTGAAACATTCTATCTGTGCTGGATATTCGTTGGAAAGCTGGTTTATTCGTCTGCGCGCTTAGCGTTATTGGCTTATTTTTATGGCTAATCACTAGCGCGACCACGGCATTAATTGTATTTTCGCTAGGCCTGCTCATTTATCTCATCAGCCATATTTACTGGCTACACAAATTAAATTCCTGGTTTCAAGCACCTGAAATTAAAGGCATTCCTGAAGGCTCGGGTATGTGGGAAGATGTATTTACTACGCTATTGCAATATGAACGTAATAACAAACTAAACCAAACCCAATTAAATTCAGCACTAGAACAATTTAGCCTAGTCACAAGGGCCATGCCTGATGGATTGGTGATACTTAGTGCCAGCAACGAAATCGAATGGTGTACGCCAAATGCAGAAAGCCAGCTTGGACTTAATTTAATCACTGATAAGAATCTACCAGTAGTTAATTTAATCCGCGACAGTAACTTTATTTCCTATTTATATAACGAAATTTATAGCGAGCCCTTTAAACTAAGGTCTTGGCGTAATCCTGACATAGTGCTTGAAATACAGCTACTTCCATTTGCAAACAAGCAAAAACTGTTGATTAGTCGAGACATGACACAACACGAAAAAGTCGATGTGATGCGTCGTGATTTTATTGCCAACGTTTCCCATGAGCTGCGCACTCCCTTAACCGTTGTAGGTGGGTTTTTAGAAACACTAAACGACATGGAAGGCGCCGTACCTGATAATCTGAAATCATATTTCGCCATGATGGAAGAACAAACGATTCGCATGCGTCGAATTATCGAGGATTTACTGACGCTATCAACCATAGAAAGTAACACCGAGAATCCGGAGGATAGTGAAATTGATATGCCTAGCTTGCTAAAATCCGTTCAAAATGATGCAATTGGATTAAGCCAGACGCTCCACAAAACAAAACACAATATTCATCTTGATGTCGACAGAAGACTCAACATAAGCGGCGCGTCAGATGAGCTTCGGAGCGTATTTACCAATTTAGTCAGCAATGCCATACGCTACACACCCGCTGGTGACAAGAGTACTGGCAAAAAAGGTGAAGTGTTTATCAGTTGGGCATTACGAAATGGCGAAGCTGTGTTTTCTGTACGTGACACTGGCATCGGCATCGAACAGAAACATATCGACAGACTTACCGAGCGCTTTTATCGGGTAGACAGAAGCCGAAGCCGCGAAACAGGCGGTACTGGCCTAGGGCTATCTATCGTTAAACACATTTTAATTCGACATCAGGCTAAATTAGAGATTACTAGCGAATTAGGCGTGGGCAGCACATTCAGCGCTGTATTTCCTAAAGCACGAATTGTAATAAAGAAAGCAAGTGCTTAAATGAGTCGCATAAGTAAGAACATCACACGTTTAATCATCAGCCTAATGTTTTTAAGCATGCTATCAGCCTGTGCAACGACTTCCAATAATACGGCAACACTACCTGGTAAAGCCATTCCTGAGCAGCAGGATCGCAGCACCATCAACCAGCTAGGTAAGGGTGATTTTGACCGTATGGCCGATGTTGAAGTGCGAGAAAATTCTGAAAGTTTGCGCTTACTAATGCTTAAGCTTTATAAACGAAACCCGCGCGAATTACAGAAAAGCACATCTGATTCTGCAGAAAAAATGGTGAACTGGGTATTCGATGGTGAAGCGCAGCATCACTATCAATTTGAAGGAGTCAACAATCGACATGGTGCAGATGCCATATTTTTAGCCTTTAAAGCTGACTATACTGGCGATCGTGTATTAGCTTTTATCGTCGGCCTGCAAACCATGTTGCTTAAAGCCCATGGCGGTAAAACAGATTTTTATTTGAACGACAACATAGACCCGCAACATATGTATAACTTGGCGAGAAACATAGAAATAGCTGCATGGAAGCTCTCTAATGCGCGAGATGAGACGGGAACACTCTATTTATTATCTAATGAAATCAATGATAAAGATAAAAACTTATCCTTTGAACGAGAGTTTGGAAAAATGATAGGCCGCACCGATTTATTCGCGATTGGCTTAGCTGAAAAATCACAACGCCTTATTTCACGCGTAGTGCAAAGCCTTGCAACTGCCGTTTTCCTGCCGTTCTAGAACTGCGCCACTACCCAAGCTCCGGCCATATAAAAAAGGATCCTAAGCTCCTTTTATAAAACTAACAATAAATATATCATTTAGCGGCGGCATCCTTAGCTGCCTGCACTGCGTCTGCAGCATTATTTTTAGCCTCGTCAATAGCCTCACTTGTTGCTGTTGCTGCATCCTTAGCCGCAGCCTCTGTAGCAGCGGCTGCGGCTTTTGCTGCATCAATGGTAGTCTCTTTCATTTCCGTTACCGCTTCTTTTGCCTTTTCAGCAGATTCTTTCGCTGCATCTTCTGCCTTTTTACTGCAAGCTGCAAACGAAACAGTAACCACTAAACTGAGTAACAAAGCCTTAAGTAATTTATTCATTTTATATCCTTTAATAAAGTTAAAAACATCACGCATCAAAACCACCATCTACGTCATGCGCTATGCTCAAATATTCAACTTATCTTATCACAGCTAAAAATAGGCAATGAAAACAATTGTTAACGCCATTTAACTGGCACACCCTTACAGCTACATTCGCTTTTTATTGTTGAGCGATCCTAGAATAATGAGAAGAATCGCACCAATTTCTAGCATTACGTTGACTCTAAACCCTAAAATATGATGATTTATAAATAAGTCTAAATGATGAAAAGAGGCCGCTCGCATCAAAATAAAGGTGCAAAGCAACACAATACCTACCCAGGTTAATTTATGTTGTCGCCAAGAATTAGCCAGAAATATCCGCAATACGACTAAAGTAAACATCATGCCCAAACCTAATATGGCGATAAATGCTGCCTGAAGTGACCTTCTATGCTCATACCAGCCATGTGCCAGCGCCGAATCCTTGATGGTTTGTGTTAACCAGCTTTGTAAATCTAACTGTTTATTAATACAAAGTAAAAATAGAAATACTGCCAAATACAGCCAAAAATGGTAATTTTCTCCATGATTTTTTAATGAAATCGCTTTAAACCCGCACTGCACAACTGCTATCAAATAGAAAAGCACCGTTATCCAACCAAAAAGGGTCGGGTCGCCAATACCAGCATGCCAGCGACCATCTACCGTAGAGGCTAAAATTAAATTACTCTGAAATAGAAAGTTAGCTGACAAAGTGAGTTGCGTAGCGCTACGCCAAATATTTAGACGATTATCACGACTAGTTATAAATGTCTGCTTGCTCATTCGACGCATTTTAGCGTAAATAAGGCTCTTCACAGTAATGTCGGCATGAAATTAAATGAGTACCTTCAATACAACTACAGCAATATAGCCAAATCAATACAACAAAAGGAAATGCTCTGCTGATTGTTAATCTTCACAACTTTCAATAAAGGTCAACAATCAGCAGAGCATTACTTTTTTAAACATGAGGCATTAAGCTAATAGTCGTTATTCTATGATAGCGACTATTAGTTATTACATCCTAGTTACCCTGTGACGCTTGTGCAGGCTCAGCTACATAAATCTCAACACGACGATTTTTTGCCTTGTTTGCTGCAGTGTCATTAGCCGCTATAGGCTCACGTGAGCCGCGTCCATCAATAGTAAAACGATTCAAGGCTACACCTCTAGTCGTTAGATAATCACGGACACTTGCAGCACGATTCAACGACAGTGGGTTGTTAATTGCATCAGTACCCGTGCTATCGGTGTGACCAATAATCGTTACGTTGCTGCTTGGGTTGCTCACCAAGCCGTTAGCAAAGGTATTTAATATTGCTCTAAAGTTTGGATTGATATCTGCGCGACCCACAGCAAATGAAATGTCACTTGGAATATCCAATTTCAGGCGATTATCAGCCGTCTGTGTCACCGCAACGCCTGTACCTGCTGTTGCTTCTTCCATCTGCTTTTTCTGCTCTTCCTGGCGTTTAGACCAAACATTACCAGCCACTGCACCCGCCGCACCACCAACGGCCGCACCAATTGCCGCGCCCTTGCCCTTACCAGCAATTGCACCTACAACAGCACCCGCACCAGCACCGATTGCCGCACCTTTTGCAGTACCTTTTTGCGTTTCTGTCATGTTGGCACAACCACCCAATGAAAATGCAACCAGAATAGAACTTACAATAATTTTATTACGCATATTGACTCCCTAACTTTATGAAATTACTGACTATAAAAATATCGCTGAAAATTTAATTGAAAATTCACTAATTGAATCCATTATGAACCAGCAACACAAATATATATGTGGGTTAACGCACATTAGCTGATTTAGTTTACCAACTTTAATTAATTAAAGATGTAAATTAAAAGTAAGAAATAGTAGATATGTAAGCTTGATGGTATGAACAAGTATCGCCCATAGTTGACAGCCTCTGAATGACGGAGATTTTCGCTAATTTAGGCAATTAATTACATTAAAAATCTAACAATACTGTTAAAACAGCTGCCGACGATGAAATTGCCAGAATCAGTTGCCACCTCTGTCTAATCATGCAAAAGTACTAGATTTTAATTGCCAACAACTCCTTGGTAATCAACGTCAAAAAACGAATTTCATATTGCTATATGGGTAGTTTCGTTTGTCATAGATTTGCGATTCAATAACTTACAGCAACACCTTCTCAATCCCGCCGTTATTCACTCGTTTCACATATTCCTGCATCCAATTCTCACCAAGAATATGCTTTGCCATCTCCACCACAATGTAATCTGCCTCTATACCAGTATCTTCACCATAGCGCGCTAAACCTTGCAAGCAACTTGGGCATGAGGTGAGAATTTTCACTTTTTCTTCAGGCGCACCCACTGTTAGGCCCATTTTACCCATGCCTTTTTCAAGCTCTTCTTGCTTGCGCATTTTTACCTGTGTTGCAATGTCCGGGCGGGCGACAGCGAATGTGCCGCTTTCACCACAGCAACGATCATTCAATTGCACATCCGTTCCCATCAGCTTATTGGTCACTTCTAGCGGCTTATAGGTCTTCATCGGTGTGTGGCATGGGTCGTGGTACATATAGCGCGTGCCAGTAATGCCTTTTAACTTCATGTCTTTTTCCATTAGATATTCATGAATATCTAACAAACGGCAACCTGGGAATATCTTTTCAAACTCGTATTTTTGCAGCTGGTCCATACACGTGCCGCAAGACACAATCACCGTTTTAATATCAAGATAATTAAGCGTATTAGCAACACGATGGAATAACACGCGATTATCCGTGGTGATTTGCTGGCCTTTATCATGATTGCCACTTGACGTTTGCGGGTAGCCGCAACATAAATAGCCAGGCGGCAATACGGTAATGGCGCCTGATTCATACAGCATGGCTTGTGTGGCTAAACCTACGTTTGAGAATAACCGCTCTGAACCACAGCCCGGAAAGTAAAACACCGCCTCTGAGTCTTCCGTCACCTTTTTCGGGTTACGGATTACTGGAATCATACTGTCATCTTCTATGCCCAATAGCGCACGTGAAGTTTTGGTCGGCATTTTTTTCGGCATAGGTCGATTTATAAAATGAATCACCTGTGCTTTAATTTCAGGCTTACCAACTGTGGCTGGCGGCCTGATTTTGTCTTTTAACAGATGAAACTTTTTAGCCAGGCCATGCGCAAAACTTTGTGCTCTGTAGCCAATCGTCACCATAAAGGTGCGCATCAACTTGATGGTGGCAGGATCTTTTGCATTCAAGAATGCCATGCCTAGTGCGGTACCTGGGTTAAATTGCTTTTTACCTTGTTCACGCAAAAAGTTACGCATGGCAACAGATACATCGCCAAAATCAATATCTACAGGGCATGGGTTTAAACATTTATGGCACACCGTGCAATGATCTGCCACGTCATTAAATTCATCAAAGTGTTTGAGTGAAATACCACGCCGTGTTTGCTCTTCATACAGAAATGCTTCGATTAAGAGTGAAGTACCTAAAATCTTGTTGCGCGGACTGTATAGCAAATTGGCTCTAGGCACGTGTGTGGTACAAACAGGTTTACATTTGCCGCAACGCAAACAATCACTGATTGAATCTGCAATTTCACCGATGGCTGATTGCTCCATGATGATAGATTCTTGTTCCAGCAAGCCAAAACTTGGCGTATAGGCGTTTTCAAGCCCTGAACCAGCCAGTAATTTACCTTTGTTAAAGTGGCCATTCGGGTCTACTTTATTTTTGTACTTGGTAAATGCTTCAATAGTCGAGGTTTCCAAAAATTCCATTTTGGTGATACCAATACCATGCTCTCCAGAAATAACGCCATCTAGTCCTTTTGCCAACGCCATGACCCGCGCAACGGCTTCGTGCGCCTCATTCATCATTTCATAATCGTCTGAATTTACAGGAATGTTAGTATGTACGTTGCCATCACCAGCATGCATGTGCAAGGCAATAAACACACGGCCTTTGAGCACAGCCTTGTGAATCTCATCGCACTTATCCAGTATTTTTTGATACTCGCGCCCAGCAAAAATGTCGGCCATAGGGCGCTTGAGTTCACGCTTCCATGAGATACGCAAATCGTAAGACTGCACCGCACGGAATACATTTTCGTATTCATTCAAGCCACTAGCAGCTTCACCTAATACAGACGTTAAAGCAGAAACAGGCGCATCTAAGCTATCTAAAATCAACCTCCAGTTTGCACGTAACTTAGCGATAAGCTGTAACGCCATTACCTGCTTGGTTTTTACCATTTCAGCATCAGCATTGCCATCTTCATCGGCTTGCAAGGGCAAATCGCCTTGCATAAACACATCCAAAGCATCTAGTAATTGGAGCTTGTTTTTAATTGAAAGCTCAATATTAATGCGTTCAATACCGTCCGAATAATCGCCCAGGCGCGGCAATGGAATCACCACATCTTCGTTGATTTTAAAGGCATTGGTATGCTTGGCAATAGCGGCAGTGCGTGCCCGATCTAGCCAGAACTTTTTACGTGCTTCAGCTGAAACCGCAATAAAACCTTCACCATTTCGGGCATTGCATAAACGCACTATATGTGATGCCGCCTCGCCAACTGCGTTTTCATCATCAGAGGCAATATCAGCAATCAACACCATTTTGGGACGTTGTTGGCGGGCGGCCTTAGTCGCATAGCCCACAGCTTTAATATAGCGCTCATCCATATGTTCCAAGCCTGCCATTAATACGAGCGGGTCTTTTCTGGCGGTAGCATCTAAATAATCTTTAATTTCCACAATGGCTGGTACAGCATGGGAAACATTGCCAAAGAACTCTAATGCAACGGTGCGAACATGCTTAGGCATGCGATGTAAAATAAAGGTCGCGCTGGTAATCAAGCCATCACAGCCTTCTTTTTGTATGCCTGGTAAGCCAGATAAAAACTTATCCGTCACGTCTTTACCTAAACCGATTTTACGGAAACTTGGTCCTGCAATTTCTAAAATCTCAGGTTTTGCCAGCAGTGTCTTCATGTCTTCTGCATAGCGGCTTACTTTAAAACGCGCGATTGCGATGTCATGAATTTTACCTAGATTGTGGTCTAACCGCTCCACCTCAAGCCACTCGGCATCTGGCGTTACCATACGCCATGAGGCCAGATTATCTAAGGCTGTACCCCAAAGTACCGCTTTTTTGCCCCCGGCATTCATGGCGACATTACCACCGATACAACTCGCATCTGCACTGGTAGGGTCACAGGCAAATTCCAACCCTGCATCACTTGCAGCTTCCATCGCACGGCGTGTTACTACGCCAGCACCGCATTCAATAGTCGCCACTTGCCTTGAAACACCCGGTAGCGTGCGCATTTGCACACCACTATGCTGATCTAGCTTTTCAGTATTGATCACGGCTGACATCGGTGTGAGCGGAATAGCGCCGCCCGTATAACCGGTACCGCCACCGCGCGGTATGACAGTAAGTCCTAACTCAATACACGCACGCACCAAGGCGGCAATTTCTTTTTCCGTATCCGGATTTAACACCACAAACGGATATTCAACACGCCAGTCAGTTGCATCGGTTACGTGTGAAACACGCGCCAAGCCGTCAAACTGTACGTTATCTTTACGGGTGATTTTTGTAAATTTAGCCAGCGCTTTTTTGCGTAAATCATAGGTTTGGCAGAAATCTTCAGCAAATTTTTCTACCGCTTGCCTAGCTGCATTCACCATCTTCTGGACTTTATCACTGGCCGTATTGCCAGTGTTTCGCTCATCAATCGCGGCAATACGATGCTGTAAAGCGTCAATTAAAGCTTTGCGACGTTTAGGATTTTCCAGCAAATCATCTTGCAAGTAAGGGTTACGTGTCACCACCCATAAATCCCCCAACACTTCAAACAACATACGAGCGCTACGACCTGTCTTACGTTCGCCACGTAAATCATTCAAGATATGCCAGATATCTTCACCCAAGAACCGAATAACGATTTCGCGGTCTGAAAAAGAAGTGTAGTTATAAGGGATTTCGCGCAAACGCGCAGCAGGTTGTGGTTCTGCGTTCAAAATATTGCTAGATAAAGGTGCGTTCATTTTCTTTTTTTGTGAATAGCATGGCTATTAAAAGTGTGATTATAACATGCTGAAACCCTGCAAATAAGCGTAACTGTTTCATGGTTATTGGCGATTAGTCTATTCATTACTTTCAACTAAGCCTCAATACAATAATCATCAGGTTCGTTCCAAGAAAAAATACGATAAACTATTGATATGAATGCATTGTTTAAAAAATCATTATTACCCATTGTTATTACAGTTTTATTGGCTTTACTGACATATCAACAATACAACAAATCTAACGCACCAAATGTTACTTTTACCACTATCGAAGGTAAAAAAATCCCCATGTCGGCCTTAAAAGGCAAAGTGGTGCTAGTCAATTTTTGGGCGACCGATTGCAGCATCTGCATTAAAGAGATGCCTGAGTTAGTAAATTTTTACAATCTATACAAACATAAAGGTTTTGAGGTGATTGCCGTTGCAATGCCTGACGACCCACCAGCGCAAGTACTGAATTACGCAACCATAAAAATGCTGCCCTTCCCTGTGATGCATGATGGCCTGGCAGAAATAACGAAAATGTTTGGTGATGTTGATTTAACACCTACAACTTTTATTTTTGATAAGCACGGAAAGCTTTTGCAACGTACAATTGGTGAAATTAATTTTATTAAACTGGGTCAATTACTAAACACTGAATTGTCCAATGGAGAGGTAACGAAATAATGCTGTGGATTAAGGCACTACATATCATTTTTGTCACAAGCTGGTTTGCAGGACTATTTTATTTACCGAGATTGCTAGTCAATCATGCCATGGTGACCGATGTTGCAACCTCGGAAAGACTAAAGCTAATGGAGCAAAAATTGTATCGCTTTATGTTGCCATTAGCCATATTGGCATTAGCATTCGGCCTTTGGCTGTGGCTAGGTTATGGCATTTCAGGGCGCTGGATGCATCCCAAATTAACGCTTGTTGCAGTGCTGATAGGTTATCATTTTTATTGTGGCAAACTCGTCAACGACTTTAAACAAGATAAAAATAAACACAGTCATGTTTGGTACCGCTGGTTCAATGAGCTACCAGTAGTCGTGCTAACCATCATTGTTATATTGGTTGTAGTTAAACCTTTCTAATCACACTTAAAACTCAGATAAAGATTTAATTGATGGATATTTTCAATTCACAGTGGCTGCTAAATATGCTGGCCAAATCCAGCAAAACCCCGCAAGGGCGAATACTCAGCCTGTTCGACATCTTGCATGACTGGCTAACCGCACCCGATATTCAAGTGAAAATCTCATCCAATAGCACTGCGCTAAACTCACAACTCAGCGCATATTTTACTGAGCAGGCTATAGCAATAGGAGCGAGCAACCCGACAATTCTTGCAGAGCACATTGTGCTAATTGCACGAAATGCAGCGCAACAAGAGTTAAATCACCCTGGCAGCGGTAGCTTAGCCCATGCTAAAAAAGCTGCAAGTGCGCTTATTTTGGCGCAAACACAAAAAGAATGGCCATTATTAAAGACTGTCAGCTCAAAATCTGCTGTCTATGGAATTGCTGCCAGTGTATTTTTATTCTTTGGTATCGCCTCAATATGGTTACCAGAGTTGTTACATAGCAATCATCAGAAAATCACTCAGGCAAAAGCATTTAATGACAACAATATAAGGGTTGAAACAGTTATTGCCAAACAAGCTGACACTAAATTAACCGCAATAGATGCCGCCACCATGTACGCAAAATATGAGCAAATGCGTAATGGCACTTGCCAATTTCCGGAAGTATTGCAAATACCAGACAAAGACAAAGCAATTTATTTAGAAAATGTAGTTGGAGGAAAATTACCAACCGACCTTGCGGATTTAGCGATTGCCAATTCATATTTAGAAAAAATACGTTGTAATTTCACGCCGATGTTAATGGCAAACTCCAAGAGCTAAATAAAAATTAAATGCTACGTATAATCAATGGCTACACAAAATAATGATTGCAAACAGCCTATACAGGTTTGTATAATCAACGCATGTCGACTTTACGTGAAAAGATACTAAATACAGCAACTGATCTGTTTCAAACCAGAGGTATTAACTCAACTGGTGTTGATACGATTGTAGCTGTAGCAGGCACGACAAAGATGACACTCTATAAACACTTCGTAAGCAAAGAAAATTTAATACTTGAGGTGCTCGAAAAAGGCCATCAAGACTTTCAAAGCTGGTTAAGTGAAAAACTCAACAGCAACACAAAAAAACCAAGCGAAAAACTACAAAAGTTATTTGAGTTTATTGAAGAATGGGTCACATCGCCAGACTTTCATGGCATGGGCTTTATTAAGGCATCGGCAGAATTTCCTAATGAGGAATGTCCGGTTCATCAGCTATCTTCAGAACAATCACGTCAATTCAGGCAATATATTAGTAGCCTGGCATCAGAAGCCAATATCCAGGATGCCGATGGCCTTGCGTTGCAGCTTTCATTATTGTTTGAAGGTGCCGTGCAGGCTGAACAAATGAAACGTGGCTCTGGCGCGATGAAATATGCCAAAAAAGCCGCCAAAATTCTAATTGATGGTGCAATTAAAGCTTAGCTTGCTTAAAACGGCCGTACTACAAGATAATGTCGTTTTAATCTAAACGCCAGAAAACGATATTCAAATGCACACTCTTATCTGCGGTTCGCTCGCATTCGACACCATCATGGTGTTTCAAGATCAATTCAAAAATCACATCTTGCCCGATAAAATTCACGCGCTAAGCGTGGCATTTTATGTACCTGAAATGCGTCGTGAGTTTGGCGGCACTGCCGGCAACATTGCTTATAATTTACAATTGCTGGAAGGCAATCCGCTGATTATGGCTACTGTGGGTGAAGATTTTTCTACTTATACTCAATGGCTCAATCAAAACAAAATCAATACCGCACATATTAAAACCATTCCTAATAGTTTTACCGCGCAAGCTTTCATTACCACTGATACTGATGATAATCAGATTACCGCCTTTCACCCGGGCGCAATGATAGAGTCACATCAGAACAGTGTAAGTGAGGCTAAAAATGTGACCATTGCCATTATTGCTCCAGATGGACGTGATGGCATGTTTCAACATGCGCGCGAGTGTTTTGAAGCTAGCATCCCATTTTTGTTTGACCCAGGCCAAGGCTTGCCAATGTTTAATGGCGAGGAGCTTTTGCAGTTTATTGAAATGGCCGATTACTTGGCGGTAAACGACTATGAATCACAAATTATTCAAGACAAAACAGGTTTAAACTTAGACCAGCTTGCGCTTAAAGTAAAAGCCTTAATCGTCACGCTTGGCGGCTCCGGCTCACAAATTTATGCAGACGGTCAACGTTATGATATCCCCTGCGTTAAGGCCATGAGCATCGTAGACCCAACAGGCTGTGGAGATGCATACCGCGCAGGCCTGCTTTACGGTATTGCAAAAGGCTGGGACTGGCCAACATGCGGCAGATTAGCCTCTACGATGGGGGCGATTAAAATTGAAAGTCGTGGTGGGCAAAATCACAAACCGTCACGTGCAGATATAGAGGCAATTTATACGCAGGCATTAGTTAACGAAACTGCACTTAGCGCAACTTCAGAAGAAGAAAATAGTCCAATTTGATATAGCGTTTTTCAATTCGATGACAATCAATGGTTTTATAAAATATTTTTTGAGGGAGTTACAAATGAAATCAACACGAATCTTTGCAATCGGCTTATTAAGTTTATTTCTCGCAGCGTGCGCCAGCTCCAACTCAGGCAGTGTTTACAGTCGTGATGATGCACGCAAAGTACAAACAGTTAGAACAGGTGTGGTTGAAAGCGTCCGCCAAGTGAAGCTGGAAGGTACAAAATCACCTGTAGGCACTATCGCTGGTGGTGCTGTTGGTGGTATTGCCGGCAGCTCTGTAGGTGGCGGTCGCGGTAGTGCAATTGCTGCTGTGATTGGTGCGGTAGCTGGCGGCCTTGCAGGCTCAGCGCTAGAAGAAGGTGTTACGCGTAAAGATGCCGTTGAGATTACCGTTAAAATTGACGGTGGCGCTTTAATCGCAATCGTACAAGAAGCCGATGAGGAATTTAAAGCAGGTGATAGAGTACGCTTGATTGAAAGTGGCGGAACCAGCCGCGTATCGCATTAAGTAAATACCTGCCAATTAAATCCAGCATCAGTTTTATGACAGGGATTTCAGCAACTTACATCCCTGTCATTTAGTTTCACTTCCATCAATGCTCCAGCTAAGTTCAAGCTGTCAATAAACAGTCATATTTCCGTCATCGTTCTTTAATTATCACGCATTAAAGTATTCTCAATTTAAAAGGAGATATTTGATGCTTAGTAAAGAACTTCTGTTATTTGAAAATACTTTAAAAAACAATCGGAATCACGCCGAGTCACCAAGCACTACAACTCAAAGACGTCTGAGTATCAGCCTAGCTTTTACCCAGCAGGAAATTGAAGAGGCTCAACGCTTACGTTATAAAGTATTTGCAGAGGAAATGGGTGCGCAGCTATTGGGTACAGGCGGTCTTGATATTGATGGCTTTGACCAGTATTGTGATCACTTGATTGTACGTGATACTGATACAAATCAGGTGATTGGCACCTACCGAATTTTAAGCCCTTCAAGCGCCAATGAGGCAGGTGGCTATTACTCTGCGGCTGAGTTTGATTTAAGCAGGCTTGCTCACCTGTTTGACCGCACCGTAGAAGTTGGTCGTGCTTGCGTACACCAAAATTATCGCAATGGTGGCACTATCACCATGCTGTGGGCTGGTTTAGCAAAATATATGCAATTTCATAACTACGAGTACATGATAGGTTGCGGTAGCGTAAGCATGGCTGACGGCGGTCATTCAGCTGCAAGCTTATATCAACGACTACAAGATGATTATTTATCGCCACTTGAATACCGCGTATTTCCTCGCAACCCACTACTCAATGATTCACTACGCTCTGATATGCAAGTGGCTTGCCCGCCATTAATTAAAGGTTATTTGCGCCTTGGTGCCTATATTTGTGGTGAACCAGCATGGGATCCCTATTTCAACACGGCCGATATGCTGGTAATGTTACCTCTTTCTAGAATCAACCCTAGATATGCTGCACACTTTTTAAAGTA
This sequence comes from Methylotenera sp., assembly GCF_030684185.1. GTDB lineage: Bacteria > Pseudomonadota > Gammaproteobacteria > Burkholderiales > Methylophilaceae > Methylotenera. Next base: position 34,240 of record NZ_JAUXOY010000005.1, read on the forward strand.
AGAAGTTATTTTAAATGAGGGGCATCGTATCGACCTATACTTTGCCACCACTGACCAATAGCAACATTACAACCAATCGAATCACGCGCTACTTTAGAATTAGCCGCATTTCTGCGCATACATTAGTTGGCGTGATGACGGTGAGTTTGGTCTTTCCATTAGCCAATAAATCTTTAAAGTTATGGCTAATTAAATGGTGGTGCAAAAGATTGCTTGCAGCATTTAACTTACGCGTTACCTCACATGGGCATATTCCAAGCCAAAACGGGGCCATGTCTAACTCTATGATTATTGCTAACCACATCTCATGGACCGATATTCATGCGCTAAACAGCATTGTGCCATTAAGGTTTATTGCAAAGTCAGAAATCAGTAGCTGGCCTGTTTTTGGCTACCTAGCCAGAAAGTCTAACGCGCTTTTTATAGATCGTGGTAAACGCCAGGACGCTGCCCGCATTATTGACATCACCTCCCGCAGCCTGATGCAAGGTGATAACTTATGCATATTTCCTGAAGGCACAACCACGGATGGCACAACAATGATGCCGTTTAAGAGCAGTATCGTTCAGGCCGCAATTCAGGCCAACGCGACCATTCACCCCGTTGCGATTCGATACCCTGGCCATAATGGCAGCGCCAATACTAGTATGGCCTATGCGGGAGAAACAACGATGAAAGAATCTATGCAACAAATATTATTGCAAAAAAACCCTGTCGTTGAACTCCATTTTTTAGCGCCAATTGATACTGCTGGTTTATCTGAAAACGCCAAAGACCGCCGTAAGCTCACCCTACAAATTGAACATTTGATTAAACAAAAACTAAGTTTTTAACTATGGGGCTTGTAACAACTAAGTCTTGCGCTTTATTTTGATGGGTTTATCCAGTGGGTGCGACTGCACTTGTATGATGTCTTTTGTCTCAAGATTTAATGCAGTCAGCTGGCCGCCCCACAGGCAGCCTGTATCAAGCGAGTAAACATTATTTCTGTGCTGTAGCCCCAATGCTGACCAATGACCAAAAACCACTTGCGTGTCTAGCGTTGCACGGTTTGGCACATCAAACCAAGGGATGAATCCTTCAGGAATGTCTGGCAACTCACCTTTAAAATCAAAATCCATGGCACCTTGCTCTGTGCATACTCTCAAACGGGTCATCGCATTGGTAATGACACGCAACCTTTCTATCCCCTTCAGCCTTTCGCTCCATGTATTAGGTAAATTCCCATACATATTAGCCAAAAAAAACAGGTAATTATCGCCCTGCAATGCTGCTTCAACCTCTGCGGCATAGCTTAAAACTTGTTCAGTAGTCCATTGCGGCAATAAACCTGCATGTACCATTAAATACTGTTCACCTGGGTATGGTTCATCTTGATACGCCAGAGGCTGGTGACGCAACCAATCAAGTAAGCCATGTCCATCATCTGCCGCCAGCAATGCATCCAGCGTATCGCCTTTGTGCGCTCTTACAAACCCGCCAGCAACCACTAATGCATGTAAATCATGATTCCCCAATACAACTTTCAAACTATCTTGATGTGCATAGCACCAACGCAATACCTCCAGTGAACCACTGCCGCGATTGATTAAATCGCCCACCAGCCAGAGTTGATCTAATTTTGGATTAAACTGAATGCGGGTTAGCAACGCTTGAAAAGCATGAAAGCAACCTTGAATGTCTCCAATTGCATATGTCGTCATAATTTAATCGCCGCAATAAAAAAGCCACTTAAAAAAAATCAAGTGGCTTTTTAATCATATCAATCTATCTATTAAAACTAGTGATATAGCTATATATTAATTAAAAACCTGCACCAGCCTCATTTGCCATATATTTCACGGCACCTGCAACTTCAGCGTCACTCAAAGCTGAGTTTCCACCTTTGGCCGGCATCATACGAATCCCTTTATTCGCATGATTCACCAAAGTATCATAACCTTGTGCAATACGCGGCTTCCAAGCATTTTCATCACCGAGCTTAGGCGCTTCCATTAATCCAGAGGTATGACACATTGCACAACCTGCCTTGTATACTTCTTCGCCGCTTTTACCAGTTGCCTGTGCTAAGCTAGCCTTTGCTTCCTCAGCAACAGCTACCGGAGCCGACGCAGCTGCACTTGGTTCGACAGGTTTAGCTTCCGGCGCTTTAGGTGCCGGCGCTGCAAACTTGGCACCAGAAGCATTCGCCATATCCACTACGGCACTAGCAACTTCTCCATCAGTAAGAGCTGGATTGCCTCCACGTGCAGGCATAGTGCGAATTCCGTTAATTGCATGACTTACCAAGGTGTCGTAACCTTGTGCAATACGTGGCGCCCATTGCGCATTATCTCCGATTTTTGGTGCATTCATCAAACCAGCAGAGTGGCACATACCACAGACGGCCGTCACGACTTCCGCACCGCTCTTATCCACATGCGGCCCAGCTTCTGCACTTGCAACCTGAACCTCAGCTACCGGCTTAATATTAGCTTCAACTTGAGCATCTACAGCTGAAGGCTTTGCAACTTCTGAGGTGCTTGTCACACCAGAAGTTTTAGCAATTAAAGCAATAAGTAAAGTGAAAGCCAAAATTGTTCCAGGTATTACAAGAATAAGCTGCCAAAAAGTGGAGCCTTTGTATGCATTATCTTTATTGCTCATAACAGTCAATTCCTAATGATAGATTATTGTTAGCATTATTATACATTCTCTTTAAGTTCAGGCAAAAAGACTTGCTCAACCAGGTAATTTTCTCACCTAGGTAAAATGCCATGATGCGCTATGGTTTGCTATAATGCGTGGCTGAATGCGCCCGTAGCTCAGCTGGATAGAGTGTCGGTTTCCGAAGCCGAAGGTCGTGGGTTCGACTCCCGCCGGGCGCACCAATCAATGAAAAGCCATATTCCATAAGGTTGGAAGCCTTTTTACTTCCCTTGTGCTTTCAGGCATCGGTTATAGACAACCGAAAGAAAAGTATATTATTACGGGAAACTAGGCAGTACGCTCCCAAATAAAATCGACGAGTCAAACCCGATAAATAGCTCACAAACAACCTATTGATATGATAGTAGACGTAACTATTGTCAAGAATGCTATACACAAAACAACTTTCGGTGATTAATGCCCTAATGTTAAGATTAAGGTTGGCTTCATCATTGGTTAATGATTTCTGGATTTTGGGTAGCCTTCTTCGCAAGTATATTCACGCGATACTGAACTTCTTAATCAAGCGCCCAAACGCCGGCTACAACCTAACTTGGCAATCAATATGTCTACGGCACATACGTGGAATCTAACAACGCTAAAATTTGACTGGCTTTAAATGAAAAAAATCATCAAAACTGAATCCGAGTGGCAGAATCAGCTTACGCCAATTCAATATGAAGTAACACGTCACGCTGCAACCGAGCGGCCAGGGACTGGAAAATACGTCAATCATCACGAAGCAGGAATCTATACTTGTGTTTGTTGCAACACACCTCTTTTTGAATCAGACACTAAATTTGATGCAGGATGCGGTTGGCCGAGTTACTTCAAGGCGCTTAACCCAGCTCTTGTGCGCGAGCTAATCGATACATCTCACGGAATGACGCGCACAGAAGTCATCTGCAACGTATGCGATGCACATCTCGGTCATGTATTTAATGATGGCCCGCCACCCACTGGCCTACGCTATTGCATTAACTCCGCATCCTTGAGTTTCGAAGCTAAATAAGCATGCTTGCTACAAGCAACCCTTAATGAAATGAGTTACGACGATTTATTAATTTGGCTCCTTTAATGCGATTTGGTGAATAGGCTGCGTAATGACTTGAACTTTTGTAATCGAGATTGTCCTAAACTCTGTATAAAAATTGTAGTTAATGACTGCTGAAACATCCTTTCCTCAAAGTGCGCTAAACTTCTTAACAACCTAAAACTGCATAATAAAAATGACCCGCACCCTATTCCCAAGAACACCAATTCTGAATGGAAACAATGTCGCCGCCACACGCAAAGATATCCGAGCATATTTTCTTTCTACGTTCAATCGCTATGAGCAGTTGTTCGAAACTCTGGTCAATGAAAAATCCTACCAGTTAAAGCCAATCGCATTGCGTCATCCATTGATTTTTTACTTTGGCCATACCGCCACTTTTTTCATCAATAAATTGCTATTGGCTGGACTATTGAATGAACGCATCAATCCAAAATTTGAGGCAATGTTCGCGGTAGGTGTGGATGAGATGAGTTGGGATGATTTGAACGATGCCCATTATGATTGGCCAAGCTCTACAGAGGTTAAGCACTATCGCTACCAAGTACGTGAGGTGATAGATGCGCTTATACAAACCGCACCGTTAACTTTGCCGATCGACTGGAGCCATCCGTGGTGGGCTATTATCATGTGCATTGAGCATGAGCGCATCCATCTGGAAACATCTTCTGTGTTGATACGCCAACAAGCACTTGAGTTAGTGCAGCCGCATGCTGTCTGGAAAGCTTGTGCTCACTCAGGCGACGCCCCGCAGAACGAGTTAGTTAAAATTCCTGAGGGTAAGGTGTATTTAGACAAGAAAGAAAATGCTGCGGAATATGGCTGGGATAACGAATACGGTTTGCATGAGGCGCACATTGCCGAATTTCAAGCCAGTCGTTATTTAGTAAGTAATAGCGAGTTCTTAGATTTTGTAGAAGATGGCGGCTATGCACAAGATACGCTGTGGGGTGATGAGGGCTTGCAGTGGAAAAACTACGCCGAGGCCACACATCCAACTTTCTGGGTTCGCAAAGGCGATGCATGGTGGTTGCGTCTTATGACCGAAGAAATTACGATGCCATGGGACTGGCCTACTGAGGTGAATTATCACGAAGCCAAGGCATTCTGTCGCTGGAAGGCACAGCGTACGGGCCTAGCGGTACGCTTGCCCAGCGAAGATGAATGGTATCGGCTGTATGACTTTTCCGGAGTTGCTGATGTAGCTAATGGCAAAATTGCCGCGTCCAATATCCATCTCGACCATGCCGCATCGCCCTGTCCCGTCACCAACTTCCGACACGGCGAACTTTATGATGTTACCGGCAATGTCTGGCAATGGACGGAAACACCAATCTATCCGTTCAGTGGCTTTGCTGTGCATCCATGGTACGACGATTTCACTACCCCGACCTTTGATGGCAGACACAATCTTATCAAAGGTGGATCCTGGATTTCCTCTGGCAATGAGACATTGCATAGCGCGCGCTACGCGTTTCGCCGCCATTTCTTTCAGCATGCTGGATTCCGCTATGTGGTCGCCGATAATCTAGCCAGCGTGCCAGCATCACATTACGAAACGGACAAACTTATCTCTGAATATGCTGAGTTCCACTATGGAGATAGCTATTTCGGTGTGGCAAACTTTCCGAAAACCCTCGCTGATATCGCCATCACTGCCATAAAGGGTAAACCGGCGCGCAAAGCACTTGATCTCGGCTGCGCATCAGGGCGAGCGACTTTTGAATTGGCAAGACATTTCGACCATGTCACTGGTATCGATTTTTCAGTACGTCTGATTGATTCCGGCATACAAATGGCTGACAAAGGTGAGTTGCTCTACACATTAATCGACGAAGGTCAGTTGCTCAGTTACAAGGCTCGCACGCTGGCTAATATGGGGCTGGATAAAGTGAGGGAGAAAGTAGAGTTTTTGCAAGGCGATGCCTGCAATCTAAAACCCATATTAACCAACTATGACTTGATACTTGCTGCTAACTTGATTGATCGGTTGTACAGCCCCAAAAAATTCCTTTCTAGCGTGCATGAACGACTCAATATTGGGGGCATCTTGCTCATCGCTTCACCCTATACTTGGCTGGAAGAGCATACCAGGCGCGAAGAGTGGATCGGTGGATTCAAGCAGAGCGCCGAGAACTTCACCACGCTCGATGGGTTAAAAGAACAACTCGGTCAGCACTTTCGCTTAATTGCAGCGCCTGTGGATGTGCCTTTTGTAATTCGTGAGACCAGACGAAAATTCCAGCATTCGCTATCGGAAGTAACGCTTTGGGAGCGAATCAGTTGAGTTTCGACTTCGACCAAGTTATTGCACGCAGCGGCACGGCCTCAGTGAAGCATGACGGACGTACAGAATACTTTGGTACGTCAGATGTCTTGCCACTATGGGTAGCTGATATGGATTTTGCAGCACCTGAAGCGGTGACGAAAGCTCTTATACAGCGTGCCGAGCATCCGGTTTATGGCTACTCTTTTTATCCAGAAAGCCTATATGACTCACTCATTGCCTGGATGAAAAAACGTCATGATTGGACAGTGCAGCAAGACTGGATTGTGATGGCGCCTGGTGTCGTAACTTCATTATTTGCTACCGTGATGGCATTCACGGAACAAGGCGATGGCGTCATCGTTCAGCCGCCAGTTTATTCTCCATTCTTTTCGGCGGTCACTACCAACCAGCGTCGCTTGATTGAAAATCCACTATTATTGGAAGATGGCGTTTACCGCATCGACTACGAACACCTAGAACATTGCGCTGCTGAGGGTGCGAAACTGCTGCTGTTATGCTCACCACACAACCCAGTGGGGCGCGCGTGGAATAAAATCGAGTTGGAGCAGCTTTTAGATATCTCCCGCCGTTACGATTTAACCATTTTATCTGATGAAATTCACGCAGATCTGGTTTATCCGGGAGAACAGCACACTACCTTGGCAATGCTGGCCAACAATAACGATAAAATCATCACTGCCTTAGCGCCGAGCAAGACTTTCAATATCCCCGGACTCGGCTTGTCCGCATTGATCGCTTCAAATCCCGTACAGAGAGTTGCATTAAAACAAGTATTTAATACTCTGCACTTAAGCAATACCAATCCATTCAGCATTGCTGCGTTTGAAGCTGCTTATCGCGGCGGAGAGGCATGGTTGGACGAACTGCTGATCTATCTGCGTAATAATCGCGACTTTGTTAGCGACTATCTAATAAAATACCTACCCACCATTCGCCTTATCCAACCACAGGGCACGTATCTGCTGTGGTTAGATTGCAGAAGCTTAAGAATGAGTGATTTGCAACTTTGCCAGTTTTTTGTGCAGCAAGCCAAAGTCGGAATGAATCCCGGCAACTCTTTCGGCACAGGCGGTAGCGGCTTCATGCGGCTCAACATTGCATCGCCACGCCATGTTATTGCAGAGGCATTAACTCGGATTGCAAACCTGCCTAAGACTTACTGAATCGGTCACACAACCCTCCAGTATGTTAAAGATTCTGCGCTAAATTAAGTGAACTTTAATCTACAGCAAAGTAATCTTAGTTTTTTGGCACTAAATTGTGTAAAGAGTGGTGTTTCACCAGCAAAGTAATTGACAGTTGAAGAAAATGCCCGCAAAGTAATGGGGCTTTTACAAAGGAATTTTGAATGAATAAATCTGAATTGATTGACGCTATTGCAGCAAGTGCTGGGCTTACAAAAGCTGATGCTGGCCGCGCTATTGATGCTACTACTGCTGCAATTACTGCTGCACTAAAAAATGGTGATGCAGTGACCCTTGTTGGCTTTGGTACATTTAAAGTAACAGAACGCGCTGCGCGTACAGGTCGCAACCCACGTACAGGTGCTGAGCTTAAAATCGCTGCACGTAAAGCGCCTGGCTTTACAGCTGGTAAAACATTGAAAGATTCAGTTAATTAATTTCTGCGATTGACTCAATGACAAAGGGAGCTATGTGCTCCCTTTTGTTTATCAAGCAACAATTAAGATTCACAACCACTCCAAGACCTATTCCTTGACCAAAGCTGCTTTTCAATTGATTACTTATCAACTTGATATTTTGTTAGCTGAGCCTGCAAGGCTATCTATTGGCAAATTAGGTGTGTTTGACTTCCCAGCAGGCAGGTATGTTTACACTGGCAGCGCACGATGCAACATAGAAGCACGTATTGCTCGCCATTTACGCCATGAGAAAAAATTGAAATGGCATATTGATTACTTGCTTGCGTCGCCGCAAGTGTCAATAATCAAGGTGATGCAATATGCGATACCAGAATGTGAAATGAATCAGCGCACTGCAGGCAGAATATTGATTCCAGGTTTTGGTTCTAGTGATTGTCATGCAGGCTGTGGTAGCCATTTGAAGTACTTAACTTGAAGTATTTTGCCTATAGTTAGGGGCGCATCACAATCTGATGCTTTTCCATACGGTAGCGCATGGTCATACGTGTGATGCCGAGTATACGCGCGGCTTCTGATACATTGTTATTAGCTTCGGCTAAGGCTTGTAATAAAATAGTTCTCTCAGCGACATCCAGTGGTGTCAGGTCGTCTATATTCACACTTTTACCTGTCATGGGCAAGGCTAAATCAGTTTCTGTAATTTGGCTTTCATGGCAAAGCAGCATGGCCCGACTTACTTGATGGCGCAACTCTCGCACATTTCCAGGCCAGCTGTAGCTATTAATCATTCTGACAGCTTCTTGTGAAAATGTTGGGTTAGCAACTAGTCCATAACGTCTGGAAGTCTGCAGAGCAAAATGTTGTGCGAGTAGCATTGCATCGCCAGCTCTTTCGCGTAGCGGGGGTAAAGTAATGCTCATGACATTTAATCGGTAATACAAGTCTTGCCTAAAACGGCCAACAAGCGTCATTTCATGCAAATCACGATTGGTGGCAGCAATAAATCGGGCTGGCACTGCACGCTCTTTAGTTGAGCCGATGCGGCGTACAACTCTACGTTCAAGCACATTAAGCAACTTGGCCTGCAGGGCCAAAGGCAGTTCGCCAATCTCGTCTAAAAATAAAGTGCCGTCTTCCGCGGCCTCAATCAAACCTGGACGTGTATTTAAAGCGCCTGTATAAGCACCCTTCTCGTGACCAAACAATTCACTTTCAATCAAATCATCGGGTAATGATGCACAGTCAATATGTACAAATGGTTTGTCACTATTAGCGCACGACAAATGTAACAAGCGGGCTGCTACATCTTTCCCTGTTCCCGTTTCACCACTAATCAGCACAGTGGGCGGCACGGTATCGCTTGCCACTAATTGTGCAATACGCTTAATTTGCGCCTTAACACTTTGCATCGCACCGCTATCACCTAACAATTCCACGCCTTCTGTGGCATGCGCATTGCGCTGACGAGAATAATCTAAACTATTACTTTGAATAACCGTTGTTTCAGCTTTTTGAACTGATAACAACAACTCTTCAAGATCAATCGGTTTTTTAAGGTAATCTACTGCGCCTTGTTTTATGGCGTTCACAGTATCGCTAATTTCGCCATGCGCAGTCATCACAATCACTGCAATACTTTTAGCCACAAACTCAAGCAACAAATCCATGCCGTTGCCATCAGGCAAACGCATATCTAGCAACACTATATCAGGTGTAAATTGCTTAATAATTGAGCGGGCATCTTTCAGGTTTTCAACATGCTCACATTCATATCCAGCCTTCTGTAACTGGCGCATCACAGCCCGGGCAAACAACACTTCATCTTCAACAATCAATAGTTTTGATTGTTGATTGATGTTGCTGGAAGCGTTATTCTGGGTGTTATCCATTGTGTTATTCTGGGTGGTTTGCGCTAATGGCAAAGTACGTTCCTATTTATGAAAATAATCTTAAATATATGGTAAGAGCGAATTTATTAGCGATACTTGCCAATTTATTGGCTTAAGTAGTTGCTTATCAGTTTATTCTGATTCGCGATTAATGAAGCATGCTTCGAAGCCTTCGCGAATAAATTCGCCCCTACCATAAAACAAATGCCGATTATTTCGGCATTTATTTTATTGCTTAATCTACATCTACTGATGCTGCGGAAACTTTAGGCTTATTAAAGTCATAACGCACACCAATCCAACCTGCACGCGGTGCGCCTGGGGCTAAGAACAGCTCTTTTTGTGACTCCGCATCGGTTGCAAACGTGCCACCAGCACCAACAAACGCATTCTCACCTAGCAAACCACTACTGTAATACTTGTGGTCAAATACGTTGTTTAGCTTGCCGAATAACTGCCAGCCTGTGTTGCCAAATTTATAGCGTGTATCTAAGTTAAACACTGCATAACCTGCCACTTTACCTGAGCCGGCATAGTCATTACCATCAAAGCTATTTGCCGCATCAACTGCTTTGTGTTTGTTATTCTCATTACCACGTGCATATTGGTCTGAGAACGCTACCATCGATGCGCCAATCGCCCAGTTAGGCAGCGCTTGCCACTCGCCACGTAATTTGAGCTGATGCTCTGGAATACCAGTGAGTTTGTCACCTTTAGAAACACTAATCACTTTATTACCATTAGCATCAACAAACCTTGATGAGTTCGCCTCTGAAGCAATATCAAAGCCAGTTTCGTAAGTGGCATTCACATAGCTATAACCAGCTGACCATTTAAAATCACCAGTTATACCATTTACGCCAAAATCTAAACCTTGACGACGTGTTTTGCCTACATTATTAAAGTAGCCAGCACCTGTGGAGCTAGATGCAATAAATTGCAAGTCGTCGTAATTGGTCGCACGGTAAGCACCCATAGACCAACCAATATCTTTACCTAACTTGCCACGGAAGCCGCCTTCAAAAGTTTTAGCCACTACTTGTTTGAGTGGTGGGTCACCCGCCATGGCATTAGGTAGTAAGCATGGAAATAATGGGTCAGCACAAGCAGTTTCTATCGGTGACGGTGCGCGGTTGCCTTCGTTATAACCTAGATAAGTGTTTAACTCTGGTGTAAAGCTATAAGTCAAACCTACCGCAGGGTTGAAGCGCTTGAAGGTATGTTTACCGCCTGCGTCACCGCCAGCCAAAGCGGTGACTATCTCACCACCACCGCCAACCAATGGATCACCAACCACATCTACACCCGCTGCGGTGGCACAATCTGTGGTACTACCATCGGACAACATACATGTACCTGTTTTAGTGCCTAATAAATTATCAGTAGCATTGATGCGCGTATAGTTGTAGCGACCAGATGCAGTTAATGCAAGTTTGGGCGTCACACTAAACGTATCGGTGGCAAACAAGCTCCAAGTTTTGCTGCGACCGTTGATGTCATTTGCGGTTTCAATGTCGTTGTCCAAATCGATAAGCCCGCGCTGGCTGTCAAACAATTCAGCTTCTTGCTCAGTTTGCTTAAATTTAGTACGGGCTATATCTACACTCGCCCCCCCAGTTAATTGATGGCGCTCTGTTGCCCAAGTTAATTGCAAGGTACCACCATAGCCTTTGTTAGTCGTTTCACTACGGTTGACGACACCTTGATCGTAGAGGTTATCGCAACCAGATACACCACCAAAACCATTGTCATCACAGATCTCAAATAGTGTTTCGTACTCATCATTCCCATCGCCATTCAAAGTTTTTGTTTTATTGCTACGGTAATAGGCGTTAGTAGCCACCAAAAGTTCATCAGACAACCAGTGACTGACTTTACCGTTAATGAAGCCCAGTTTATTTTGCGTGTTATCTGGCTTGGTGTATATAGAGTTATAGCCGAAAGTTTTCAACATACTTTGCGCTTGAAAACCATTGCCTGTTAAATCTGTATCCGCGCCTGAAAAACTGACGTCCACATCGGTTTTATCATCACTCCAACCTAACTTACCAAAGCCTTGCAGCACTTTAGATGGCGAAGCATCACGCCAGCCGTTTTCTTCAAACCTGTTACCCGCAAAAAAGTAGCTAAAGCCATTATCCAATTTTCCACCGTATTCACCCTCAACCGCCCAACGGCCAAATGAACCGCCATATACTTGAACACCTCCTCCAGGATAGTGCTCGCCGCTCTTAGTTTGCACGGAAAGCGCGCCGCCCAAAGTATTTAAACCAAATAAAGGATTTGAACCCGGCATGAGGGTGATGCTGGAAATTGCATTTTGTGGAATTAAATCCCAATTGACCGTATCGCCAAATGGCTCGTTAATACGAACACCATCTTGATATACTGAAAGACCTTGTGGCGTCCCTAGCAAAGGTGAAGCAGTAAAGCCACGAAAATTCACGTCTGGCTGATAAGGATTATTTTGCGCTTCATTGATGTTCACGCCTGACATATTTTGATTCATAAAATCTGCAAGACCTAAACTTTGCTGATTTTGAATATCTTTGCCTTTAACGACCTGCACATTTGAAGGCACTTGGTTAATTGGCACGCCAAGGCTAGAAAGCGGCGTTGTACCGACCACCTCAATTTTTCCAAGCTCAATGGCTTCAGCTCTGTTTTCTGCCATAGCCATTTGTGGCATAGCATAAGCCGCTAATATTGCAGCTACAATTATTTTTGGTTTTATGTTGTTTGGTTGTAAGGTCTTTTGCATACGTTTTCCCTAGGATAGATTGAGCATTACATTTAATTGGTTACAATTATTTCCGCCTTACAATTTGCAAAAAACGTACCAATTTTATAGAAAAAATAAATATGCAATAAAATCAATAACTAAAAATTATTTATACAATTAACCTAAAATTCTACAGGATATAATTGGTTGTATACAACCACCACTGGCTGTATACAACCACCACCTTTATAAAGTTCGCTCAATATGTCTGCGATTTCCTTTCAGCAATGATAAAAATAGGCTGGGAATATTAATGGGGCTAGGAATCCGTAGTAGTGAGATTTAACATAAATGCTAATAATAAGAAGATGTTACTAGCATTTATATTTATGGCGGATTCATTGAGTCAGCCTGCCTGACTTAATGCAGAGTAGGCGAGAGCCCTGAGAAATGGCTTAAACCTGAAATCTATTGTACAACTTCATTAATTTCAATATCGACTTTATCACCAGGTTTAACAGTGGCAGACTTGCCCTGCAAGTCTCCGGCCTGCAACTTTGCATCTCCACTTTTTGAGATGCGAGCCACTAATACGACCTCGCTTGCTTGTGAAAGCTTATTGCCAGGCATCAGTGCGGTACTGTCATCCAACTGGTATGAATAAGGTAAATCTTTTGCAGTAGTTTTGATTATGGCTATTGGCATTGGTGAGCCTTGTGCGGCACGTGCAAACACAAATACGGTGGCTGCAGGATCAAGCTTGCTGAACAATGCCGGTGCAATGGTCACGGTGCCGCTGATTCCAGTCGCTGGAGCTTCTTTTTGCGCTGAAGGAACTGGGTTGGCAGATGGTAAGGGTGGTTTGATACCAGGTAATGCATAAGCTTCACTTAGTGAGGCCTTCACAACAGGCAGAATATCTGAATCTGCAGGCAAGTCTTGCTGTAGGCGCTCCCATAAAACAATAGCTCCTTTGTAATCCTTACGATTGAATGCTGCGGATGCTGCCAGCAATAGTGCTTTAGTGTGATGCGGATCCAGTTTAAGGGCCTGGTTTGCAAGCTCTTCAGGTTTACCCGCAAGGTTATAGCCATTCACAACGGCTAATGCATCAGCATAATCAGCTAATAATTGAGGGTCATTAGGAATGGCCTTAACTGCCTTTTCATAAAACGGAACCGCATCGGCATGTCGCTTAAGCTCAACGTATGTCCTTGCTAACAATGCCCAGCCAGTACCATCTCCCGGATCTTTTTCTAATTTGCTCTTCAACGTTTCTAGTAACGGCTCTACATCACCTGCCATTGCATTACGTTCTAGCGCCAACTGATTTGGAGTAGGACCTACTATAGAAGCAGGGCTGCCTATTTTAAAATAGATAAATACCGCCAAAACAGGCAATAAAACCAATAAGATTAAAGCCAGCCTGGGATCTGGTAAGTTTTTAGTAACAGTAGCCTGCTCAACTTCTGCCAGACCAACTTCATCAAGCATACGACGCTTAAGTTCGCTTTTAGCGATATCGTACTGGGTTGCATCAAGCACTCCGTTAATTTTGTCTTGCTCAATTTCATCAAATTGTTGACGAAAAATCGCACGCTTTTCGGCATTAGCATTAGACTTCACAAACGCGTTAGGCCGGGTTAAAGCCGGCAAAATTTGAGCTAGCACAGCACCAGTTAATACAATTACAACAGCCCAAAATTCCAACATTATGATTCCTTATCCAGTAATTCGTCGACTTTGCGCGCTTCCTCTGCACTTAGTGGTTCATCAGTAGTCATTGCCTGGCGTCTACGCAACTGAATAAACAAGCCAATACCACCTGCGAGCAACAGAGCAAATGGCCCAAACCATAGTAAAACAGTAGATGACTTTAGCGCTGGTCGATAACGAACAAAATCTCCGTAACGGGCAACCAGATAATCAACAATAGCTTCATCAGTCATCCCTTTGGTGGCCATTTCACGAACTTCACGCTTCAAATCAAGTGCAAGGTCTGAGTGCGAATCAGCCAGGGTTTGATTTTGGCAAACCAGACACCTTAACTCTTCAGAAAGCCGTTGCACCTGCATTTCAACAGCCAGATCAGCCTGCAAAGGTTGCGCTTCTTCAGCCCACACGCAAGTAACCTGCATCATGAAACAAGCAACAATTAAACGAAACATTGAATTGACCTTCATTGTGATTGCAATTTTTTAACTAGAGGAATAATAGTATCTCGTAACGCCTCGACGGTGACTGGTCCAATTTGCTTGTAAACAATCACACCTGCTTTATCTATGACGTAAGTCTCTGGCACACCATACACACCATAGTCAATGCCCACGCGTCCGTCCGCATCCATCACCGTAACTGCATATGGGTTGCCGCCTTTTTCTAACCATTGTTGCGCTTCTAACTGAGTATCTTTGTAATCCAAGCCAATCAAAGGTACAAGTCCTGTTTTAGCTAATGAGACTAAAATCGGATGCTCCTCAACGCAAGAAGGACACCATGAGGCCCACGCGTTCAACATCCACACTTGACCCAGCATTTCTTTAGGGGAAAACACTGTTTCAGGATTATCTAATCGTGGCAGACTAAACTGAGGCGCTGGTTTACCCACCAATGGTGAAGGTACTTCTTTTGGATTGAGAAATAATCCTTTGAAAAGAAAGCCTACTACCACCAAAAAAACTGCTAGTGGAATTAGAGCCCGCATTCCCCGGTTCATGACTCCACCTTGCTTAAGTTAATTTCAGCTAAATTTTTAGCCCTCTTTTTTATGCGGTAACGCTTATCTGATAACGCCAGCAAACCACCGAAGCCCATCATTATGCAACCGAACCATATCCATTCCACCATGGGTTTGTGATAGATACGTACACTCCAGGCACCATCGGATAATGGCTCGCCCAATGAAGCATATAAATCATGGATAAAAGCTGGGCTGATGCCTGCTTCGGTCATTGGCATATTTGTGACAGTGTAGAGCCTTTTTTCAGACGAAAGCACTGTTCTCTCAACGCCATTTTTGGTCACACGCAGTTGGCCTTTACTTGCTGAGTAGTTAGGCCCTGTAATTTCCTTCACCCCTTCAAAAGTAAAGTCAAAGCCTGCTAAATGAGCAACATCGCCAGGTACCATTCGCACGGCAATTTCAGATTCAAATCCTTTTACAATTGTGACCCCAATGGTAAACACAGCAATACCAAGATGCGCAATCACCATACCCCACCAAGAACGCGGAACAGCTTTGATGCGAGTCAATAATGCTTGGTCAGAGTCACGCAGGCGCTGAGAAACCATATATACGGTGGTTACGATAATCCAGAAAGCTAAAAACAACCCTAAACCTATCATGGGCGTTAAATTACCTAGTATCAAAGGTAAAATAATTGCAGTAGCAATACTAATGCCGAAAGCCCAACGCAAACGTTTAGCCAATTCGGGTAATGAAGCGTTTTTCCATCGCGCTATTGGTCCTATGCCCATAAGAAACAAGGCGGGCGCCATCAACGGGGCGAATACCGCATCAAAATATGGGGGGCCTACTGATATTTTTCCAAAACCTAATGCATCCAAGAATAGCGGGTATAGCGTCCCTATCAAAACAGACAGCGCTGCAACGGCTAACAACACATTATTAGCTAATAGAAAACTCTCTCTGGAGACTACGTTAAATTTTCCGCCACGCCCTATTGCGGGAGCACGCCAAGCGAATAACGCCAGCGAACCGCCAATGACTATCACTAAAAATGCCAAAATAAACACACCGCGCCTAGGGTCGGTTGCAAAAGCATGCACAGAAGTGATGATACCTGAACGCACCAAGAATGTACCTAGCAAACTTAAAGAAAACGCGCAAATAGCAAGTAATACCGTCCATGCTTTAAAACTTCCTCGCTTTTCTGTAACAGCCAATGAGTGAATAAGTGCAGTGCCAACCAGCCAAGGCATAAATGAAGCGTTTTCCACCGCGTCCCAAAACCACCAGCCACCCCAGCCAAGCTCGTAGTAGGCCCAGTTACTACCTAACATAATACCAAGGGTAAGAAACACCCAAGCCAAAGTTGTCCAAGGGCGCGACCAACGCGCCCAAGCCGCGTCTAACTGACCGCCGAGTAGGGCAGCAATAGCAAAAGCAAAAGCGACAGAAAATCCCACATACCCCATATAAAGCATAGGTGGATGAAATATCATGCCAGGATCCTGCAGCAGCGGGTTAAGATCACGCCCATCCAAAACAGCAGGTATTAAGCGTTCGAAGGGATTGGAGGCCATTAGCATGAACAGTAAAAACCCCACGCTGACCAAGCCCATTACGCCTAATATACGTGCCCGCATATCGTCTGGAATATGTTTGGAAAATAGACTGACAGCTACCGTCCAAATACTTAATATCAACGCCCATAACAACAGTGAACCTTCATGCCCGCCCCATACCGCCGCTATACGGAATTGCAACGGTAATTGAGAGTTTGAATTATTGGCTACGTATGCCACAGAGTAATCCATCGCAGCAAAAGCATAAGCCAGGCAAATAAATGAAAAGGCGATTAGATAAAAATGCACGTGTGCTAGCGGCCTTGCAAAGCCCATCCATACGGCATTGCCTCGGGCTGCGCCTATAATCGGGAAGCTACCCAGCATTATTGCCACTAACAAAGCCAGAATCAGGGCAAAATGACCAATCTCAGGAATCACGTTTATATCCTTTTAATATTTTATTCGGTGTTGTGTTTTTAAAGCGTTTAAATCAGCTGAATCTAATGCAGCTGACCTATTATTTAGGCATCACTAAACTTGTCGAACCCTGCTCTTGAGCTCTCTTTAACGCTTCAGCAGCTTCTGGTGGCATGTAGTTTTCATCATGCTTAGCGAGCACTTCACTGGCCATAAAAATGCCATCAGGTCCCACTTTACCTTGTGCTACTACGCCTTTTCCCTCTTTAAACAAATCGGGTAAAACGCCTTTGTATACGACAGGCACAGTTTTAGCAGTGTCCGTAATGGAAAAATGTACCGTCAGGCCATCGTCTTGTCGCTTAAGGCTGTTTTCCAGCACCATGCCTCCAATACGGAAACCCGTGTTATGCGGCACCTCACCCTTATCTACCTGTGTAGGCGTGTAGAAGAACACCATATTACTTTGAAACGCATTCAAAATAAGCATGGCGGCCAAGCCAACTAAAGCTAGACCGATGCCAATTAATATAAAACGTTTATGACGTGCTTTAATTACCATACTAATCCTGTGCCAATAATTGAGTTAAACGCAATGCTTCTGCCCTACGCTTTCGTAACGCTATGACTTCCCAAACCATACAAAGTGCCGTGAGTCCGAAAGAAAACCACACATAAAATGCATAGCCGCCCATATTAAAAAACGCTGACCAACTTTCCCACTGCATTATGATTTCACTCCTGCGATACCTTGTACTGATAGCTCTTTTACCCAATCTGATGTGCGCTCACGCTCCAACATAATGCAACGCACACGCATCAATGCGACTGCTACCGTGTACATCCAAAAGGCTAACGCCATTATCAGCATGCCTAGCAGCATTGTTGCAGCCATTTTTGGGGCAGCACCCATATTGATGCTAGACCCTTGATGCAAGGTGTTCCACCATTTAACTGAGAAGTAAATTATAGGCACATTCACGACACCCACTAAAGCCAGCAAAGCTCCTGCACGGTCGGCGCGGCGCGGGTCATCTATGGACGACTGCAAAGCTATAAAACCTAAATATAGAAACAATAAAATCAGCTCAGAGGTCAAACGGGCGTCCCATACCCACCAAGTACCCCACATCGGCTTGCCCCACAGTGAGCCAGTAACAAGCGCAATCAATGTGAATATTGCGCCTGTGGGTGCTAATGCCTGTGCCATCATTGCGGACAAGCGCGCATTGAGCGCAAGACCAATCGCCGCCCAGCCTGCCATGACGATATATATCACCATGGACATCCACGCGGCAGGCACATGGACAAAGATAATCCGATAGGCTTCACCTTGTTGAAAATCAGTTGGTGCAATTGCGAAGCCAATATAAAGCCCCGCTACAGCTAAAATAGCTGCCAACCATGCAAACCAAGGGATCATTTTTCCCGCTAAAGGGTAAAAGGTTTGTGGTGATGAATATTTAAACCAATTAATGTTCATATAATTTTGCTCAACTTGTTTTTTTAACTAGTTTTTACAACTAGTCACTTGTTCAACCAGTGAATTATTCGACGTGAATATTTCCTAATAGATATTTACTCAACAGAGATACGCAAGGCGGCGGCTGTAGCCATAGGGGCTAACACTAAAGCAAGTAGTGAACATGCCGCCAGTAGTGAAAGATGTGCTTGCGAACTCATTCCATGCTGACTTGCAGCGACTGCACCCGCGCCAAAAATCAGTACGGGAATATACAAGGGCAGCACCAACAATGCAACCAATAAACCACTGCCTCGAACGCCTAGCGTAAGTGCCGCGCCAATGGCGCCAATCAGGCTTAATGCAGGCGTACCAAGTAATAATGCAAACACCAGCACTAACAATGCATCATTGGGCAATGCATATTGTAGACCAATAATTGGCGCCAACAACACTACAGGTAAACCACAAATTAGCCAATGCGCAAAAATTTTAGCCAATACCAACAAAGCCAACGGCTGGGGCGCGAGCAACATCTGTTCTAAACTACCATCAGCAAAATCTGCTGCAAATAAGCGTGTGAGCGAGAGCATGCCTGCCAATAAGGCAGCCACCCATAATACTCCAGGTGCAATGCTGCTTAACACAGCTGGTTCCGGGCCAATGCCCAATGGAAACAAGCTGGATACAATTAAAAAGAAGAATAGCGTTGTCGCAACATCTGAGCGTCTTCGAAACGCCAGCAAGAGGTCTCTCCTCAATACAATTACCCAAGGATTATTCAAGAACTTAGCCTCAAGATTTGACTGGATTGAGCGTTAATGGTCACGTCCTGATGCGTTGTGATGATGGTCATTCCACCGTTTGACATATGTTGACTCAGCCGTGAAGCTAACACATCGACTGATGCAGCATCCAATGCTGCGAAGGGTTCATCCAGAACCCAAAGCTTGCTATCAGTTAACCAAAGCCTGGCTAATGCAACTCGCCTTTTTTGACCTTGTGACAACACTCGCACTGGCAGATTTGCGCAACGAGCAATACCTATTGCAGCAAGTGCAGCCAAAGCGCTTTCTTCACTGACTTCACTACCAGCTAAACGTGCGCCCATATACAAATTCTCTTGCGCAGTAAGGTCGTCTTTAAGGCCATTTAAATGACCAATATAAGTTAAATTGGAGAGAAAGTTTTCAGCATCCTCTTTAATTTTTTTGCCACCCCAGAAAACAGCGCCATCCTCCGGCATTAGCAGGCCACATAACATACGTAGCAGACTGCTTTTACCACTGCCGTTCTCACCTAGCACGTACAGTAAACCACCCGCATTTAGTTCGAATCCAACATTTTTAAATAGCAAGCGATCACCACGCAGGCAAGCCAGACTTTGAGCCGTTAACATGGGTTAAATACCAAAACTATGGCTAATAAAACTAAATTTATGGGGGATGTGAACATGGCCTGAGATTGTATCATTCTCGCAATTGACTTCCTAGTCAAAGCCCGTAAATGAAATTGAATTTACAGCTTAGCTTCCTTTTTACTCGATCACAATTTTTCATGATTCACTTCAAAGAATGCCTGCACATCTGCCAGCTCCCTAGTCCGTTTAAACGGCGGCAAACTTTGCCATATTCTTTTTCCGTAAGACTTAGTAATCAAGCGCGGGTCACAAATCATCAACACGCCGCGATCGTTTTCATCGCGTATCAGCCTTCCAGCACCCTGTTTTAAGGTAATGACAGAATAGGGTAATTGATATTCCATAAAGGCGTTTTTGCCTTCTGCGTTCAATTTGTCTACCCGCGCCGAGAGAACGGGATCGTCTGGCGGGGCAAACGGCAATTTATCAATAATAACCACACTTAATGCTTCACCGCGCACATCCACGCCCTCCCAAAAGCTTTGTGAGCCGACTAATACGGCATTACCTAATTTACGGAAGCGGTCCAGCAACTCTGTGCGTGAACTTTCACCTTGCAGCAACAATGGGCTTTCTATACCATTTTCGATAAAGGCCTCTTTCAATAAGGCATGAATTTCACGCATAGCACGCAAGCTGGTAGAAAGCACGAAAGCTCTGCCACCACTGGCTTGCAGCACAGGCAGCGCGGCAGCCACCACACAAGCTGTATAGCTTGGGCTGTTCGGGTCTGGCATATCAGTTGGCACATACAATAGGGCTTGTTCCTGATAATTAAACGGGCTCTCCCAAAAACCTGTGGTCGCAGCTTGCAAGCCCATTTGCGATAAATAATGACTGAAATCGCTTTTCACTGCCAGCGTAGCTGAGGTAAATATCCATGCGCGTGGTTGTGCATTAAGCTGTTTGCCAAAACCTTCTGCCACACTTAACGGCGTAGCGTGTAGCTGCACAGAGTGCGTAAACACCTCTACCCAACGAACAAGATTGTTGTTTTCTGCTGATTGCCAGCGGCTAAATAAATCATATAAAGCTTCACTGCGCTGCCAACACTTTTCCAATAGAGGGTCGCGTGCCGCCTGCGTTTCAAGTACGTTCGTTAATAATTGCAACTGGCTTTGCATGTGTTTATAGGCTTCATCAAAGCCTTTTAAGGCCATGGCTTTTTGCACAGGCAAGCGCGAGCCCTCATAAGCAAAAATTAGCCTAAAGTCTTTTGCAGCTTTTTCTAAAAGTGGAATCGCCTTGCCCAGTTCAACGCAATCTTTAGCCAGCGTTAAGTGTGCGGCCGTGCAATCTCGAGCGAGTTCGTGCAATTGGCTGGTAGAAACATCCTCGCCGAAAAACAACCCGGCTACTTCTGGCAATTGATGTGCTTCATCAAAAATGACTGTATTAGCGCTCGGCAAAAGTTCGGCCACGCCTTCATCGCGCAACATGACATCCGCAAAAAACAGGTGATGATTCACTACCACCACATCGGCTGCAAGTGCTTTTTTACGCGCTTCCATCACAAAACACTCTTTGTAATAAGCACAATCACCGCCTAAACAATTATCGCGTGTTGAGGTGACGCTCGCCCAAATCATGGCATTTTCCGGCACAGAGTTAAGCTCACTTTTATCGCCAGTCTTGCTATTTTCAGCAAAGGTTTTTATCACATGTACATATTTTGCATCTTCACGTGATGCAAAGCGCCCTTCCTGCTCAGCCCTTTCAAGGTGGTAATGACACACGTAATTAGCGCGACCTTTTAACATGGCAACTGTGACAGGCACTTTTAATGCATCACGCACATTAGGCAAGTCTCGGCTAAACAATTGATCCTGTAGGTTTTTTGTACCCGTAGATATAATCACCTTGCCACCTGTTAGTAGCGCCGGCACTAAGTAAGCGAATGTTTTACCTGTACCAGTGCCAGCTTCAGCAACCAACTGGGCATTGTTTTCAATCGCGTCAGCAATCGCCAGCGCCATTTCTAACTGCTGGGTCCGTTCGCTATACCCTTCAATTTGGCTAGCTAAAATACCGTTTTTTTCAAAAACCTGGCGGATTGATTGTTCACTCATAAGGGCTGTGATTATCCCACGACTTAGCCTTTATTGATGCTCGAACATGATGAATTATGACTAAAGACGATATGTATCGAAAAGATTAAATAAGCACTTAATTTGCATTTTTTTCATAAATTCATATAATTGCCACACATGAAAAGACTTTTTACCCATTTTATGCTTTGTATTTTGCTGGCTTTAGCCGCCACATCGTGCGCAACTGCCAAGCCCGCGGCAAGCACAGAAGAGATGCCATCAGACATACAATCGCTTTCAACAGCCGATGTAAATACTGAAAACTGGTCTGATCGTGCACGTGAGGTGCTAATGAATGCCCTTAGCCTAAGCGGCATTCAATACAAATATGGCGGAAGTTCGCCTGATGCTGGTTTTGATTGCAGCGGTTTTGTACGTTATGTATTTAAGCAGGCGGCAAGCTTAACATTACCTCGCTCTGCCTTTGAAATAAGTCAATTAGGTACAACTGTCGCTAAAAAAGATCTACAGCCCGGAGATCTTGTATTTTTTAATACGCTTAAATCTGCTTTTTCGCACGTTGGCATTTATGTAGGCGATAACCGCTTTATCCATTCCCCACGCAGTGGTGGTGTGGTGCGTATAGAAAGTATGGAAAACGGTTATTGGGCTAAACGATACAATGGCGCACAGCGCATTGACGCTACCAATTAGCGCCCTAAATATTCAAATATCTACTGGATTAGCCCTATCGCTATGCCCAAGATCCCTAGCTGGATCAATTTGATCTCTCACTAGTTGTTTTATTTCTTTTGCCTCAGGAAAACGTCCCGCTTGCTTGCGGGAATAGATTAGCTTTTGATTCAGTGTAATATCAAATATACCGTTACTACCCGGCTTTAATGCCACACCAGCTAAATCTTGCTCAAAAGTAGTCAACAACTCTTGTGCCAGCCATGCTGCCCGCAATAGCCAACGACATTGTGTGCAATATGTAATTTCAATGTTGTGCTTAGTCAATTTAGTCGTCCTTACTGGTATACTTTATCTTGTGTTGTAATTTTTGTTGTAGTTATATTTTTATTATTATTTAGCTAGATTGATTGTTATTTGGCTAGATTTTGAACTATTAAAACTAGGTTGGTCATAAGCTTACCGAGTTACTTTTGTTGGGAATAATACATGCAAGCTAGAAATAAATATCAAGGCTTCACTAAAGTTGGGCTCGTTTGCTCTGGCTTGGTGCTTGGCCTTATGCTGAGTTTAACATATTCAGCTGTCGCTGAAAAAATGACCAAACCGCAATTGCCGTTAGAAGACTTGCGCGCATTTGCCGAAGTATTTGGCAAAATCAAAAGCGACTATGTTGAACCAGTTGAAGATAAAAAATTGTTATCTGAAGCAATCAGCGGCATGTTGACTGGCTTAGACCCGCATTCCACCTACATGGATGCAGACGCATTTAAAGACATGCAAGCAGCAACCCAAGGTGAATTTGGCGGCTTGGGCATTGAAGTGGCTATGGAAGATGGGTTAGTCAAGGTTGTATCACCAATTGAAGATTCACCCGCCTATGCGGCTGGTTTAAAAAGCGGCGACCTCATTATGAAGTTAGATGACAAGCTCGTTAAAGGTATGAGCTTAAACGACGCGGTAAAACAGATGCGTGGAAAACCAGATACATCGATAGTATTGACCGTTTTACGTAAAAATGAGGCCAAACCGCTAACATTCACATTAGTGCGCGCTATTATTAAAAATAAAAGTGTGAAATACAAAATCACTGAACCTGGTTACGCTTATGCGCGTGTCACACAGTTTCAAGAACGTACTGGCGAAGATTTAGCAAAAGCCATTAAAGTGATGCATGATGAAAATAAAGGCCCGTTCAAAGGCTTTGTTTTAGATTTGCGTAATGATCCAGGTGGGTTACTCAATGGTGCGGTGGGTGTTTCTGCAGCATTTTTGCCAAAAGACACCTTGGTTGTTTATACAGAAGGCCGTGCGGCTGACTCAAAAATGAAACTGACCGCTAACCCTGAAAATTATATAAGTCATAGCATTGCGAATGATTATATGAAGAAAAATAATCTTAGCGTTAGCAACCCATTAAGTTATGCCCGCGCAATTGCCGCTAGTGATTATATTAAAGATTTACCTGATGATTTAAAAACCGTACCGATGGTTGTATTAATCAACGCTGGTTCTGCGTCGGCTTCTGAAATCGTTGCCGGAGCGTTGCAAGACCATAAACGCGCAACGCTTATTGGTATCAGAAGCTTCGGTAAAGGTTCTGTACAAACGATTATGCCTATGAATAATGGTGCGGCTATAAAACTGACAACAGCGCGTTATTTCACTCCAAAAGGCCGTTCGATTCAGGCGAAAGGCATTGACCCGGACTATCTTGTTGAAGATGGCACAGACCAATCAAACAACATTCATGAGGCTGATTTGACTCGCCACCTATCCAACCCAAAAGATAATCAGGCAGGTGTTCCAGCAATGACTGAAGTACTTACTCCAGCCAAAGAAACTGCTAAAGAAAAATTGAACGAGAAAAAGTTTGCCGAGCCTACAGGTCCAATTGAGCCAGCCAGCAAAGATGATATTCAGTTCACGCAGGCGATGAATTTTCTTAAAGGTAAGCCAGTGGTAGTTTCTCAGCCGCCAAAAGTTGAAGCTGCGCTTACCAAGTAGCCTCCAACTTCAGTAGCCGTTGTAAAAGCAAATAATCCGCCTTTGTCATGAGGGCGGATTTTTTATGCTCGAACCAGCACAGTCTAAATTTTTATCTGAATTTTCTAAGCTGAGATAACAAGCCAAGGCTTATAATATTGCCATGAGTTTATCTATTCAAGAATTGATTGTAGAGGCGGATCGCTGCGTAGCATGCGGCCTATGTCTGCCGCACTGCCCAACTTACAGAAAAACTGGCTCTGAAGCTGATTCACCCCGTGGGCGCATTCAGTTGATGCGTGCAGTAGCACAAGATACTCTTCCGAATAATACACGTTTTAATGAACATATCGACTTATGCTTAAGCTGTCGCAGTTGTGAATCTGCCTGCCCGAATAACGTAAACTATGGGGCATTAGTAGATACTACCCGTGCCCTTTTTATCCCTAAAAAAACTATTCTTTCTGCGCTTGCCAAACCCTTCATTCGGCACCGTCACTTGGCCAATATAGCATCTTGGCTACTGTGGCTGACACAACAGGCTAAACTGGATGGCTTACTTAAAAAAATAAGCCCGGCAGCAAAGCTTTTGCCACCTATTGATAAGCCAGTCACATGGAACAGCATGTATCCTGCGACTTTCCAGCGTAAAGGTGCTGTTAGCTTGTTTCTAGGTTGTGCAGGCAATGCTCTCGATAACCAAACACTCAAAGCCAGCATTTACGTATTAAACAAACTAGGGTTTGACGTGCATGTCCCATCCCGGCAGACATGTTGTGGCAGCATTGCCAGACAAATGGGTGATACGGATGAGTCTAGCAAACTAGTTGCACAGAATCAGCTCAGCTTTGACCAAACGATACCTGTATTAACAACTGCCAGCGGTTGCGGGGCAGGATTAAATGATTATTTACCAGACCATAAAATCCAGGACATCAGTGCGTTCTTGATGACGTGCGACTGGACGACTATTCATATCAAGCCGCTTAACGAACGGATATATGTGCAAGACCCATGCACATTACGAAACGTGCAAAAAAGCCATCAAGCTGTTTACACTTTACTGAAAAAAATACCCGGTTCAGATATTCAGGCGTTGCCAGGCAACAGCCAATGCTGTGGTGGTGCGGGCGCTTACATGCTAACCCAGAGCGATATGGCAAACAGCTTGCTTGATGACAAACTGACTACAATCAAAACCAATAGTGTTGCGATACTTGCTACATCAAACATAGGCTGTAGCTTGCACATTGCTAATGGTTTACGTGAGAAAAATATAACCGTTGCTGTTTTGCACCCCATACAAATTATTGCCAAGCAAATAGGGTATGGCGTGTGAAAGCAAATATATTCCACAGGCAAGCCAATTGCTGGCTTAAGTAAGGAATTTGAGCGTAAACTATCACTATGCTAAGTAAATTAGATACACTGATTATTGAGTTCGATACAGGCTTGCGCACCCTACTTGCCAAGCCTCGCAGTATACGTGCGCATCCAGATGCAGGTGTAGTTGAAACTGATTTAAGTGAATGTGAAAAAAATCAGGCAAGTGCGCTAATGCGTGTGAACCATACCGGTGAAGTATGTGCTCAGGCTTTATATAGTGGCCAGGCACTCACTGCTCACAGGCCAGAAACTACGGCAGCTTTAAAGCAAGCGGCAATCGAAGAAACTGAACATCTAGCTTGGTGTGAATCACGCATCACTGAGCTTGGCGGCCGTACCAGCCTGCTTAACCCTTTGTTCTACGCAGGCTCGTTTACCATGGGCGTAATTGCTGGTGCGCTTGGCGATAAATGGAATTTAGGGTTTCTTGCTGAAACTGAAAAACAG
Source organism: Methylotenera sp. (assembly GCF_030684185.1). Taxonomy (GTDB): domain Bacteria; phylum Pseudomonadota; class Gammaproteobacteria; order Burkholderiales; family Methylophilaceae; genus Methylotenera. The sequence continues at coordinate 60,578 of NZ_JAUXOY010000005.1, forward strand.
GTTGGTGAACACCTAGCTAATCACCTTGAAAAACTGCCGCAATCTGACCAAAAAACGCGTAGAATCATTCAACAAATGCAGCTAGATGAAGCTAAACATGCCAGTGAAGCCAAACAATACGGCGCGGCTGAACTTCCGGCACCCGCGAAATTTTTAATGAAAAAAGTATCGAAGTTGATGACAACCTCAAGCTACTATTTATAAAAGGTAAGGTTTGAATGCAAAAATTTAGTGATGTTTTACAAACGCTTGACGATGCCTCACATGTGAAGCGTATTGAGCTTTTTAATAACGACGGCAGCCCTGCAGGGGTGATAGAAAACAAACCAGGCAGCCAAGGCTCTGTAAAAGTCTACTATCACTTGTATAGGATGTACGGTGAGATTTCTTTAGACGCCGCAGTTGAGGGCTTAAGCCTGTTTGCCGAGCACACGAGCGATGCAGAAAACTGCCCTGGCAAACACCCGAATGTAGATAGATTATTGAATCTTTTAGAAGATGAGCAGCCGCTTAAGGTGAAAGTGACTGAGAGTTAAGCTTAGGTCTATTTCAGCCTTTAAGCTCGGATAAAGATTTCACTTCAAAATCATGCGTAATTTTTACGCTCTTACTCAGCATAATCGAAGCTGAACAATACTTTTCCGCAGACAACTTAACGGCACGTTCCACTTGAGCCTCATTCAAACCGTCGCCAGTGACCACAAAATGCACATGAATTTTGGTAAACACTTTGGGAATCTCATCGGCGCGTGTAGCATCAATTTCCGCAACGCAGCCCATAATAGGCTGCCGTGCTTTTTTGAGAATGGCGACCACATCAAACGATGTGCAGCCTCCCATCCCAATCAGTAACATTTCCATAGGTCGCATGCCAATGTTACGGCCGCCATTCTCAGGAGCGCCGTCTAACACGACGGCGTGACCTGTTTCCGACTCGCCAACAAAACTAACGCCGTCTATCCATTTAACGCTTACGTGCATCTAACTTTCTCCAAAAAATGTAAATTTCTAACCGTAAAGGTCATCACCACCAGAGACCTTTGCAAAAGTGTTTAGTGTGGATAAAGTACAAGGCGCACGGAACGCAGTAGCCGAGATAGTACGTGGTGTACAGCGAGGTTACGAGTACCGCGCAACGCAGTAATTTGCCGCAATAAATACTTTTGCAAAGGTCTCCACCAATCTAAGCCGCTAAAGCGACAAGATTGGTGCGATAAATCAGACAAGGCGCGAACAAAAAATAAGACCGCAGCATATGGGTTATATGTAAAGTATTATTTTTTGCGAGCAACGCCGTATGATGACGTAATGGGGTAAGCAGGCAATCCGTGTAACGGATGCTCGCAAAGTTACGTTTTTATTTAACGTCTAACAATTCCACGTCAAAAATCAAGGTAGCATTTGGCGGAATCGCACCACCAGCACCACGCGCACCATAGCCCATTTCTGAAGGAATAATCAGCGTACGCTTGCCACCGACTTTCATGCCTGCGAAGCCTTCATCCCATCCCTGAATCACTTGTCCCTGACCTAAACCAAACTCGAATGGCTGACCACGATCCAAACTGCTATCAAATTTTTTGCCTTTGTTATCTTTTGCCGCAGCATCAAACAACCAGCCAGTGTAATGTACTTTAACATTAAAGCCTGGCTCAGCCTCGCGGCCTGCACCTACCTGAGTGTCAATTTTCTGTAATTCTGTAATTTCTGCGGTCATTGCTGTGGTTTCCTTTGCTGGTGTTTCCTGTTTTGATTTTGGTATTTCTGCATTGCAAGCGTTGAGCGAAAACGCTAATCCACTTGCGAGTAATACATTAAATAGCTTCATTAATCTATTCCTATCTAATTAAAAAATTCATCATTTATACAAGCAGTATGATACCGCAAACACATGCCAGTTCGCGTAACTGCTAAATATTTATGAATAGATTTTCGCGCAAATTAAGGCTGTTGATGCACCCATTCAATCAATGCATCTTGAGCATTTTTACTCTCTGCGGCCTTAGTATGATTCACCATCATCACTAGCACATGGCGATGATTATTGGCATCTAACAGATAACCCGCAATGGCACTTACGCCATCTATCGAGCCTGTTTTTAAATGCGCGCGCCCATTTGGGCGGCTGTCTTTCAAGCGCCCCATTACTGTTCCATCTTTTGAGAGTATTGGCATTGAAGCCATCATTTCCGGCATCACAGCGCCATGGTAGGTGCTCACTAACATCTGCCCTAAGTGCCCTGCACTAATACGCTCTATACGCGACAAGCCTGAACCATTTTCAATCACCAGCTCATCAAACTTCAAGCCTTTAGTAGCAAGCCAGTTTTTAATAACCATGCCACCTTGAGCCTCCGTTGCAGGTGGGCCACTAATCTCTGCGGCAATAGTTAACAGCAATTGACGCGCCATTAAATTATTACTCCACTTATTAATGTCGCGTACCACATAACCTAACGGGTCAGAGACCTGTTCTACAACCTTAATAGCAGTACTGGGTATCTCTTGAATTTTAAGTGAGCCATTGAATTTTCCACCCAACTCTCGCCACAGTTTTTTGAACGTATAAAATGCATATCGCTCATCATCGAACAAGCTCAACTCTAAATATCGTTCGCCACAGTCAGGCGAAAAAGTACCGTTAAAAGTCACGGTTGCGCCATTATTATCAGGACTTACTGTGTAAGAAAAACGGTTACGCCACGCACCACAAACGCCTTGGTTTAGCTTCATATTGTTGATGATTTGCACTTCAGGCAATGCAAATTCCTGGTTTATGTTTACGCCCGTACCAGTTGTGCTGAGTTTGAAACTGGTATTGCGTCCATTCACCAAAAATGCGCTAGGTTCTGCGTTGTAAGCGCGCCAACTTTCATTATCAAAGCTTTTACCATTTCCCACATTTTTTGCAAAATAACTTTTATCAACAACCAAATCGCCATCAATCCCCTTAATGCCTGCTTGCTGCAAGCTCATCAGTAAGCGCCATAATTCTTGCGCCCTAAAATTGGGATCACCGTAGCCTTTAATGATTAAATTACCCTGTAAATTACCGTTATTCAACTTATCAATCACCACTTCACCATCACGGTATACCTCGGTTTTCCAGCGGTAAGTAGGCGAGAGTAATTCTAAAGCGGCATTGGTTGTGACGAGCTTCATTACAGAAGCAGGATTTAGACTTTTGTCACTATTGTGCTCCAGAATGGGGTTACTGCCCTCTACTGCCTGCACATAAATCGCCACACTTTGCTGTGGAATTCCCACTTTTTTCAGAGCGTCTGCCACCGATGCAGGAAGTTCGGCATAAGCGCTCAGGCTTGCCAACATCAAACTAAAACTCACCGCACACTTTCTTATGACACACATATTCATACAGTGCTTTTTACAGCGTCAAAAGTTGCATTCACCATAAAATCAATTTCCGCCTCGCTAATTGTATAAGGCGGCATAAAATAGACCGTGTTTCCAATCGGACGTAATAACAAGCCTTGCTGCATAGCGGCCTGATAACATTGCTTTGAAAATTGCGCGCTTTGCGTCACTACGTCAAAAGCGAAAATCATACCTTGATGCCGCATGTGCTCGATTGGCAGGTTAGTCAGCACTTGCATTTCAGCTTGTATCACAGCAGATTTTTCACGATTATTTTGCAAAACATCATCAGATTCAAATATTGCCAACGTCGCCAAAGCTGCACTGCACGCAAGCGGATTGCCTGTATAACTATGACTATGTAAAAACCCGCGCACGGTATTTTCATCATAAAAAGCCTGGTAAACTTTATCTGTTGTGAGTACCGCAGACAGCGGTAAATAGCCACCTGTAATACCTTTTGATAAACAAATAAAATCAGGACAAATATCACCTTGCTCACAGGCAAACATCGTTCCTGTACGTCCAAAGCCCACTGCAATTTCATCCGCAATTAAGTGCACTTCATATTGTGTACAAATCTCCCGGGCGCGACGCAAATACGCAGGATGATACATCCCCATCCCCGCGGCACACTGCACCAGCGGCTCAATAATAAACGCTGCCAATTCGTGATGATGCTTGGTCACATAAAGTTCCAAAGCATCGGCACAGCGCATGGCAAAGGCCTCAGCGCTTTCACCCGCCTCTGCCAATCTAAAATCAGGGGTAGGCATTTGGGCAGACTGTGTCAATAGTGGCGCGTAAGTGTCTTTAAAAATTGCCACATCAGTTACGCCCAACGCGCCTAAAGTCTCTCCGTGGTAACTATTTTGCAGGCTGATAAACTTGGTTTTGTTAGTTTTGCCTGGTGTTTCAGAACGTAAGTTTCGCCAATAATGAAAACTCATTTTGAGCGCTATTTCAGTGGCACTCGCACCATCACTGGCATAAAACGCATGGCCTAAACCTGTAAGCTTAGAAAGTTTTTCAGATAACTCAATCACTGGTTCATGGGTAAAACCTGCCAGCATCACATGCTCCAGCGTATCCAGCTGCTGCTTAATCGCATCTTTAATACGCGGATTATTGTGTCCGAACAAATTCACCCACCACGAACTTACGGCATCTAAATAGCGCTTACCTTCAGCATCGTATAGCCAGGCACCGTCCCCTTTTTTGATAGGAATCAGCGGAAATTGCTCATGCTGCTTCATCTGCGTGCAGGGATGCCAGACAGATTGCATACTTCTGTTTAAAATATTTTGGTTACTCATGCCTGAATTGTACGATGTTTTTAATGTGCGAATAAATCAAATGTCGTCATAAGCTGTTGTTTCGTCTAAAATTCAGTTTTTCAATATCATCGTTTACGCTCAATGCTAAAAACTCGTCGCCACCTCGAACTTCTTGCCCCAGCTAAAAATGCAGATTTTGGTATTGAAGCCATCAATCATGGTGCAGATGCGGTCTATATTGGCGGCCCGGCATTTGGCGCGCGAGCCAAAGCGCCGAATACTATTGCGGATATTGTACGCCTAGTGAAACATGCTCATCGTTACCATGCTGAAGTATTTGTAGCGCTTAACACGATTTTTCACGATAACGAGCTGGCAGGCGCACGTGAGTTAGTGCAGCAACTATATGATGCTGAGGTAGACGCACTCATTGTGCAGGATATGGGTTTGCTGGAAATGGACTTACCGCCAATTCAGCTACATGCGAGTACGCAAACAGATATTCGCACGGTTGAAAAAGCTAGGTTTTTAGACCAAGTAGGATTCTCGCAAATCGTATTGGCGCGGGAGTTAGATTTGCACACCATTCAAAAAATATCCGCCGCAACTACTTGCAACCTGGAATATTTTATTCACGGTGCCTTATGCGTTGCGTTTAGCGGCCAGTGTTATATCAGTCATGCCCACACAGGGCGCAGTGCTAACCGCGGCGAATGCTCGCAAGAGTGCCGCTTACCTTTTACCTTAGAAGACCAAAAAGGCCGCATTATTGGCAAGGATAAGCACTTTTTATCAATGAAAGACAATGATCAAAGTGCCAATCTGCGTGCATTGATTGATGCGGGCGTGAGCTCATTCAAGATTGAAGGCCGCTATAAAGATTTACCTTATGTAAAAAATGCAACCGCACATTATCGGCAATTGTTAGATGAAATTTTGCATGAATCTCCTGAACTTGCAAAATCATCACATGGCGATTGCACCTACACTTTCAACCCGCAACCCGAAAAAACGTTTAATCGCAGTGCGACGGACTACTTTGCTAATGGTCGCCAAGCCGATATTGGCGCGTTTGACACGCCAAAATTCTCTGGTGAATCGCTAGGCAAAGTTAGTAAGGTTGGTAAAGATTTTTTTGAAGTTGATACGGACATACAGTTACATAACGGCGATGGTGTGTGCTTTTTTGATGTGCATAAAGAGTTAGTTGGCTTGCGCGTCAACTCTGTTGATGGTAAAAAACTTTACCCCAATGACATGCCGCTTGATATTCGTCGTGGCATGGCTGTTTATCGCAACCGTGACCACGCTTTTATGCGCCTGCTAGAAAAAGATTCAGCTCAACGCAAAATCGCGGTAAACATGATACTGACTGAAACGCAGGATGGCTTTTCGCTTATGGTGACCGATGAAGCCGGCTTCTGCGCAACGGCGTATTGCCTCGCTGAAAAACAAATAGCTGAAAACATCGAGAAAGCCAGGGCTAGTCTGTTTGAAAACTTATCCAAGCTTGGCAGCACAGACTTTATTACAAAAGAAATTCAACTAGAAACGACTCAAACATGGTTTGTACCCGCCTCTACCGCCAATTCACTTCGCCGCGATGCAATCGAGCAATTGCAACAAACACGTGATTTAGGCTACCAACGCCCACCGCGTCGCGCTTCAGCCGAACCACCAGCAACGTACCCTGATGACACCCTAAGTTATCTCGCCAATGTGTATAACAAAAAAGCGCGGATATTTTATGAAAAACACGGCGTAAAGATGATTGCGGCGGCTTATGAAGCAAATAAAGAACTTGATGAAGTTCCGCTAATGATTACCAAGCACTGCCTGCGTTTTAGCCATGGCTTATGCCCCAAGGAAGCCAAGGGAGTAATAGGCGTACAAGGTACAGTGACGGCAGAACCGATGACACTGATTAACGGGAACGACAGATTTACCCTGAAATTTGACTGCAAACCATGCGAGATGCATGTGATGGGAAAGATTCGCAAGCCAGTATTAAAAATGGGACCGCCGCAAACAATCAAGTTTTTGCAAAAAATAAATTAAATATAAGCCTCAATACTCAGATTATACTGACCTGCTGTTGACTTCTAATTAAAAAGGGGGCATGCTTCAATCGGTTAATAATCACCCATAAGGGTGACACCTGTTTGGGTAATTATAAGGGTAAATATAAAATGCGGCATATTTTATTGGTTAGCTTATTATTGCTTAATACCGCATTGTTATCTGGCTGCTTACCGGCCATTACCACCGCTGCCGGCATTGGTGGCTCTGCTGCCATAACTCACACGACAAACGGTATTACCTACCGAACATTTACGGCTCCTTCTTCCAAAGTTAGAGTAGCTACTCTGAGTGCATTAAACCGCATGCAGATAAAAGTAGTCTCAGAGATCTTACAAGAGAAAAGTAACATCAGATTAGTGGCCGCAAAAACGAATGAGCGCAACATTGAAATACAGATTGAGCCAATCAGCACCAACACCACCCGCATGAGAGTCACAGCAAAAAGCTCCGCATTTTCTTATGATAGCGCTACCGCCGAAGAAATCATTCAGCAAACAAAAAGATCTCTAGGGTAGTCACTCCGCGCCCTGGGTGACTAGTGACTACCTATCAAAGCAAGTATCTTTCTTGCTTCAGCATTTAGGCTTTCTTAACGAATTCAGACTTTAACTTCATCGCGCCGATGCCATCGATTTTGCAGTCAATGTCATGATCACCCTCGACCAGGCGGATATTTTTAACCTTGGTGCCCACCTTAACTACTAACGAAGACCCCTTCACTTTAAGATCTTTAATTACCGTGATTGTGTCACCATCTTGCAGCACATTGCCGTTGGAATCGCGAATCACTCGCGTATCATCTGCGTTTTCAGGGAGAGCATCTTTCGCCCACTCATGCGCACATTCCGGACAAACATACATATCGCCATCTTCATAGGTATATTCCGAATTGCATTTGGGGCATTTAGGTAAATCGCTCATAAATTACTTTCTATCTAATTATTTACTCTTCAAAAATTTACCATACCTTAAGCTACGGCGCTGGATTCATCATCGCCAAATGCAAGCGCTCAATCTCTTGCAGCACCTCAGGCGATAGTTTTGTATGCCAAGCGCCAACATTCTCCTTCAGCTGATTCATGCCAGTTGCACCAATAATCGTGCTGGTAACGAACCAGCGGTGATACACAAAACTTAAAGCAAGCTGCGTTGGCGTTAATCCATTCTCGCGCGCCAGCTTGGCATAAGCGGCACTTGCAGGTGTGACATTATGTTTTGTATAGCGTTGCGCATAGCCGGTAAACATCGTTGCACGGCCGTTAGCGGCTGGATCATCAATATATTTTGCGGTTAAATGGCCGAAAGCCAATGGTGAATATGCTAAGAAACCTATTTTTTCGCGATAGAGTATTTCAGACAACCCCAACTCCATGGTGCGATTAAGTAAGTTATATCCATTTTGCAGGCTAGCGATTCTTGGCAGATTATATTCTTTAGCAACGCGCAAAAACTCCATCACACCCCAAGGCTGCTCGTTTGAGAGGCCAATATAACGCACTTTACCTTCTTGTATAAGTTCGGACAGCGTTTCAAGCTGATTTTGTATGCTTACCCATTCCTTTTGTTTACCTTCGGCATCTAGCTCCTGCGCAGGATCAAATAAATATTGTCCAAACATCGGCACATTACGCTCTGGCCAATGAAGTTGATAAATATCGATGTAATCCGTTTGCAAGCGTTGAAGTGAGCCTTCAATCGCCGCCCGAATATTTGTGCGGTCTAGTGAAGATGGTCCGCCACGTATCCAACTCACACCTCGTCGCGGTCCGGCTGCTTTGCTTCCTAAAATAATCTTATCTCGTTGCTGATTTTTCAACCAATTACCCACCATGGTTTCAGTACGTGTGCAAGTCTCCGCTTTGGGAGGTACTGGGTACATTTCGGCGGTATCTATAAAATTAATCCCTTGTGCTATTGCATAATCAAGTTGCTCATGTGCTTCAGACTCTGTGTTTTGGTCTCCATACGTCATGGTGCCTAAACAAATGGCTGATACGCTTAAATCTGATTCACCTAATTGACGATATTGCATGATGATGGATACGCTTAGTGTAATGTTTGCTGAGTTGAGAGAGTGCTGATTTCTTTACTGACTGCGCCAATAAATAAATCCCAGCCAGCTTCGCGCGTTGCAAGTTGCATCATGCTAGTGACCGCGTGTACAAGCTCATTGGTGAGTGCTAATTTAACGGATTGCCCATTAATGCATTGCAGTTCAAGTTGCGGAGGGTGATTATCCATTGCGGTAATCAAACATTGCGTGGCAAGCATTGGCGCTTCTGAACGTGATTGTCTATCTGCAATATATTCAGATTTAAAATCAAGATTATCAATCTTTTTTTGCTCGCTAACTTCACGAGAAAAACTTTCGATTGCTTGGTGTTTTGCTTCTGACGTCGCAATAGCTGGCGTCGCAAATTCAATAGCGGCGGGCACTACCGTATTACTGAAACCTTGTAGTAAATACCACATTGACTTACTAACGCGCCGCGTAATCCACACCGCCACTTCAGTTTTATCAGCAAGGCCAACTTTTAGCAACAACCGATCTTCCTGCTCATTAAAGCCGAGGTTGATTTGCTCGATAGCAGATTCGTTTTGTGTCATTAGCGTGCTTAAATTGTTAAATACAGAACACAGCATAAGGTTTTTATATATTTTTTTCTAGATTTAATCTTGAAATATATCAAACCAACCCAATAACTAGCACTCTAGGGGTTTGAGTGCTAAAATCGCTCTCGCTCTGCATGGCTATAAATTAAGCCATATGCTTTATATTTAGTGTTATCTCATTAGTTTTAATTTACACCTCACCATGGACTGGTAAGGCAATTTAATTGTTTGTATTCATTTAATTTTTGGAGAACCGTATGAAAATTCGTCCTTTACACGACCGCGTGATTGTTAAACGCTCAGAAGAAGAGCGTACAACCGCATCAGGCATTGTAATTCCAGATAGCGCAACTGAAAAACCAGATCAAGGTATTGTGCAAGCAATCGGCTCTGGCAAACGTGATGACAGCGGCAAAATCATCGCTTTAGACGTTAAAGTGGGCGACAAAGTCTTATTCGGCAAATACGCAGGCCAAACCGTTAAGGTAGATGGCGAAGAGTTATTAGTGATGCGTGAAGAAGACATCATGGCGATTGTTGAGTAACTATAATTAAATTAAGCATTTACAGGAGAATTTAACATGGCAGCAAAAGACGTAAGATTCGGCGACGAAGTTCGCCACAAAATGGTAGCAGGCGTGAATGTACTCGCCAACGCAGTTAAAGTAACTTTAGGCCCTAAAGGCCGTAACGTAGTTTTAGAGCGCTCTTTCGGCGCACCTACCATCACTAAAGATGGCGTATCGGTTGCGAAAGAAATCGAATTGAAAGACAGATTCGAAAACATGGGCGCACAGATGGTGAAAGAAGTGGCTTCAAAAACTTCTGATATCGCTGGTGACGGTACAACTACTGCAACGGTTTTAGCGCAAGCAATCATCCGTGAAGGCATGAAATCTGTAGCTGCTGGTATGAACCCAATGGATTTGAAACGCGGTATCGATAAAGCAGTTGCTGCGGCAATTGCTGATTTAAAATCACAATCAAAACCATGTACAACCAGTAAAGAAATCGCCCAAGTTGGTTCTATTTCTGCAAACTCTGATGAAGCTATTGGCAAAATCATTGCTGATGCGATGGACAAAGTAGGTAAAGAAGGCGTGATTACTGTCGAAGACGGTTCTGGCCTTGAGAGCGAATTAGACGTAGTTGAGGGTATGCAGTTTGACCGTGGTTACTTGTCACCATACTTCATCAACAATCAAGAGCGTCAAATTGCATTGTTAGACAACCCTTTCGTGTTATTGCATGACAAAAAAATCTCAAACATCCGTGATTTATTACCAACTTTAGAGCAGGTGGCAAAATCTGGTCGTCCATTATTGATTATTGCTGAAGACGTTGACGGTGAAGCGTTAGCTACATTGGTTGTGAACAACATCCGTGGCATCTTAAAAACTACAGCGGTTAAAGCGCCTGGTTTTGGTGATCGTCGTAAAGCCATGTTAGAAGATATTGCCATGTTAACTGGCGGCACAGTGATTGCTGAAGAAGTTGGCTTGAAACTTGAAAACGTAACACTTGAGAACTTAGGTCAAGCTAAACGTATTGAAGTTGGCAAAGAAAACACTATCATCATTGATGGTCACGGTGTTGAAGCTAATATCAAAGCGCGTATCGCTCAAATCAAAACACAAATCGAAGAAGCAACTAGCGACTACGACCGCGAGAAACTACAAGAGCGCGTAGCTAAATTAGCTGGCGGTGTTGCAGTGATTAAAGTCGGCGCTACGACTGAAATCGAAATGAAAGAAAAAAAAGCCCGCGTTGAAGATGCGTTACACGCAACACGCGCAGCAGTTGAAGAAGGTATTGTAGCTGGCGGCGGCGTAGCGTTGATTCGCGCACGTGCTGCTATTGCCAAAGTAAAAGGTGATAATCACGACCAAGATGCAGGCGTTAAAATCGTGTTACGCGCAGTTGAAGAACCATTACGCCAAATCGTGCAAAACGCTGGTGTTGAGCCTTCAGTAGTTGTAAACAACGTAGAAGCTGGTAAAGGTAACTATGGCTACAACGCTGCAAACGAAACTTACGGCGACATGATTGAAATGGGTATTCTTGACCCAACTAAAGTAACACGCTCTGCATTGCAAAATGCAGCATCAGTAGCTGGCTTAATGCTAACGACTGACTGCATGGTGGCTGAGTTACCTAAAGAAGACGGTCCAGCAATGGGCGGTGGTGACATGGGTGGTATGGGCGGTATGGGCGGCATGATGTAGATTTTTGATGTTGCATCAACTTTCCGCCAATAAATCGGCGGGTTGATGCAATCACGGAATGCAAACATGATACCTCGTAGTAAGCAATCAAAGAGCCTCGCAATCGCGGGGCTCTTTTCTTTGTTCGAGCAACCCCACATTAAAATTGACTCAAAAAAAACCCCGACTCAAGGGGATGAGAGTCGGGGCAAAATGCCTTATTGTCTAAGGCTTCCGCTCAGGGAGGAAAGAAGCGGAAAGGATAGCTAAAGTTAATTAGCTATCATGTAAATTAAGACTGACTAATTTAGGCTTTAGTTCTCATTTTTTTGTAACAGTTTGTATTGCTTTGTAACTGCCATTACATCCTAATTATTTTCATTAGCCATGCGATAATACCGTTATGAATATTCAAAACTCAACCCTCACACAAGACCCGCTATTGGCTGGCCTTAACAATAAACAGCTTGAGGCAGTGACCTTGCCGCAGCAATCTGCGTTGATATTAGCGGGTGCTGGTAGCGGTAAAACACGCGTGCTTACCGCGCGTATTGCATGGCTGATTCAAACTGGGCAAGTCTCGCCCACAGGCTTGCTGGCTGTGACGTTTACCAATAAAGCAGCTAAGGAAATGCTGACACGTATCACGGCGTCACTTCCCATTAACACGCGTGGCATGTGGGTCGGCACGTTTCACGGGCTTTGTAACCGTTTATTGCGCGCGCATCATCGTGAAGCCGGCTTACCACAAAGCTTTCAAATTTTAGATATTGCAGATCAATTGTCTGTGATTAAGCGTTTAATGAAGCTGATGAATGTGGATGATGAAAAGTTTCCGCCTAAGCAAGTGCAAAACTTTATCAATGGCTGCAAAGATGAAGGGCTGCGTGCGCATGCTGTTGAAGCCTACGATCCGCATTCTGTAAAAATGCGTGAAATTTTTGAAGAATATGACAAACAATGCCAACGCGATGGCGTGGCAGATTTTGCTGAACTTTTATTGCGCTGTTACGAGCTGCTGGAGCGTGATGCGAATATACGCCAGCATTACCAAAGCCGCTTTAAATATATATTAGTCGATGAGTTTCAAGATACCAATCGCTTGCAATATTTGTGGTTGAAATTACTGGCTGGCAAAGATAATTGCATGTTTGCCGTGGGTGATGACGACCAATCTATTTATGGTTTTAGAGGCGCGCACGTGGGCAATATGCGTGACTTTGAAAAAGACTTCAACATTCAGCACATAGTTAAATTAGAAGAAAATTACCGCTCCCACAGCAATATTTTAGATGCTGCCAACGCGATTATTTCGCACAATACCAATAGACTTGGCAAAAACTTGTGGACAGCGGCAGGCGCGGGCGAACCCGTGCGCGTGTATGACGCATACAACGATACTGACGAAGCGCAGTTTATTGTGGATGAAATTAAAATGCTGCATTGCGAAGGCACGTCATTAGGTGACATTGCCTTGCTCTACCGCAGCAATGCTCAATCGCGCATCTTAGAGCATGCCTTATTTTCCGCTAACTTACCTTACCGCGTGTATGGCGGCTTGCGCTTTTTTGAACGTGCCGAAATTAAACACGCGCTGGCTTACATGCGCTTAATTGCTAATGCAAATGACGACACCGCCTTGTTGCGCGTCATTAACTTTCCCACGCGTGGCATCGGTGCACGTAGCTTAGAGCAACTGCAAGAAAGCGCACGGGCTGCAAACTGCAGTATCTGGCAGGCAGCAGTTAACAAAGTAGGACATGGCAAGCTTGGCGGTAAGGGGATAGAAGGATTTGTTGCACTGATTAGACATATGGTAGATAACGCCTACGGCATCTGCTTGTCGGAATTGACGGAACTTGCCATCACCATGTCTGGCTTAACTGCACATTATGAAAACGATAAAGAAGGCGAAGACCGCATTGAAAACTTGAAAGAACTAGTCACAGCGGCCGTGTCATTCACCAATCAAGATTTCGGTAACCACAACAATGTAGATGGTGAAACAGAGCAAGATTTACTTACGCAGTTTTTAAGCCATGCCAGCTTAGAGGCAGGCGAACACCAGGCAGACGTAGGCCGTGAAGCGTTACAACTAATGACGGTGCATGCATCAAAAGGTTTAGAATTTAAGGCGGTCTTTATAAGCGGCTTAGAAGAAGGCCTATGCCCGCACGAGCAAAGTTTATTCGAGAATAGCGGCCTGGAAGAAGAGCGCCGCCTGATGTACGTGGCGGTGACCCGTGCCAGACAGCGCCTGTATTTAAGCCACGCGCAAAGCCGCATGCTGCATGGCAAGGTACGCTACGGCATACCATCACGCTTTTTAGACGAAATTCCGGAAGAGTTACTTAAACGCCTCAATAGCAAGCCCATCGCCAAATCCGGCTATGGACGTGACTATAACGAACTTCCCGCCATGATGAGCAAGCAACAGAGCAATCAACAGAAAAGTGCAATGCCATGGAAAATAGGTCAGCAAGTTGCTCATGCAAAATTTGGCAATGGCGTAGTGGTAAGCTATGAAGGCAATGCCAATGACATGCGAGTGCAAGTGAATTTTGGACGAGAAGGCCTGAAATGGCTGGCGATGGAGTTTGCTAAATTAAGCCCTATTTAACTTAATTAACTGACTCATTGATATTAAAAACATCCACATAGCTCGTATATAAGCTTGTCATCATTACGGGTACAACTAAAATTAACCCTAAACCAAATGGGATAATTGCCACAATCAACAACACCATAAAAATAAAACCATAGAGTAGAAATGGCACCATATTTTTAAGACAGGCAACAAAGCTTAATTTCATCGCCTCCACTGCGCTTAAGTTATGCAAACCTGATAACAAAGGCGCATACCAGTAAGCCATCAGTATCGGCATAACAAAAAGCATGGCAATTAAAATCGGCAACATCATCACGCTGGCTTGTTCCGGGCTTAACTCTTGCCCTTTCACGATTAAGTCCATCGTCTCTTTATCTAAACTCAGCACCACAAAAACAGCAATTACTAACAGACTCATCATATAAATGCCGCCTATGGCAATCAGCTGCGATGTGTTTTTCTTGAACCCTTCAAATAGATGATTGATTTCCAAATCTTGTTGATGCGTGAGTGCTCTGCAGCCCCACATCATACCCGCGGCAAATACCGGCGCTAACAAAGTGCTCACTACTGAGCCAATCACTGGAACCAGTGAAATGGGGATGATAATCGCCAAATAAATCAACAGGATAATAATCCACATAACTGGATTGGCTTTGAATAACTTAAATCCACTGACGATCCAAGCCCAGGCATTGCCTACTGGCACTTGTCTGATTTCTAGCGGTTTAATTGATAAATCTTCTGTCATGGTGTTATCCGACTCTCACGGGGTGGCGCGTAATTTAAGTATTCTTTGAAAATGATTAGGGTCTTTGGCGTGGGTTAATTCACCCATTTGCGGGTAAATATAATCATACAAGCGGGATAACCAAAAACGCAGTGCGGCGATACGCAACATACTATGCCATGCTTCATGTTCTGCTTGATTAAACGGTCTGACTGCCTGATAGGCGCTTAGCATGGCATTTAATCTTGGCCCATCCAGGCTGCCGTCTGCATTCACGCACCAGTCATTCACCGTAATAGCCAAATCGTACGCAAGCACATCATGACAGGCATAATAAAAATCAATCAGCCCGCCTATTTCATCGCCATCAAACAGCACGTTATCACGGAACAAATCAGCATGAGTAACGCCCATAGGCAACTGCGTAATATCTAATGTGGCTTGAAAAGCCAAGGTGTCTTTTAATAGCTGCTGATCATCTATGGACAAATGCGGCATCACTTGCGCCGCAGTTTTAATGCGCCAATCTGCCCCGCGCTGATTGTGACCGCCTTTACCTAACTGATAGTGTTGCGGAAATTGACGCTCAAAAGATTGCCCAGCCAGATGCATTTTTGCCAGCACAGCACCAACTGCTCTGCATTGAGCGGCATTAGGCACTTCAACATCTTGGCCAGTTAAGCAGCTAATTAGAGCCGCAGGCTTGCCATTAAGCATATGCAGACTTGCGCCAGCTTTATCAGCAATTGGCTGTGGGCATGGAATACCATGTGTAGCCAAATGGCTCATTAAATCAATATAATAAGGCAGCTCTTCTAGTTCGTTGTGCTCAAATAAAGTCAGCACAAACTTATTCTGAGTGGTTGTTACAAAATAATTGGTGTTGGTAATGCCAGATGAAATACCTTTTAATTCAACAAGTTCACCTATTGCATAATCATGAAGCCACGCTTGTAATTGTTGAATACTGACTGAGGTAAATACTGACATAAGTTAGGGATATATAAAATTTGAATACGGGGCGGTTAATTGAAGAATTTAAATAAATAAAGAGGGTATGACACCCTCTCTATTCACATGCAGACGTTACCCTAAAACCTGAAAATGGTCCATTTAGGGATACTTAACGGTGGGGTTGGCCCTGTATTAACCCAGCTACCATCTTGGTCCTCTTTATGTAAATAGTAAGGCACACCATGTGCCGGCGTTATTTTCATCATATAAAGCTGACCATTGACACGATACTCTTCAATGGTTTCACCCTTCTTTTTAACGATGGTAATTTGCGGCTCATCTGCATTTTCTTCATTGCTAATGGCTGGTGGCGGAATATCTTCTAACGGTTGCAAATCTGCCGGTGGCGTTTTATTTGGTGCTTGAGCCGTCGCCACTAAAGGTAGCTGTATCAATCCAAATGCCAGTAACAGCGCTAGATTCTTCCAGATGATATTCTTAGAGATTTTTTGCATGGCTTGACACCCATTCCTTAAAATTGATTCGAAACCTAATGGTTCATTTTAACAAATTACGCACCAATAAACCGTATTTTGACAAATAAAGCCTCATTATAAATAAAGCTGAACGCGCTCTTCTTCCGCTGACAATTTGAATCCACGCTCTTCATAATGCTTGAATATGGCCTCTACAACTTGTTTGGGGTCATCTATCACTTGAATCAAGTCCAAGTCCTCAATTGAAATCATTTTCTCAGCCACCAAAGTCGTTTTAACCCAATCCAGCAGGCCACGCCAAAATGGCTCGCACACTAAAATAATCGGCATTTTTAATGTTTTACCTGTCTGTATCAGCGTAATCGCCTCCATCACTTCATCCAGCGTACCGAAGCCGCCTGGCATCACCACGTAAGCACTGGCGTACTTTACAAACATCACTTTACGCATAAAAAAATGTTTGAAATTTTGGCTAACATCTTGATATGGATTACGCGTTTGCTCATGTGGCAACTCGATATTCAGGCCAATACTAGGCGATTTTCCAGGGAATGCACCTTTATTAGCGGCCTCCATAATGCCTGGCCCGCCACCAGAAATAACACTAAAACCTGCATCGCTCAGTAAGCGAGCTATGTCTTCCGTTAACTTGTAATAGGGATGATCTACCGAGGTGCGCGCACTACCAAAAATAGAAACTGCAGGGGTAATTTCTTTAAGGCGTTCCGTTGCATCCACGAATTCTGCCATAATCTCGAATGCATGCCATGACTCATGCCCCGTTTGATGTTGCCCCTGTAAATCAGGATTAATAGTTTTTGGCACTTTTTTTGCAATGGTCATAATCTTGCTTTCCTTATTTATTTGAAACCAAAAATTCAAAGGTTTAGCGGACTGTAATTTCAACCCATGGCGCAAAACATTTTTTAGTCGCGCCACATATGTTTTATGATGCAAGTAGCTTAACAAGCTCAGTAGAAAATGTAGCGCAACAACGTATCGCGACAACCTTTGGATTTTTATATGAAAACTTTGTTATTAGTAGACGGCTCATCGTACCTGTATCGCGCCTTTCACGCCATGCCTGACTTACGAAATAGTCAAAATGAACCCACAGGGGCGATACAGGGTGTACTTAATATGTTGCGCCGGTTACATAAAGATTACCCATCAGATTATAGCGCGTGTGTTTTTGATGCAAAAGGCAAAACTTTTCGTGACGACATTTACGCAGAATATAAAGCGAATCGCGCCTCGATGCCAGATGATTTGCGCGTGCAAATAGATCCATTACACGAAGCGATTAAAGCGTTGGGCTGGCCGCTGATTATGGAAGAAGGCGTTGAAGCCGACGACGTGATTGGGGCCTTAGCCAAGCAGGCAGAACGTGAAAATGTGCGCGTGATTATTTCAACTGGTGATAAAGATATTTCGCAACTGGTGAATCAGCACATTACGGTCGTCAATACCATGCGTGACGCTTTCAGAAAAGTCGATGATGTTCTGGACGTTGCTGGGGTAGAAAAGAAATTTGGCATACCGCCAAGTTTGATGGTGGATTATTTGATACTGATAGGTGACACCTCAGACAATGTGCCAGGGGTTGAAAAAGTAGGGCCAAAAACCGCAGTAAAATGGCTAACGCAATACGGCTCGCTGGAGAATATAGTTGCCCATGCTGATGAAATCAAAGGTGTGGTCGGGGAAAATTTGCGTAAGGCGCTGCCTTGGCTACCGACGGCACGTGAGCTGATTACCATCCGTTGCGATGTTGGCATTCAGGAAAATCTTGCTGATTTGGCACCGCAACTGATAGATAAAGCTAAATTAGCTGAATTGTTTGACCGCTTTGAGTTTAAAAGTTGGCGCAGAGAGTTAGATAACATGGGAACAAGTACGCCCTCACCTTCTGCTTCGCTCCACTCTCAGCCAAAGAGTGAGGGGTTATTTGATGCTACGCACCCCGAGTCCTTCGACCAAGCTCAGCAGAGCCCAGTCGAAGTGCAAGCATTTCAAGCCAACAACAGTCGCAACTACGAAACCATTTTAACGAATGAGCAATTGAATATCTGGCTGGGTAAAATATGTAACGCTGAACTCGTTTGCTTTGATACCGAAACCACCTCACTCGACCCGATGCTAGCCAAAATCGTCGGCATGTCATTCTCTGTCGAAGCTGGAAGTGCCGCGTATTTACCGCTAAAACATGATTATTTCGATGCGCCAGAACAGCTTAACTTTACCGAAACGCTCGCGAAAATTAAACTGGTTTTAGAAAATCCTTCCATCAAAAAAGTAGGGCAAAATCTAAAGTACGATCAGCATGTGCTAGCAAATCATGGCATCGCACTCAATGGTATTGAGCATGATACTTTGCTGCAGTCCTATGTATTCGAATCACACAAAACGCATGGCATGGATGCCCTTGCAGAGCGCCATTTGGGCTTACAAACCATCAAATTTGAAGAAGTGGCTGGCAAAGGCGCCAAACAAGTCACTTTTAACCAAGTCACAGTGGAAGTAGCGGCTGAATACGCCGCCGAAGATGCCGACATTACGCTGCAACTGCATAAAGCCATGTACCCGCAAATCGCCGCTGATGCAAAACTGGACTACATTTACAGCCAAATTGAAATGCCGAGCTCTGGCGTGTTGTTCACCATTGAGCGTAACGGCGTGTTGATAGATAGAGACATGCTCAATATTCAAAGTAATGAAATCGGCACAAAGTTAGTCGCACTTGAAAACCAAGCCTACGAACTCGCAGGGCAGCCTTTCAACTTGGCCTCGCCCAAGCAGTTGCAAGAAATTTTATTCGATAAACTCGGCATTAAACCGACCAAGAAAACTCCTTCCGGAGCGCCAAGTACAGACGAGGATGTGTTGCAAGAACTGGCATTAGACCACCCACTACCTAAAGTTTTATTGGAATATCGCGGGCTAGCCAAACTAAAATCCACTTATACCGACAAACTGCCGCGCATGATTAACCCCTCTACTGGCCGGGTGCATACCAGCTATAACCAAGCGGTGGCAATCACCGGGCGGCTGGCAAGCTCAGACCCTAACTTGCAGAACATTCCTGTGCGCTCGGCTGAAGGCCGCCGTATTCGTGAAGCATTTATCGCTCCAGCAGGTAGCGTGATTGTGTCGGCCGACTATTCTCAAATAGAGCTACGCATCATGGCACATTTATCTAAAGATACAGGTATGCTGCAAGCCTTTGCCAATAATGAGGATATCCACCGCCACACCGCTGCCGAAATTTTTGGCGTAGAACGTGAAGCTGTAGATAACGAACAACGCCGCTATGCCAAAGTCATCAACTTCGGGCTCATTTACGGCATGAGTGCCTTTGGCTTAGCGCAAAACCTCAACATTGAACGTGGCGCAGCCCAAAGTTATATTGAACGCTACTTCTCCCGCTACCCCGGCGTGCGTGAATACATGCAAAACACCCGGGAAAGCGCCAAACAAAAAGGCTATGTTGAAACCTATTTTGGCCGCCGTTTATGGGTGCCAGAAATTAACAGTGCGAATGGCCAAAGACGCGCAGGCGCCGAACGCGCCGCCATCAACGCGCCTATGCAAGGTACGGCGGCCGACTTAATTAAACTTGCCATGATTGCGGTAGATAAATGGCTGCGGGTCGAAAAACTGAAAAGCAAACTCATTATGCAGGTACACGATGAGCTAGTGCTGGAAGTGCCTGAAAGTGAATTAGAGTTAGTAAAAACGACTTTGCCAAAACTCATGGAGAATGTAGCAAAATTGGATGTGCCGTTGCTAGCTGAAGTTGGTGTTGGCAGTAATTGGGAAAGTGCGCATTAACACACCTACAACAATACACTTACATACTGGCATCAAAGAAGTCCCCAACTGTTTCATCACGGTTTAATACAACAAAGCCTTTAATCATGCGATACCAAAACCATAAGGTTGAAATAACAATTATTGCCAAACCCATCAACATAAATGGGTTAAAAAATATAATCAATGCGTCGTTCAACGAGCGGTTTTGCAAACCTTTAGTGCTGGCTGTAATGAATGAAATCACTACGGCGGAATCAAACACGAACTATTTATTTGAAGTGCGTTCATTAAGGACTTCCTGCATTTGAAAATCAAACAGACGTACCGCATTACGCCCTGCTTTTTTTGCCTGATACATAGCAATGTCCGCATGTTTAAGCAGCTCTTCGTGCGACTTTCCATGGTCGCCAAACATGGCAATGCCAATGCTTGGCGTGCTATGATATTCGTAGGCATCAAGTTGATACGGGCGGTTAAGGCTGGCTGTAATTTGGGTGCCAATTTTTTCTACCTGGGCGGCCGCTTTTGCGTGGTCTTCACTCAAATCTTCTAACATTACGACAAATTCATCACCGCCTAAACGGGCAACGGTATCGCTATCTCGTACACAAGCTAACAATCGTTCGGCAACTTGCTTAAGCAGTAAATCGCCCATGTCATGTCCCAGGGTGTCATTGAGCATTTTGAAGTGGTCTAAATCTAAAAACAACAATGCCCCACGCTTATTCGTGCGTGCACTCATCACCAGCGCATGATTAAGCCTGTCGAGTAATAATCGACGGTTAGGCAGGTTGGTCAGCGGGTCATTAAACGCAAGCTGGTTAATTTCTTTTTCGCGCTCTGCTGCATCAAAACGTAAGGTAATGTTTTCTATGAGATTGCCATTGATATTACGTATGCTCACTATTAGAAAAATTAAGTATAAAAATCCAGAAATACTCATCGTGATAGAAATACTATCCCCAGCCAAAAATAGGCGGATTAAAATCGGAGTAAGCGTAATCAAGGTGTAGGCAATCGCGCTAACAAGGTCAACCGAGTAAGAAACAATACCTCCCGCAGACATACCTGTAAGCACGTAAATAACAAACATTTGATGCTGAAGGTGGTCAGCGGGAAACATCAGGATGCTTGTCGCGCCCCATAGCAAACTACTGGCAATCACACCTAGGCGAAATTGTGTCAGGCGCTTTTGAACGGCTAGAGTATCAGTTGCCGGGTTACGCTGGTGACTCAATGTAATGATGATTCGAATCATATTGACGATAATCACTAACGCCAACCAGCCGATAATGACAGGTGGCGCAATCACATCACGCTGCATATAAGCAAGTATAATCGCAAGCAAAGTGCTGGCAACTAATGTTCTGCAATTAGCCGCCAAAAGTTGCTCCAGTTGTGCCGCCTGTATGGCGATTTTTTTGACTAAATCGTTCATTTTTGGTTGTTTTTACAGAACTAATTTCAATCGTATACTACTGTCCGTATTCATTATGTGGCATGTAGATTGTTAGTTCAACAGTTTTTCTGAATGTGATGAATATTATTTGTTTTGTATTTGCAGGAAATAATTGTATTAAAATCGGCTAAGTAAGCTAGTAAGATAACCCTATAATATTTTCAATTTTCACTACCGCACACATAACACATGAATCGTTCTATCGGCATCTACATCATCGGCGATGAAATCCTTTCAGGCAAACGGCAAGACGCGCATCTAAACTTTGTGATTCAAGCCCTGAAATCACGCGGCTTGCAGTTGGCTTGGGCAAATTATTTGGGGGATATTCCTGCGCAAATTACTAGCTCGCTCAAAGCCAGCATGGAGCGCAATCAACAAAACAGTCAACAAAATAACGATATTGTATTTAGCTTTGGCGGCATCGGTGCAACGCCTGATGATTTCACACGACAATGTGCAGCAGAAGCAGCTGGCGTGCCACTTGCGCGTCATGCAGGTGCGGTTGCCGAGATTGAAGCGCAGTATGGCGAAAGCGCATACCCCAAGCGCGTGTTGATGGCAGATTTTCCACTTGGTGCGTCGCTCATTCCTAACCCGGTAAACCGGGTGGCAGGCTTTGCCATCAATGGGCATTATTTTGTGCCTGGCTTTCCACAAATGGCGCACCCGATGATAACTTGGGTGCTAGATACTTATTACAAACATCTATTTCACCAACAAGATTATATTGAAGCTTCAATACTGGTGATGGATGCAGGCGAAAGTAATCTGATAGATTTGATGCGTCAAATTTTGGCACAATACCCCGCACTCAAACTTTTCAGCCTACCAAAACTCGACTCACGACGCACTACTGAGTTAGGTGTTAAGGGTGAGGCTGCCCATGTTGAAGCGGCAATAAATGTCATCAAACAATCTGTAACGGCACTTGGCTTTCCATGGACGGGAATCTAATTGGAATGCAGAGCCAACTGTGGCGCATGTTGCACCGCGCCGTCTATCAATAGCCCGATTCCAGGCATGCCGAACGGCAAGCCTGCCGGCACAAGATGTATTCAATTGAATGATAACCACCAATGCATGATTTTTGGGATGCCAGAACGTCCTAGTTTTTGCGCCAGCCTGCAACCCAGCAAAGAAATGTGTGGTGACGAAAAAATTGGACAATCGCGTGAGTACGCCATGAATTGGCTTACTGAATTAGAACAAATCACGCGCCCTAATTAAAGCTGGACTGCCTAGTTTCACGCATACATAACACTGCCATAAAGCTCACCGCAGCCATTGCGGAAACATAATAACCAACCCAAGCAAGCCCTCCCCGCTCAACCAGCAGCTGAGAAACAAAAGGCGCGCTAGATGCGCCTAGAATTCCACCCAATTGATAAGCCAGTCCAGACCCTGTGTAGCGCACCGCGACAGGGAACTGCTCTGGAAGATATGCTCCCATCGGCGCAAAAGTAGCGCCCATTAAAAACAATGCGATTGCAAGAAATAGCGTGATATAAATAATTGAACCACTTGCAACCAATGGACTTAAACTGAATCCTGCAAGCACTGCTAAAAAACTACTCACCAACAAAACAGGTTTGCGCCCAAGCCTATCACTCAGCCATGCAGAAAGCGGGGTAGCAAGTGCCATAAATATAATGGCAATACAAAGCATTTGCAAAAAATCCACTCTCGGTATTTGTAGCGTTTTAGTCCCGTAACTTAAACAAAAAACCGTCGCGGTATAAAACAAGTTGTAACACACCACCATCGCCATAGAGCCCAGCAGCACTGGCTGATAATGCTTTTTTAACAAGGGTTTGATTGGCGTTGCATGCGTGGAATGTTCTGCCAAAGCTTTTGCAAAAGCGGGTGTTTCCACCAATTTAAACCTCACATACAAACCTACTGCCACGAGTAACGCACTGGCAATAAAAGGTAAACGCCAACCCCAGGTTTTAAACTGCTCATCTGTCAACAATAAAGCCAAGCCTAAAAAACTTAGAGTGGCCAGTAAAAACCCGACAGATGGGCCTAACTGCGGAAACATGCCAAACCAGGCACGTTTACCAACTGGTGCATGCTCGGTCGCCAGCAGTGCCGCACCGCCCCACTCGCCACCTAAACCTAACCCCTGCCCAAAGCGCAACACGCATAAAGCAATTGGCGCCCATGTGCCAATCACATCATAGCCTGGCAGCAAACCTATGAGCAAAGTAGAAATACCCATCAATAATAATGAGGCTGCGAGTGTTGCTTTGCGCCCTACTTTATCTCCAAAATGGCCGAAAACAATCGCACCTAGAGGCCTCGCAATAAAGGCTATGCCAAAAGTTAAAAATGCGTTTAAAGATTGTACGGCAGAATCGCTGGCAGGGAAAAACACCTGTCCAATCACCAACGCAACGGCCATGGCATAGATATAAAAATCATAAAACTCAATCGCGGTACCAATAAAGCTGGCAAAGGCAATGTGAGTGGCTGAGGGTGTGTTAGATGGAGAAGTTTTAATATTCAAAGTGGCGCTTTCGATGAGCGTAACTAATTTACGCTTTTAATCATTATACAAAGTTTTATTTTTAAGTAGATTTAAGTATAAATTTAAGTTTTCTGACAACTCATTTGCGTATAAAATAGGCAGCTTGCTCAAAAGTATACATAACCGTTAAAAAATTAAATGCAAATCGGCTCACACATTTTAAAGAATAATTTAATCGTCGCCCCAATGGCGGGTGTAACGGATAGACCTTTCCGGCAGCTATGCAAAAAAATGGGCGCAGGATTAGCTGTGAGCGAGATGGTAACTTCTAATTCACTGCTATACGGTAGCGAAAAAACATTGCGTCGTGCAAACCATAAAGGCGAAGTTGACCCGATTTCAGTGCAAATAGCAGGCGCAGACCCACAAATGATGGCGGATGCTGCACGGCACAATGTAGATAACGGCGCACAGATTATCGACATCAACATGGGCTGTCCAGCCAAGAAAATCTGCAACGTCATGGCAGGTTCGGCCTTACTTAAAGATGAACCACTGGTTGCACAAATATTAAGGGCTGTAGTCAATGCGGTAGATGTGCCAGTGACCTTGAAAATACGTACAGGTTGGGATAAAAACAATCGCAACGCAGTGCAAATTGCAAAAATGGCCGAAGATATTGGCGTACAAGCTTTAGCCATGCACGGTCGCACCCGCGCCTGTCTTTATACTGGTGATGCTGAATATGACACGATTGCAGCAGTGAAACAGGCAATTAAAATACCGCTCATTGCCAATGGCGACATTACCACCCCGGAAAAAGCCAAATTTGTGCTGGATTACACAGGTGCAGACGCCGTGATGATAGGCCGTGCTGCGCAAGGGCGGCCTTGGATATTCCGCGAGATTGAGCATTTCATCAAAACTGGTGAACATTTACCCCCGCCAGAAGTAACAGAAATTCGCGCCGTAATGCTGGAACACCTACATGATTTATATGAGTTTTATGGCGAACTAACTGGTATGCGCATGGCGCGCAAGCATATTTCCTGGTACACAAAAGGCTTAAAAGATTCTGCTAACTTCCGTCACAGCATGAATACGCTGCAAACCATAGAATTGCAACTTTCAGCCATTGATGAATTCTTTGACCATTTGCAAAGCCGTGACCATCGTTTGCAATACGATGTAATAGACAACCCGTTCACAAGTAACCTAGTGTTAGAGGCTGCATAATGAATAAATGCGATCTCGCCAATAGCGTAAAATTATCGTTAGATCAATACTTTAAAGACCTTGATGGTGAGCCGCCACACGCAATATATGAAATGGTTTTAGGCTGTATTGAAAAACCATTGCTGGAATATACATTGCAGTACGCTGGCGGAAACCAAAGCAAGGCGGCAGAAATATTGGGGCTAAATCGCAATACCTTACGCAAAAAAATTCAACAATACAACATCGAGTAAAAATCACTTCCTTTGATTATTTAATTTAGTTTTATATTGATCTCATAATCAAAGGAAAACAAGGCAGCAAAATCTGAGGTGTTGAGGTCGATACATCAAGTTCGACAAGGCACTAAAGACCAAGCTAACGCAGTTATCATTTGCATTATGGAATAAATATATGGCAACAATTAAACGTGCGCTTATCAGCGTTTCTGACAAATCAGGCATTTTAGAATTAGCCCTCGCTCTGACTAAATTGAATGTAGAGATTTTGTCTACTGGCGGAACGGCAAAGCTGTTTCGCGAAAATAATGTTCCAGTAATTGAAGTCAGTGATTACACCGGTTTCACTGAAATGCTCGATGGCCGCGTTAAAACACTGCACCCAAAAGTACATGGTGGCATTTTAGGCCGTCGCGATTTACCCGAACATGTAGCCGCAATGAAATCAGCCAACATTCCAAATATCGACATGGTGGTAGTGAATCTTTACCCATTTGAGGCAACCGTTGCTCAAGCTAACTGCTCACTTGAAGATGCTATTGAAAATATCGACATTGGCGGCCCGGCCATGGTGCGTTCTGCCGCTAAAAACTGGAAAGATGTTGCTGTATTGACAGACGCAAGCCAATACGCAGACGTCATCAGCGAGCTACAAAGCACTGGCGGCGCAGTTGCTGAAGCCACCACTTTTGCACTTTCTGTTGCTGCATTTAATCGAGTATCACAATATGATGCTGCGATTAGCAACTATTTATCGGCCATTGATTACAAGGCCAGTATGGCAAGTAATCAACCTGTACGTCACCAGTTTCCTGCGCAAAGCAACACCAATTTTGTCAAAGTACAAGATTTGCGTTATGGCGAAAATCCACATCAGCAAGCGGCTTTTTATCGTGATTTACACCCAGCGCCAGGCTCGCTTGTCACTGCACAGCAATTGCAAGGCAAAGAATTAAGCTACAACAATATCGCCGATGCAGATGCTGCATGGGAAGCGGTTAAGAGCTTCGGCTCTTCAAACAATGGCGCCACTGGCGCTATGACAGCTTGCGTGATTGTAAAACATGCCAATCCTTGTGGCGTGGCATTAGGTACAACTGCGCTTGAAGCCTACACAAAAGCATTTCAAACTGACCCTAGCAGTGCATTTGGCGGCATTATTGCTTTTAACACCACTGTAGATAAAGCAGCAGCTGAAGCTGTAAGCAAGCAATTTGTTGAGGTTCTGATTGCTCCAGACTATACAGCAGAAGCGCTAGCCATTTTTACCGCAAAAGCTAATGTGCGTGTACTTAAAATAGCACTCCCCAAAGGTGGCGACTTAAAATCGAAATCTAGCGCCTGGGAACAAGGCCGCAACTCTCACGACACTAAACGTGTGGGTTCAGGATTGTTGATACAAACTGCTGACAACCATGAGATTAGCGAATCAGATTTAAAAGTAGTGACAAAAAAACAGCCAACCTCACAACAGATGGCAGATATGTTATTTGCATGGCGTGTAGCTAAATATGTCAAATCAAACGCGATTGTCTTCTGCGGAAACGGCATGACGCTAGGCGTAGGCGCCGGCCAAATGAGCCGTGTGGATAGTACACGTATAGCCGTCATTAAAGCGCAAAATGCGGGTTTAGCGCTTAAAAACTCAATCGTTGCTTCTGATGCTTTCTTTCCATTCCGTGATGGTATAGATGTACTGGCAGAGGCAGGGGCAAGCTGTGTGATTCACCCGGGCGGCAGCATGCGCGATGAAGAAGTGATTGCAGCAGCAGATGAGCATGGTTTAGTGATGGTTGTAACGGGTATCCGCCATTTTAGGCATTAAGGTAAATATAACAATATGAAAGTAATGGTCATAGGCAATGGTGGTCGCGAACATGCGCTGGCTTGGAAAATCGCACAAAATAAAGAAGTAAGCCGTGTGTATGTAGCGCCTGGAAACGCAGGCACTGCGACTAACCCTGACATGTTGAATGTACCTATAAGCAGTGTGCCAGATTTGCTGGCGTTTGCACAAAAAGAGCAGATCCACCTTACCATTGTCGGACCAGAAGCCCCCCTATCGCAAGGGGTGGTGGATGTATTTCGTGCGGCAGGCTTAAGAATTTTTGGCCCCACCAAAGCCGCAGCGCAACTGGAGTCTTCAAAAGACTACGCCAAAGCTTTTATGGTGCGGCACAACATTCCTACTGCGGCTTATGCTACCTTTACTGATGCCAAATTGGCCCACGACTACGTCACACATCAAGGCGCACCAATTGTAATTAAAGCGGATGGATTAGCAGCCGGTAAAGGTGTAGTGGTTGCAATGTCTGATGATGAAGCGCATGCCGCCATTGATGCAATGCTTTCAGACAACAAGCTTGGCAATGCAGGTGCCCGCGTAGTAATTGAAGAGTTTTTAACGGGTGAAGAAGCCAGCTTTATTGTGATGGTAGATGGCAAAAACATACTAGCACTTGCCACTAGCCAAGACCACAAGCGCCTATTGGATAATGACCTAGGTCCTAATACTGGCGGCATGGGGGCTTATTCACCCGCACCTGTTGTTACACCTGAAATTCACGCCAAAGTCATGCGTGAAATCATTCGACCAACAGTAGAAGGCATGGCCAAAGACGGTATTCCGTACACGGGTTTTTTATACGCCGGCTTGATGATTTCACCCAATGGCAACATTAAAACCCTGGAGTTCAACTGCCGAATGGGCGACCCAGAAACCCAGCCAATTATGCTGCGCTTAAAAAGTGACTTTGTGACATTAGCCGAACATGCGGTTGACGGCACTTTGGACCAAGCTGAAGCTATATGGGATAGACGTACCGCGCTTGGCGTGGTGATGGCATCGGCTAATTATCCTGACACACCAAGATTAGGTGATGAAATTACCGGCTTACCAAAAAACTTGGAGGATGCACAGGTATTTCATGCAGGGACTACGCTTAAAGATGGCAAAGTATTAACCAGCGGCGGTCGCGTACTTTGCGTGACTACATTAGGCGAAACCGTTAAATTTGCACAAAGTCGTGCCTACCAAATTTTAGAAGAGATTAAATTTAACGGCGCACAATATCGCAAAGATATCGGATTCCGCGCCATTAAAGGGTAGTCTATACAAGGTTAAATCATGAATACCCAGGACGTACTAAACTATTTACAAAATCTACAAGCAAAAATTGTTGAAGCTGTAGAGTTAGTCGACGGAAAAAACTTTCTGCAAGACAGCTGGCAACGCCCAGAGGGTGGCGGTGGAAACTCTTGCTTACTTGAAGATGGCAATGTATTTGAGCGGGCTGGCGTGGGTTTCTCCCATGTATTGGGCAACAAACTTCCGCCTTCTGCCAGTGCTGCGCATCCTGAAGCTGCTGGTCGCCCTTGGGAAGCGATGGGCGTATCGTTAGTATTCCATCCACGCAACCCATATATCCCTACCGTACATATGAATGTGCGATTTTTTGTAGCAAAAGCACAGCACAGCACAGATGCTGATATTTGGTGGTTTGGCGGTGGCATGGATCTCACGCCTTACTATGGCTTTGAAGAAGATGCAGAGCACTTTCATCGCACTAACAAAACGGCACTAGATGCATTTGATAAAGCCTATTATCCAAAATTCAAAAAAGAATGTGACGAATATTTTTATCTGAAACATCGTAAAGAACCACGCGGTATCGGCGGAATATTTTTTGATGACTTTAACGAATTAGGATTTGAAAAAAGTTTTGAGCTGCAACGTGCGGTGGGTGATAGTTTTCTAAACGCATATTTACCAATTGTTCAGCGACGTAAAGATACGCCATACGGTGAACGTGAGCGTGACTTTCAAGCCTATCGGCGTGGTCGTTATGTTGAATTTAATCTTGTATACGACCGAGGTACATTGTTTGGCTTGCAGTCCAACGGTCGCACTGAATCCATTTTGCTTTCTATGCCGCCCATTGTTAAGTGGCGTTATGATTGGAAACCAGAAGTAGGTAGCCCTGAGGCTAAGCTTTATACTGACTTTTTGATTGATAAAAACTGGCTCTCAATCACTTGATTGCTGACTCATCATCCATGATAAAAGCGTCTACTGAAATGAACACCCAAGCTAAAGATCTACTATCCTTCATTGATGCCAGCCCCAGCCCTTGGCACGCGGTCAACACAGTAGAGCAACATCTACTCAATCAAGGCTTCAAACAGCTACATGAATCTGAGGCGTGGCAAGTGAACGCTGGCGACAGCTACTACGTGGTTCGTGGTGGCGCTTCTATCATTGCATTCACACTTGGCAGTAAAAATCCGACTGAAACTGGTTTTCGCATAGTGGGCGCACATACCGACTCACCCAGCTTGCGGCTTAAACCAAATGCGGCTTATGGTAATGATGGCTTAGTTAGAATTGGTGTTGAAGTATATGGCGGCCCGATTTTAGCCACTTTTACCGACCGCGACTTAAGTGTTGCCGGCCGCGTTACCATTCGTACAGCAAATGGTTTTGAAACGCGTCTAGTAAAATTTGATAATGCCATGATGCGCTTGCCTAACTTAGCGATTCACATGAACCGCGAAGTCAATGATAAAGGCCTAGTACTCAATAAACAAACTGAATTACCACTGATTTTTGGTGAAAATGAAGCTGGGGTTGAGGCAGATAAACAGTTTTTATGCCATATTGCAGCAGCGCTTAAAGTTGAAGCTAAAGACATTCTGACGTTTGAACTCAATGTTTTTGATACGCAAAAAGGCGTATTTTGGGGAGCCAATCAAGAGTTTATTGCTGATAGTCAATTAGATAATCTGGCGTCCTGCCACGCTACAATAACAGCATTGACTGCTGCTAAAAATCCCGACTCAACCTGCATCTGTGCATTATTTGACCACGAAGAAGTTGGCAGCGAAAGTACGACAGGCGCCAGCGGTAGCTTTTTAAATGATGTAGTGAACCGCATCGCAAGCGGTCTGCAACTAGATGAAGAAGCTAAACTACGCGCACTTGCACAAAGCTTTTTCATCAGCGCTGATATGGCGCATGCCTATCACCCTAATCATCCTTCGGCCTATGAGCCTTGCCACCATGTACTGGTCAATAAAGGCCCTGTCATTAAAACCAACGCAAACCAGCGTTACTCTACTAACGCAGAAACTGCAGCGCGCTTTATTACGCTATGCGAAAGTGCCGGAGTACCGTATCAGCAATATGCGCACCGTACTGATTTAGGCTGCGGCAGCACAATAGGGCCTATCGTGGCATCAAATTTAGGTGTGCCTAGTGTTGATGTAGGCTCACCAATGTGGGCAATGCACAGCATTCGCGAAAGTGCCGGTGTGCTTGACCATAGCTATATGATTGCAGTGCTGAAAGCGATGTTTAAAAGCTAACCAGCTTATTTATTGCATTTTATCGCTATAATTGACCTTAAATTAAAGGGTATAAAATGCAAGCATTAGAAAAAATCATCGGTACGCTTTCAAGCATAGCATGGGGTCCGCCCATGCTCATTTTACTGGTAGGTACAGGGCTTTACCTCACTATTCTTTTAAAAGGCGTGCAGTTTCGCGCCCTACCCCACGCACTTAAGCTCATTTTCAACAAAGACCACCATCACGAAGGCGACATTAGTCACTTTGCCGCACTCACGACAGCCCTTGCTGCCACAGTAGGAACGGGCAATATTGCGGGTGTAGCTCTTGCCATTACCATAGGCGGGCCTGGCGCGGTATTTTGGATGTGGGTAACAGGTTTAGTAGGTATGGCAACTAAATATAGCGAGGCCGTACTCGCCATTAAGTATCGTGAAAAAGGCGCGCATGGCATGCGTGGCGGACCGATGTACTATTTAGCAAAAGGTGCAGGGCTGCCTTGGTTAGGCACTTTATTTGCGATTTTTACCGCGTTTGCTGCTTTTGGTATCGGCAATATGATGCAAGCAAATGCAACAGCCGGTGTACTTCACTCTACGTTTAACATCCCCACAGAGGCCACAGGCATTGTACTGATGCTTCTCACAGGTTTGGTGATTTTAGGTGGCATACGCACCATTGGCAAATTCACCTCTTATCTTGTACCCTTTATGATTGTGCTTTATGTAGGCAGTTGTTTGATTGTGCTAGCAATCAACGTAAACGAAATCCCTCACGCATTGGGTTTGATTTTTTACCACGCATTTAATCCAAGCGCCGCCTCAGGTGGATTTATTGGCGCAACCGTCGCCACCGCGATTAGCGTAGGGGTTGCGCGTGGCGTGTTCTCAAATGAATCTGGCTTAGGCTCCGCCCCAATCGCTGCCGCCGCCGCGCGAACGAACGACCCTGTAAAACAAGCCTTAGTGAGCATGACGCAAACTTTTATTGACACCTTAGTCGTATGTACCATGACGGCCTTAGTGATTTTAACCGCCAGTAGCTGGACGCAAAAAATTGAACCAACCGCCCTCACCAGCGTAAGCATGGCAGAAACATTAGGCAGCACGGGTAGCATTATCGTAGCCATTGCCACCGCATTATTTGCCTATTCCACGTTAATTGGTTGGAATTATTACGGTGAAAAAGCCATTGAATATTTATTCGGCGAGCGTGCCATCCGTATTTATCGTGTGTTTTTTATTGTAGCGGTCATGGTCGGTTCAGTTGTCAGCCTAAAACTAGTGCTCAATTTTTCAGACTTAATGAACGCCTTAATGGCGATTCCTAATTTAATCGGCTTATTATTGTTATCAAAAATAATTAAGCAAGAAACTGATCGCTATTTTACTGAAGTTAAAAAGTAACGAGAAATATTGAGATGTCGCACATACCACATCGTAGCCATTGGAACAGCCGCTGGACATTCATGCTAGCTACAGCCGGCTCTGCCATTGGTTTAGGTAATATTTGGAAACTACCCTACATGATAGGCGTCAATGGTGGAAGTGCATTTGTTCTGGTATTTGTGATTAGCATTTTTTTAGTGGGAATACCACTGATGATGACTGAAATTTTACTTGGTCGCCGCGCGCAAAAAAACCCATTAGATGGCATTCAGACACTCGCCATAGAGGCGAAAAAATCCAGCCTATGGCGATATTTGGGGGGCATGGGTATGCTGACAGGTTTACTGATACTGGGTTTCTACAGCGTAATTGGTGGCTGGGTACTGGCATATATCAGCGAGGCTGTCAGTGGAAGTTTCAGCCAAATTACCGCACAGCAATCTACGGCTAATTTCGATGCATTATTAGCCTCACCTTTCAAACTACTGTTCTGGCATACAGTCTTTATGCTGATGACTATGAGCGTAGTCGCGCACGGTGTGAACTCCGGACTTGAAAAAGCCAACAACATACTCATTCCGGCATTATTCGCCATATTATTGGTGTTGCTAGGCTACAGCATGTCGGAAGGTGATATGCAGACCGCATTTCAATTCATGTTTAAACCTGACTTTTCAAAAATTACACCTGTATCAGTTTTGTCTGCACTAGGTCATGCGTTTTTCTCGCTCAGTTTAGGTATGGGCGCTGTCATGGTGTATGGCTCATACCTGCAACGTAATGTTTCCATTGCGCGCACCACTATTTATATTGCATTGGCTGACACCCTATTAGGCTTACTGGTAGGGTTAGCGATTTACTCATTAGTATTTGCCAATCATTTAGCGCCTAATGCCGGGCCTGGCTTGATATTTCAAACCCTTCCAATTGCTTTTGGTCATATGCCTGGTGGCAATATTATTGGTGTGCTATTTTTTTTACTGGTAGCTTTTGCAGCATGGACATCTTCTATTTCACTGGTTGAACCTACCATTGCATGGATAGTAGAAAACACTAAAATTAAACGTCATGCTGCCGCCCTGATATTGGGTGTTGCAGTTTGGTTACTTGGCGTTGCTGTGGCGCTATCGTTCAATGAATGGAAAGATATTAAAATTGTATTTAATCTTAATATTTTTGAAACGCTTGATAAGCTCACATCTACCGTTTTGTTGCCGCTGGGCGGCTTGTTGATGGCAATTTTTGCAGGCTATTTTATGAATAAAAATCATGTGCAAGAAGAACTTAATTTAAACGACCAAGCTTTTAAATTATGGCGCATTGCCAATAACTACATTGCCCCAATCGCTATTGCCGCAGTATTTTTATATTTGTTTGGTCTAATCAAATAACTAGAGCCTTTGTACAACGGCTTTTTCAACCATAAAAAATTATATTCACTGCCATAAAAAAGGCCAGCTTTTTGAGCTGGCCTTTTAGTCAATCTAGCGTCTGAATTACAGCGCTAAAATCCATTGTACGATTGTTTTAATATCGGCATCTTTAACTTGTGGACTATTAGCTGGCATAGGCATAGGACCCCAAGTGCCACTACCACCTTTTTTCACTTTTTCAATCATTTTAGCTTCAGCCGTTTTGTCGCCTTTGTATTTTGCAGCAACATCTTTAAACGCTGGGCCTAATACTTTTGCATCTACAGTGTGGCAGGCTAAACAGCCACTTTTTTGCGCTAATGCTTTGCTATCATCTGCATTTGCCTGAACCGTAACTAACATAGAACCAGCTACAGCGATGGTTAACAATAAAGCTTTCATGTCATCTCCTTAAACTTACACCTAAAAATTATTTGCACTTTTTACAACCAGCAATGATACCTATAATTACATTCAGTAACAAGCCAGTTACATTAAATCTCACTCAACAGGCTTGGCATATTATCAATACTTTGTGAGCATACAACGCCTTCACTTAACCATGCGTTGACATCATTTGTGAATTTTTTTGCTAGTTTTTTTGCGCATCTACAATCGAATCATCCTGATAGAAAAATAGATGATGCGGGTAATAACATTGAGTAATTTCACGCCACCACAGTTTAATGGGTGCATCTAATAAAAATGCATCATCATTCGGATAAGCATGAGATGCACTTTATCATTTTTTGCCGTTGCTAATAAGCAGGAAGCCAATTGAAACTAATATCGGTTTGTTTTGCTCGCGCGATAAAGTAAGTGCCTACTCACACCACGGGAACCATTCAACAGTGTTTTCTGCATATTTCAGTAAATAAACGCTAGCTTAATTGGCATGACTAAAGCGGCTCGATTGAATACTCAGCGACCATAGTGTGTGTTTCATTCGGGTAAATTGTCACGCTGTTTTTCAGTGCATTGGCGGATTCTACACAGAGCATTTTTCGCCATTCATCGGCGGTTCCCATATCACCCATTTGTGAGGATTTTTCAGCGCCTGGTGACCAAATAACCGTGGTATTACTACCCGATTTTGATACTCTGATAGCTCGGTTATAGCCTTTGTCTTGAATGACACAATCTTCTTCACTACTCAGATAGACACGATCAATCTCACCACTAAATTGCAATGATCCATGTTGTACATTACGAATATAGCCTTCAACCTTGTCTGAATAGACTAAATTATCCAGCCCAGTGATTTCAGCATTTGCCACATCGCTCACATTAAAATACGTGTGATACGCCTCACCTATCATAAATGGATGGTTCGCTAAGTTAGTCGTATTCATCTCCAAACGCAGGTAATTACCAATTGTAATCTCTAACGTTAAGCGGTAAGGATAAGACAGCTGTTTTTTGGTGACGTCAGTTTCGGTCATTTCCAATAATAATCTCGTCGTGCCGTTTGCTAAGCGATTACTTTTCTTTAACTGCCATTGAATGACACGCGCAAATCCATGCGGGCAATAGCTACTATCTGTAGGATGTGCGCCGAACCATGGCCAACAAATAGGCACGCCCCCACGAATAGACCGACCTGGCGTATAACGCGCATTGCTCGATAGCCACAATACGGGCTCTGCAGTTGATTTTGGTTGCCATTGCATGACATGTGCGCCCTGCAAAGCCAACTTGGCCGTGGCGTGGCGATTGTCAATTTCAATATAATCTAAACCATTGGCATCTGTTACAAAGCGGACATCTTCTGCCTGTTCTGCATCTATATCTGCCGAGTGGTGGACTTTTGAAATATTCATTTTAATTATTCGCCTTCTTTTATATTTCTACTTTTATATTGTTAATTCGTAATTACGTATTCGTTATTTTTCTATCTGAGAAACATCACGTACTGCGCCACGCGCGGCACTGGTACTCATTGCAGCATAAGCACGCAAAGCAGGTGAAACCGCACGCACCCGGTTTACAGGCTTCCAGGCATCCTTACCTTTAGCAATCATTTTTGCACGACGGTGTGACATTTCCTCATCGCTAATCGCTAAATGTATGGTGCGATTTGGAATATCAATCTCTATGGTATCGCCTTCTTCCACCAAGCCAATCGCACCGCCTTCAGCCGCCTCGGGCGAGGCATGGCCGATACTCAATCCAGATGTCCCACCAGAAAAACGGCCATCAGTCAGTAATGCACAGACTTTACCTAAGTCTTTAGACTTTAAGTACGATGTCGGATACAGCATTTCCTGCATGCCAGGGCCGCCACGCGGGCCTTCATAGCGAATCACCACCACATCGCCTGCTACTATTTTATCGGCAAGAATCGCCTCAACTGTAGCATCCTGGCTTTCAAAAATACGCGCACGCCCAGTAAACTTCAAGATACTGTCATCCACACCCGCCGTTTTAACAATACAGCCATCTAAAGCAATATTGCCATATAACACCGCCAACCCACCATCTTGCGAATAAGCATGCGCTTTGTCGCGAATGCAACCCTCTGCACGGTCATCATCTAAAGTCGGAAAAAGCATGCTTTGACTAAAAGCAATGGTGGTTGAAATACCACCTGGTGCCGCGCGGAAGAATTTTTTCACATCTTCATCCTGTGTGACTTTAATATCCCACTTATCCAAAGCATCACCTAAGGTTGCGCTATGCACAGTCGGAGTATCGCGGTGAATCACCCCTGCACGATCCAGCTCGCCCAAAATTCCCATCACGCCACCTGCATGGTGTACATCCTCCATATGATATTTTTGCGTGGCGGGCGCTACTTTGCACACGCACGGCACTTTGCGTGAAATGTGGTCAATGTCGCTCATGGTGAAATCAAGTTCTGCCTCGTGCGCGGCGGCGAGCAAGTGCAACACGGTGTTGGTTGAGCCGCCCATCGCCACATCTAAGGCCATGGCGTTTTCAAAAGCTTTCATATTGGCAATGCTACGTGGCAAAACACTGTAATCCTCTTGCTCATAATGGCGTTTGGTAATTTCTACAATTAAGCGCCCTGCTTTTAAGAATAATTCTTTACGTGCGCCATGTGTAGCAAGTGCAGAACCGTTACCAGGCAAGCTTAAACCCAGCGCCTCAGTTAAACAGTTCATAGAGTTTGCGGTAAACATGCCTGAGCAAGAACCGCAGGTTGGGCAGGCAGAACGCTCAATCGCTTCGGCTTTAGCGTCGCTCACTTTGCTGTCTGCGGCGGCCACCATGGCATCCACCAAATCTAGCTTTAATTCCTCGCCTTGCCAATTCACTTTGCCTGCTTCCATCGGCCCGCCTGAAACAAACACCACTGGTATATTCAAACGCAAAGCTGCCATCAACATGCCTGGAGTGATTTTGTCGCAATTTGAAATACACACCAGTGCATCGGCACAATGCGCGTTCACCATATACTCCACGCTATCGGCAATCAGGTCGCGGCTAGGCAAGCTGTACAACATACCACCGTGACCCATGGCAATGCCATCATCCACCGCAATGGTGTTGAACTCTTTAGCCACACCGCCTGCACGCTCAATCTCACGCGCGACCAACTGGCCTAAATCTTTAAGATGCACATGACCCGGCACAAACTGCGTAAAAGAATTACATACTGCAATAATCGGCTTATCAAAATCACCGTCTTTCATACCAGTTGCGCGCCAAAGTGCGCGTGCGCCTGCCATATTGCGGCCGTGGGTAGTGGTGCGAGAACGATAAACTGGCATGATAAAAGTCCGTATGGTTGAACAATAAATAAAGGTGTAATTCTAGACTAGCTGACGCTAACTAGCCAAAGAAATGTAAATTTAAAACTATCTTTGTACTAAATTTTTGCGTATCCATGCCGCAAAATTTACTTCATTCACCTCACCAGCGGCGACAGCTAACATGGTAAGCGTAGCCTCCACCTGCGTAGTTTTTAATTTAAAACCATTTAATCCTAAGAATAAGCCCACAGAAAGAAAAGCAGCTCGTTTATTTCCATCTACAAAAGCATGGTTTTTTGCCAAACCAACACCATACGCAGCAGCTAATTCCGCCAAGTCAGGGTTACTATACATCGCCAAATTAACAGCCCGATTGAGTGCAGAATCTAACAGCCCTTCATCCCTAATACCTGACGCACCGCCATGTAGCGCCAAACTCTCATCGTGCAAGATGATGAGTAAACGCTTATCTATCCACCGAAATTGTGGCATAGCTACTTTGCCAATGCATTGAATGTATCACGGTACTCACGCATAAACTCGCGCCCAATATCGAGCTGCTCTTCAAAACTTGGGTCATGCGGAGTAATAGTCACCGCACCCGGTGCATCGGTTAAAAACACGGTATCGCCTTTTTCAAGTTTTAAGCGCGTCAATACTTCTTTAGGCAATATTAAGCCTACGGAATTACCGATTTGGGTCAATTTTAAGGTGTGCATATTCGCGCTCCAAAGTTAATTGTTATAACAAAAGTTATAATAAACCTGTTTCAGCTAGAATGCAATTACCTGCAGCATCGCATCACTTTCACAAAAACCAAGCACCTACAAAACATCTAGTTATTTACAGCACATCTAGCGGACTACTCACGCCGCGCCCGCCTTTATTCAGCACATGGGTATAAATCATGGTGGTGGCAACATCGGCATGACCCAGCAACTCTTGCACGGTGCGAATATCATAACCGCCCGTTAGCAAATGTGTGGCAAAGCTGTGGCGTAAGGTATGCGGCGTGGCAAGCTTAACTATGCCTGTTAAATTCACCGCTTTTTTCACTGCACGTTGCACGGTTTTTTCATCAGCATGATGCCGCCTAATCACCTTGCTACGCGGGTCAACCGATAATTTGACGGATGGAAAACAATACTGCCAGTTCCAGTCCTTACCTGCATTTGGGTATTTTCTATCAAGCGCCATTGGCATAAACACCTCGCCATGGCCTGCATTTAAATCATCTTTATGCAAGGTTTGTACTTTTAACAAATGTGCTTTTAGCGGCTCTACCAAACTGGCGGGCAACATGGTGACCCTATCTTTAAAACCCTTACCTTCACGCACTAAAATTTCGCGCCGCGCAAAATCAATATCTTTCACCCGTAAACGTAGCGCCTCCATAATGCGCAAACCGCTACCATAAAGCAGGCTGGCAATCAGCCACATGGTGCCATCCATACGGCTTAAAACAGCTTGCACTTCGGCCTGAGTGAGCACCACAGGCAAGCGTTGTGGTACTTTAGCTTGCGTTACATTATCTAACCACGGCAGCTCAACCCCCAGCACCTCTTTATAAAGATAAAGCAGCGCGCTTTTGGCTTGATTTTGCGTGCTGGCAGAAACATTACGCGCCACCGCCAAATGCGTTAAAAATTCTTCCACCTCAACCGCGCCCATGTCTTTTGGGTGGCGCTTGTTAAAATGCAAAATATAGCGTTTAATCCAATCTATATAGCTTTTCTCTGTGCGAACACTATAGTGCTTAACACGCATTTTTGCCGCCACTTGATCGAGCAGTTTTGGTGGTTGGGTTTGGTTAGAAGTAATTTGCATATGAATTCACTTTTTTAGGTGTGATAAATTTTACAAAGCAATTGATTTAAATAAGATTATGTATAACTATACAACATTAACAACATGCCCAAATAAAAGATTAAGTTCTTATTTGGGTTCTACTTCACGTTGGGCAGCGAACCCCACGCAGCTTGATACTTTACGAATTGGGGGCAAGAAAGATATTGGAATGAAATTCAAAAAAGCGTCAATGGCTGTTTACATTGCAATAGTTTCAATTACTGTTGCTGGTTGTGCCACCACCGG
>NZ_JAUXOY010000018.1 GCF_030684185.1 Methylotenera sp.
TGCCAGGTGATAACGTATCAATCACCGTCACATTAATCTCACCAATCGCGATGGAAGAAGGCTTACGCTTTGCGATCCGTGAAGGTGGCCGTACTGTGGGTGCTGGTGTGGTAGCAAAAATTATCGAGTAATTTTGTAATTAGCAAGCTACGCTAACAACCCAGCGTAGCTTGTAGTTTTTAGATTGCAGTTTGCAAGCTACAGGCCAATAGCTCAATTGGTAGAGTATCGGTCTCCAAAACCGAGGGTTGGGGGTTCGAGACCCTCTTGGCCTGCCAAATTTTAAGTAAAAATCTTACGTTTTCAAATTTATGAAGCTATGGATTTGGAATTGTTTAATTGTGTAATGCATTTGAACGCTATTATAAGTAACGCTAATTAAGTAAATTATGATCAACAAAATTAAGTTGTTGGTGGCATTTTTGCTACTTGCTGCAGGAATTGCTGGATTCTATCTGCTGGCAGATAAAGCTACCGTGTTACGAATACTCGTGGTGCTTGCAGGGTTAGGTGCGGCCATTGCAGTGCTTTGGACAACGCCAGTCGGTCAGAAATCAATTGGTTTTATGGGTGAATCGGTTGCTGAGGCGCGTAAGGTTGTGTGGCCAACACGCAAAGAAACGACACAAACGACATTGGTTGTGTTTGTGTTGGTGGTTATTATCGCCGCGTTCTTGGCTGTAGTTGATATTGGATTTGCATTTATGGTGCAGTGGTTAATGGGACGGGGCGCGTAATGAGTATGAAATGGTACGCGGTGCAAGCCTTCTCTGGTTTTGAGAAGTCAGTACAAAAGGGGCTTGAAGAACGCATTGTTCGAACAGGTCTTCAAGATCAGTTTGGTCAGATTCTAGTCCCAATCGAAGAAGTGATTGAGATGAAGGCTGGCCAAAAAACCATATCTGAACGCAAGCTATACCCAGGATATGTTTTGGTTCAGATGGACATGACGGATGAAAGTTGGCACTTGGTTAAAAGTACGCCGCGTGTTACAGCATTTATTGGTGGAAGTGCGCAAAAGCCAACGCCTATTAAAGATAAAGAAGTCGATATTATTTTACAGCGCATTGATGATAGTAAAAGCAATCCTACGCAAAAACTTACCTTTGAAAAAGGTGAGTCAGTGCGAATTGTCGATGGCCCGTTCAAGGACTTTTCAGGCAATGTTGAAGATGTTAACTATGAGAAGAGTAAGTTGCATGTTTCTGTTGTGATTTTCGGTCGCTCAACACCAGTGGAATTAGAATTCAGTCAGATCGAAAAAGAAGTTTAGTAGGCAGTATTAATCAACGGGGAGCTAAGTAATTTAGCGTTTGTACCCATTTTAGGAGTTATACCATGGCAAAGAAAGTCATTGGCTACATCAAGCTGCAGATCCCTGCAGGTAAAGCCAACCCGAGTCCTCCAGTCGGTCCAGCATTGGGTCAACGCGGTTTAAATATTATGGAATTCTGTAAGGCATTTAATGCTGCAACTCAAGGCGTAGAGCCTGGCTTGCCAATTCCAGTAGTGATTACAGCGTTTGCTGATAAGAGCTTCACTTTTGTGATGAAGTCACCTCCAGCAACTATTTTAATCAAAAAAGCAGCTGGTATCACTAAAGGTTCACCGCGTCCACATACTGATAAAGTTGGAAAAATTACGCGTGCTCAGGCTGAGGAAATTGTAAATACCAAGCGCGCGGATCTGTCTGCATCAGACATGGATGCTGCTGTGCGTACCATTGCAGGTAGTGCACGTAGCATGGGTATTGAAGTGGAGGGTGTATAACATGGCTAAGAGAATTGATGCGCTACGCGCAAAAGTAGATCGT
This sequence comes from Methylotenera sp., assembly GCF_030684185.1. Classification (GTDB taxonomy): domain Bacteria; phylum Pseudomonadota; class Gammaproteobacteria; order Burkholderiales; family Methylophilaceae; genus Methylotenera. Next base: position 1,814 of record NZ_JAUXOY010000018.1, read on the forward strand.
AACAAACTTTATCCAGTAGTGGATGGTCTTACTATGGTTAAAGAAAATGCAAAAGCAAAATTCAATGAATCTATTGATGCGGTTGTTAACCTTGGTATTGATGCGCGTAAATCCGACCAATTAGTACGTGGTGCTTTAGTGCTACCGAATGGTACAGGTAAGACTACCCGTGTTGCGGTATTCGCGCAAGGTGCGCAAGCTGAGGCGGCTAAGGCAGCTGGTGCTGATGTGGTGGGTTTTGAAGATTTGGCTGAACAAGTTAAAGCTGGTGTAATGGACTTTGATATTGTGATTGCAACTCCAGATGCGATGCGTATCGTTGGTGCTTTGGGTCAAATTTTAGGTCCACGTGGTTTAATGCCTAACCCAAAAGTGGGTACTGTGACTCCTGATGCGGCTACTGCTGTTAAGAATGCTAAAGCGGGTCAAGTGCAATATCGTACAGATAAAGGCGGTATTATTCATTGCACAATCGGTCGTGCTTCTTTCACGGTTGAGCAATTGCAAGGTAATCTGGTAGCTTTAGTAGATGCTTTAAATAAAGCGAAACCAGCTTCAACTAAAGGTGTTTATCTTAAAAAATTATCTATCTCTAGCACTATGGGTGCTGGTGTAAGAGTCGATCAGGCCAGCTTGGTTGCTTAATTAAAGAATGAGGGGTGAGCTTGGTAGCTGATTTAGTTCCCAGGTTTACTCGCAAAGGGCTTTGGGCTCATTGATTATGAAGATCATTTTTGATCTGACTTAAACAGTGAGGTTATCAAAGACCGTAGGTGTCCGAATGGGCTTAATGTAAGTGAGTAGATAGTGGGTGAAAAAGTGATAATGACTTTAACCTCTGCTTTATATTTGCTAAACCCTACGCAGATGGCGCATCCATAAACGGGAAAATTATCTCCTATTGACAGGTCGCCGTAAAATGGTTTTTAGTGTATTTAATACTAAAAGCAGATTCTGTTTTAGCAATAAAACAGAGATTTTAACGGAAGGAGAAAGACCTTGAGTCTAAATCTTACAGAGAAAAAAGCAGTAGTTGCTGAAGTTAGCGCACAGGTTGCACAAGCTCAAGCAATTGTTCTTGCTGAGTATCGTGGCATGGGCGTGGCTGACATGACCGTATTGCGTGCAGAAGCTCGAAAATCAGGTGTGTACTTGCGTGTATTGAAAAATACCTTAGTACGCCGTGCAGTTGACGGAACGCCATTTTCAGCACTTGCAAACGACATGGTTGGCCCATTGGTGTTTGGTATTTCTACAGACCCAGTTGCTGCGGCAAAAGTATTGAACAATTTTGCTAAGACTAACGACAAGTTCGTTATTAAAGCTGGCGCTATACCGAATCAGTTGATGGACGTTGCGGGCGTACAAGCCTTGGCATCTACATTAAGCCGTGAAGAGTTACTCGCTAAATTTGCGCGTACGCTCAACGAAGTGCCAACCAAATTCGCTCGCGCGATGGCGGCTATTCGTGATGCTAAAGAAGCAGCTTAATTCACCAGTTCAACTTATTTAAAAGTAACATTATTTAATTTTAGGGAATATTCAAAATGGCAATTACAAATGCAGATATTTTAGATGCAGTAGGCAAGATGTCAGTTTTAGATTTGACAGCATTTATTAAAGAAATCGAAGAAAAGTTTGGCGTTTCAGCTGCTGCTGTTGCAGTGGCTGCAGCAGCAGGCGGCGCAGCACCAGCTGCAGCAGCTGAGCAAACAGAATTCAATGTAATTCTGTTAAGCGCTGGAGAACAAAAAGTTAGCGTAATTAAAGCGGTACGTGAATTAACAGCTTTAGGTTTAAAAGAAGCTAAAGATTTAGTTGATGGCGCACCAAAAGCAATTAAAGAAGGTGTTTCAAAAGCAGATGCTGATGCAGCATTGAAAAAATTGATTGAAGCTGGCGCAACTGGCGAAATCAAGTAATAACTTGGTATAGCGTGATTTAGGCTGACGGGAAACCGTCAGCCTTCGCCGTTTATAGCGGCGAAAAGATTGTAACAAATTGTAATTATATTTCGTACTTAACATGAAGTCAGAAATCAAAGTACTTTCAAAGCTTAATAAGTAAGGTCTGTACATTAATTTTGATGAAAAGTACTTTAATTTCTGCCCTCAAACATTAGGAGATGCAATGAGCTATTCCTTCACCGAAAAGAAACGCCTTCGTAAAAGTTTCGCCAAGCGCGAAAGTGTGCAAGAAATTCCATACTTGCTTGCAATGCAACTAGAGTCTTATAAAGCATTTTTGCAAGCGGATACGCCTGCTGATAAGCGGACGGAAGATGGTTTGCAATCAACTTTTGCTTCGGTTTTTCCTATCGTTAGTCATTCTGGTAATGCGCGTTTAGATTATGTGAGCTACCAATTAGGCGCTGAGCCTTTTGATGTGAAAGAATGTCAGCAACGTGGCTTAACTTACGCTGCGCCATTGCGCGTAAAAGTCCGTTTGACTATCATGGATAAAGAAGCTTCTAAACCAACGGTTAAGGAAGTGAAAGAGCAGGAAGTTTACATGGGCGAATTGCCTTTGATGACTGAAAATGGCTCATTTGTCATTAATGGTACTGAGCGTGTAATTGTTTCTCAGTTGCACCGCAGCCCAGGCGTGTTCTTTGAGCATGATCGTGGTAAAACACATAGCTCAGGCAAATTGTTATTCTCAGCACGAATCATCCCTTACCGTGGATCATGGTTGGATTTTGAGTTCGATCCTAAAGATTATTTGTATTTCCGTATTGACCGTCGCCGTAAAATGCCTGTCACCATTTTGCTTAAAGCACTTGGATATACTCCAGAACAAATCATTGGCACTTTCTTTGATTTTGATACTTTTCATGTTAGTGCAAAGGGTGTTGAATTTACATTAGTGCCAGATCGTTTACGTGGAGAAGTTGCTAAGTTCGACATTGTTGCTAAAGACGGCACAGTGTTAGTTGCTAAAGACAAACGCATTACAGTAAAACATATCCGTGATATGGAAAAAGCGGGCGTAAGCAAAATTGCTGTGCCACAAGACTTTATTCTTGGTCGCGCAATTGGGACTGGTATCGTAGATAAAGAAACTGGCGAAGTCATTGCAAATGCAAATGATGAAATTACAGAATCACTGCTTGAAAAATTGGTTGATGCAAAAGTTGGTGAAATTAGCACGCTTTATTCTAATGACTTAGACCACGGTGACTATATTTCTCAAACATTGCGCATTGATGAAATTCCTGATCAATATAGCGCGCGTGTTGCGATTTACCGCATGATGCGTCCAGGCGAACCGCCAACTGAAGACTCAGTAGAAGCGTTATTTCACGGTTTATTCTTTAATGAAGATCGCTATGATTTATCACGCGTAGGACGCATGAAGTTTAATCGTCGTGCTTTCCCGGAAAAAACTGAAGAGCGTCAATCAAGTTGGATGCGTAAGTTCTATGAAACTGTTGGTCCTCGTGGTGCTGAAGGTGAATATATCCTTTCAAATGACGATATCCTTGCAGTGATTGGTGTGTTGCTAGAGTTGCGTAATGGTCGTGGCGAAATCGATGATATTGACCACTTAGGTAATCGCCGTATCCGTTCAGTAGGTGAATTGGCAGAAAACCAATTCCGTACAGGTTTGGTTCGCGTGGAACGTGCTGTTAAAGAACGTTTGTCACAAGCTGAGTCTGATAACTTGATGCCGCATGATTTGATTAATGCGAAACCAGTATCTAGCGCAATTCGTGAATTCTTTGGCTCAAGCCAATTGTCACAATTTATGGATCAAACCAATCCATTGTCAGAAATTACGCATAAACGCCGTATTTCAGCATTAGGCCCTGGTGGTTTAACGCGTGAGCGTGCTGGTTTTGAGGTGCGTGACGTACATTCAACCCACTATGGTCGTATGTGTCCAATTGAGACGCCAGAAGGTCCAAACATTGGTTTGATCAACTCATTGGCTTTGTATGCACGTACTAATGAATATGGTTTCCTAGAAACACCGTATCGCCGTGTGGAAGGCAATAAAGTCTCCGATACGATTGATTATCTTTCAGCGATTGAGGAAAGTCAGTACATGATTGCTCAGGCAAACACTGACTTAGATACGAAAAATATGTTCGTTGAGGACTTGGTTTCATCACGTCACCATAATGAATTTACTATGACACAACCAGACCGCGTGCAATATATGGATGTTGCTCCAGGTCAAATTGTATCTGTGGCGGCTTCATTGATTCCATTCCTGGAGCACGATGACGCGAACCGCGCATTGATGGGTGCTAACATGCAGCGTCAAGCGGTGCCATGTCTGCGAGCTGAAAAAGCCGTAGTTGGTACAGGTATTGAACGTACAGTAGCGGTTGACTCTGGTACGACAGTTCAAGCGCGTCGTGGCGGCGTGGTGGATTATGTCGATTCTGGCCGTATCGTTGTTCGTGTGAACGATGACGAAGCGAAAGACGGCGAAGTCGGTGTTGATATTTACAACTTAACTAAATATACACGGTCAAATCAGAACACCAACATCAACCAACGTCCTTTGGTGCGTGTAGGCGATAAGTTGGCACGTGGTGATGTGATTGCCGATGGCGCTTCAACTGATATGGGTGAATTGGCGCTAGGTCAAAACATGTTGGTAGGCTTTATGCCATGGAACGGTTATAACTACGAGGATTCAATTCTAATCTCTGAACGCGTAGTAGCGGATGATCGCTATACGTCAATTCATATTGAAGAGTTAACCGTTGTTGCACGTGATACTAAGCTTGGTGCAGAAGAAATCACACAGGATATTTCGAACTTAAGTGAGCGCATGTTAGGTCGCTTGGATGAAACAGGTATTATTTATATCGGTGCTGATGTTGAAGCGGGTGATGTATTAGTTGGTAAAGTGACGCCAAAAGGTGAAACGCAACTTACACCAGAAGAAAAATTGTTACGTGCCATTTTTGGTGAAAAAGCTTCAGACGTTAAAGATACTTCACTTCGCGTGCCATCTGGTATGAGCGGAACCGTGATTGACGTACAAGTCTTTACACGTGAAGGCTTGGAGCGTGATTCTCGTGCGCAGCAAATTATTGATGATCAGTTGACGCACTACAAACAAGACTTAGCGGACCAAATGCGTATTGTTGAAGATGATGCCTTTGGTCGTATCCGCCGTTTGATTGAAGGTAAAACTGCAACTGGCGGTCCAAACAAGCTGAAAAAAGGCGATGAATTGACGGCTGAGTATTTAGCGTCTGTTGGTCGCTATGACTGGTTTGATATTCGTTTAAGCGATGAAGAAACAGCGCGTCAATTAGAGCAGCTAAAAGATAGTTTAGCTCAAGCACGTGTTGCCTTTGATAGTAAATTTGAAGAGAAAAAACGTAAATTGACACAAGGCGATGAATTGCCTGCTGGTGTACAGAAAATGGTTAAAGTGTATTTAGCTGTAAAACGTCGTATTCAGCCGGGTGATAAAATGGCTGGTCGTCACGGTAACAAGGGTGTTATTTCAAAAATCTGTCCAGTAGAAGATATGCCACATATGGCGGATGGTACACCTATGGATATCGTGTTAAACCCGCTAGGTGTTCCGTCACGTATGAACATTGGTCAGATTTTGGAAACTCACTTAGGCTGGGCTGCTAAAGGCTTGGGTCATCGTATTGATGAGATGTTACGTGCAGAAGCCAAAGTTACTGAAATTCGTAAGTTTTTGGAGCAGATCTACAACGACAGCACAGGTAAAAAAGAAGACATCAAGTCATTCAGTGATGCTGAAGTTTTAGAGTTGGCTAAAAACTTAACAAATGGTGTGCCATTTGCTACACCAGTATTTGATGGCGCAGCAGAATCTGACATTAAAGCTATGCTTGATTTAGCGTTTCCGGATGATGATGCCCGTACCAAGCAACTACAGTTCTCTGCTGGCAAAACACAAGTGAAATTGTTCGATGGCCGTACAGGCGATGCCTTTGAGCGTCCTGTAACTGTTGGCTATATGCATGTATTGAAATTGCATCACTTGGTTGATGACAAAATGCATGCGCGTTCTACTGGCCCATATTCATTGGTAACGCAACAACCATTGGGCGGCAAAGCGCAATTTGGTGGTCAGCGATTCGGTGAGATGGAGGTTTGGGCGCTAGAAGCTTATGGTGCATCATATACGTTACAAGAAATGCTGACAGTTAAGTCTGATGACGTGACTGGTCGTACAAAAGTATATGAAAATATCGTCAAGGGCGAACACAAAATTGATGCTGGTATGCCAGAATCATTTAACGTGTTAGTGAAAGAAATTCGCTCACTCGCTATCGACATTGACCTAGACAGAAACTAAGGAGATAAATATGAAAGCTCTATTAGACTTATTCAAACAGGTAACGCAAGAAGAAGAGTTCGATGCCATTAAGATTGCACTTGCTTCACCTGAAAAAATCCGTTCATGGTCATATGGCGAAGTAAAAAAGCCGGAAACTATTAACTATCGTACTTTTAAACCAGAGCGTGATGGTTTGTTCTGTGCAAAAATCTTTGGCCCGATAAAAGATTACGAGTGTTTGTGCGGTAAATATAAACGCTTAAAACATCGCGGTGTAATCTGCGAAAAATGCGGCGTTGAAGTAACGCTATCTAAAGTGCGTCGTGAGCGTATGGGTCATATTGACCTAGCATCACCAGTTGCGCATATTTGGTTCTTAAAATCATTACCAAGCCGTTTAGGTATGGTGCTAGATATCGCCTTACGTGATATTGAACGCGTATTGTATTTTGAAGCATTCATCGTGGTTGATCCAGGCATGACACCGCTTACACGCGGTCAGTTATTGACTGAAGATGATTACTTGGCAAAAGTTGAAGAATACGGCGACGAATTCAATGCTGTTATGGGTGCTGAAGCGGTGCGTGAGTTGTTGCGTACCATGGATATTGAGCGTGAAGTAGTTCAATTACGCCAAGACTTAGGCGCAACGGGCTCTGAGGCAAAAATCAAGAAAATTGCTAAACGCTTAAAAGTATTAGAAGCATTCCAAAAATCTGGCATTAAGCCAGAGTGGATGATTCTTGAAATCTTGCCAGTATTGCCGCCAGAATTACGTCCATTAGTACCCTTGGATGGCGGCCGTTTTGCAACGTCAGATTTAAACGATCTATATCGCCGTGTAATTAACCGTAACAACCGTTTAAAACGCTTGTTAGAGTTGAAAGCACCTGAAATTATAGTGCGTAACGAAAAACGTATGTTGCAAGAAGCCGTGGACTCACTATTGGATAACGGCCGTCGCGGTAAAGTGATGACTGGTGCTAACAAGCGTCCATTGAAATCATTAGCTGATATGATTAAAGGTAAAGGCGGCCGTTTCCGTCAGAACTTGTTGGGTAAACGTGTGGATTACTCAGGTCGTTCGGTGATTGTGGTTGGTCCGCAACTGAAATTGCATCAATGCGGTTTGCCTAAGAAAATGGCTTTGGAATTATTCAAACCATTCATTTTCCATAAACTGGAAGTGTTAGGTATTGCAACAACGATTAAAGCTGCTAAGAAAAAAGTAGAAGAAGAAGGACCAGAAGTTTGGGATATTCTTGAAGATGTAATCCGCGAGCATCCAGTATTACTTAACCGTGCGCCTACATTGCACCGTTTAGGTATTCAAGCGTTTGAGCCTATCTTGATTGAAGGCAAAGCAATTCAATTGCACCCACTTGTCTGTGCGGCATTCAACGCCGACTTCGATGGTGACCAAATGGCTGTTCACGTTCCGTTGTCGCTAGAAGCGCAAATGGAAGCACGGACTTTAATGTTGGCTTCAAATAATGTGCTGTCACCTGCAAACGGGGAGCCGATTATTGTTCCATCACAAGATATCGTGTTGGGCTTGTACTACATGACGCGCGACAGAGTTGCCGCTCGTGGTGAAGGTATGCGTTTTGCTGATGTAAAAGAAGTGCAACGTGTATTTGACCAAGGGTTAATTGATATTCACGCGAAAATTACCGTGCGTATTAAAGAGTACGAGCTAGATTTGGACGGTGTTAAAACTGAAAAAACCAACCGTTATGAAACAACTGTGGGTCGTGCATTGTTGTCACAAATTCTGCCTGCTGGATTAGCTTATAGCAACCTTGACAAAGCGTTGAAAAAGAAAGAAATTTCTAAATTAATCAATGCTTCATTCCGTAAAGTTGGCATCCGAGAAACAGTTATTTTTGCTGATAAATTAAAGGACGCAGGTTACTCATACGCGACTAAAGCTGGTATTTCTATCAGTATTAACGATATGCTAGTACCGAAAGAAAAAGGTGCGTTGATCGCGGCTGCTGAATCTGAAGTTAAGGAAATTGAAGATCAGTACGTTTCAGGCTTGGTAACACAAGGTGAGCGTTACAATAAAGTGGTGGATATTTGGGGTCGTGCAAGTGATAAAGTTGCTGACGCCATGATGAAGCAACTTAAAGAAGAAGATGTATTAGACGCTGATGGCAAGCAAGTGAAAGACAAGGCAGGTAAAGTGCTACGTCAGGAATCATTTAATGCTATTTACATGATGGCTGACTCTGGTGCTCGTGGTTCTGCTGCGCAGATTCGTCAGTTAGCTGGTATGCGCGGTTTGATGGCGAAACCAGATGGTTCTATCATTGAAACGCCAATTAAAGCTAACTTCCGTGATGGCCTGAACGTGTTGCAATACTTTATTTCAACCCACGGTGCTCGTAAGGGTCTAGCTGATACTGCGTTGAAAACAGCCAACTCCGGCTACTTAACACGTCGTTTAGTTGATGTGACACAGGATTTGGTTGTAACTGAGATTGATTGCGGTACAAGTGATGGTTTAGTGACTAAAGCTTTGGTAAAAGGCGGTGAAGTGATTGAGCCGTTGCACGATCGTATTTTAGGCCGTACGGCTGCGCTTGATGTTATCAACCCAGAAACTCAAGAAGTGATTTACCCAGCAGGTACACTATTGGGTGAAGACGAAGTTGAACATCTTGATGCGCTAGGTATTGATGAGGTAAAAGTACGTACAGCACTTACATGTGACACACGTTACGGTATCTGTGCTAAATGTTATGGCCGTGACTTAGGTCGTGGCAAATTGATTAGCATGGGTGAGGCTGTTGGTGTGATTGCAGCGCAATCAATTGGTGAACCTGGTACACAACTAACCATGCGTACCTTCCACATTGGTGGTGCGGCGTCGCGTGCGGCTTCAGTGTCACAAGTTGAAGGTAAGTCTAACGGTGTGTTGAACTTCACTTCTACGATGCGTTATGTAACGAATGCGCGTAATGAGCAGGTGGTGATTTCACGTAACGGCGAAGTGATTATTGCTGATGAAAACGGTCGCGAGCGTGAGCGTCATAAAGTGCCATACGGTGCGACATTGCAAATTACTGATGGTAAAACAGTAAAAGCAGGTCAGGCGATTGCAACATGGGATCCACATACCCGCCCAATTATTACTGAATACGCGGGTCAAATTAAATTTGAAAACGTGGAAGAGGGTATTACCGTTGCTAAACAAATTGATGATGTAACAGGCTTGTCATCATTGGTAGTGATTGATCCTAAGCAGCGTGCTGGTCAAACTAAAGGCTTACGTCCTCAAGTTAAATTGTTGGATGCTAATGGCGTTGAAGTTAAGATCACAGGTAGCGAGCAATCGGTTAATACCACATTCCAATTGGGTTGTATTATTACCGTTAAAGATGGCCAAGAAGTAGGTGTGGGTGAAGTTATCGCGCGTATTCCACAAGAATCCTCTAAAACACGTGATATTACTGGGGGTCTTCCACGCGTAGCTGAGTTATTTGAAGCGCGTTCACCAAAAGATGCAGGTATGTTGGCTGAAGTAACTGGTACTGTTTCGTTCGGTAAAGATACAAAAGGCAAACAACGTTTAGTGATTACTGATTTAGACGGCATTACCAGCGAATTCTTGATTCCTAAAGATAAACACGTAACAGCGCATGATGGCCAAGTGGTAACTAAAGGTGAGAGTATTGTTGATGGCCCAGCTGAACCGCAAGATATTCTACGCTTACAAGGTCGCGAAGCATTAGCACGTTACATCATCGATGAAGTGCAAGACGTATATCGTTTGCAAGGTGTTAAGATTAACGATAAACACATTGAGGTCATTGTGCGTCAAATGTTACGTCGTGTACGTGTAACCGATGCTGGCGATACAAGTTTCATCATGGGTGAGCAAGTAGAACGTGCAGATTTATTGGCACAAAATGAACGTGTCATCGCACAAGATAAACGCCCGGCTGAATTTGAATATGTATTGCTTGGTATCACTAAAGCATCACTTTCAACTGATTCGTTTATTTCAGCGGCATCGTTCCAGGAAACTACACGTGTGTTGACTGAAGCGGCAATTCTAGGTAAACGTGATGAATTGCGCGGATTGAAAGAAAACGTCATTGTTGGCCGTTTGATTCCTGCAGGTACAGGTTTGGCATATCACGAAGCTCGTAAGCGTGCAGCAGCTGGCGGAATTCAAGCCAAAGAAATTCCAGCAGAAGCGCTGTTTGTAGAAGCTGAAGTAACAGAGGTAGAAGTAGTTAGTGAAATAGCAGCAGAATAAAATCAAGCGATTAAAGTCTTGACAATAAAAGTCAGGCTAAATAGAATGTTGGGTTTTTCAGGATAGCTAAATTGTCAGTAATGGCATTGCTATCCTGGTTTGTTTTGCAATTTTTAAAAAAGTATCATTTAAGAACATTATTTAGAGGTTATAGGCAATGCCAACCATCAATCAGTTAATACGTAAGCCACGCGCTAAAGTGGTCACAAAAAGTAAAGTGCCTGCACTTGAATCATGCCCACAAAAACGTGGTGTATGTACACGTGTTTATACAACGACACCTAAAAAGCCTAACTCGGCTTTGCGTAAAGTTGCAAAGGTGCGTCTGACCAATGGCTATGAAGTGATTAGCTATATCGGTGGTGAAGGCCATAACTTGCAAGAGCATAGTGTTGTGCTATTGCGTGGCGGTCGTGTAAAAGATTTACCAGGCGTGCGTTACCATATGGTGCGTGGTAGTTTGGATACGGCTGGTGTTAAGGACCGTAAACAATCACGCTCTAAATACGGTGCTAAACGTCCTAAAGAAGCCAAGGCTAAGTAATTTAGCTTTGTAATATAAGTTGGTTTATTTAATAGCGGCTATCCAATAGCCTTGCTCGTGCAGTTGCTAGCAAAACATAAGTAGAGAATAGAGAGAATTATGCCAAGACGTAGAGAAGTCCCCAAACGCAATATACTTCCAGATCCAAAATTTGGAAGCCAAGAAGTTTCAAAATTTGTAAACGTATTGATGACAGGTGGTAAAAAATCTGTTGCTGAGCGTATTTTATACGGTGCGTTTGATCAAATTGCAGCTAAAACAGGTAAAGATGCTTTGGAGGTGTTTACCCTTGCACTAACAAACCTACGCCCATTAGTGGAAGTTAAAAGTCGTCGCGTTGGTGGTGCTAACTATCAAGTGCCAGTAGAAGTTCGTCCTAACCGTCGTAGTGCCTTGGCAATGCGTTGGATGCGTGATGCCGCGCGTAAGCGTGGTGAGAAGTCAATGGGCTTGCGTTTGGCTGCTGAATTAACTGAAGCTTCTGAAGGTCGTGGATCAGCAATGAAAAAACGTGAAGAAGTTCACCGTATGGCGGAAGCGAATAAAGCATTCTCACATTTCAGGTTCTAGTATCTGATTGTTGTTTAGTTGGCCTAAGTAAATGCTTGGGTCAGTTGCATCGCTCTTTAAGAATTTAAGCAATAATATTAAGTAAAGGTAATAGCCGTGGCTCGTATAACCCCTATTGAACGCTATCGTAACATTGGTATTTCTGCGCACATTGACGCAGGTAAAACAACGACTACAGAACGTATTTTGTTTTATACAGGTGTCAACCACAAAATTGGTGAAGTGCATAATGGCGCCGCTACTATGGACTGGATGGAGCAGGAACAGGAGCGTGGTATTACTATTACTTCAGCAGCAACTACTTGCTTCTGGAAGGGTATGGCTGGTCAATTTGATCAGCATCGCATTAATATTATTGATACTCCAGGCCACGTTGACTTTACTATTGAAGTAGAGCGTTCAATGCGTGTGCTTGATGGTGCTTGTATGGTTTATTGTGCAGTCGGCGGTGTGCAACCTCAATCTGAAACGGTATGGCGTCAGGCAAATAAATACAAGGTTCCACGTATCGCGTTCGTTAATAAAATGGACCGCGCAGGTGCTAACTTCTTCAAAGTGTACGATCAAATGCGTGCACGTCTCAAAGCAAATCCAGTGCCTTTGCAAGTGCCAATTGGCGCTGAAGAAAAGTTCGAAGGTGTAGTTGATCTTATTAAAATGAAAGCCATATATTGGGATGACGCATCTCAAGGTATGAAGTTTGATTACCGTGAAATCCCGGCTGACTTGAAAGCGGAGTGCGATAAGTGGCGTGAAAACATGGTTGAAGCTGCTGCTGAGGCTACAGAAGAGCTGATGAATAAATACCTTGAAGAAGGTGATTTGTCAGAATCTGACATCATGACAGGTTTGCGTATGCGTACCATTGCTTTTGAAATTGTTCCTATGGTGTGTGGTTCAGCTTTTAAAAACAAAGGCGTACAAGCCATGTTGGATAAAGTTATTGAATTAATGCCAGCACCTACAGACATTCCGCCTACTAAAGCTGAAGATGGTGATGGTAATGAGATTCGTCTTAAAGCTTCAGATGATGAAAAATTCTCAGCATTAGCTTTCAAAATTATGACTGACCCGTTTGTAGGTCAATTGATATTCTTCCGCGTTTATTCAGGTGTGATTAACGCCGGTGATACCGTTTACAACCCAATTAAGGGCAAAAAAGAACGTATTGGCCGTATCGTGCAAATGCATGCCAATACACGTGAGCCTCTGACTGAAGTGCGTGCTGGAGATATTGCGGCGGCGATTGGTCTTAAAGAAGCAACTACTGGCGACACACTCTGTAGCGTGAATGATGAGATTATTCTTGAGCGCATGATATTCCCTGAGCCAGTGATTCACGTTGCAGTTGAGCCAAAAACTAAAGCTGACCAAGAGAAGATGGGTGTTGCTTTGAACCGTTTAGCACAAGAAGATCCATCTTTCCGTGTTAAAACTGACGAAGAGACTAATCAAACAATTATTTCAGGTATGGGTGAGTTGCATCTTGAGATTTTAGTAGACCGTATGCGTCGTGAATTTAACGTAGAAGCTAACGTTGGTGCGCCACAAGTGGCTTACCGTGAAGCAATTAAGAAGAAAGTTGAAGTTGAGGGTAAGTTTGTTAAGCAATCAGGCGGTAAGGGTCAATATGGCCATGTATGGCTAATTATGGAGCCAAACGAGCCAGGCAAAGGCTTTGAGTTTATTGATGCAATTAAAGGCGGTACAGTGCCACGCGAGTTCATTCCTGCAGTTGAAAAGGGTTTGCGCGAAACAATTCCGGCAGGTGTTTTAGCCGGCTTCCCAGTTGTAGATGTTAAAGTTACCTTGTTTGATGGTTCATACCATGATGTTGACTCGAATGAAAACGCATTTAAAATGGCTGCTTCAATCGGCTTTAAAGACGGTATGCGTAAGGCTGACCCAATCTTGCTGGAGCCAATGATGGCTGTAGAAGTTGAGACGCCTGAAGATTATATGGGCGATATCATGGGTGACTTGTCATCACGTCGCGGTATCATTCAAGGTATGGAAGATAATGCAACGGGCAAAGTGATCCGTGCAGAAGTGCCATTAGCTGAGATGTTTGGTTATTCAACTACCGTACGTTCACTATCGCAAGGTCGCGCAAGCTATAGTATGGAATTTAAGCATTACACAGAAGCACCAAGAAACGTGGCTGAAGCCATCATGAATAAGAAGTAATTGAAACTATTCTTAAAATATTGAATTTAAAGGAAATTAAATGGCAAAAGGTAAATTTGAGCGGACCAAGCCGCACGTCAACGTAGGTACGATTGGCCACGTGGACCATGGTAAAACAACACTAACAGCAGCGATTACTACAATCTTGTCAAAAAAATTCGGCGGCGAAGCAAAAGCCTA
>NZ_JAUXOY010000019.1 GCF_030684185.1 Methylotenera sp.
TTCTGAATTAAGATACTGTTTACCTACGTTATCCTGGCAGTCTAGATAAGCGCGATAATCAGCACAGACCAGATAAGGGTCTTGTTCTCTAAGGTTATTAACAAGTGGTGCAAAAAGTTGCCTATCTCCATGTGAAAATAGGCCAGAGCTGATCATATTCAAGGCATTCTCTAGTTCAGTATCGCTTTCAATGACTAGCCTCGGTTGATTGACCTGCCCCCTCTATTTGCCATACCAACTAAAAGTTAGTTATGTAATTATCAAATATTGAGGTTAAATAAATGTGACAGGCTACTTTGGTTGATGTTTTTTTTGTAAAACTAGCAATCAATATCAAAAAAACATCTCATAAATAGTTAAATTCACAAATATGTAACACGGTTGAATATTGTGATGACCTACACTCTTAATAAATTTTGTAATTTTTTAGTCGTATGAATAGAGTAAGGAAAATGAAAATCACAAAAGTTAACGAAAAGTACCTTGAAAAAGCTAAAAATTTATCCTACACAGAAGTTGAGCAATTATTAAGAAGAATGTTTAGAATACAAGCACACAGAGCTGCAGATAAAAAATTTACTCCAATAGAAATCTTAGCAATACAACTTGAACTTGAGGATGAGCAGCTTGCTGAATGGCGTGAAAATTTAGAGGCCATCAGAAATAAAGAAAAAATCTAAATTTTTATTACCATTTACCACCAATAATGATCTTTTAACTCTTAGCATTTTAAAGGAACTTACAACTCATGGAACCCAAAATATTCAACGTACTTTTTCTTTGCAGTGGAAACTCTGCTCGCAGCATCATGGCAGAAAAGTTGATGGAGCACTGGGGCAAAGGGAGATTCAAAGCCTACAGTGCCGGCAGTTTTCCAAAGAGTCAGGTCAACCCACTGACGATTAAAACATTAGAATCGCATGGGCTTAATTCCGATGGGTTAAGATGTAAAAGTTGGGGCGAGTTTTCTGGCTTCGGCGCACCTCATATGGATTTTGTTTTTACTGTTTGTGATGATACCGCAGGTGAAGTTTGTCCCATATGGCCAGGTCAACCAATGACAGCCCATTGGGGTATAGAGGATCCGGAAGCCGTTGAAGGTACTGACAGTGAAAAGCTAAAAGCTTTTCAAAGAAGTTGTAGATACTTAGAAAATCGCATCAAACTCTTTATTGCATTACCGATAGACACATTAAACAAGTTGAAAATCAAAGACGAAATCGATGCAATTGGTGCAATCAAGGAAGATTATCAAAAATTGAATTCAAACTTAGAATTAAAGAAAAATTAGGATAGAGGTTTTTCATTTAATTTTTATCGGATATAAAGGTTAAAAAATCAAGATTGAATTGCACTGAACTGATTTAACCACAACTCAAGCTGATCTGCAGGCAGTGGTTTTGAGAATCGGTATCCTTGAACAAACTCACAGCCACAGGATTCTGCCAAGTTCATCTCACTGTCAGTTTCGACTCCTTCTGCAACCAATTCTAGCGACATGCTTCTGCCCAGCGCAACAATAGCGCGCACAATCTCAATGTTTACAGGTTCACTGTCAATATTTCGGATGAAAGATTGGTCTATCTTTAGCCTGTCTATTGGAAATTTATTTAGATAACTCAAGTTAGAAAAGCCAGTACCGAAATCGTCAATGGCTAACTTAATACCAAATTCGTGCAATTCTTGCAATGGATTAAGCACTGAGATCACATCATGCATACAAACACTTTCAGTCAGTTCAAGTTCCAAATGTTCTGGTTGTATACCGCTTTCCATAACAATAGACTTCACCATCTCACAGAAGTCCGATTGATAAAACTGCATAGCAGAAATGTTAACTGACATACACATGGGTTCAAGCCCACTTTTCATCCAGATCATTTGTTGCCGACACGCCTCTTCAATCACCCATTTTCCGATAGGAACAATAAGCCCGGATTCCTCAATGATTTCAATAAAATGGATGGGGGCAAGTAAACCACGTTCTGGATGCCGCCAGCGAATCAAGGCTTCGTTACCGACTACTTTCCCTGTTGAAAGTAAAACTTGGGGTTGATAGAACAATTCAAACTCATTACGTTCCAAAGCCATGCGTAAATCTGTTTCGAGGGTCATTCGTTCATATGAATACAGATTCATGCCTGGTACATAATGCCGATAAGCATTGCGACCACTGCGCTTGGCTTCATACATGGCAGCATCCGCCTTTACCAGCAGACCAGCAGACTGGTCGTCATCCTGAGGACTCATTGCTGAACCAATACTGACGGTGATAAATACTTCGCGTCCCATGATTTGCAATGGTCGCTTCATTGCGTCAAGAATACGGTTACACAAAATATCCAAATCTCGCTGACTCTTCACATTGTCCAACAGGATGGTAAATTCATCTCCTGAAAGACGAGCAACTGTTTCACCTTCTCTTGAGCAACCAACCAAACGTTCTGCTACGGCTATTAACAATTCATCACCAAAGCTGTGCCCCATCGAGTCATTAAAATGTTTAAATTTATCTAAATCGATGAATACCAGTCCAACATGGGTTTTTTGACGATCAGATTGAATGATTGCCACATTTAAGCGATCAAGAAAAAGGACACGATTGGGTAGTTTAGTCAGCTGGTCATAATGAGCCAGGTGAAATAGACTGGCTTGCTTGCGTTGTGTAATCTCAGTCAATAAGTTATGACCATTAGCAATGCCGAGGTATTGCCCCTCGGTCGTGGCGATAAATCCACTGACCATATGCTGCATACCTGCATCGACTATGATTCTGGCAATATCATCTATCGATGTTCCTTTGTCCACGATGACAGGCGTTTTATTCATAAAACTCAAAATCGTCTTTTTCGCATAAAGTTCTTTAGCGTAAGGTTTAATAAAAAGCTCGACAAAGGAATTACGCTCGACAATACCTGTGGGAATGTTGCTATGATTAACGACAGGAATTGCAAAGAGTAATGGTTGTTGCTGGAATAACTCAAGGACTAACAAACATAGGGTATCTTCAGATACAGATGGCGTATTGTTAAGCAATCGTAAGATTGTAGTATTGTCGTCAATCCTGTTTGACCGTTTGTGAATAGATGTATTGTATGGCGATTCATTAATTGAAGCCTCATCAGCATCCACAGGAGTGTTTGCTAGCAAAGACATCATACGGGCGTTCTTATTATTACTATTTGAGCTGGCAAGTGTGGATAACATTTATCTGTCCCATAAGATTTATTAACTTCATTCTCCCTACTTAACGGCAATTTATCGGATAACTTAACATCAACTATTATGATATTTATAATTGTAGTTGCTTGGATGCGAGTGAAAAGTCGCACACATACTGCCGCTAGGCTGGCTGAGTTAATGGATAAAGCTTGCCACTCTGGCGCTGACTTATCTTCGTAATAATCAGGTCTATGCGACGATGGTTGCAGAACCTTGAGTGAGTCAGCATAATATGAGTCATCCATTATTCTCAAAAAAAACGTTGAGCAATGGGCACTTTTGCTGGAATGATTACTAAAGGCGATTGCTAATGTGGAATGAAGTTGAGCTCAAATTGAGTATCGAACGCAAGAGTATCACACGTCTGCGAAGTCATCCTGCCATCGTTAACGCCTG
>NZ_JAUXOY010000004.1 GCF_030684185.1 Methylotenera sp.
TTCTGAATTAAGATACTGTTTACCTACGTTATCCTGGCAGTCTAGATAAGCGCGATAATCAGCACAGACCAGATAAGGGTCTTGTTCTCTAAGGTTATTAACAAGTGGTGCAAAAAGTTGCCTATCTCCATGTGAAAATAGACCAGAGCTGATCATATTCAAGGCATTCTCTAGTTCAGTATCGCTTTCAATGACTAGCCTCGGATGATAACCGCCAATCAATCGCTCTTGCACCTGAGCAGCAGTCAGGCCGAATAGAAAGAAGTTGTCTTCACCTACCGCTTCGCGTATCTCTACATTCGCCCCATCCAGCGTACCAATCGTCAGTGCACCGTTCATTGAAAACTTCATATTGCCTGTACCCGAGGCCTCTTTCCCTGCGGTAGAAATTTGCTCGGATAAATCTGCAGCAGGATAAAGATGTTGGGCATTCTTAACGTTAAAATTTGGCAGAAATACGACTTTTATTGTTTGATTCACTTGCGGATCGTGATTAATTATCTCAGCAACAGAATGGATCAATTTAATGATCAATTTAGCCAGATAATACCCTGGAGCTGCCTTGCCAGAGAAAATGAAAGTACGCGGTGCAATACACAAGTTTGGGTTGCACTTTAGACGATGATACAGACTGATGATGTGTAAAAGACTAAGATGCTGTCGCTTGTACTCATGGAATCTCTTGGCTTGAATATCAAACATTGACGTTGGATCAACCGTGATGCCAGTGACCTGACTAATGTGATTTGACAATTGATGCTTGGCCGTAAGCTTAACCTCGCGCCAGCGTGACTGAAAGCTTATATCGCTGGCCAAAGGTTCCAAATGCTTAAGCAAAGCCATGTTTTTTAGCCAGTCCCCGCCGACAGCATCATCAATCAACTTAGTCAGTGGCCGATTCGCTAAGGCAATAAAACGACGTGGCGTAACACCATTGGTCTTGTTGCAAAATTTCTCTGGCCACAATTCATAAAAATCTTGCATCACTGTCGTTTTCAGCAAACTGGTATGAATCGCCGAAACACCATTGATGGCAAAGCTACCTACGGCGGCAAGATGTGCCATTCGTAATCGTGGGTTTGTCTCATCACTAATCAATGACATGCGACTGATGCGCTGATCATCGTAGAGAAATCGCAGGCGCACTTCATCAAGAAAGCGTTGATTAATCTCGTAAATAATTTCTAGATGACGCGGTAAAATGCGTTTAAACAAATCCAAAGACCATGTTTCCAATGCTTCAGGTAACAACGTATGATTTGTGTAAGCGAAGCTACTACGGGTAATATCCCAGGCGACTTCCCAAGTAAAAGCATGCTCATCTATTAAAAGTCGCATCAGTTCTGGTATTGCAATAGCAGGATGAGTATCGTTAAGCTGTGCTACGAACTTCTCTGGAAAAAGGGCTGGATCGCCCAAATCGTGCTGAACAATGCGAACCATATCCTGCAAGGAGCAGGAAACAAAAAAATACTGCTGCTTTAATCGCAGTTCCTTGCCAACTTCCGACGCGTCATTTGGATAGAGCACTTTGCTGAGATTTTCAGCCACCACTTTTTCTTCCACCGCAGCGCAGTGATTGCCCATGTTGAAGGCTTGAAAGTTAAAAGCGTTATAGGCCTCTGATTTCCAGAGTCGCAATAAGTTTGTATTGAGTACACCGTAGCCGAGAATTGGGGTGTCGTAAGCGACACCGTAAACGGTGTAATCAGGTACCCATCTAGCGCGTAAATGGCCATTCTCACTCTGATATTGGTCAGTGTGACCGCCTAGCTTGACCAGATAGCGTCGCTCCCGATTGGGTAGTTCCCATGGATTGCCATTACGCAGCCACGCATCGGTGACTTCTTCCTGCCATCCATTCTTGATTACCTGCTGAAACAAACCGAATTCGTAGCGTATGCCATAACCAATCGCTGGAATTTGCAGCGTAGCAAGCGAATCCATGTAACAAGCGGCCAAACGCCCTAACCCGCCGTTCCCTAACCCTGGTTCCGGTTCTTCTTGTAGAATGGTTTCCATGTCCACACCCATATCTAACATGGCTTGAGTAAGATTGTCCCATAAGCCCAGGTTAAGAATATTGTTGCCGAGATGTGGTCCCAGCAGGTATTCAGCAGAAAAATAGCACACCGTTCTGGCGCTACTGGATTTGTAGGTTTCTGCAGTGGTAATAAAGCCCTCTAACATGCGATCGCGCACGGTGTAGGCTAATGCGATGTATAGGTCATTAGGGGTCGCTTTCTGGAGCGAGCGACCAGTAATGTAAAACAGATTATCAATTAGTGAGCGTCGCAATGCATCTACTGAACGACCCACCCTAGTATGCAAGGCTCTTTCAGCCACATCAGACATGACAGGCATCCATATTAGTCAGACAAGCTAATTCGATCATACTTTTAAACTACCAGTGCAAGCGTCGCAACAAGGCGCTCTTTTTATTCTGATGGCCCTGCATACGCTGCAGTATGTCATCCAACATCTGGATGGCATCCAGTATGTGAGGTCCCTTATTTAACATCACACACTCTGCACGCTCACCCATGGCCGCATCGGTAATCTCGGCACGACTCGGTTTACCATTCTTTGTCAGACTTTCCAGCACTTGGGTTGCCCAGATTAACGGCAGGTGTGCAGCTTCGGTCAACCACATAATCTCTTCTTGCAGTTCCGCCAGACGTTCATAACCACATTCCACCGCCAAATCACCGCGTGCAATCATCACACCTACGTTAGGTGAGCGCAATAAGGTAAAGAGTAACTCCGGCAAATTCTCGAAGGCAGCTCGTGTTTCAACTTTCAACACGATGCCAAGCTGATTCGCATTGAGTCGTTTTAAGTGTTGCTGCAACAATTCGACATCTGTTGCACGATGGGCAAAAGAAAGACCCACGATATCTGCATGATGCGTAACAAATTCCAGATTCTCGATGTCAATATCGGTTAAGCCACTTAAATCAAGCTGGCTATCTGGCAGATTAATGCCTTTGTCAGACAGTAGTTTTTCTCCACCATCGCGTGCCTGAGTAATTTCCACCATAAGTTCATCGGCGTTAACGCTGCGAATAATCCCGCCGATGCGACCATCATCAAACAGGATGCGTTCACCAGACTTGACCATTGCAAAAACCTCCGGCAAGGAACAAGCAATACTAGCAGCACGCAATAAATTGCCACTTTCATCATACTGTTCAGGAATTCCCGGAATAGGATATCTAGTCAGAATCAGGTTATCACCACGATACAAACGGATTGTTTCCGGTGTTTGTGGTAAAGCGCCAACGGCACCAGCGTTACCCACATGCTCGGTTTTTTTAGATTTCAACATTCTGCTTAAGTGCAACTTCATGTCTGAAGTCAGATAGGCAGTCTGGCTGGATTCAGCCCAGAATCCATCTCCCACTTTTTCAGCCAACTGTAATTTGCGCCGCGACCCTCTGGCATCGGTAAATTCTATTTGATCTCGCTTTTTAGCATGCGAAAGCCAATTTCCCTGAACTGGAAGACAAGCATCTGCTGAGGCTGGACAGGAAAGATGATCTTTCTCATGATGCAGCCAAATCCTTGCGGGGGAAATTATACGACCCTGTACGTCTCGTCTTGGCTGCCATTTCATCACAGGTGGGCCAAGTGCAATATCACCAGTCCGCAATTTTGGTCCAGCCAAATCCATCAAGATACGGCAGTGACGTCCCGTCTCACGACATGCGAGCTTTATTTGGTCAATAATCCGTAACCAAACTGCAGGGTCATCATGAGCACAGTTGATACGGGCACAATCCATCCCTTTCAACAGCATTTCCTTGATCAAAGTGTAGTCGTCTGCCGCCTCGCTTGGCAAAGTCACCATAATGCGCACCTGCCGCTGCGACGGGAGTTTGCCGAGCAGGTTTTTGGCATTGGCTTGCAGTAGAACAGGCCCTTTTGCCGCACCTGCGGTATCAGAGGCTATGTCGTCACGATATGTCAGTTGCAGGGTATGCTGTAACAATGTGATGATAGCTTGCAGGTTTGGCAACACATGCGATTCTGCGCGCCCCAGTGAAGACAGTCCAGCCGCGGCCAATTTTTCCTGTAATGGACGCACATCTCTGCGCCGCAAACCCAGATAATGGATTAAATTAGCAGCACCAGCGTGGTGTTGTAAATTCACTTTTTGTAGGGTATCAGAAAATCCATTTTCGGACTTCACCAGTTCATCCCGCAAAGCTGTCAGTTCATCAAGCAGCAATGAATAGGTGGTTGTATTTTCATCAGGGGAAGCGTGTTTCAGCGCGCGCTGGTCATGAATTTTCATATCAACACTTTTACAACTAAAGTTTAAGCAGATAATTATCAAATATTTTGGTTAAGAAAATATGACAAATTAATGTCTATGCGACGACTGTTGCAGAACTTGAAGTGAGTCAGCATAATATGAGTCCTCTATTGTTCGCAAAAACGTTGAGCAATGGGCACTTTTGCTGGAATGATTACTAAAGGCGATTGCTAATGTGGAATGAAGTTGAGCTCAAATTGAGTATCGAACGCAAGAGTATCACACGTCTGCGAAGTCATCCTGCCATCGTTAACGCCTG
>NZ_JAUXOY010000009.1 GCF_030684185.1 Methylotenera sp.
ATCTCTGGTGGACCGGTTGTCATGCCAATGGCATAGCCGGGTAGCTAAATACGGAAGAGATAAACGCTGAAAGCATCTAAGCGTGAAACTCGCCTTGAGATGAGATTTCCCTGGGGGTTTAACCCCCCTAAAGAGTCGTTCGAGACCAGGACGTTGATAGGACGGATGTGGAAGTGCAGTAATGCATTAAGCTGACCGTTACTAATTGCTCGTGAGGCTTGATCCTATAACCTTAAAACTTGACCTGATATTGATGAAAATCGTATCAATACAAGCTAACAGGTGTTTTAATAGTGACTTGATATGTAAGAAAATGTAATCAAAGAACACCATAAACTTTACTTCTTCTGTTTGTTAAAAACTGCATTAAAGTGCTTAGTAATAAGTAATTTGATGTAAGTTTAAGACGCTATCCTTATGAAAATAAGGATGAGCGCACAGCATTTCTGCTTGTGATAGGCAATTGGATGAAAATTCAACAGCGCACAAGAGTTACCAGTTATGCTTGGCGGCCATAGCGGTTTGGACCCACCCCTTCCCATCTCGAACAGGGCCGTGAAACGAACCAGCGCCAATGATAGTATGCTTTTTGCATGCGAAAGTAGGTCACTGCCAAGCTATTTATTTGAACCGTCCCGCGGATGGTCAGCAAAACCCCTTCTATGCAAATAGCGGGGGTTTTTGCATTGGGAAATGCTATGGTATATGTGATGCACAATTGGAATTAAATCAACAGGAATTGATCCCACGTAAGAGTGTCAATCCATACTATTATGGTGCCGGATACCAGAGACGCTTCTACCAGCTGGCGTTTGAATGCATGCGAATATTACTGCCTATCCAAAGGCGGGCTTGAGATTGCCGGAAGAAATTCGGTCATAAAATAGGTGTACACTTAAATTTAGGTGGACACCTATTCTTACGGGAATGAAGGCATAAGAATTAAGGGTACTGGGCGGATGCTTACGGTATAGTTAACATTTCAATAATAAAAACAAAGCCCTCATATCGAGGGCTTTGTTTTTATTTGAGCAGGCTTATTTTTATTAGATAGGGTTTTGCTCTTCTAAAAATACTCGCACATTTCTAGGGTAAACAAACACATGCTCTCCCAGAGAGATACTTAATTCTCGGAAACGCTCTTGGGTAAGTTCGGCTTCTATTATCTCCGTGTGATCGTCTCTTTGAAGCTCTAATCGAACTAGTGGCCCAATAGCATGAATGTAGCTAACCACAGCCTCAAAAGCAGGCGCAACTCCATTACGTACTTTATGAATCTCAATATCATGTGGTCGCACATAGGCAGTTGCTGGACTATTTTGCGTGGCATAGTGTGCGTCAATTTTCAATCCTATCTCACCAATTTTTGCTTCACCTTCATGCACATGGCTGTGGAATTGATTCACATTGCCTAAGAACTGATAAACAAATGGCGAAACCGGGTGACCGTATACTTCTTGTGGCGAGCCTATTTGCTCTATCTTACCTTTGTTAATCACAACGACACGATCAGCTACTTCTAGTGCTTCTTCCTGATCATGCGTTACAAAAATACTAGTGATATGCAGCTCATCGTGTAGACGACGCAACCAACGGCGAAGCTCTTTACGAACCTTTGCATCTAGTGCACCAAATGGCTCATCTAGCAATAAAACTTTTGGTTCAACTGCAAGTGCACGCGCTAACGCAATACGCTGACGTTGGCCACCAGACAACTGTGGAGGATAGCGATCTGCCAGCCAATCTAATTGAACTAGCTCAAGTAATTCATGTACACGCCTTTTAATTTCAGCATCAGATGGGCGTGTACCTTTTGGGCGAACACGTAAACCAAAGGCGACATTTTCAAATACCGTCATATGACGAAATAGCGCGTAGTGTTGAAATACAAAACCTACTTGGCGGTCACGCACTTGTTGCTCTGTGGCATCGGCACCATGAAAAAGAATGTTGCCTGAATCTGGCGTTTCTAGCCCTGCGATAATTCGTAATAAAGTTGTTTTACCGCAACCTGACGGTCCAAGAAGCGCCACTAATTCACCGCTTGGTACATCAAGGCTGACATCGTTTAGTGCGCTAAAGCTACCAAAGTTTTTTCTAATATTACGGATTTCAATACTCATCGTTTTATTCCAATTTAGTCATTGTTCGTCATTATTTACAGCATTATTTAATCTACAAAATATCAGTTGTAAGAGTTCTCGTTGCTAATTGCATTTTGTGCAACTCGCCATTCAACAAAAGTCTTGAGTGCTAATGTCACTAGCGCCAATAAAGCGAGTAATGAAGCGACTGCAAAGGCGGCAGCGTAGTTGTATTCGTTATACAAAATCTCTACATGTAAGGGCATGGTATTGGTCATACCGCGTATATGCCCTGATACGACTGATACCGCTCCAAACTCGCCCATTGCTCTGGCATTGGTTAAAATTACGCCATACAGTAAGCCCCATTTAACGTTAGGTAAAGTAATGCGCCATAGTATCTGCCAGCCAGAGGCACCTAGCACTAAACCTGCTTCTTCCTCGTCTTTGCCTTGTGCCTGCATCAAAGGAATCAATTCACGAGCTACAAAAGGGAAGGTCACAAAAATAGTGGCTAATACAATACCAGGTACTGCAAAAATGACTTTAATGTCGTGATCTACCAGCGTAGAGCCAACCCAGCCTTGCAAGCCAAATATCAATACGTAGATTAAACCAGCAATCACTGGAGAAACGGCAAATGGCAGGTCTATCAAGGTAATCAGTATGCTTTTTCCCTTAAATTCAAACTTGGCGATCGCCCAAGCGGCGGCAACGCCAAAAACCAAGTTAAGCGGTACCGCAATCGCGGCGGCAATCAAGGTGAGCTTGATTGAAGAAAGCGCATCAGGATCAACCAAAGCAATGATGTAGGTATCAAAGCCTTTACGCAGCGCCTCAGTAAAAACGGCAATCAAAGGCACAAATAAAAACAGACTTAAAAACAGCAGTGTAATCACAACCAATGACCAGCGTATCCAAACTGGTTCGGAAGTAGCACGGCTACGCGCCACTTTGGTGTGGTAATTGCTGTACTGTGAGGTAGGCAAATTAGCTGCAGTTGCTGAGGTAGACATTATTAGTAGTTCTCAATCAATAGTTTTAAGATGATGTCTTTAATGTGAAGAAGTGCCACGGCGGCTGAACCACCACTGCATACCGTTAATCGAAAATAGCAGCAAGAAAGAAATTACCAGCATCACTACAGCCACTGCTGTGGCTTCGGCATACTCATATTGTTCTAGCTTGGTGATAATAATCAATGGAGTGATTTCAGAGACAAATGGCACGTTGCCTGCAATAAAAATAACTGAGCCATACTCGCCAATCGCACGTGCAAAAGCCAAAGCAAACCCTGTTAACAGTGCGGGCCATAAAGTTGGCATGATTACTTTAGAAAAAGTCTGCCAGCGATTTGCTCCAAGACTAGCGGCAGCTTCTTCTGTTTCAGCTTCTAAATCCTGCAACACCGGTTGTACTGTGCGCACCACAAAAGGCAAGCCTATAAAAGTAAGGGCAATAATGACACCAAGTGGCGTAAAGGCTACTTTGATTCCATACTGCTCAAGCCAATGGCCAATCCAGCCATTCGTTGAATAAACTGCGGTTAGGGCAATACCTGCCACTGCTGTTGGTAGCGCAAAAGGTAAGTCTACCAAGGCATCAATAATTTTTTTGCCTGGAAAAGTATAGCGTACCAGCACCCAGGCCGTGAGCAGACCAAAAACCGCATTTAATAAAGCGCCTAAAAATGAAGCGCCAAATGTAAGCTTGTAAGAAGCAACGACTCTTGGTGCTGAAACCACAGCCCAAAATTCGTTAAAGCTTAATTCGGTAGTTTTTATAAATGCTGCAGAAAGGGGAATCAACACTATCAAGCTCAAATAGAGCAGTGTGTAGCCTAGCGATAGATTAAATCCCGGAAGTACATTTTTATGTTTTGCCATATTGTTTACTTATTCATGAAAGCGGACGCCAATTTAACAGAGTCTTTTATAATTTAAAAATAACTTTTACCTATAACTTTATAGCTAAAAGTTATGTTGGAAATCTCTTAAAGGTATTACGCTACCGCCCGGATGTTAGATTTGGTAGTGCGCCGTTTAAATAATGCGGAAGGTTGCAATTCTTTTGCTGTTACAGGTTTTGCCAGAAAGTAGCCTTGAAACAAAGTGCTACCTGTTTCAATTGCAATATCAAGTTGCGTTTGCGTTTCTATGCCAGTAATCACTGGCTTCGCGCCGATGTCTTGAATCATTTTAATGAGCCCCGGTAAAACTTTACGTACTCGCTCATTATTCTCAGCTTTCTGAATTAAATTTAAATCTAACTTAACAAAGTCAGGTGAAAATTTCCGCAAACGACCGATATGGGATTGCTCACTGCCAAAGCGGTCAATCGCAATTTGGTAGCCTCGTTCGCGGTAATTATTAATCGCTTCTGCCAGCTGCTTATCTTGCTCTACCAGTCCCTCTTGAATTTCAATCACTACGCGGCTAGTGGGCACTGAGTTGGCATGTAGAATGCGCTCAAAAACTTTGCCGTGCGCATTCACCGAGATTAAAAGTTTGGGGTGCACGTTTAGAAATAACAAACCATTTTCCGCATAGATTTGTCTGAAATTGAGTACATGCAGCGTTCTGCTTACACGATCGAATTCAACTAATTTTCCAGCTTGTTCGGCATACGTAAAGGCAAACTCTGGCGTACTTGCCAGCTCATTACCCAGTGAAGGTCTTAACAGTGCTTCATGGCCATATAGATCACCCGCTTCGCTATCATAAATCGGCTGGAATGCAGTATTCAGGCGCACGCCGATAAACGTGCTGTTAAACTCGCCCGTGAATTGTTCTGCCAATCCGTATTCATCGAAATCAAGCAATAAAGATTCTTTTAGCTGTAATCGTAACTGTTCTACATGGGGTGCAATTTGCTGTTGTGCCATTTCTATTCCTTGAACATCTAATTATTTACTATAGATCTGATCAAAATTGCCGCCATCTGCAAAATGCGTTTTTTGCGCTTTTTCCCAGCCGCCAAATATTTCGTCGACACTAAATAACTCTATCGATTTAAACTTAGACTTGAATTTTTCGGCCACTGATTCTAGACGTGGTCTAATATCATGTTGCGCTGCAATTTCTTGACCTGTTTCAGAGAAGTGAAACTCAGCGTAAGCTTGCACAAGCAGACGGTTCTTGTGTTTATCAACATACTTATCTACAACAGCGATTGGGTTTTCTGCCAAAATACTTACCGATGGATAGACAACATCGTACTGATCACCTAATTCCTTTTTGATTAAGTTCACTTCGTTTTCAAAGGTTAGCAATGCATCGCCAATGCCACGTTGTGCAAAGGTGGTTGTCGCCCCGCGACCGCCGGTATCTAAAACGGGTACGTTTTTGAATAGCTTTCCAACAAATTCTTTAGCTTTAGTATTGAGCGACAATTATCTTGTCTGGTCTAGCGACAATTAACTTGTCTAGTTGATCTGATAGAGTTCTGCACAGCAAACCATAAGGAGGCGCTGTGTCAGGTAATCACATTTCAGATAAACAGGTTAATTTATATATGA
>NZ_JAUXOY010000024.1 GCF_030684185.1 Methylotenera sp.
ATTCATCATGCCACCATCATTCAGTGTGAAGGAGGCAGCTACCGAAGAAAATCATCTATGCAAAAACAGTAGTAAAAATCTCAGCGTCAACTAGACAAGATAATTGTCGCTGAACTGGACAAGATAGTTGACGCGCTACAAGTATATTCGTGATTGGTGTAAGCACTACAATAACTAGGTAATTGATTACTAATGCAGAAGTAACCGGCATTCATGCTACCTGAGCCTGTATAAACCCATTCTCTTAATATGGTATTGAGAGATGTGGCATCACAGCGACCTGCTCCATTTGCAATTGCGTTTATTAAAGACTTCATTTGAGGCGTTTCACTGGATACAGGGCATATATTCAAAAAATTAATACGCTCCCGGATGGTGTCGCCGAAATCATCAAAATTAATACTATAGTAGCGACTTAATGCTGGATTGCATTCACTTGGTGGGGATCCCGTAGAAAGACACAAAACGGCCTCGCAAGACAACTTTAAATCGCCAGTAAATTCATCTGCAATTGAAACTTTGCTTATCATCAATAATGACGAGATAATTAATGCTGTTTTTATTATTGAAATATTAATGTCATTGGTGATTTTCATGTGAGTACTCGATTCTGTTTAGTCATGATTTTACGTTGAGCCAGGCGTTCCAAATAAATTGGTAGCCAAACTTGCGGGTTATCGCCCGTTTCAAGACGGATCTCATCTAGAATCTCTACGTTATCTAATGAAGTGCTGAGTACATCTAACATTTCATTGAGGCCGCCAAGGTCTAGCGTGACAACCGTGGATTTGTGGCCTTGTTTGACAAGGAATTGGCGGCTAGCCTCGCCGAGCGTGCGTATGGTTTGAAATTCCATCTCAGTAACCTTGAAACCGTCGACGTAATCATCATGATCCGCTTTAGGATTTGGCAAGAATATCTGTGTCGCACTTTGCTCTACCATCGCGGCGACATGAGGTGTCTTAAGGATTTGTGCAGGGCTTTGCGTATCGAATATACCAAAACCATTTTGCTTACGAATGGTGTATTGTTTATTCACCGCAAAATCAGCAAATACCGGCAACTCTAATCGCTTCCAGAATTCAGCCATGACATAGATAAAACGACGACCATCAATTAGGCTTTCTGTGAGGTGCAGCAAATACATTGTCACTGGCGCCAAAATATCTTTGTTCTCCAGAAAATCTGTATCATCAAAACCAAATAGGCGGCCTGTATTGAGATCTATCTTGTCATCAGGATTATCTAGTACCCAGCCATAACTGCCGCCCCGGCACCATTTTTGCAGATAATCATGCACACTATTCTTTTCGGTATTATCCAATTGCTGGCACACTGCATACAAACCTCTATTAGGACGTGTAAAAGTCATCATGACGCGCACCGCACGCTCCAAGTCGTGCTCTTCTGAAGCATCTAATGCGCGAGGAACTAAACTCTTGATCAGTTGCACTAGAAATCGAATATTATGTTCAGTGTTCTCTAATTGACATGGATTAAAACCAGTAGGAACCCCTTTCTTCAGTACGCGATAATTTCCACCAAGTGCTCGCAGAGCAACTTCAGCCCCACGGTCTTTATCAAAAAATACAATGGTTGGCAAATACTTCAAGGCCATGAGTAATAGGAATAATTCAAGTACAGTTTTTCCAGAGCCAGTCATGCCTATGATAGTAGTATTGCCAGGTGCTTTTTTGTCAGTGGAATCATCATCTTCAGGTGTACCGTGAAAGTTAAAGTAAAAAGGCGCACCATTGGGCGTTTTAAGAATAGTGACGGCTTCGCCCCACGGATTGTTATTGCGTTTGCCTGTACCAAAACCGTGCATTGCTGCCAGACCTGCGAAGTTACGCGAAGTGAGATTAGCTTCTCTAGGACGAAAACGCCAGTTAGCCGGATGCTGCGCAAACCATGCAGCATCAGCTACTAAATCAATCAATGCTGTTTGATAGCCATCATTGCTCAACGCTGATCGCGCTTGCGCCATATTGCGGGTAGCGTCATCGACAGTGTCACCAAATATCGCTAACGAGTAATGATATTCACCCAGTACAAAATCGCCATTAATAAGCTGATCCAGCGCAACATTTAACGCATTGATCTGAGAACCTGCAGCATCTTCAGTAGAAATCAACTGGTTGCGTTGACGTTCTAGTTTTTCTTTTGCGGTAGGTTTGTCCAGGACAGAAAAACTTTGTGTCTCTATGTACTCGTAAGGCGTATATAACAAGCTGTTCAGGCATCCAGCATCCGTGTTTTCAGGGTAATCTTTGATATCCAGCAGTGCAACAAATCGCGTTCTGTTTGGTGCGCGAATCTCCAACTTCTCACCAATAAAAAACAAACGTGAGGTTTGCAGTACATCACGAATGCGATGATTGCTGACGGGTACTTTCTCCCAGACACCATTGAGTAAATAGCCGTAAAACGCTAACTGCTGAGAGTAGGTAATGTTGTTTTCCTGAAATTCCGTGAGCACTTCTAAATCGTACTTTTTAAGGGTAGCCTGAATCTGTGAGCCCAACTCTGAGATCTTGCGTAGCGCTTGTTTTTCGGCTTCCTTTATCGAACGAAGCGATTTCTCAGTAATATCAACAACGCGGCCCAGTAAGCTTTTCTTAACCATGCCATAAGGACGATAAACCAGTGTGAGATAAGTTTCATTGCCCATCATGTTGTAGCCTGAGAATGTTTCGTAATAACGTTTTGCCAATTCGTCAGCAAATGCTTCAGGGTATTTATTGTTGAATTTATCGGTGAATTGACGACGAATGCGATGTGACCATAAGGCGATTTCACCTAAACCACGAATAAGTTGATTGACCGCTTCATGTGCGGCATTCAAATCAATCGCATCCGTTGTTTCAAAAGCGATACCATCCACACGCCAGGTAATGAGATAAGATCCATCAACGGTACGTACTACGCAGTCACTAATCTGGCTGCTATACGGTAAATCTTGCGCAGCTACGATTTCATTATTGGCTATTTTTTGGTATCTAGAGGAATTTGCTTTTCTCAATTCTTGTTTTTTAAATTCACCACTCTGTTGCATCATAAACACCTCGAAAACACGATTAATAAAAGATTAAATAAAAGACTAAAAGACTAGTGGCAAAAAAATCATCTTTATAATCAATAAAATCAATATGTTACAAAACAGACCCGCGACCTATTCCTACCTATTTTTACAATTCATTTACATACCGCGACCTATTCCTACCTATTTTTGCTATTAGCCGCGACCTATTCCTACCTATCAAAATCTGACTTATCCACAATTTTGAGTATTTTTTAAGCAGTTTTTTTAATGCCGCGACCTATTCCTCCCTAACAATGGCTTTAAAAAACATCATCTTTTGCCTAAAATTTCATGGTGCGACCTATTCCTCCCTAATGCCGCGACCTATTCCTACCTATTTTTGCCAATTGCCGCGACCTATTCCTCCCTATTTTCTGCTCTCTAAAAGGCCTGTGGATAACTCGTTTTCTGCGTAACTCTTTCTCTTATTTGCTACTTTTACTTCACTAATAAAATTAGCTGTAGGCGATAAAATAAATACAACATCAGCGATTTTTCCATGATCACTAAACATATTTTTTACGCCAAAAGAGTAAATGACACCTGCTGATTTAATTTCGTCAAAAGAGCAATGTATCGCTTCAATAGCGTCGCGTTCTCGACCGTAGTTATTCAGCATCTGACTGTCTCGTTTAATCGTGCTGTACCGTATCTCGAACGGTTTTAACTTGCTGGCAAAGACGTATTTGTCAATCAGCAGTCTGTGTATCCATCGTGCCAATTGAGTTTTATAGTCCATGAGAATTTTCAGGTCATATTGGCGATAATTCTCCAGCTTGATGGCCTCTGCAACCATAGGGTGAAACCTTGCCGACCAAT
Source organism: Methylotenera sp. (assembly GCF_030684185.1). Taxonomy (GTDB): domain Bacteria; phylum Pseudomonadota; class Gammaproteobacteria; order Burkholderiales; family Methylophilaceae; genus Methylotenera. The sequence continues at coordinate 3,902 of NZ_JAUXOY010000024.1, forward strand.
TGGCCGGAGCTTCGGTTTCATCCTGTATATAGTCCAACCCAACTAGATCATTTAGATAGCTGCTGACGATATAAACCTTGCCTCGGCCATTCACTGCTTTTTTGGAAACAATAATTTTGCTGCGAGACATAACTTCAAGGCTTTGAATAACCTCAATTTTTGATCGAGTATGACCAAATCTTTTAAGCATTTCACAAAGTTCATAAATAGTGAAACGCACAATAAGACTGGTATCTTCGGAGCCGTATTTTTCGATAAATATCTTGCGTAATGCTTCCTCGACCAGTTCTTCGTTTGCACTCGGGTAATAATCTATTACCTCAATTCCCTTTGTAGTTTTATTGGGTTTCTGGCGGTTTTTGGTAGAGGCAGGTTGTATCTCAATTGAGTACGTTTCGTTGCGATATTGGAAGTCCATGTAATATGGCCTTAATACGCTTCGTTCATCACGTAACTTGTTCATCATTAATCTTGATATGGAATAACGAGGCATTACATCCCAAAGCCCTATCAGATTGGAATAGTTTTGCTGGTCTGCAGCATTACTAACATAAAATTGCTTGAATAAATCCAGCTGCTGTTGCCGCAATTTCGGTTTATCCTGTTTTTTTATATTATTAGGAGAAGTCGTTTGATTAGGCATTTTGCTTATTGCTTCCTTTTCTTATAAGCAATCGGCGCATAACTCTTAGCACCCCAGAAGTGCGTATTACGATGTCTAATACTCATACGCAACCTTAATAGATGCTGTGTCAGGCGTTGATCATCCGTTTTTGAGATGAGTTTCATGGTAAAAAATATAGGCAGGATCATGGCAAATGAAATAATGCCTGCAGGTGTATATAGCCATAAGCCCCAGAAGCCTCCGATAACTAACGGAAAGCTGGCCACCATCAACGGCATGAGAGGCACACCCCACATCATGGTGGGGCGTGTACAGCCCTTAAATATCAGATCGCTCATATGCACCCATTCGCAGCCTGATTAGGCCATTATCAAACCGGCAATAATGGCCGCAGAACCGATTAGAATGCCGCCTATCACGATGTTAGCAACATCCTGAAGGCGTGCTTGCTGAAATAAAAATTTGTAACCTGCGATCATCAAGGCAATCGTGCAAACGATTACACCAATACCTTTGAGCCACATAGCCACGGTAGCAAGCATCGTGGCACCTGGGGTTAAGCCACCTGCATAGACATTAGCCATAAATAGAAAGCTACTTACAGTGAAGCTAATCGTAATTACGTTATTAAGTAACGTGCGCTGATCTTGTTTAGATTTGATACTTGTCATTGTTTATTTCCTTTGTCTTTAATTAAAAGAGGTTGCGTGAGGAATGCTTTCTCCCCCCCCCCCCACGCATCCGTCCATCAGCTACATCAACTTCATGTAGAATTACAACTAGCGACATAACTTGGCTATCCTATGGCTCACGTTCGTTATGCCGTTAGGTAGCACAAAAGGCTTTGTCTCCCTTTGTGCTACCGCCCTCATCAGCAAGTCCTATCGTTCACGCTCTTGATGATGTTTGCCACGTACTGCGTAAAATAAAGGCTGTGGCCACACCTTTAAGTCATACCTTCATCGCATTACTACTTCTGCAAATTGTTCATTAATAGCCGCGTTGATGATGTCTTTTTTCAATTGATGCTCATCCAGATAAGGCACTGGATATTGGTAGACACTATTAGCCCCTGCAGTACGTTTTTCCAGCCATGCACGGTAAGGCCTGTCTAGAAATATCTCAAAGGTTTTAACCGCTTTTGTATCGCTGTCCAGCGACGAAAAGTCTTTGACACCTAGTAGGTTTTTAACCTTATTCTCAAAATCAGTTTGATCAACCGGGAATACCCAGAATGCGCCCTGGCACCATTGATAAAATAACGGTTCATTCATCAAGTTATGGATAATCTGACTTGGCATCGTTGAAGCACTTAGTTGAGCGCCGGCATCTGCCATTGATTGTGTGTTTTTAAGTTGTGCCATTATTTGAGTAACTCCTGGTTAAATTGAGGTTTACCGTGATCGTCGCTATAGCTTTGATCGCATTTTGGATAGCCAGAACAACCCCATAATTTATAGGGCTTACCAGCTTTGGTGGTGCCTTGGCGAAATATCAAAGGTTTCTTGCACCTACCGCATAAATATTTACTTGGCTCTGCTGCAGGAGGTTTTTCTGCGGGTTTGCCATCTTTATCGATCATAATTTTTTCGCAGCCTGGATAAGCTGAACAACTCCAAAAGAAGCCATACTTGCCTGTACGTCTTATCAGACCAGCTCCACATTTAGGGCAGTGATGTTCATAGCTTTGTGCAGCATTGAGATTGCCTATATCTCGAAGGAGCTTACTGTAAGTGTTGCTTAACACCTCTTTGTATGTTTTTTTGCCCGTAGCGATAAGGTCAAGGTCTTTTTCTAATAAGTTAGTGAAATCCAGATTCACAAATTCGAAATGACCAACTAAGGCATCAATCAGTAAATTACCAATATCCGTCGGCAATAGATATTTACCACTTAACGCTACATAGCCGCGCCTATCAACAATAGTTTCAATGATGCTGGCATAGGTTGATGGTCGGCCAATACCTTCAGACTCCATTTTTTTAACGAGCGAGGCTTTGGTATAGCGTGAAGGTGCTTGTGTTTTCTTGTTCTGTAATTCAGAGGAGCTGACACTTAACTGAGTCCCCTCTGACAGCAATGGCAAAGGATTATCAGCTTCAGTGACTTCATCCTCACTCGTTTGATCACCAGCAGTTAACCGTAACCAGCCTTGATTGATCAGCGTTCTGCCTTTAGCTCCAAAGCGTAGTGGCTTACCATTGATTTTTATATCGGCAGTAAGTATGGCTGTTTTAACCGCATAAACAGCGTCATTAAGCTGACTGGCAATTGCACGCAGACGAATGAGTTTGTAAAGTGCAATCTCGTTCTGATTATCGCCAGCCTCTTCTATTTCCCAATGTGTTGGGCAAATAGCAGGATGGCCGGCTTGTGCACCTTCTGGTGCTGGGAAAGTGCGTGGTGTTGCGACTACCTCATAATTCAGATCAGTAGCTACTTTACAAATGTCAGGGAATGCATCACTGGATATATTGGGATTGTCAGTGCGGTGATAACTTATGTGTCCGGCTGCAAATAGCTTTTGTGCCAAATCCATTGCAATTTTAGGGTCATAGCCCAAAGTCACGCTGGCCGCTTGTTGTAAGGTACTGGTGGTAAATGGTGCCGGTGGACTACGTTTAGATTGCGTTTCTGCGTAAGCGTTTACTGTGACGGTTTTCACCTCGCACACAGCATCTGCAATGGTTTTGTCCATTAAATATGGAGCATCATCATTGGTAAAGTCTGGCTTAGTGAGCCATTGAGCAAACCAATTACCTTTATTGCCAATGAAGTTAAGTTTTACACCATAATGCAGCGTTTGGCGGAATGCAGCAATTTGCCTTTCGCGCTCGACTACTATACGCACAGCCGGACTTTGTACACGACCAGCAGAGAGTTTCTGACCTGTTGCTTGACTCAGTTTTGGGCTAACCATATAACCTGTTAACCTATCTAAGCCACGTCGCGCCTCTTGCGCTTCAACAAGCTGCATGTCAATTCGTCTTGGTGCACGCATGGCAGCTTTAACGGCTTTATCTGTTATTTCGTTAAAGGTGATCCGAGTAGGATTTTTAAGCTTCAGGCACTCTTGCAAATGCCAGCTAATACTCTCCCCTTCTCTGTCTGGATCGGTTGCCAGAAAAACTTCATCTGCTTGTTGAGCTAGCACTTTAAGTTTAATGACTGTATCTTTAGAGCCTTGAGAAATAATGTATTTCAAATCAAATTCAGGGGCAGCGATACCAATATCATCTTCAGGCAAATCACGCACATGCCCAAAACTTGCGGCAATAACATAATCATTACCTAGGATCGCTTTCAGCTTTTTGATCTTGTTAGGAGATTCTATGATAATAAGTTTACTCATAAAAAATTACCTCGGCTTCTTTCCAGGCAGACCCGTGACTAATAAATGCAAAGCAATCACTTTGCGCATATCTGGCTTCAAACACTCCTGATGATTTTAGTTTTGTGACCACATACTGAATACCATCACGCTCTAATATTTGTTTGTTTTTAATTGGATTCAGTAATATTTGTTGATTACTCATCATTACCTTCCTCCAGTGCTTTGCGGCGTTTGATAAAATACTCATGCGCCTCTTCCCAAGCCAATTGATCTATTTGTTCTTTAGTGAGCTTTGGCTTGGATCCGTTTAGGTAGTAATCCATCCCTTCTCTAGGAGGTTTACTGGATGGAGGGTAGAAAGAAAAGAATGGGGCCTCATCACATTCAAGTATCGCTGCCAGTGCCCAGCGTCCTAATTTGGACATAAATCCAAGTGCATGACCAGAATCGCTATATTTGCAAAGCTCTAGTCCTGAAAAGCGGATGGCATCAAAGGCTTCTTTCGGGCTGTGTTTTGCCAGTGTGACAATTTCGTCAAACCAGATTTCACCCATGCCGTAATGTTCTTCATATTGCCCGACGCGGTTAGGTATAAACCAGTTAATGAGATTGCCTTTTTTGTTACGTTTAGTGAATGAGAGATCGTCTCTTGAGCGAATCTTGCGCGGGGCCGAAAGCATTAGCTGCTTGTTTAAGCCGAATTTAGCTGTAAGTTCAGCGTCGAATTTTTTGAGGGATGCTATCCGATCACGCTCTCTTTGTTCGCCCGCGATGATTGCTTTAAGCTGGGTGTTTGAGTTTGCTTTCTGGATGAGACTGCGTTCCAGCTCGATAAAGTAGCGACGTGCAGCTTTGCCTTGCTCGTTGTTTTCTACCATCGCCAGTTCTTTGGCCATGTCTAGGGTGAGGTGATATTCGGTGCGAGGCTTACCAGGAGTGCCACCAGACCTATTCCCCAAAATTGGGGAATAGTCTTCTCTCTCAATAAAACCGTATTGATGGATGCGGTCTTTGATCCAAGTTGAGAAGTCTTTGCGAATTTGCAAAAAGGTATGCAAGTCGCGCGCGTTACAAAGTTGTACAGAATCGTTTTGAAGAATGCCGGTGAATACCGGAATGAGTGGGTTACCCGTCATGATGTACTCGCTTTCGTTCAGTTGGTTTAACCGAACACCCGAGTCCAATCGGGTGGACGGTACTGGACGGGTTGGACTACCGGGAAAGCGCACCGGCGAGCCTTGCGGCTCCCCGCCCAGCCCGCCCATAAAGGGCAACACTAGACGTAAAAAAGCCACATTGCTTGGTGCGTTGCGGCTAATCGCCGCTTTACTCAGGAGTCCAATCCCGATCACGTCTGATGACGCGATGAGTGGACTATACGCTTGAGTGGTTTGGGTTGTCAACATTTAAAATACCACCGCACTATTTTTAGTTGATGCTGCTTTAGCTTCCATCGCTAATGAAAAACCATTCGAACTTGCCTTGGTATTACTTACCTGTAAAGAGTCGCTTACAGCGCGATGCTGTGCTTGGTTTAGATAGACGATCAGCTTGGCAATCACTTTGTTGGCATACTCAGTGCCAGCTTTTGAATTGAGTTGACCAGTGTAATAACATGACAATGCTTTATTAGTGGCGTTTTGCTGATAACCGCGCGCGATAGCACGATCCAGACATTCTCTTAATATTTGGCCACCTGCATTCAGGTTGGTACAAGGATCGAATACGTTATTCAAATCAAGATTAAATCGATTAAAGTTAATTCGATTAACTTGTGCTGCACCTACTGAATAGTTATAACCAGTTCTTTCGAGGAATTGAGCTGTCACTTGAGCTTCATATAAGCTTTTAGGCTGACGCTGAAGACGTCCATTCACCACACCAATCGCGTAAGGATTGTGACTTGATTCCACGCTAACAACACTCATCATTAAATGGTGATTTACCATCGGTGCACATTGTTGAATAGTGACTGCATCTAGCATAGTCGTGCCCTATTCCCTACCCTGTGCTTCGGTAAGCAAATTGAGTTTTATCGTGTCAGCTAGGACTTCAATTTTTTCGCCAGTGTCTTCTAATTTAATCCAGATAAAACCTGTTTCTGTAGGGCGTTCATGTAGCATCACGACACACGCTTGATTGCTCTGGTAGTGCGCTAGAAGTAGCGGGTTTTTTATCTTGTTTGGATCCGATAGTTTTGCGCTTGGCGGTTCCTCATTGTCAGGATTATGAAATGGAATACGTTTAACGGTCACAGGTGTGTCAGGCTTAACACCTTCATCTTGACTGCTATCATTAGAATCAGCATCATTAAATTCATTAATGTTGTCAGTATTGTGTTGGGTGTTTTCAGTACTTTCTGGAGGTTCTGATATTGTCAGATCTGCAGTAATTTCAGGTAAATTATCTTTGCTGTCCACTAAAGATTTACGAGCTTGAATAATGAGTGAATTGGTAATTTCATCATTGCTGTTAATTATAGATTCAGCAACAGCAGGATTTTCAGCATAAAGCTTATTAAGCTGATAAATTAGTCGTGCACCATTAACCTTACCGCTGTTATAAGCATTTTCTACAACTGACGGCATTTCAGTTAAAGCTAAGTGAACGGTGATGTAGCTACTATTTTCTGACAGTTGCTCGGCGATATAGCTTTTGCTATCACCTGCAGCAATACGTTTTTGGATAAATAAAGCGATATCCATTGGAGGTATCTCTTCGTTTGTTATGTTGTCCAAAACTTGAGCGTAATCGTCAAAGCGGACTTCATCCTCCTGAATGATGCAAGGAATTGTGCTTAGCCCAGCTTTTAATGAGCCACGATAACGTCTGGCACCATTAATTATTTTATATATGCCATTGACTTCCGGGCGAACATGAATAGGATTTCTAACCTGATTTTTCTTAATATCAGCTACAAAGTTGTCCCAGTTGATATCATTAAAATCTTTGCGAGGCTGATTCTCATCTTCAATTATTTTATTAAGAGAAATAGCCAGTACAACATTGAGTTGATTTTCAGGCGTTAAAGCAGGATTTAAATTAAACGCATCCACATTATCAAATGCGCCCAGATCAAAAGTTTTTTTCTTGGTGTTTGCTGTATTCAATGTCATATCCCCTTTGAGTTGAATCCGGCTTAGTTATCCGTACCTGTTTTTATAGGGTCAGGTTGGTTATTTAAGCTTTGCTCTTCAAGGCTTTGCTCTTCTAAGCCCATGCGCTCAAATATAAGATCAAATATCTTACGTAAACCTGCCCAGGTAGTGCGGGCCATGGTGTTTGATTTAGTAATGTCACCGATAGATACGCCTTGTTTTTGGCATTCTGAGATTGCAGATCTGAGAGGAATTAAGGCAACAACACCCTCGTTATTGGTGAAGAAATGCTGACCAATGCGCTCATTCAGCTCTGTGAATGCGTTACGTTGTTGAGCTGTGCTTTGCACCATATTAGGAACAAAACCTAGAAACTGTAGGTCTTGATTAAACAGAGATTTAATATTTAACACCCCACGCTGGCCGTAGAGTGTATTACTCATACCTTCTATAGATTCCTGCGCCAATTCAATCGGGCTTAGTACCGCATCTGCTAACGTTAGTGCTATAGTGACTCTGATATCTAGTGATGGAGGGCCATCTATAATGCAGAGATCAAAATGCTCATCCATGGTAGCTAAAAAGCTAGCAAAGTTTTGATGAGCGATCGATGATTTTTCTGTTTGAATGTTATCTACTTCAACCTTTACTCTTGCCTGTTCTACAAGTACGTTGTTTAGATGACCATCTGCAGCCAGGATGTTGAAGCCACTGCCATCTGGAACAATGGCAACATTTTGCATTAAGACTTCGGTAACAGTTTTAGAAAGTGGCGTGACTTTACCGCTACGGTTTAAACAGTTGGTTGCATTGGCTTGATCATCCAAGTCAACGACAAGGACTTTGTAGCCTTGTGATCTTGCATATAAAGCCAATTGACAGGTGATGGTGGATTTACCTACACCACCTTTATTAACGCCTATATAAAGGGTTTTCATATGATTTACTCCGTTGGGGTATTTGTGGAATCTGTAAGAACATCTGATATTGGATCGTTAGAATCCATGCAATCAGTAAACAGATCAGGGCGAAGTGTTTCAAAATGTCTAATCCATGCTTTTGGCATGCCTTTAGTCTTCCAATCAGATACAGAAGATGGAGCTAAACCACAATGAATAGCCGTATTTTTAGTACCGCCGAATTCCTTGATGATAATTTTTGCTATGAATTTTCGATCTCTCATAAGTAATATAATACGGCATTCCGTATTTACATGTCAACGGCAAACCGTATTTATATTTAGTATCATTTTGTTATGGGCTTAAATATAAGATTGCGTGAAGCATTAGATCGCAGAAATTTAAAATCAGTTGACCTCGCAAGAGCAACTGGTATTGGTACGGGCACAATTGGCGACTGGATATCAGGCAAATCAAAAACCATGGTTGTTGAGAATGCCGTTAAAGTTTGCGAGGTTTTAGATGTAACTCAAGATTGGTTATTTTTTGGCAAAGGTTCTATGGACGATGTAAAAAATGACACATATAAAAGAAAATTAGCTAACCAGCTTTTGGCTGACCTGCCTGAATTCGCAATAGATGAAGCAATTAAGAGAATTACTGATGTTAAGGAATTCGTCGAAACCGTTAAGAAAAACACGTCCTCAAGTCAATAACGTAGTTAAACTTTGCATTCAACTTAAGTTAGACTTTTAAGCAACAGAATAAAATACCCATACAGATTAAGCAATGTAGAGTGTAATAACGACCAAACATAACTCCCTGCTACAGGTAACGAGACATTGCTAACTATACGTTAGTCCACAGGCTCCCAACTAATTCCCCAATGCCATAAGCGGCAAATAATTGAACTCTTAGAGATTAAATAGATTATTTTACGAAAAACCGTTGACTATCAAATACGGTTTAACGTATATTACTGCTTATATTAATTGGTATTAGAACATCGAAGTTGTAACTCTACTAGATAGTAACCAATTGATTTGCCTATTATTTGCCATGTAACTTCACGGCACTTTGATAATGCTACAAAAGGTTAAATAATGAAAACACTAGAATTTTTACTAGATAAATATGGCTTGGTGCTGACGGCTAAAGAGGCCTGTGAAGTGCTTAAAATGCCGTATCAGACCTTTAAGAATAAGCGCTCAGCCAGCACACTAGGCTTCCACTCATGGCGTGATGGTATGCATGTCTATGTATCTGCAGAAGATTTAGCAGCGCATATTGAATTAAAGAGAGCAGCTTAAATGCCCGTATCAGCCAGTGATTTTATCCAGCAGGATTTAACGAACCGGCTCCACCCCTCCATCACCTGTTTTCTCTCCGCAGCATACTCATTGCGATCATAAATAGTCTGTACGTTTGATTGTTTATGCGAGATGCATAGTTCAATAATCTCTTTCGCGTAAAGTCTGGTAACACCATCCTCTTGCTTCTGACCATTCGCCCAGGTACTAAACATTGAGCGAAAACCATGTGCGACTAATTCACCCTTAAAGCCATTTTCCCGCAGCCACTTGGTAATTGTTTCAGAGTTAGCATGTCGTGTAGGATCACCACGGAATGGAAAAATAAATGCGGACTTCTTAGGTTGGCGTTCTAATATCTCTTTCGCAGCTGGTGATAGAAATACATCATGATCCTCTTTCTTAAAGCGCTTACCCTTCATAAATTCAGCTTCAATGGTAATCACATCGCCATCGATGCCAGTCCACTTGGCAGCAACGACTTCAGCACAGCGCAAACCAGAGAGTATTTGAAACACCATCAAATCACGCGTTTGTTTAGTCATCGTACCAGTATGCATCGCAGCAAACAGACGTGGCAACTCACTGGCGGGTAATGCTGCAAATGATTTCACCTGGTGTTGCGGGAATACGGCTTTCAGGCCAATGGCGGGGTTATATTCAATCAAACCCATGATACGGACGTGCTCCATCACCTGCTTTATATTATCCGTGACCTTGGTGATGGTTTCAAACTGGCCTTTGGTCACAAGCTTATCCATTGCACTGACGATATGCAGCGGCTTAATCATGCTGACGGCCATAAACATGATATCTGTTGCATGCAGATTCAATCGACGCACAGCATCGTCTTTTGTTTTTTCTTCTACCTTGGAGCTATAAGCAGGCAGCCATAGTTGAATAGCGTCTGCAAAAGTCACGCTACCAGTTTCATTAAGTGCGATTTTTGCGGGTATGCCTTTGGACACAGTCTCACGAACTTTCTCGCCAGCGATACGGGCTTCAGATAATGACATGGCGGGATATTTGCCAATAGTAATACCGGTACGCTTACCAGCAACAGAATAACGCTGGGTCCAAGTTTTAGAGGCACTGGTGACAAGGAGGTGTAAACCCGCTCCATCGCGGTATTCTCCAACGGATGCAGCAGCCACTTGTTTGGCGGTGAGCATGTTACGCTTCATAAATGTACATAGCCTATTTCAAATGTACATGGGTTATGTACGTTTGCTATTGTACTAAATGATTTTGAATAATACTAACTGATACCATCTAGCCGCTTCAAGCCTTATATTACTTGGCTTTCGGTACGATTTGGGAGTTTTTGGTATTGACCGAAACAGGTCATTGGCGGAAGAGGTGAGATTCGAACTCACGGTGGGCTCGCACCCACGACAGTTTTCAAGACTGTAGCATTAAACCGCTCTGCCACTCTTCCCTACATTTTTCGCATCAATTTCAACGAAAGCAGGATTATAGCAAAGAATTAGTCATCTTGAACATCCTGATTTGGGGAAAATATATCGGTATAACCAAAATCTTTTAAATTGACGATACGCATTGGGTACAAAACACCATCTAAATGGTCACATTCATGCTGCACTACACGCGCATGAAAGCCGCTCACCAGCCTATCAATAGGATTTCCGTACTGATCAAATCCAGCGTAATGTAAGCGCATATAGCGCGGCACGATGCCACGCATTCCGGGAACTGACAGACACCCTTCCCAGCCATCTTCCATTTCCTGATTAACTAGCGTAATCACAGGATTGATAAGCACGGTATAAGGCACTGCGTCGGCATCTGGATAGCGAGGATTCTTACTTTCATCATCTGATTTTTGACCGAATATAACGACTCGCAAACTCTCACCTATTTGTGGAGCTGCGATACCTGCGCCATTCATGGAAAGCATCGTATCTTCTAAATCTTGAATCAAGGCGTGTAATTCGGGCGTGTCAAACTGCTCTACTGGCACAGCTTTCACTAACAAGCATGGCTCGCCCATGCGTAAAACGGATTTAATTCCCATTTCAATTAACCTTAATGTTAGTTAACAATATTTACTGCTTAAAACCATTTTGTCTAACCAATTCAGCAATAATATTGCGTACACGCGTCATGGTTAAATTCAAATTTTCCACAAGCTCTTCATACTGAATTCCATGCAGACTATCCCCGCGCCCTGCTGCATGATTTGCCACTGGACAAATTGCGGCATAACTCATCCCTAATTCACGTGCAAGTGCGGCTTCTGGCATGCCTGTCATGCCCACCATCGTTGCTCCATCACGTTCAAGACGATTGATTTCTGCGGCTGTTTCTAAGCGTGGCCCTTGCATTGCGGCATAGATACCATGGTTGATTAACGGCTCTCCAATGCTTTTGGCTGCTTGATCCCATTTAGCACGTAAATCTGGACAATATGGCTCGGTAAAATCAATATGTTTTACAGGTAGATCGACACCATCAAAATAGGTGTTTTTACGACCATGAGTATAATCAATAATTTGATGCGGCATCGCAATGACACCTGGGGCTAAATCAGCATGAATACCACCCACTGTAGCAACCGCTGCGATTTCAGTAACACCCTGTAAATGTAAAGCCGATATATTCGCACGGTAGTTCACCGCATGCGGAGGAATGGTATGCCCATTACCATGACGGGCTAAAAATATCACTTCACGCCCAGCCATTTTGCCAAATATAAGCGGCTGCGATGGCTCACCATAAGGTGTGCGTACAATCAATCGTCTTGTAATTTCCAAGTTATCTAATTGAGTTAGACCTGTACCACCGATAATTGCCAACATAAATTGCTTTCAAATTTTGGTAAAAAACATGAGTACATTTTAACAAAGCTTACTAAAATTATTTAATTAATTATTGGCTTTACTTACTGAATATCTTCGCCAAAAAAAATATCAATTTATGGCATACTCTCGCCATGACTAACTCGCACCATCTCGAAACAATTCAAAGTAGTAGCTTGAAACTGGCAAATAGCCATTATGAGAACTTTCCTGTAGCCTCTGTCTTTTTGCCGCAACATTTACGCACCCCCATAGCCTTGATTTATAGCTTTGCAAGACAAGCGGATGACTTTGCCGATGAAGGTGAATTAACTATTGAGCGTCGATTAGAGTTATTAAACGACTTTCGCGATGAATTAGATTTACTGCACGCATACATCAAGCCCCAAACAGCTTTCTTTAACACTTTAGGCTCTATGATTAAGGCTAACAAACTGCCTTATGAGCCATTTTATGACTTACTTAATGCCTTTAGCCAAGATGTTACCAAAACTCGCTATGCCAATTATGATGAAGTGCTGGATTATTGCTCGCGTTCCGCCAATCCTATCGGCAGGTTATTGTTACATCTCTATGGTCAATCCAATACTAGCAATACTCAGCTTTCTGATAATATTTGTTCCGCTTTACAGATTATCAATTTCTTGCAGGACATTGCGATTGATTTTAAAAAAAATGACGGTAAACAACGTATTTATTTGTGCCAGGATGAAATGGAGGCCTTTGGCATCACTGAATCACAAATTCAGGAATTTGTTGATGAGAAGCAGGCAACCGATGATAATTGGCAACAGTTTATGCTGTTTAACCTGCATCGTGTGAGTGCTTTATTGTACGCTGGCAAGCCGCTCGGACGCATTTTAACTGGGCGTATCGGTTTTGAAATGCGCATGATTATTGCTGGTGGTGAGCGCATCATCAGTAAGATGAGTAAGGTTAATGGTGATATATTCAGATTCAGGCCTACCCTGAATCATTGGGATTGGCTCGTGATATTTGTAAAAGCACTGATGAAAGTATAAGAAAGATAATGACACCACAGCAATATTGTGAAGAAAAAACCGCAAAAAGCGGCTCAAGCTTCTATTACAGCTTTATGTTTTTACCCAAGCAAAAGCGTGAGGCGATTACTGCCCTTTACGCATTCTGCCGTGAGGTGGATGACATTGCAGATGAGTGTACTGACTTTAACATCGCACAAACCAAGCTTAACTGGTGGCGCTCTGAAATTGAGAGGTTGTATCAAAGCAAGCCACAACACCCTGTTAGCAAAGCGCTTTTAGACCCGATTAAAACTTACCATCTTGATGCTGAGCACTTTATAGAGATTATTGATGGCATGGAGATGGATTTAAAATTTAACCGTTATGAAGATTTTAAACAATTGCAGTTATATTGCTATCGTGTCGCCAGTGTAGTGGGTTTACTTTCAGCGCAGATATTTGGCTTTAGCAATCGAAAAACGCTTAAATTTGCACATGACTTAGGTATCGCTTTTCAACTCACGAATATTATCCGCGATGTAGGTGAAGACGCACGTCGTAACCGCATCTATCTGCCTTTAGACGAACTAGCGCAATTCAAAGTTACTGAAGACGACATTTTGCAGAGTCGTGAGTCTGATGCCGTTAAGAAGTTATTAGATTATCAAATTGAGCGCGCAGAGAGCTACTATGACCGTGCGCTTCGTGAACTCCCAGATGAAGACCATAAAAGCCAGAGGGTTGGCTTAATGATGGCAGCAATCTATCGTACCTTGTTGCGCGAAATTAATGCCGACGGTGCCCATAAAGTATTAAATTCACGCACATCACTTGGCGCATTACGTAAGTTTTGGCTAGCTTTCAATGTATGGATTAAGAACTTTTAATACTCCGTGAATATATCAAATACACATGTGGCAGTAATAGGCGGTGGTTGCGCGGGTTTAAGTACGGCGGTAGCCTTGGTCGAAAAAGGCTTTAAAGTGACGGTATTTGAATCCAGCTCGCAACTGGGCGGACGTGCGCGGACTGTATTAGTAGAAAATAATAGCTTAATGCAGTTGCTGGATAACGGCCAACATATTTTATTGGGGGCGTATCGTGAAACTTTAGCGTTATTGCATAAAATTGGCGTAGATGAGGAAAAAGTATTTTTACGTGTGCCATTGCAAATAACAATGCAATCAAACTCAGCAAAAACGGTATTCTCGCTAAAATCTGTGCAATATTTACCCGCCCCGCTTAATGTGCTCGCTGGGCTAATCGCCTGTAAAAGCTTGAGCATTTCTGAACTCATTGCCGCCATCAAGTTTATGCTTCACATTAAAAAAAATCGCTTCCAAATTACTGGAGATAAAGCACTAGAACAGTTTCTAATCGAGCATAAACAATCCTCTAAACTCATACAAATGTTATGGGAACCACTGTGTCTAGCGGCCCTCAATACGCCAATTGCAATTGCCAGTACGCGTATTTTTCTGAACGTACTTAAAGACAGCTTCTCTAGCAGCTCTTTTATAGGCAGCAAAAAAAATAGCGACTTTTTATTGCCACGTCTGGATTTATCAAAAATTATTGCTAACCCGATGGCGCATTTCATACAAAAAAATGGTGGCGACATAAAACTCAGCAGGCGCATTCGCAGCCTTGAAATTGAAGGTGATGGCTTTAGTTTAACTACGCGAGACAGCAAATCTTTCTTTAGCCATGTAGTCATTGCTACACCATCGTCTAGACTCGACAAACTCATAGAATCTCTACCCAAGCTGCACAATGTGTTAAAACAAACACAAAGTTATGGCTACCAACCTATCTACACCATTTATCTACAATATCCTCCAGAAATCAAACTGCCGACCGTAATGACAGGCCTCACTGGGACGCTGGGACAATGGGTGTTCGACAGAGGCCAACTCTGTGAGCAAAAAGGTCTGATGGCTGTGATTATTAGCGGAAGTGGCAAACATCAATTATTAAGTCAAGATGAACTGGCGCTAACGATTGCCAAAGAAATTAATCAGGCCTTTCCAGACATCCCTAAACCACTATGGCATAAAGTCATTGCAGAAAAACGTGCCACGTTTTCGTGCGCACCAAACTTGGCAAGACCAACCAATAAAACTTTGCAGCCAAGGCTATATTTAGCAGGCGATTATACCTATGCGGACTACCCTGCAACGATTGAAGGAGCAATTAGAAGTGGTATTACGTGTGCGAATTTAATCTCGAATCATGTAGATTAAGATTACAACACAAAACATGAACAAAGCTTTTAATAGCTTATTAGCTATTCCTAAGCTGGTTTAAAGCTTGCTCCAACCTCTCAACCGCGATTACTTCAATTCCAGAAATTTTGGTTTTAGGCACATTAGCTTTTGGCACAATAGCTTTAGTAAAACCTAATTTTGCAGCTTCTTTCAGGCGCATTTGACCACCCTGCACAGGGCGCACTTCACCAGCCAAACCAACTTCACCAAATACTATAAGTTTATTATCTAATGGTTTGTTTTTTAATGAAGAAACGATTGATAATATGACCGCTAAATCAACTGCAGGCTCAGCTATTTTTACGCCGCCAACTGCATTGATAAACACATCTTGGTCAAAACATGGTATGCCTGCATGGCGATTTAACACCGCCAATAACATGGCTAAACGATTCTGTTCAAGGCCTGTCGCCAATCTCTTAGCATTAGGTGCGTGGCTTTCATCCACTAAGGCTTGAATTTCAATTAACAGCGGGCGCGTGCCTTCCATGGTCACGGTAATGCAACTACCCGCCACTTGACCTTCATGGTGCGATAAAAATAAGGCGGATGGGTTAGAAACTTCACGCAAACCATGTTCTGTCATCGCGAATACGCCTAGCTCGTTTACTGCACCAAAACGGTTTTTAAAGGCACGAATCAAACGAAAGCTAGAGTTTTGATCACCCTCAAAATACAACACAGTATCGACGATATGCTCTAATACCCTTGGTCCGGCTAATGAACCTTCTTTGGTGACATGACCAACTAAAATTACCGTAATACCCAATTGCTTAGCCATGCGCGTAAGTTGCGCAGAACATTCGCGAACTTGTGCAACTGAACCAGGCGCAGATTGCAAAGCTTCAGAATATACTGTCTGTATAGAGTCTATCACCGCGATATTGGGTTTATGTGTTTGTAGTGTGGCGAGAATCTTCTCAAGGTTAATTTCCGCCAACAACTCAACCTCGCTGGCATCTAGCCCCAAGCGTTTTGCACGCATAGCGATTTGCTGGGGTGACTCTTCACCACTCACATAAATAGCTTGGGCAGATTTTCCCAAATGACACAAAACTTGCAACAACAAAGTAGATTTACCAATGCCAGGATCACCGCCAATCAGCACCACACCACCTTCCACTAAACCGCCTCCCAACACGCGGTCAAACTCGCTTATTCCTGTGGGTATTCTCTCAATATCAGCCGCTTTAATGCTGCTGATTTTTTGCAGTGTACTGCTTTGTGCCAAACCCTCAAATTTATTAGCGTAACGGTTGGTTGTAGTGGTTTCTTCAATACTCTCAACCAGGGTATTCCAAGCCATGCAACTTGGGCATTGCCCTTGCCATTTGGGTTCACTAGCGCCGCATTCAGTGCAACTGTAAATGGTTTTAGCTTTTGCCATGTTTTAACTTTTAGATTTTAGTCCCTAATAGCTATCAGCCATATGGCCACTACCAGCATAGTTTTCAAAGCGAGTGTGCTGACCCATAAATGTTAGCCTTACCCGCCCGATTGGACCGTTACGCTGCTTAGCAATAATAATCTCTGCCGTGCCCTTATCTGGACTGTCTGGATTGTAGACTTCATCACGATAGATAAACAAAATCACATCGGCATCTTGCTCAATCGCGCCAGATTCGCGCAAGTCACTCATCACAGGGCGTTTGTCTGGCCGTTGTTCCACACTGCGGTTAAGCTGTGAGAGCGCAACCACGGGGCAATCAAGCTCTTTAGCTAACGCTTTAAGTGAGCGTGAGATTTCAGAAATTTCAGTCGCTCGATTTTCGCCCTGACGACCTGCGGGTGCGGCCATCAACTGCAGGTAATCAACTACGATTAACCCCAATTTACCTGTTTGACGATGCAATCTGCGCGCCCTTGCACGCACATCAAAACTGCTTAAGCCGGCGCCTTCATCAATAAAAATCGGCGCTTCATTGAGCTTGCCAAGCGCAGTTGTCAGCTTTTCCCAATCTTCATCTTCCAGCTTACCCGTTCGCATGCGGTGCTGATCCAAACGCCCTACGGAGCCAATCATCCGCATCGCAAGCTGTGTTGACGCCATTTCCATTGAGAATACGGCCACAGGCAGCCCGGTATCCAACGCCACATTTTCGGCCATGTTGAGTGAAAATGCGGTTTTACCCATTGAAGGCCGCCCCGCTACGATAATTAAATCACCACCTTGCATGCCTGATGTCATTGAATCAAGATCGGCAAAACCTGTAGGCACCCCAGTAACATCAGAAGGATTGTCGCGAGAAAATAGTTGGTCAATGCGGTCTGCCACTTGTGGCAGCAATACTTTAATATCTACAAAGCCCTGAGAACTTCGCTTACCGCCTTCGGCAATCTGAAATATTTTAGCTTCGGCTTCATCTAATAGCTGTTGTGCATCGCGGCCATTCGGTGCATATGCACTCTCAGCGATGCCAGAACCCACCACCACCAGTTGCCGCATTACGGCACGCTCATGAACGATTTCAGCATAGCGTCTGATATTCGCCGCAGTTGGCGTGCTTTGCGCCAATGCCCCTAAATAAGCAATACCGCCAATGCCAGAGAGTTCAGCAGTGCTTTCAAGTGATTCAGCTACAGTGACGATATCGGCTGGTCTGTTATGTTCAATCAGCTTAGCAATATGCTGAAATATGGCCTTGTGATCATGTCGATAAAAGTCGTTTGCGGTGAGAATGTCGGCCACTTTATCAAGCGCTTCATTTTCAAGCAGCAAACCACCGATGACTGATTGTTCAGCCTCAACGGAATGTGGGGGGATTTTTAATGCATCTAATTGTTCGTCTGCCATAGCGTGATTATAACGCATTAAAAAAGGCTACCGAAGTAGCCTTTTTTATTTATTTCAACTGCTTGATTTAACTAAGCAATATATAACTTAAGCTTCGCCAACCACTGTCACAGTAATATCTACAACCACATCATGGTGCAATGCAACTGTAACAATATGATCACCGATTGTTTTCAGTGGGCCATTAGGCAAACGCACTAAAGCTTTAGTCACTTCAAAGCCTTTTGCAGCCAATTCATCAGCAATATCACCGTTAGTCACAGAACCGAACAAGCGACCATCAACACCAGCTTTTTGCGTTACTGTCATGGTGAATGCAGCTAATTTTTCGCCACGTGCTTGAGCAGCAGCCAGAATTGCGGCTTGTTGTTTTTCTAATTCAACACGGCGCGCAGCAATTTCAGCTTTATTTGCTTCTGTAGCACGTTTAGCCTTGCCTTGTGGAATCAGAAAGTTACGGCCGTAACCATCTTTAACTTTAACGATGTCACCTAAATTACCTAGGTTACCTACTTTTTCTAATAAAATAATTTGCATGGTAGCCTCCGATTATTGGTGTTTATCTGTGTATGGAAGCAAAGCCAAGAAACGTGCAAGTTTAACTGCAGTCGTTAATTGACGTTGATAACGAGCTTTAGTGCCCGTCATACGTGCTGGGATGATTTTTGCGTTTTCTGAAATGAAATCTTTCAATAAATCCACATCTTTGTAATCAACTTCTTTGATGCCTTCTGCTGAAAAACGGCAGTAACGGCGGCGTTTGTACATTTCTCTTGCCATTTGAAACTCCTAAACTTTTTAATTTATATAAGCTAATCGCTTATATGTTCTATATGGTTAATGTGCATGACCAGTTGCGTGCTTTTAAGGCTGCGTTTAGCTAAAAAACCACTCGCTTGAATGTGTGAGCCTACTTTCAGACCTTTCAATGCCGGTGTTCCTAATATCTGGTCACCCAAGATAACTGCATTCACTTCACATTCCACTTTACGCTTCATGCCAGCTTCAACTTGCTCTGAAACATGACGCAATACAACACTTAACAACGGTATGCCTGCTGGCGTGTAACGAAGCGGCTCAATTTGCACGACTTCTGCTTGCAACACCAGTTTATTCACTTGGTTTTATAAATTAAGCTGCTGCAACCTCTGTAGCCACATCTACTGAAGCTGCTACTGGCGCAGGCGCTGCATCTTTACTCAACACTGATCTAGATTTTTCTTCTTTCATCATTGGTGATGGCGCAGTGACTGCAGCTTTTTTAGAGATCAACAAATGACGTAAAACAGCATCATTAAATTTGAAACCATGCTCTAACTCAGCTAATACTTCAAGATTGCACTCAATGTTCATTAAAACATAGTGTGCTTTATGGATTTTTTGAATTTGGTAAGCAAGTTGACGGCGACCCCAGTCTTCCAGGCGGTGAATTGCACCACCACTAGCTGTGATAAGCGTACGGTAACGCTCAATCATCGCTGGCACTTGTTCGCTTTGGTCCGGATGGACGATAAACACTAGTTCATAATGTCTCATTGATACTCCTTTTGGATTAAAGCCACCTGCAAAACGTTTAACAGTTTCTTATTAAACATACACAAAGCATTTGGTAAAAATACATCAAATACTTAAAAGTTATGTTGCAGTGTGACAAGGTTAAATTTAAATTTACTTAGTAATCTTACCAAGCAAGCGCGCGATTATAGAGAAAAGCAGTGAACTAATCAAATTATATTAACGAAATCAATCGTTTTAAAAGACCTTTTTTACAATCAGCACCCTGTCTACGCCTCAACATTAGAATCATTAGCCAATACTCATTGCTGATATCCGATTTGGAAGCTTGTATCAAAACATAAGGCATGCGTGGTTCAGGAGCGTTGGATCAGCAATGGTTCTGTCTGCTCAGTTTTTCTACCTAAATAACTATATACAATGACCAATCAGCACAAATCTGAATTAGTCAGAACCAACTTGATACATTTTGTGGGTTAATGCATAAGCTGCGATTTTATGACTATATATGCCAAAAAAACTAAGGTTTAACACCAAATCTTAAAACAAGATCTTCTCTATAATTATCGAGCACCCATTTTGACTTGTTAATTAAAGCATCATAATCAATCATTAATGTATTAAGTGCTTTGACATTGTTTGTTGCTTTACTAAGCTGTGAACTTACAAGCTCTTTTCTTAGGAACACTTGTGATTCAACTAATAGACGATGGCTTGTCAGATGAGACATTACAGCCGCATGAAAATCATTGAGCTCATATGTGTCTTTTATATCATTTGTTTTAAAAATGAATGCCAAAGAGCGCTGATCAAACAAGTTTCCATGGTCACTTTTAGGCACAAAGTTAGTGATAAGGGTTAATTGGTCATATTCTTCAAATAAGTACTTTACTAACTCGCTCATTAACTTGTAGTTCTTATGAGTAGCGTTATTCATAACCTCTGCATTGATGTCTATCATATGCACATCATGAGCCTTGAATAGCTTTTTCACGTTGATCTGAAAATCATGTGAATATATCAACAGGCTTTTACTCATTTGCTACCCCATGTGGCACATGCCCTGTCGCCACATGCTGACGTGCGGATTCACAATGTTTTTGTTGGTCATCAAAGAATATATCTGCCCCGAACGCCTTCAGGAATACCCCTTTATCCTTTCCGCCAAGGAATAACGCTTCATCAATACGAATATTCCATGCACGTAAGGTACGGATGACGCGCTCATGTGCAGGCGCAGCACGTGCGGTAATAAGCGCAGTGCGTATTGGTGACTTATCTGCAGGATATTCCAATTGAATCTGATGCAGCATTGCGAGGAAGTTCTTGAATGGGCCACCCAGCATTGGTTGCTTTGCAACCATGACTTCATTGCCATTAAAAGCTTCCAGTCCATTTTGCTTGTATATTCGCTCTGATTCATCAGAAAACAGTACTGCATCTCCATCGAAAGCAATACGAAGTTGAGCTGAGTCTTTCGCGTCTGGTGATTGTATTGAAGCAGAAGATAAAATAGTAGCAGCCGCAAATCCAGCTTCCAGCGCCCTGCGTACGTCATCAGGATCTGCCGAAAGAAATAAATGTGTACCAAATGCTGAAATGTAGGGATGAGTACTTGCGCCTCTTGTGAATGCCGCACGTCCAATTTCTAATTGGTGATGCTGAATTGAATTAAAGACGCGTAGTCCAGTATCTGCACTGTTTCTTGATAGTAGAATCACTTCCACACGGGGATTGGCAAGATCACGTTCATTGAGTGCCAGAAGTTTCTTAACAAGACCGAATGCAACCCCAGGGTTAAGTGGCACATCTTCATTCTTAACCTGGTGGTTACAATACGCGTTAACGCCATCATTCTCAAATATGGTATGACTTTCATCCAGATCGAATAAGGCACGAGATGAAACGGCAATAATTAATTTTTCGGCGATCAAATTACTCAACTAAGATCCATTCTCAAAATAATGTGCAATACGCACCATTGCCAGCGTATCACGTTCGCAATATAACAGTAGAGCATCACTTAATTGCTGGCTACGTTCTGGCAAGGTTTTTGGGTGCATGATTTCAGAAAAAGCTTCCTGCGCCATACCTCCATTCGCAACTTCCAAATTATCATAAGCTAGGTCTGGTGCAATGGTGGGTAGTACCGCTTTGATTGACCATGAGCCGCGCATATCAGGGTGGTAGTAGTGTTCTCGCGCAATGGGTAACAAGTCAACGATGCGATCAATCGCGGCTTCTAGTGCAGGTGCTAGATCAGGATAATACTCAGCGAGCTCTTGCATTCTGCTGCGCTCAAAGGGTGCGTTATACACAAAAACTGGACCGCTCATACCAACAGCATCAATCAAACTCATCGCAAATGGTCTGCGAGGATCGCTTTGACCATCAGCTAAAAATGCGCAATGCGTCATCACACCTTTTGCTGTTTCAATATGGCATGACCACTGAAATGGCACCTGCATGTAAGGTCGGGTACCAGCCCAAACTGGCACGGCAGGGTTGATGGTTTCGAAGTCAATGTAATAGCGTGGGTAAGGGAGCTCGGCTAGAATTTCTCCAGCTTTAGGGTTCAGCTCAGTTTGCCCACTTTTGGTTACACGCCAAACGCGCTGATGATTGAAATTATCAAGGCGTTCTTCAGGAACATCGCGCAAATCAATATACCCTTCTGCGCGTAAAATAGCAGGTAATTTTCCTCCACGAGGTAAAACTTCAGGAGGGTACCCGTCTGCTACATCTATTCGAGGGGAGCAGTAACTCATAAACGGGCATGTAAACGGCTCAGCGCATTGGCTTCCTGCGTTAATGCAAGGTTCATCACCAGATAAGGTTTCACGCGCAGCATTGATCCAATCAGGAACGGCATCTTTCATGTCTGAAATTTGTTCACTAATATCCGCATAGTGGAACAGGCCTTGATAATCGCCACCGCCGGGATAAACAAATGAATTGTTGATATGTGCAATTTCCACGCTAGTCAGCGACAAATCTGCTTGCTGAGCCACCCAGCTTTGAATTGCTGCATCGGTTAGATAGTAATCTTTAACGCTGGTAGATGACTTTACTTCAACCATGCGATATCCATTTTGATCAGGCAACATCAAATCCGCGCGAATCAGTAATCCGTCAGCTTGTAGCGTTGCTTCAAAAATCGGACGTTTCTCACCAGCAAGAATCGCTTTAGTATCAATCACTGCTTGGGCAAGGTTATCTCCATCAATGAGCACGCCATCAGGATAATGTTGTTGCGCCAGTTCACCTACATAAGTGCCCGTAGCAAAGCGGGCCTGGTTGCCATCGTCGATTTCTTCTAACTCTGGATGATATACTTTTAGCCATAAGCGTTTTGGGCATTGGCGATGCAGTAAGATGCGTGATTTGGAAAGCCCGTGGCGTTTTATTTTTGTAGTATTCATAGTTTAATTTAATGATATTTATATATGATTTATCAAAATTAATATTTAGAATCTATGCTTGTAGAGACTCGGTTTCTAGACTCAGCTGATCAATTGCATCATCATCAGCCTCTTCAACGATATCTGGAAGTTGACAGATCACTAAGCCAACTTCTGTTTTCCAGCGCTTATTAATCCATGCTTCTAATTCACAACGTCTTTCAATGAATTCTTTTGGCGTCCAGTCTGGATACATTGAAATTTTACGCTCTTGTCTAATGTCAGAATTGCTGTAGCTAGGACCCTGCCCTGGTATTCCTTTTTTGCGAGAAAACTCAAAGTTCAGATAATTTGAGTTATTTTGTGTCAAGACTAGGTTTGCAATGTCATGCAAGTAAGTATTGATTTCATCTGGACTCCACTTAGATGTCCAATTAGAATTAACTTTTGGTGTTTGAGGAAGAATATGTTCAATCGTCGAGTCACCGAGTTGTTCCCATATCAAGTTTGGCTCTTTCCCTTTACCTTCGGTAGCTAGAAGATGAAGTTCATATTCAAACAAAGTATATTTTAGGCGATTCCTACTACCATACCAGTTGCTTGGTTTTGTATTTGTTTCTTTAAAAGATTCTTCGCTGGCGTAGTAACGAGTCAATTCATATATTGAGGCAATAACAACGTCGATTAATTGTGGTTTATTTAAAATCTCGAATGCCCATCTGTGAAAGCTAGATTTCCCGGCATTACTGCGTTTTCCTTGGAATAAAAAGACCCTGTACGCATAGCATTCTAAAGCCTGTAGGAGCTTAATATAATCCTGTTCAGATATACTTCCACAGCTTCTATGATTACGAACTGCAACCATTAACGGTAAAAAATTAGCAATGTTGCCAGTATGATGAATTTTACTTAGCCACAAGAATTCATCCTGAGAAAGAACATTGATTTTAGTTGGACTAATGATAATGGCATAGTGACTAGATATGACTGCTAACTCATTAGCGAACTGTTCAATGAATTTCCTAGTTACCTCTTGGGAGCGCTTTGTAAATGACCTCAGCGGAATATAGTCATCACCCTTAAACCCTTTGTAGCCGACCCAGTTTGCAGGTGAGTGTGTACAATACAATGTCCATGCGATTCTTAGGCACTGATCCTCGTCACCAGTGCATGATCCAATATTTGTGTAGGTGTCCTTCCAATTTTTATTTATTATAGCTGTCAGGGAACTGCGATCATTAATATCAGCATTCCTAGAAATCCAGTGCATAAGGTAGTTCTTCAGCAACTCAAGTATAGAAAGATCTTTGCCACGGGAATTCATCAGTTCAAACGTCATGCCAATCTCGCACTCCTCTTCAATCGTATAATAGGTAAAATGGAGCTTGGTGGTGATTGCTTTATAAAGTTCCTTAAGATATGCAATACCATCAACACCAGGTCTTGCAAGCTGATTGTCAATGTGTGCCTGAAAGCGATTGTATGCATCAATGAGACGTTTTTCATGCGAAGACTTTGCTACGGTATTTGGTCGTCCATTCTTAAGAAGGTCGTAGAAAATGCCACCAGTATCATTATTTAGTGTTAGTTTGCAAATTGGACCTGAATACAGAAAGTCAGAGATGTCACGTTGGTATTCCAATTCGCCTTTTTTTATAAGCGCGCGAATAATTACGGAGAGATAAAGACACGAAGTTGTCAATCGCTGTTGACCGTCAACCACATCCACGACCTTCACCTCTATTCTTTCGTAATCTAGAGTCTTAGCGTTGCTTCCACGATATACAACTACTGTGCCAGTATAGTGACTAGTTACCTTCTTATCCTCCACCAATGCGTCAATATCTTGAATAAAATCAATTAATTGATCCTTCTCCCAAGCATACCCGCGTTGGTAATCAGGAATTTGAAAGAGAGACTCTGCAAAAAGGGTTTTTAGTGTTTTTTTATCCATTATTATTCCAAGTTGGTTCGCTATGAGTTAAATGTTAGTAAGCCTGATGGTGCATTTTAAACTTTATCTATAATGTTTTTGATATTTAACTAAGTTTGTTCGTTCAGTGACCAAAGTGCTTAGATAGCCACCCAGCAAAATAATAATCTGGGCTACCTAGACATTCCATGCCTACCATGCGCTCCTCTAAAATTTGAAGTAATGTTTGCTTGGTTGGTGGATAATGAATATTTCCTAGTGTGTTCTTTATATCAGGTTTCATCATTACCCAATTTGAGCGCATTTGGTTCGCTTCAGTGATGCTAACATCAGCAATCATGCGAGTGATCTCAATGAACTGATAAGACCACATCAACATTCCTCGTGATTCGCGCAGCACAGCATCAATCCAAGGGTCGGTTGTCGTAGTTAAGGCCAGCAGATTTTTTCCTGTCCTGAGATGCATCAGGTACAGTTTCGGCACCATGAGCCAATCTCCCCAAGATGTCGGATTAAACTGCGCTACCCATTCATCAAAGTCTGTGGCGCTTTCAGGCGGATGCGCAGTCTCGGAAGCTATTGAATAATCCAGCTCTTCATAAGCAAGCAAAACTAAATTAGATACTGAGCCAGCTGTCTTTTCGCAGGCTATCATTGCCCAGACGCTTTCTGGAATATTCTCAGCGCTATCTTTGTCTTGAAAGGCAGTCTTAAACCAAGGTTGAATCGCCATGCTTAACATTTCAGCTCGAAATTCATGGTAATTATTTAATGTTGCAAAATCACCCTTAACCTTTCTGATCTCTATTAACTGATGATTATCTTGCTGTGTTTCAGCTGAACTCAATACCATTTATCTGTACCCCCATTACTGTGATTCTCTCAAATAGTTCTGAAGCAATTATATTGACCGCATGCGACATGATGTGACGCAGTTGGCGTGTTAAATGCCATTTCTAGATTTAATTAACGCTACATGATCACCGAGATTTTTATGCCAAATACAATAAAACAGGACATACAAGAATTAAAGATTCCCCTATTGGCTAATAGCGCAACGCCTGATACTGACTTTATGGCAGCGCTATCTACCACAACGGAAGACTTCAGCTTGGTCTTGCAGGTGTCGCCGAATGATGTGATTAGATCAACAGGTATGGTAGCCATTCCATCTGGAATTATCACCACCAGTGATGTTGGACGAGTGCTTGAAGCTGCCATGTCATTGCTGTGTAAAGATGATGTGATTATGCATGCATCACCTACATGCAGCTTTGTGGTTGATGGCGTTATGCAGACAGCATTTATGCCTATCGGTATGCCAGCAACAAGGTTGGATGTCACCGTTGCGCTAGTACGTATTAATGAGGGGATGCTGCAACGTTGGCGTGACTGGGCTACGGCATTGGGGCGCAATATAGTTGCTTGGCGTATTGAAGCGCTTTAATCGCAACTATGCTTACATGTAACAAATAACTGATGAGAATCGAAAGGCAAACGTATGAATGAGCATGAACAAAATACCTTGAAATTGGAAGCTGAGCTGATTGATGATGGTTTCATAGATATGTCAAAGCTAGTATCTAATGCATTTGATCGCATCATAAATAAAATAGAAACCCCTGAAGCTATTACTGGAATTCCTACCTGCTTTCCAAGTTTGGATCGCTACACATCTGGTTTGCAACGTGGCGATTTAATCGTTGTGGCTGGCAGACCATCGATGGGCGAACGATTCTTTGTGCGTGATATAGCCATGCACATTGCCTTAGTCCATGATTTACCTGTGGCCATGATGGATGCGGAGAAAAGTGGCGAGTATCAGGCAATGCGGATGATTGCTTCAATGGCTAAAATGGATTACGCCTTGCTGCATCATTGCCAAATTAGCAACGATGAGTCTGATCTGCTTAAAAGTTCTTTTGCTTTTCTGAATGATGCCCCGATCTATTTTTCAGCGTTGATTCCAGCTACGGTACATGAGCTAGGAGAGCAACTGCGTAAGCTGAATCAAAGAACCGGAAAGTTAGGGCTGATTGTCGTGGATTGCCTGCCAGAGTTGAAATTATCGGGTGAAAAAATGAATGATGACTATGCAATTAAACTTGCACACACATCACGCCGCCTTAAGGCTTTAGCTCATGAACTGGACGTTCCCATCATTGTGCTATCACCAATCGAGCGCGAGATAGAAGAGCGTTTTAACAAATCGCCCCAGTTAACTGATTTACCAGGGATGGCCGCAATTGCTAACGCGGCAGATTTAGTTTTAATGGTCTATCGAGACGAAGTTTGCGACCCTGATACCGAAGAAAAAGGTTTGGCTAATATTATTGTTTCAAGGAATCGTAATGGATTTATTGGCTCATTTAAACTGAAGTTCGATGGGCGATATGGAAGTTTTGAAGAAGTAAATCATGGTGTGTGATAATCCTTGTGAATCGGCGCAGGTGAATAGGTAATATGAATATTTGTAGGCTTTTAGGCTACATAGCTACACAACAGAAACAATCATAGAGGTTTTAAATGGCATTAGTGAATGATAGATTTTCAAAATGGGCAACAGGTTTTTCTGGTTGTGATGGTGGTGATATTGGCTCACCTCATAGTAAAAGCATTTGGTATTGCGGCATTGAGTGGGGAGGCGGACATCCTGATGATGAGCATGAACTAATCAACAAGGTCCTTTCTAATGACGTTGAATTTCCCTCGGAAGGTTATACAAGTGATGACAGTCCGCCAGGGTGGCTGTATAACCTTGCGTATAGGTTCAATTGGCAAGCCATGAAATTGCTTGCAGCTGTAAGTGGCGACAGCATTACTTCATACAAAGTCTTTGCAGAAAAAGTCAAACCATTCACCAAAGGAGAAAAAGGTTATTTCAAAATGAATTTGTACCCTTTGGCTTTTGTAAATACATCGCATGATTTATGGAAAAATGGCTTTGCAAAGGCAACGGGTCTTGATACTAAAAAGGATTATCACGATTGGATCAAAGCAAATAGATTTCCAATTATGAAAACCTGGATGGATACGTATTCACCTAAGTTGATTATATGTGTCGGAAAAAGTTATCTACCAGAATTTTCACTCGCATTTTTTGGAGAGGAGTTAACATTTGAGTCTGAAATAATTGATGACCGTGAATTGAGTTGGGCTGTTAATAAAAACGGTACTATTATGGTCGTCCTGCCATTTCTAGGAAATAGAAATGGGTTAAACAAGAATGTTTCAATTCAAAAATTCGGGGATAGAATTCGTGAGTTACTGACTACACTTTAATCTAAATTAGGTTTTCTAACTTGGTGCTTCAGTGTGGTAAATTACATGTAGTGATTGCGCCATATTAAAAAACTCATCTCTCAGCAAAGTCGGCTCTAGCACTTCTACTTCCTGCCCAAAGCCTTTTAACCACCAGCGTAATTGTGCTGTGTCTGGCACGGTGGCTTGCAGGCGCACCCAACCAGATTGATCCGGTGTTATCTGTTGATCTAAGGATAGTGGCGTTTCCCATAAATGCTCGGCAGCAGGTACTGTAATGCGAACTACCAGTTTTATTAGACCGTTTTCTTCAAAGCCTAAAGCGCCTTGGCTAATGTAATGCTTAAGATCAAAACCTTCTGGTGTAGTGGAAGGTTGATCCAATACTTTAGCCGCCTGAATGCGGTGCACGGCAAACAATAGAATGTCGGTGTAGTTGTATAGCGTAGCAACCAAATAGGTCACCGCGCCACGTTGCACAATGCCTAGTGGATGAGCTGGATAGGTTTTAGTTTCACTATGCTCGCGTGGGGTATAACTTATTTCAAGTTGTTGGCCAGTTAATAAAGCAGAATGGACGGCTTCAATAATTTCTTCAGGATAATTGGGAGGAATTAAAGGCTGGCCAGCGGATACAATTGCTACTTTCTTCCGCCAACTTGCCAACCTCTTTACACCATCGCCACTATTTAAGACACCTTCAGCACATTTAAAGTATGGAGCAAGCGAATCTAACAAACTAGCAGGTAACAAAGCTGCCAAATGATCATGCGCAAGTTCTAGCGTCAGTGCTTGCAATGGCGACATGGTAGGCAATGCAAATGCCTCAGCATCCTTACTCCAGCTCCATCCATAAGGCCGTGAGCGATCATTAGAAATAAGCGGGAAGATTCCAGAAAGTGACAGTAAGTCACGCTCAATAGTGCGTTTACCGACTTCAAATCCTTCGGACGCTAAGCGCTCAGTAATCTCACGTGCGGTTATCTGACGCGGATATTGAGGAATACATTTAAGCATCGCCCATTGGCGTAGTTGTGTGTCATTATGATTTTGCATCATGTCCTCATTGATTGGATGATATGTTTCTAGTTTATTCGCAAAGCGAAAATCTCGGGGCAAGCCCCCGGAATTATCGCTTTGCGGTTAAAAAACTTTACGCGCTTTGACTGAAATGACGAAGTTAGGTATTTTTTGAGGGTGTCTGGATTTTGTATAAAACAACACTACATTTGTTTATTGATTATTTGTTTATTGATTACTTGTTTATTGATTATTTGTTTATTGATTTTTTTCTACAAAGTTCTAAATTAAACAAGGTCAGGCATTTCTGCCCCAAAAAACTTTGTTCTAAGGGTTTTAAGCTGGTCTCTATAGTCTGCAGCTTTTTCGAACTCCAAGTTTTTCGCGCTATCGTGCATGGCTTTTTCTAGGCGCTTCATTTCTTTGGCTATCTGCTTTTCACTCAAAGATTCATAGTTAGCCTGCTCTTGCAGAACTTTACGCTCGCGCAGCGCCTCATCTTTATCATAAACGCCATCAATAATATCTTTAATACGTTTACTTATGCCTTTAGGCACGATGCCATTGGCCGCATTGAAAGCGAGCTGCACGCCTCGTCTACGTTCGGTTTCATCCATCGCAGCTTTCATACTGCGTGTAATGCGATTGGCATAAAAGATGACTTGTCCGTTTAAGTTACGTGCTGCGCGGCCTGATGTTTGAATTAAGCTGCGTTCTGAACGTAAAAAACCTTCTTTATCTGCATCCAACACCGCCACTAGCGAGACTTCAGGTATATCTAAACCTTCACGCAGCAAGTTAATGCCTACTAACACATCAAACTCGCCAAGGCGCAAATCGCGAATAATTTCCACACGTTCTACCGTATCAATATCACTGTGCAAATAACGCACTTTTACGCCGTGTTCACTTAAATAATCGGTTAGGTCTTCCGCCATGCGCTTAGTCAGTGTGGTAGCCAATACGCGCTCACCCACAGCTACACGTAATTTAATTTCGCCTAACAAGTCATCCACTTGCGTATCTGCTGGTTTTACTACAATGACTGGATCTACCAAGCCTGTTGGACGCGCAATCATCTCTACCACTTGCTGTTGATGGCTGGCTTCATATTCTGAAGGCGTGGCAGAAACAAACACACATTGACGCATGATATGTTCAAACTCTTCAAACTTGAGCGGACGATTATCAAGTGCGGAAGGCAGGCGCCAACCGTAATCGACCAGATTTTCTTTACGTGAACGGTCGCCTTTATACATCGCGCCTACCTGCGGCACGGTCACATGACTCTCATCAATAATCATCAGTGCGTTATCAGGTAGGTAGTCAATCAGCGTTGGAGGCGGATCACCTGGATTGCGGCCAGACAAATGCCGCGAGTAGTTTTCAATGCCTTTGCAAAAACCGATTTCGTTGAGCATTTCAAGGTCAAAGCGAGTACGCTGCTCAATGCGTTGCGCCTCCACTAATTTACCAGTTTTAATATAAAAATCCACACGGTCTTTAAGTTCGTGCTTGATTTTTTCCATGGCGCGAATTGTTGTCTCGCGTGGTGTTACATAATGGCTAGATGGATATACAGTGTAACGCGGGATTTTATTAAAAACCTGTCCTGTCAGCGGGTCAAATAAAGTGATGGATTCAACTTCATCGTCAAACATCGAAATGCGCACCGCCGTTTCATTATTTTCAGCGGGAAACACGTCAATCACATCGCCACGCACTCTAAAAGTCCCGCGTGAAAAATCAAATTCATTACGGTCATATTGCATGCCAACCAAACGCGCAATCATGTCGCGCTGTGCAATCTTCTCGCCCTGCTGCACGTGTAGCACCATGCCATGATAATCGCTTGGGTCACCAATGCCGTAAATCGCCGAAACGGTGGCCACAATAATACTATCTTCACGCTCTAATAACGCCTTAGTGGCTGAAAGCCGCATCTGCTCGATATGTTCGTTAATACTGGAATCTTTTTCAATAAATAAATCACGAGAAGGCACATACGCTTCAGGTTGATAATAATCGTAGTAACTGACGAAATACTCTACTGAATTATTCGGGAAAAATTCGCGAAATTCACTATACAACTGTGCCGCAAGCGTTTTATTCGGTGCCATCACTATCGCCGGGCGCCCAGTTCGCGCAATCACATTAGCCATCGTGTAAGTTTTACCAGAGCCAGTCACGCCCAGCAAAGTTTGAAACTTCATTCCATCGTTAATACCCTGCGTTAATTTATCTATGGCCTGCGGCTGATCTCCAGCTGGAGGAAACGGCTGAAATAACTGATATTTACTATTTGGAAATGTAACAAACACATTGTTCTTCATTAAATTTAACGCACAATTTTAACAGTAAACCTGATGATAATCGCGAACAATATCGCTTAACTTAAGCACTGATTACTTTGGTTATATTGTTAAGAACTTTGCAAGTTTATTAGAGTCATTAACCTGAAGCTCATAAATAATAAATCATGCGTTTTATGGGCTAGTAAAAATTTGATTGACGCTCAATTTAACCAAAACTTCTTAAACTACTTTTTCCTCGGGAATCAATATGCCTAGATTCATTCTATTTGCTGCGTTACTCAGTATTGCCCAAAATGCCTTAGCTTTAGATCAACAAAAAATATTAAGTGCTTTGCAAACCGTTGTAATGATTCGAGGCTATAACGACACAGGCGGCTTATCATATGGCTCTGGCGTAGTAGTGAGCGAGAACAAGGTAATGACCAACTGTCATATATTTCGCAACACCAAGCAACCATGGGTAGCGCGTGGTGAAGATACCTATAATATTGCGTCTGTTCAAGCGGATAGGTGGCATGATTTGTGTCTATTAACGATGCTAGACCTTCCGTTTAAAGCGGCTGTCATTGGTAATGCTACCAACTTAAAGCGCGGCCAAGAAATATTGTCAATAGGTCATTCGAATGGGGTTCCAGCGCCATTAACTTCTGCAGGGGCTGTTAAATCTACCTACCAATATGAAGGTGGGCACATCATTCGAAGTAATGCCCCGTTTCGCATGGGCGCAAGTGGCAGCGGTATATTCGATACCGAAGGCAGGTTATTAGGTATCAATACATTCAAAACTCCCGGAAAAGTTGCTTATTTTTACTCGCTCCCTATTGAATGGCTGGCAAGTTTAGAAAAAATGCCTGTTGAAACAGCCTTCCCCATCGTTGGAAAAGCATTTTGGGAGGAAGATGACAACAATAAACCATTCTTTATGCAAATTGCACTCCCGGAAATCAACCAGGATTGGCTTAAACTAGCTGAAATTGCACAAAAGTGGATAGATGCAGACCCAAAGAATTCAGACGCCTGGTATGAATTGGGCACTGCTCACGAAAATCTGAATAAAATCGAAGATGCAAAACGTGCCTATAAACAATCTATCGCGCTAGATGCAACAAATACTGACTCGTTATTTAGGCTAGGCGTCATAGCTCAATTGACTGGTGATAAAACGGGCATGCGTGATATGAATATAGCGATAGCTAATATAAATAAAGACTTAGCACTTGAATACAGCCAGTTATTGGGTTGCGACTTACAATGCTAGACCATTACTTAGAACGGGTTTTCGTTCTAAGTAATGGTCACCAATATTGCCATCACCCAAGCCAGTAAGTAACCGAATGCAAGAAAACTTGGGTAGTATTTGCAATCTATAAATCATTCCTAAACAACATATTTGTGAGTAAAATAGCTACTATTCAATCATTCACAAAAAATTGTTTTAAGGAAGCATATTTTGTCACAATCATCAGCCCATCAGGCATCAGTTTTATCTAAGCGCGTTCAATCAATAAAAGAGTCTCCTACTCTTGCCATTACTGCAAAAGCCGGTAAATACAAAGCCGAAGGCCGTGACATCATTGGCCTAGCTGCTGGTGAACCTGATTTTGATACTCCGCAACACATTAAAGACGCAGCGAAAACAGCAATCGATAACGGATTTACTAAATACACGCCAGTTGCAGGCATTCCAGGCCTTAAAAAAGCCATCGTCAATAAATTTAAAAATGAAAACGGTTTTGACTACGCACTTAATGAAGTGATTGTTGGTGTAGGCGGCAAACAAACCATATTCAATTTATGCTTAGCCGTGCTGAATAAAGATGATGAAGTTATTATTCCTGCGCCATACTGGGTATCTTATGCTGATATTGCCTTAGTAGCAGAAGCAACGCCTGTGATTATTGAATGCGGCATTGAGCAAGGCTTTAAATTGTTACCAGCGCAATTAGAAGCAGCAATTACGCCAAAAACCAAAATATTTATGATTAACTCGCCGTCAAACCCGACGGGGGCGGTGTATAGCTTGAGTGAATTAAAAGCCTTGGGCGAAGTACTACTCAAACATCCACATGTACTGGTTGCTACAGACGATATGTATGAACATGTGAATTTAACGGGTGACAAGTTCTACAACATACTTAATGCCACACCAGCACTTAAAGACCGCTGCATCGTACTTAACGGCGTATCAAAAGCTTACTCAATGACTGGCTGGCGCATCGGCTATGCTGCAGGCCCAGCTTACATCATCAAAGCTATGGAGATTTTACAATCGCAATCCACCAGTAACGCAACCTCTATTTCTCAAGTAGCTGCGCAAGCCGCGCTGGAAGGATCACAAGATTGCATTACACCGATGGTAACCGCATTTAAAGAGCGCCACATTTATGTGGTCAACCGCTTCAACAAAATGCCAGGTTTGAGTTGCTTAATGGCTGGCGGCGCGTTTTATGCATTCCCAGATGCACGGGGCGCAATTGCAAATTTATACAATGCAGGCAAAATCAAAGCAGCAACAGATATGGCATTAGCAGAGTACTTATTAGAAGAGTTTGATGTTGCCGTAGTGCCAGGCTCAGCTTTTGGTGCTGAAGGTTACTTTAGAATTTCCTTCGCCACGTCGATGACAAACCTACAAAATGCCTTAAATCGCATAGAAAAAGCGTTAAGTTAAAAATATTTCAAAAATTATTAACTTTAAGCGCACTTAGTTATTGACCAAAAGGCGCTTACTCTTTAATATCACGCCTTCACCGATTCCTCGATAGCTCAGTCGGTAGAGCAACGGACTGTTAATCCGTGTGTCCCTGGTTCGAGCCCAGGTCGAGGAGCCAGATGCTAAAAGCCCTGCAGCGATGTGGGGCTTTTTCTATTTCAGCAAGCGACGAGAAGTTCAAGAGCGACTCGGGGCGCAAGATAAGATCACTTAGAAGCTGTTTTGGCAGTCTAAGATGCCCAGCGAGGGATACCTTCAGCGAGACGTGATCTCAGTGGGTTTCAACTAATATAAGGAGCAATACCAGTGACTAATGCACAACGCAGAGCGCTCATCCGCATGGCTGAAATGAATTCAGCAAGTAACGACAGCAAGCCTGAACCAACGCACAGCAGCGCGTTCTGCCCGCATGAGGCAGGCGCGTATTATCTGGTAACGGTGGGAAATGTCGGCAAGATCATCAATCTATTAGCCATGGAAATCGAGCCGCCTGTTCACACCTACACCATCACCACCATTCATTTTGAACAGGATGCCGATACTGGCAAATGGATCTGGTTTGATGGTAAGGAAAAGCTATCCCCACGCAAAAACCAGGATAGTTGGCGTCTTGGCAGCAAGAAGTTATATGACACACGCGAAGGCGCAGAGGCTGAGCTTCAGCGTGTGATGGTCAAAAACGGTGACCGGGTGACCAAGGTACATGACCTGCCAGACGATATGACTAAACTGAAAAAGATCCGTAGTGCCCACCATCCAGACCGCAATAATCCCGATTCCGACCATGATCTCTATCAGTCAGTTATCGAGAAAATTGACAGGATGCGTGCGGTAAGTGTGTAAGCAACACCGTAACTTGACAGAATAACCCACCTTTGCCCAGTGAGGTTATTATGGGTATTATCACGAACTTTGATAAGAATAGCCCTTACTGATGCCAAATAACGATACTTATCCTGAGTTATTTCAAGCTGTGTAACAAGTGGATTAACTTTAAAACAATAGTCCAACAAAAGATCTTCAACAATAAGCAGTTCTTGTGGATTTATAATTGAATATGCACAAAATGCAATCTGTCTATCAAGTTGCGGTACTCCTAGACCAAGTTCTGATTTGAACCAAAGCCTATCAGCATCCATCAGTCCAATGACCGCTGCGGGCATATTTAGGGCATTTGCCGCTAATCGCGTTAGAGTATCAAAATCAATTACTGGTTGTGAATCAAGAATATCATAAGCGCGGAGACCGTTCATAATTCTGTGTAACTGCCATTAAAGAGCCACCCTGTCGCTGCCGAACATCACAGCCAACTGCCCTAGAGCTAGGCCCCAATCACGCACAGGCATTGTCCATTTACTGGTGATGCGGTGTGCGTTCAAGTATATCACTTTCATCATAGCCTCATCGTCCATGAAGGATTTTTTAGGTTTCAGCACTTTTTGTAAGCTGGCATTGAGT
>NZ_JAUXOY010000008.1 GCF_030684185.1 Methylotenera sp.
TAGGCTTTTGCTTCGCCGCCGAATTTTTTTGACAAGATTGTAGTAATCGCTGCTGTTAGTGTTGTTTTACCATGGTCCACGTGGCCAATCGTACCTACGTTGACGTGCGGCTTGGTCCGCTCAAATTTACCTTTTGCCATTGCTTCAGTCCTTTACAATATTTTATTAACTATAAGTTTTATTAAAATTAATAAAACTTGTTCAAATTTAAAAACCAACTCAAATTAGAGCGGCGCTACATAAAACATCTACTCTTGGTGCCCATGGCGGGAATCGGACCCGCGACCTCTCCCTTACCAAGGGAGTGCTCTACCACTGAGCCACATGGGCGCTTAATTCTGCGTATTCAGTCTTGGAGCGGGCGACGAGACTCGAACTCGCGACATTCAGTTTGGAAAACTGAAGCTCTACCAACTGAGCTACACCCGCGCATCCATCTAAACCAGCGCCAACAGGCTCAAACTATTCCAGCTACTACATCTCTACTGCAATTTACGGTTCAATAAAAACTTGGTGGAGGGGGAAGGATTCGAACCTTCGTACTCTGAGAGAACGGATTTACAGTCCGTCGCCTTTAACCACTCGGCCACCCCTCCAAACCGAACCCGCGATTATGCTGAAAATTTGACTTGCTGTCAAATGTATAAAAGGGCAAATGTTTAAGAATTTGGTGCCGGATGTCGGAATCGAACTGACGACCTTCGCATTACAAGTGCGCTGCTCTACCAACTGAGCTAATCCGGCGTTTATTTGAGTTGCGTATTATACTGATATTTTGAAAAAAGGTAAGCTACTTTACGATAGTTAATGTAGGTTTTTTGCTTTTTGTTGAAGTTTTATCTTCTGAAGTTACATCCTGTCCTGTTAAACCGTCATTTTTACCTGCGGAAGCAAGTGAAGGCTCCTCTATTTCAAAAAACATTCCTTGACCATTTTCACGTGCGAATATGCCCTTTACTGCGTGCATAGGCACATATAGATTTTGCGAAACACCACCAAACCTTGCTGAAAAACTAATGGCTTCATTATCTATCAGCAATTCTTTGGTGGCCGTGTAGTTTATATTCAACACAATTTCACCATTTTTAACGTAAGCCATAGGCACGCGAGTGTGGCTATCTACCGCGACTAACAAATGCGGTGTATAACCACTATCAACGCACCATTCGTGAATGGCTCGCAAAAGATAGGGCTTAGTAGAAGAGAGTTCCGCCATAAAATACTTTTAACTGCACTTCAATATTTACTTGCGCATTGCTTTTTCTGAAGGCGTCATCGCATCAGCGTATAACGGCCTTGAGAATAGTCGCTCAGCATACTTTAATATCGGGGCAGCTTGATTTTGCAAGTCTATCCCATAGTGACCTAAACGCCACAATAGAGGCGTTACTGCAACATCCAGCATTGAGTAATCATCACCAAGCAAGTAATTTTGTTTAGAGAAAATAGGCACTAATTGCGTTAAATTATCACGAATTGTAATGCGTGCTTTATCTGCTTTTTCATCATCACCAGACTCAATATCTTTAATATGATCAAATAGCTCTTTTTCAAAGTTATATAAGAACAATCTAGCCCTGGCGCGCATAACTGGATCAGGCGGCATCAATTGTGGATGAGGAAAACGCTCATCAATATATTCATTGATAATGTTTGCTTCCGATAAAACCAAATCACGCTCCACCAAAACTGGCACTTGGTTGTATGGGTTAATTACCGCCAAATCTTCTGGCTTATTTGCAAGGTCAACATCTATCACCTGAAAATCCATACCTTTTTCAAATAAAACAATCCGGCAACGGTGGCTATAAGGATCAGTTGTCCCTGAGTATAAAGTCATCATATTAGTGTATATCCTTCCAATAGGCTTTCTTGAGCTTGTAAGTAAGTACCAACAACACTCCTAAAAACAGTAATACAAACCAGCCCATACGATTGCGCTGTTGTTTTGCAGGCTCAGACATGTAAGCCATAAAATTGGTTAAATCGCCAACCATAGCATCATATTCGTCCGTTGACATTTTGCCTGGCTTGACTAGCGTTAACTTGTGTGTTTGATGATCTAATGCTTGCTCGCCTTGCAGTTCATACAAAACATGCGGCATTGCCACTTTATCAAACACAAGGTTATTCCAGCCTGACGGGCGTGTATCGTCTCGATAAAAACTACGCATATAGGTATACACCCAGTCAGCGCCACGCGCGCGCACTTCAACTGACAAATCTGGCGGTGCAACGCCAAACCATTTTTTTGCATCATTTTTGTTAATCGTCGCAGTCATTGGGTCGCCCACTTTTTCAGCGGTAAAAAGCAGATTTTCTTTTATTTGCTTTTCTGTCAAACCAATATCTTGCAAACGGTTATAACGCATGTAATTTGCGCTATGGCAGTTTAAGCAATTATTGATAAATGTGCGTGCGCCGCGTTGTAATGATGCGTGATTAGATACATCAATCGGTGCTTTATCTAAATGCACCTCAGTACTAGCAAAACTTAATGTAGGCAACAACAACAATGCGAACACGGCTTTTTTCATTTGAGTTTTTATGTGCATGATCATTATCCTGTCACTCTAGTTGGCACGGGCTTGGTTTTATCTTTTTTGCTGTACCAAGGCATTAAAATAAAGAACAAGAAATAGATGGCACTGAAAATACGCGCAACAACTGTGGCAATATCCGCTTTACCCATCCAGGCACCAAACTGCCCCCATACATCGGCAGGCACTGTGCCTAAATAACCCAGCACCAAAAAGCTCACCACAAATGCCGTTAACCAGCCTTTGTACAGATTACCTTTGTAGCGAATGGATTTTACAGGGCTACGGTCTAACCACGGTAAAAATGCAAACGCAATAACAGACAATCCCATCGCCGCCACACCTGGAAATTGTGAAATACCAATCGGCGGCACAGCTCGCAATATTGAGTAATACGGTGTGAAATACCAAGTAGGTGCAATGTGCGCTGGCGTGACTAACGGATCAGCAGGAACAAAATTATTGGCTTCCAAAAAGTAGCCGCCCATTTCAGGTGCAAAGAAAATAATCGCAGCGAATACGATTAAAAACACCACAACACCCACTAAGTCTTTAACAGAGTAGTAAGGGTGGAATGGAATGCCATCTAAAGGAATGCCTGTAGTTTTATCTTTCACCTTTTTGATTTCAACGCCATCCGGATTGTTAGAACCCACCTCATGCAAGGCAATAATGTGCGCTGCAACCAAACCAATAATCACCAAAGGCAATGCAATGACATGGAATGCAAAAAAACGATTGAGCGTTGCATCTGAAGTTAAATAATCACCACGCAGCCATTCAGCAATATCTGGGCCGATAAACGGCACGGTACCGAATAAGCTGGTAATCACTTGCGCACCCCAGTAAGACATTTGACCCCAAGGCAATAAGTAGCCAAAGAACGCCTCGCCCATCAAAGCCAAGAAAATACCTACGCCAAATAACCAAATAAGCTCGCGCGGATTACGGTATGAGCCGTAAAGCAAACCACGGAACATATGCAGATAAATCACCACAAAAAATAGTGAAGCGCCTGTAGAGTGCATGTAGCGAATGAGCCAGCCCCAAGGCACGTCACGCATAATGTATTCAACAGAGGCGAACGCCATCGCCGCCTCTGGCTTGTAGTGCATGGTTAAAAAGATGCCCGTGACAATTTGCAACACCAGCACCAAGAGCGCCAATGAGCCGAAAAAGTACCAGAAGTTAAAATTCTTAGGTGCATAATATTCCGTAAGATGCGCCTTAACATTACTAGTAAGCGGAAAGCGTGCATCCACCCAACCCAAAAGCGCATCTGCTTTTTTAGTCAAAAAACTCATTATGCAGACTCCTTGTCTTCACCAATTAACAGGGTTGTTTCGGTTAAATATTGGTGCTTAGGTACAACCAAATTAGTGGGTGCCGGCGAGCCTTTATATACGCGCCCAGATAAATCAAATTTAGAGCCGTGACACGCGCAAACAAAACCTCCATCCCAATCCGCAGTGACCGCAAAGTTTTGAGCTGGCGAACAACCCAAATGCGTACAAGTACCCAACATCACCGCGTATTTCGCTTTAATAGCTCGGTCTTTATTTTTGCAATAGTCAGGCTGCTGAGGAATTTCTAAATTTGGGTCAGCCAACTGCGCATCATGGTTGGCAAGCTTAGCAATTTGCTCATCGGTACGATGGATAACCCAAAGAGGCTGCCCACGATACTCTGAAACCATCATATCACCAGGGGCAATTTTACTGACATCCACTTCTACTGGCGCACCAGCAGCTTTTGCACGCTCACTCGGCGTCATGCTTAATACAAATGGCACTGCGGCTGTTGCACAACCTACCGCACCCACAGCGGATGTGGCAATTAAAAATTTTCGCTTTTCAGCATCAATAGAATTTTGCGATGCGATGCGCGATGTATTTGGCGCATGATTGGATAGTGAACTAGCTTGATGCTTGTCATTATGGTTGTCTGACATAGATTCCTCTTAAACTAATTAGAATAAGCTTCACCCTTTTGAGGTTAAACTTCAAATTTAATGCTCTAAAAAAATATACTACTAATTTCAACTGCGCGCATTATACAATTTTCAGAATATAATTTAAAGCTTTATTTTATAACTGATTGATATAAAAGAACTAAACCAAATTTTTAAAATGATTAAACTGGGTTATTTATATCAATAAATTCACATACCAAATTGAATTTTTTTGCCAAATGCTCACCCAATGCTTGCACGCCATAGCGTTCTGTTACGTGATGTCCCGCAGAAATGTATGATACGCCAGACTCTACCGATTGATGCGTGGTCTGCTCTGATATTTCACCACTGATAAACACATCCACACCAAGTTCAATCGCAGTATCCATGTAACCTTGAGCTGCGCCTGTACACCAAGCTACTTTACGCACAATTTGTAATGGATCACCAATAACTAATGGGCTACGCTGAAGAGCAGCCTCTATCTTTGCAGCAAAGTCAGATAGACTAGTAGGTTCAGTTAAAGTGCCATAAGCAATAATATTTGATTCGCCAGTGAACCCCGTAAGCGTAATTCCTAGAATTCGTGCTAACTGTATATTATTACCAAATTCAGGGTGCGCATCTAATGGCAAATGATAGGCCATCAAATTTAAATCATTCTTTAGCAAAAACGCTAGTCGATTACGTTTAATGCCAACGACTCTGGCATCTTCGTTACGCCAAAAATATCCATGATGAACTAAAATCAAGTCTGCATCAGCTTGCTTCGCAGCCTCCAGGAGCGCCATGCTTGCGGTCACGCCAGTTACAATTTTGTGTATCTCCGCCTTACCTTGTACTTGCAAGCCATTTGGACAATAATCTTTGAAGGACTCAACTTGCATGAGTTGTTGGGTATAATGAACTAACTCATTGAGTTTTACCATTTTTTACGACCTTTTTAACATTGCCTTATTGTTTTTTAGCTAGAATAGCCTGATATTACATTGCGACCGCATAATACTCAATAAACACGAACTTACCGCTACACCTTAACACCCATATTTATAATTATCTGTACTTTTCAATCACTTATCTGACAAGCATACTAATGAATAATCAATTACACAAAAAGCTATGGCTCATTTTTGCGCAAACCGTCACGGTGTGCCTGGCCGTAGTTTTTGTTTTGCGAATTTTTTTCCCAGACATGCTGGAAAACATACTTGCTAAAAAGCCATACGCTGTTGCTGTTAAACAAGAATACTCTGGACTAAACATCAAAGAAGTGGCCTCATACAGCCAAGCCGTAAAAAAAGCTATGCCTGCTGTGGTGAACATTTTCACCAGTAAAATAGCCCCCGAAAACCCGCATCAAAAGTATCTAGATGATCCAACATTCCGGCAGTTCTTTGGCGATCAATTTGATGACTCCGACGGTCAACCCCAACCTGAAAACAGCTTGGGGTCAGGCGTAATCGTCAGCGCCCAAGGTTTAATTCTGACTAACAATCATGTCATAGCTTCGGCTGATGAGATTGAAATCGCACTATCGGATGGCCGTAAAATGTCTGCAAAGGTTGTAGGAACAGATCCTGATACCGATTTAGCGCTAATTAAAATTGAGGCGGATCATTTGCCCGCCATTACGTTTGCCAGCTCAGATAAGCTCAATGTAGGCGATGTGGTATTAGCGATTGGCAATCCATTCGGTGTTGGTCAAACCGTGACGCAAGGCATTATCAGTGCGCTTGGTCGCAATCATTTAGGCATCAATACCTTTGAAAACTTCATTCAAACAGATGCATCAATCAACCCTGGCAATTCAGGTGGCGCGCTGATTGATACCGATGGGAATTTAGTGGGGATTAACAGTGCAATATACTCGCGCAGCGGTGGCTCCATGGGGATTGGCTTTGCCATTCCCGCAACACTGGCGCGTCAAGTCATGGATCAAATAGTCTCGCAAGGTAATGTTACTAGGGGCTGGATAGGTATTGAAGCACAAGATATTACGCCTGAACTCGCGGAGTCATTTAGACTTAAAACTGCACAAGGCGCCTTAATTGCTGGAGTCTTACGCGGTAGCCCAGCAGATAAGGCAGGACTACGTCCTGGCGATATTTTATTATCTATAGAAGGCAAACTGATATCTGACACGGGTACCATGTTAAATTTAATTGCTGCACTAGCTCCTAGTCAAAGAGCCACCCTGCAAATTGCACGGGCTGAAGCAACCATGGATGTAGTAGTGATTATTGGGAAACGACCAAAGCCAGCAGAGATAAAAAAATGAAATATATATAGCTAAAGTGCCGGAGGCAGAATTGTCGGTGTCTTTGACGGCTTGGTAAACGTTGCAACAATGATGCCCAGTTCATATAACAACCAGATTGGCACCGCTAACATAAACTGGGAAATGATATCAGGTGGGGTAAATATTGCTCCTATAACGAACGCCCCCACAACAACATAACCGCGCACTTCTTTTAACTGAGCAATGGTGACCCAACCAAAACGTACTCCCATCACCACCGCTATTGGCACTTGAAATGCTAAGCCAAAAGCAAAAAATAGCGTCAGCACAAAATCTAGATAATTACCAATATCGGTCATCACTGCCACGCCTGCTGGCGCGGTCCCCACAATAAAACCAAACACCACAGGAAACACCAAAAAGTATGCAAATGCCATACCTGCAAGGAATAATGAACTACTCGCAACAATCATAGGTATCATGAATTTTTTTTCATGTGCATAAAGCCCGGGCGCTATAAATGCCCATAACTGGTACATTGTGTGTGGTAAAGAAACGATGAATGCAGCCATCATCGCCACTTTCATCGGCACAAAAAAAGGTGTCGTCACGGCCGTTGCAATCATTTGACCGCCAGCAGGTAGCTTACTAAGCAATGGCGCCGCAAGTAAGGCATATATCTTGTTAGCAAATGGGAAAAACGCGATGAAAACGACGACAAAACCTATCACCATGCGTAATAGTCGGTCGCGTAACTCTATTAAATGTGAAATGAAGTTTTCGGTAGGTGTCACTGGGCGCAACTATACTTTGTCAGAAATTTCGTTGTTACTGGTTTTGGCACTTGCTACGTTGCCTGGCTTCACATCAAAATCAAGCAACTCTTGCTCCAATTTATCTGTTTTACGATGAAAATCTGCTTGTGTATTGCTAGCCACATTTTGAATTTCTTGCTGAAGCTGCTGTAATTCCTGAAAGCGCACTTCACGATTCACTTCTTCTTTGACTTGCGCTACATATTTTTGCATTCGGCCAGCGAGCGCACCCAGCGTACGGGCTACTTTAGGCAATTTTTCGGGGCCTATCACTATCAATGCAATGACAGCAATGACAATTAACTCTGAAAAAGAGATATCAAACATGAAGGCTAAAGTTTAAGCAAGAATAATCTTAAAATAATATTTATTTTGCTTTACTTGCTGTTGCGGTCTTCGCGGTTGCGGCCTTTGGTTTTGCTGCGGCTTTGCCCGTGGTCGCTTTTTTAGCAGCTGGCTTAGCTACTGCCACTTTTTTTATGGGGGTAGTTTTTACTGCTGGTACTTCAGTTACTTCTGCTTCAATCAAATTTGAAGTGGTCTCATTTTTGACGGTATTGAGCTCATCGGCATCAGCCATGTTTTTTTCTTCACTCATTGCATCTTTGAAGTTTTTTACGGCTCCACCAACATCACTACCCATATTCCGTAATTTTTTTGTACCAAATACCAGTACAACTATCAGCAACACTATCAACCAATGCCAAATACTAAATGAACCCATGATAAATCTCCTGAAATATAAGCTTAGGTCTTAGGTGTTTTTTCGCCACCACCCAGTACATGAACGTGCAGATGAAACACTTCTTGCCCACCTTCACGCCCAGTATTTATAAGCGTTTTAAAGCCAGCCAAGCCCTGTTCTTTTGCAATTTTTGGCGCTAGTAATAGCATCCTGCCCAACAAGGCTTGATGCTGAGAATCGCAATTTAGTAGGCTTTCAACATGCAGTTTCGGCACAATCAAAAAATGCACCTTAGCTGATGGGTTGATATCATTAAAAACAATGACATCATCATCTTCATAGATTTTTTTTGACGGAATAGCACCACTTACAATTTTGCAAAAAATACAGTCTGAGCTCATTATTCTGCGTTTCCCTCTTGCCTTGATGCTTTCTCTGCCAGCCCAGACAAACCCTCGCGTCTAGACAACTCATCTAATACATCCTGAGGTTTTAGGTCTGCATACGCCAGCATTATAAGGGTATGAAACCATAAATCTGCTGTTTCATAAACCAGGTGCTCTTTATCGCCATTTTTGGCGGCAATAATGGTTTCTGCTGCTTCTTCGCCCACTTTTTTAAGTATGCTATCGATTCCTTTAGCATATAGCTTAGCGACGTAAGAAGTCTGTGGGTCCGCAGTTTTGCGTTGCTCCAACAATGCTGCCAATCGGTTTAAA
Organism: Methylotenera sp.; assembly: GCF_030684185.1. Taxonomy (GTDB): domain Bacteria; phylum Pseudomonadota; class Gammaproteobacteria; order Burkholderiales; family Methylophilaceae; genus Methylotenera. The sequence continues at coordinate 8,953 of NZ_JAUXOY010000008.1, forward strand.
GTATCATTCATACACGTAATATGGCCTAATAAATATCTTTTGGGTCTTTAATAACAGGCTGATCTACCAACCAATTGCCATTTTCCAGCTTCTTAAAAAAACAATTATGACGGCCTGTATGACAAGCAATACCGCCCACCTGTTCCACTTTAATCAGCACTACATCTTCATCACAATCAAGACGAATTTCATGTACATGCTGAACATGCCCAGACTCTTCACCCTTGCGCCATAATTTATTGCGTGAGCGTGACCAATATACCGCTTGCTTGTTATCGTAAGTCAGTTGCAAAGCTTCACGATTCATCCAAGCAAACATCAGTATGCGCCCAGTATCATATTCTTGCGCTATGACCGGCACTAAACCGTTTGTATCCCAGCTTACTTCATCTAGCCATGACTTATTTAATAATGTCATAGCCTTACTTCTATGCCATGTTGTGCCATGTATTCTTTAGCTTGTTTAACAGTATATTCCCCATAATGAAAAATACTGGCCGCAAGCACTGCATCTGCACCACCTATCGTTACACCATCTACCAAATGCTGCAGATTTCCCACGCCACCAGATGCGATAATCGGCACATCAACGGCATTTGAAATGGCTTTATTTAGCGGATTATTAAAGCCTATTTTTGTGCCGTCTCTATCCATACTTGTTACCAACAATTCCCCAGCACCTAGTTTGGCCATATACTCCGCCCACTTTACTGCGTCCAGACCCGTGGCCTTACGCCCGCCATGGGTGAACACTTCCCACTCAAAAGGTTGATTCTCAACTTTTTTGGCATCTATTGCGACCACGATACATTGTGAGCCAAATCGACCAGCCGCATCAGCAACCATCTGCGGGTTTAATACTGCGGTCGTGTTGATACTCACTTTATCCGCACCTGCATTCAATAATCGACGCACGTCTTCAACTTCACGCACCCCGCCACCAACCGTTAAAGGTATGAATACTTGCGAAGCCACTTGTTCGATAATATGCAGAATTAAACCTCTGTTATCAGAGCTAGCCGTAATATCTAAAAAGGTAAGTTCATCAGCGCCCTGATCATCATAACGTTTGGCGATTTCTACCGGGTCTCCAGCGTCTCTCAACTCAAGAAAATTGATGCCTTTTACTACACGCCCATCAGTCACATCAAGGCAAGGAATAATACGTTTAGCGAGCACTTAATTCATCCGCAAGTTTTTGCGCCGCGGCAAAATCCAGCGCCCCCTCATAAATGGCACGGCCTGTAATGGTGCCGATAATACCTTCACTAGCCACTGCGCAAAGTTTACGCACATCATCTAAATTAGTAACACCGCCAGAAGCAATGACCGGGATTGTTAATGCCTGCGCCAACGCAACCGTCGCCTCAATATTTACACCACTTAGCATGCCATCACGGCCAATATCAGTATAAACAATAGAGCTTACACCATAACCTTCAAATTTCTTGGCTAAATCAATCACGTCATGTCCCGTGAGTTTAGACCAGCCATCAACGGCTACTTTGCCATCTTTAGCATCTAAACCCACGATAATCTGACCAGGGAATGCATCGCAAGCTTCATGTAAAAATCCTGGATTCTTTACGGCTGCTGTACCAATGATCACATAGTCAATGCCGTTATCTAAGTAACGTTCAATCGTCTCAAGGTCGCGAATTCCACCACCCAACTGGATAGGGATTTCACCACCTACCGCGCGTACAATCGATTTAATAGCAGCCTCATTCACAGGTTTACCTGCAAAAGCGCCATTTAAATCCACCAAATGCAAGCGCTTGCCTCCACTATCCACCCAGTGACGAGCCATCGCCCCAGGATCCTCAGAAAATACAGTAGACTCCTCCATTAAGCCTTGTTTTAGTCTGACACAGTGGCCGTCTTTAAGATCAATTGCTGGGATTATTAACATAGTGATTTAAGGTATATGAGTTTGATAAAGTTAAAATTAAGTGATTAAAAATTGAATATAGTGCTAAGTAAATACCTTCAGACCTTTACTTAATCAAGGTAACCAGTTTACGAAATTACTTAACATTTGCAAGCCGGCATTCGCACTTTTTTCTGGATGAAACTGCACAGCAAACAAATTATCCAAGGCAATCGCCCCTGTAAAGCGATTGGGGTACTCACTATACCCTGAAATAATGCACTCATCTTCAGGCTGTACGTAGTAACTATGCACATAGTAAAAACGTGCACCATTTTCAATATTTTTCCATAAGGCATGCGACTGCAGTTGACTGGAGTCAGCTGAGCTATGCCAAGTTTGATACACTTGATTCCACCCCATGTGCGGCACTTTAAGCTTTTCACCGTTAGCGCCATGCATTTCAGCCGCCGCAAAGCGCTTCACATTGCCCTTTAACAAACCCAAGCCGACAGCATCGCCTTCTTCAGAATGTTCAAACAGCATTTGCAAGCCTATACAAATACCTAAAAATGGCTTATTGCCTGCCGCATGCATCACCGATTCACGAAGGCCGCGTGCATCTAATTCACGCATACAATCTGGCATTGCACCTTGACCAGGAAACACCACACGCTCAGCATTTTCTATATCTTTTGGATTGCTTGTTACAACCACATTTTTTTCTGGTGCCACATGCTCTAGCGCTTTAGACACTGAGCGCAAGTTACCCATGCCGTAATCAACCACTGCTATATCTATTTTTTTCATACTACAATCTTCATTGAGTTACAGCTATATGGCCGCAAGTTCAACTTATAAGCTTCCTTTTGTAGATGGCATGATGCCTTCCATGCGTGAGTCCAGCTCAACCGCCATACGCAGGGCGCGGCCAAATGCCTTGAAAATCGTTTCTGCTTGATGGTGGGCGTTGTGACCTTTTAGATTATCAATATGCAATGTGACATTAGCGTGGTTTACAAAACCTTGAAAAAACTCATGCACTAAATCGACATCAAACTCACCGATAGCGGCACGCGTGAAAACACATCCAAACTGTAACCCAGGACGACCAGAAATATCCAATACCACACGAGATAGCGCTTCATCCAACGGCACATAAGCATGCCCATAACGACGTATACCTTTTTTATCTCCCACCGCCTTAGCAAAAGCCCGGCCTAATGTAATACCAATATCTTCAACGGTATGATGGGCGTCTATGTGTAAATCACCTTTGGCGTTGACGCTTATATCCATCATGCCATGGCGGGCAATTTGATCAAGCATGTGATCCAAAAAACCTAACCCTGTATTAAATTGAGAGACTCCTGTGCCATCCAAATTAATGGCGACAGAAATTTGTGTTTCCAGGGTGTTTCTTACTACTTCAGCAGCGCGCATATTGATTCACTTAAGAAAGTGCGTATTAATTGACGAACAATATTTTAACCTAAACTCGATGCACTTGGGATTTTTGAGCACATTAAGCAGGCAACATTACAAATATAAAACCGAATCTTAAAACTTTACAATTAAACTTATTCTAAAAAGAACAAAGCCTAGCAAGATGTATACATTATCTTTACTAGGCTTTGAATTTATCAGCTTGCGCTAATTAATCACTTGCTCTCAAACTACTCGGCAATATTTAACCAAGCAATATTAGGAAACAATCAAATAATTATTCTGCAGCAGCTTCTGTTTTTGCAGCTTCAACAGCTGTAGAAACTGCATCACCAGCAGCTTCAACGGCAGCAGCAGCTTCTGCAGCAGCCGCTTCAGTTGCCTCAACAGCAGGAGCAGAAATTTCTGCAGCTGCATCAGTAGTTTGTTCAACAGCTTCTTTTTTGCCACCGAATAAAGTAAACAACAATACTAAAACTACAGCACCAATAATCCATGGTAAGAATTTTTTAGCGCCTCCAGCACTAGCAGCACCACCGTGTGCAATTGCTGTGATTTCAGCAGCAGCGGCAGCAGGATCAGCAGCACCGTAAATAGCAGCACCAGCTACAATGATTGTAGCGCCCGCATCTTTAACTTGTTGTGTTGTTGCAGCCTTAACACCGCCAGCAACAGAAATATCAACACCTAAACCTAAACTTGCTACCATGTTTAAGTCATTAAATGGTGTTTGACCAGCAGCTTGTTGATCTAAACCAGTATGAACGCCAATGATGTGTGCACCTAATTTAGCCACTTCAATAGTACGTGCTTTTTTATCAGCAACGTTAATCAAGTCAACTTGTGCTTTTTTGCCGTATTTATTAGCAACATCAATTACACCTTTGATAGTACCGATATCAGCAGTACCAAGAACTGTACAAATATCTGCACCCGCTTTGTAGAATGGTTCAGCTTCATAGAAACCAGCATCCATTGTTTTTAAGTCAACTAAAATTTTGTTGTTAGGAAACTTAGCGCGTAAAACTTCTAGCAATTTTATACCATTGTGCTTAATGCACGGTGTACCGATTTCCAGAATATCTACGTGCGGAGCAACTTTGGTTGCTAAGGCGACGGTACCGTCGAAATCAAGTGAATCTAAAGCCATTTGGGTTTGAGCCATGCTACATCCTCCAAAAAAAATAAATCAACATGTGATTTATTTAGATTAAAAATACGAATTAAATTAATTTTTATATTGTGTCGAAAACACACATTTCGCGATAATAACACGCACTTAATACGAAATTAAAAAATATTTTTGCTTATTCTTGATGTTTTCATCATATTTAAGCGATTTAATCACTAAAATACTGTCATTTAATGAAAAAGAGCCATTTCTTTAGATTCATACACGTCATACAAGCAGCTCGGCAAGTGACTCTATAAGTGCTTTTGACTGACTTTCCGTGCCAATTGTAATGCGCAAATATGGGGCTATACGTGCAGGCGCTTTAAAATGACGGACGATAATGTTTTTCTGACGGAGCATTGCAGTAAGCTCTGCACCATCTTTGTTTTTATGCTTAGCAAAAATAAAGTTAGCGCCCGATGGCAGTACATCGAAACCTAAGTTTGTTAACTCTTTAATCAGCGATTCCCGTGTAGCGACCACTTTGCTACACGTTTCTTCGAAATACGCGACATCTTGCATGGCAGCAATGGCACCAGCTGAGGCAAAACGGTCTATAGGGTATGAGTTAAAGCTATCTTTAACCCGAATCAATGCTTCGATTAATTCAGGAGACCCTAAGGCATAGCCAACACGTAAACCTGCTAGTGAGCGAGCTTTAGATAAAGTTTGTGTAACCAATAGGTTTGAGTAGCGATTAATCAAACCAACCGCTGATTCTGTACCAAAATCCACATAGGCTTCATCAATCACCACGACTGATTGCGTGTTTGATTTCAATAACTTTTCAATTTTCACCAATGCCAACGGGATACCTGTCGGTGCATTGGGGTTTGGGAAGATGATTCCACCATTAGGCTGATCATAATCATCAACATTGATTGTAAAGTCATCCGCTAACGGTATTGCTTGATATTCAATGTCATACAAGCCGCAATATACCGGATAAAAACTATAGGTAATATCTGGGAACAGCAAGGGCCTGCTATGTTTTAACAGCGCTTGAAATACATGCGCCAATACTTCATCCGAGCCGTTTCCGACAAATACCTGGTTTGCATTTAAGTTGTGCGCTTTAGCAATTGCAGCTTTAAGCGCATCTGAATTAGGATCTGGGTACAAACGAAGCGACTCGGCCGCTTCAAGCTTTAACGCTTCAATCACCTTAGGGCTAGGGCCATAAGGGTTTTCATTAGTATTCAACTTAACTAAATTATCCAGTTTTGGCTGCTCACCAGGAACATAAGGCGTAAGCCTATGAACCACATCACTCCAGAATTTACTCATGTTGAATTAGCTTTTCAACCTATACTCAGCAGATCTGGCGTGGGCTTGCAAGCCCTCACCATAAGCTAAAGTCGCGGCTACCTTACCTAGCGTTTGCGCACCTTCTGACGACACCATAATCAAGCTTGATCGTTTTTGAAAATCATAGACCCCTAAAGGCGATGAGAAACGCGCAGTGCGAGAGGTTGGCAGCACGTGGTTTGGTCCTGCACAGTAATCACCAAGCGCCTCACAGGTGTTGCGTCCCATAAAAATGGCGCCTGCATGTTTGATTGTTTTACTGAACGCCAATGGCTCGTCCATTGATAATTCCAAATGTTCAGGCGCAATGTAGTTACAAATTTCTGCTGCTTCAGCTAAATCACGCACTTGAATCAACGCTCCACGGTCAGTCAGTGACGTTCTGATAATGTCTTTGCGTGGCATTTCTTCTACCAACTTCAGTATGCTTGCACTGACTTTATCCAAAAAGTCCGCATCAGGGCTTAATAAAATTGCTTGTGCCAATTCGTCATGTTCCGCTTGGCTGAACAAATCCATCGCCACCCAGTCCGGGTTGGTTTTACCATCGCATATCACTAAAATCTCAGATGGTCCTGCCACCATATCAATGCCGACCACGCCAAACACACGGCGTTTAGCGGCGGCTACATAAGCATTACCTGGCCCGACCACTTTATCTACTTGCGGCACGGTTTGCGTGCCATATGCCAGCGCGCCCACCGCTTGCGCGCCGCCTATGCAAAATACGCGGTCTACGCCACACACCGCCGCTGCCGCCAGCACCAACTGATTCTTTTCGCCATTTGGCGTAGGAACGACCATAATGAGCTCTTTAACGCCAGCCACTTTGGCTGGGATAGCATTCATTAGAACAGATGACGGATAAGCCGCCTTGCCGCCTGGCACATATAAACCTACGCGATCTAATGAAGTGACTTGCTGGCCAAGTAAGGTACCGTCAGCCTCGGTATAACTCCAAGACGACATTAGTTGCTTCTCGTGATAGATGCGCACACGGTCAGCAGCAACTTGCAAAGCTTCTCGCTGGGCTACGGGCAACCCATTTAAAGCTGCTATTAGCTCTTCTTTGCTAATTTCAAGCTCTGCCAAATGAGTTGCGTGAGTTTTATCAAATCGATTGGTATATTCCAACACGGCAGCATCACCGCGCTTTTTAACATCTTTAAGTATGCCTGCCACAACCTCATCGATGCTGTCATCTTGTGCAGTTTCAAAAGCAAGTAATGCTTTTAGTTTGCCATCAAAATCTATGTCGGTGGTAGCAAAACATCTAATCTTCACACTCATATACTTAAACCTAATTTAATTAAATTAATTTATTTAGATGCAATGGCGCTTAAAAAAGCATCCATAATCGGCTGAATTTTTTCTCGATTGAGCTTAAGCGAAGCTTGATTCACGACCAATCGTGAGCTAATGTCGCCTACTTCCTCCACAGCTTTGAGGTTATTAGCACGCAAAGTTCCTCCTGTGCTCACCAAATCGACAATCACATCAGCTAACCCCACCAATGGGCCTAACTCCATTGAGCCATACAGTTTGATTAAATCCACATGCATACCTTTAGCGGCAAAGTGTTCGCGTGCGGTTTTGACATATTTAGTGACTACTTTTAAGCGCGCACCGCTACGAATTGAGGCGAAGTAATCAAAGTCTTCACGTACGGCTACCATCATTTTGCATTTAGCGATTTGCAGGTCAATTGGCTGATACAAGCCTTCACCGCCATGTTCGTCTAACACATCCTTGCCTGCAATACCTAAATCAGCAGCACCATATTGCACATAAGTAGGCACATCACTGGCGCGGACAATAATCAAACGCACATCATCCCGATTCGTCGCTAATATCAATTTACGTGAAGACTCGGGATCCTCAAGCGCTTTAATGCCTGCCGCAGCTAACAACGGCGTAGTTTCTTCAAAGATGCGACCTTTTGAGAGTGCAATGGTAATCATTTTTTAAACTCTTTTTACATTTGCACCAAGTGCGTTAAGTTTTGCTTCCAAGTGCTCATAACCACGGTCCAGATGGTAGATTCGTTCAATAACCGTTTCTCCACGAGCAACTAAACCAGCCAATACAAGACTGGCCGATGCGCGTAAATCCGTTGCCATGACCGTTGCTCCATCTAAGAACTCAACACCTTTCACTAATGCAGTATTGCCATCAATACTAATATCAGCGCCCATGCGCTGCATTTCCTGCACATGCATAAACCGGTTTTCAAAAATCGTTTCGGTTACTTTTGCAACGCCTTCGGCTACTGTGTTGAGCGCCATAAACTGGGCTTGCATATCTGTTGGGAAAGCTGGGTGTGGTGCTGTACGAATATTCACCGCTTTAAGCTTTCCGTCACTTTTTACGGTAATGCTATTTTCATCGCTCGTTACCGTCGCGCCTGCTTCGCGTAGCTTTTCAATGACTGCGTCAAGCAAATCTGCACGAGCATTGAGCAACTTGACCTCGCCGCCAGTCATCGCCGCCGCTACCATATAGGTACCTGCTTCGATGCGATCACATACTACGTTATGTGTTGTGCCATTAAGTTTATCCACACCGACAATCGTAATGACATCAGTGCCAGCACCCTTGATTTTTGCGCCCATTTTAATGAGCATCTCTGCTAAATCGACCACTTCTGGTTCTTTTGCTGCATTTTCCAACACCGTCGTGCCTTCAGCCAAGGCTGCCGCCATCATCAAGTTTTCGGTACCAGTAACCGTTACCAAATCCATATAGAAACGCGCACCCTGCAAGCGCCGATTTGGCAAGTGTAAGGTGCTGGCCTGAATATAGCCATGTGTGATATGTATCGCTGCGCCCATGGCTTGCAGACCTTTGATGTGCAAATCAACGGGGCGTGAACCAATAGCACAACCACCTGGCAATGATACGCGAGCATTACCGAAACGCGCCAATAACGGGCCTAATACTAAAATGGACGCACGCATGGTTTTAACCATTTCATAGGTTGCTTCAAAAGAAGCAACCTCGCTTGCATCCAAACTTACCTCACTGCCGTTGCGCGAAATTTTCACGCCCATCATATCGAGCAGTTTAAGTGTGGTATCAATGTCTTTTAGTGCGGCAATGCCACTTAGCTTCAAGGGCGTTTCAGCCAAAATTGACGCGCACAAAATTGGTAATGCGGCGTTTTTTGCGCCAGAAATGGTGACTTCACCATGCAGGCGGTTGCCGCCTTGTATAATTAACTTGTCCAATTACTTAGCTACGCTTTGATTTATAGAGCCCAACATAGTCTGAAGTTCGCCGCTTTCGTACATCGCACGCATAATATCTGACCCACCAACGAATTCACCGTTGATATATAACTGCGGAATCGTTGGCCAGTTTGCATACACCTTAATGCCTTCACGCACATCTTGGTCAGCCAGCACGTCTACTGCCACATATTTTGCATGACAGGCATCTAAAATTTGTGTCGCCAAGTTAGAAAAGCCGCATTGCGGAAACTTGGGGCTGCCTTTCATGTAAAGCACAACTGGGTTGGTCGTGACGGTTTCTTTAATTTTCAACTGCGCATCCATTTACTTCTCCATTGCTTAATATTTAGCTTAAATTTATTTGCCGATTGTGCAGCCTAAGACTTATTATTCCATTGTTCTGGCGTGTAGGTTTTCATCGATAATGCATGAATTTCTGAACGCATTCTATCGCCCAAAGCCGAGTACACCAACTGATGCTGTTGCACCATAGATTTACCAATAAAAGCTGCGCTCACAATAACCGCTTCAAAATGTGTTCCATCATCACCTAATACTTTGATATGCTCACAGCTTAAATGTTGGGTAATATAGTTTTCTAACTGTTGCGCGCTTAACACTCTTCTCTCACCTTTTAACCTGATACTCTTAATTTATGCTCTGAGCTTGTAGCCTGATTTTAACATTTTTAGTGTAATCAGTGCTAACACTAAGAAAGATGCACCAACAATAGACAAACTAAGCAGCGGCGACACATCGCCTTTGCCGAAAAATCCATATCTAAATCCATCAATCATGTAAAAAAACGGGTTGAGATGCGATAGCTTTTGCCAAAAAGGCGGTAAGGAATGTATCGAATAAAACACACCTGATAGAAAGGACAAAGGCATGATGATGAAGTTCTGGAATGCAGCCATTTGATCGAACCGATCTGCCCATATTCCCGCAATAATGCCAAACGTACCCAGCAAAGCACTTCCCAGCAAAGCAAAAGCCAATATCAACCAAAAATTGGTAATATGAATATCAACAAACCACATGGCCACTAAATAAATACATAAACCAACCACAAGACCACGAATAATCGCCGCAAACAAAAATGCAATAAAAAACTGGAAATGCGTGAGTGGCGTTAATAATACAAATACGAGGTTGCCCATTACTTTTGACTGTATCAGGCTTGAAGAACTATTGGCAAACGCATTCTGTAGTACCGACATCATAATAAGACCCGGCACTAAGAAAGCAGTGTAGGGAACGCCGTCGTACACATGCACATGGCCTTCCAGCGCATGTGAAAAAATCAGCAAATATAACAAAGCCGTAATGACTGGCGCGGCAACCGTTTGAAAAGCAACTCGCCAAAAACGTAGCAGCTCTTTTTTTAAGAGCGTCCAAGGGCCTCTTAAATTACTCATTAAACTTGTTTGCTTGCTCATATCGATACACTTGCAGATGATTTACCTACTAATGACATAAATACATCTTCCAAATCTGCTTCATTCAACTGCATATCAATGACCTTAATATTAGCTGAACGCAGTGAGGACAGCACAAATTCAATTTGCGCCATATCATCTAAGGCAAATGTAAATACCCCCCGCTCTTGGGTACGAAGCAATGCTTGTATGCCAGGCGGAAGCGACACGTCACCGAGCGTTAAACGCAATTGCTTACCTGCAAATTTATTCAGCAAATTAGCAGTGCTATCTAAGGCAACGATTTCACCTTGCTTCATCATGCCCACACGGCTGCATAAGGCTTCCGCCTCTTCTAAATAATGCGTAGTCAGGATAATCGTGTGCCCATCTCGATTTAATTTCTTAATAAACTCCCAAAGCATTTGCCGCAACTCGACATCCACACCAGCTGTGGGCTCATCCAGCACAATCACAGGCGGCTTATGCGCTAAAGCTTGAGCAATCAATGCACGACGTTTCATGCCGCCAGAGAGCTTGCGCATATTGGTCTGCGCTTTGTCTGTCAGCCCTAACCCCTCTAGAACTTCATCCACCCAAGCATCGTTTTCAGGCCCGCGCCCAAAATAACCCGCCTGAAATCGCAACATTTCACGTACATTAAAAAATGGGTCAAACACCAATTCTTGCGGCACAACGCCTAATAATTGACGTGCTTGTTGATATTGATTAACCACATCAAAACCCATGACAGAGATATTTCCTGCATCGGCTTTGATTAAGCCTGCAAGAATACTGATTAAGGTCGATTTACCTGCCCCATTAGGCCCGAGTAGCGCAAAAAACTCACCTTGCTCTATGGTTAGATCAATCCCTTTTAGCGCATGCAGGCCACCAAAACTTTTATGTATTCCGTTAATTTTAATTGCGTGGTTCATTATTTTTTTGGGGATTGGGAAATACACTTTTAATTTACAATTACTTCAATTTAAACGAAAGACGGCTTGTTCATGAACAAGCCGTTATGATTTACTGCTATATGACGGTGCTTTTAAAAAATACAATAGGCTGGGTAAATGAAGCTATATCTAAGTGCTAATGCATACTCGTAAATTCAGCATGCAATCTCACCAGAACTAATGTGAGCCCAATGGAATAAAAGCCTCTATGCCATAAAGCGTCGCCAAACTAGTAAGATTAACAGGCAGATTTGCAAATTTGAGTTTGCATTCCGATGCAGTTGCGCGGCGCTGCCATTCCAAAATTAAACTAAGCGCTGCAGTATCAACGTTGGTCACATCAGCAAAATCAATCTCAACTTCATCATCCATAGAGAATGCGTCACTTTGATTTAATAGCAAATTCGCGTTATCCATCAACACATCGCCTGAAACGTGCCACTTATCAGCCAACTGGACAATATTAGGCAAGATAATGTCAGCCATTGCTTTAGTACCGATTACTTAATACTTGCAGATTTGTTTTTATCTGCAAGTTTTGTGTTCAGGCTATCTAAACCATTTTGGCGAATTTCATTGCTAAATTGACTACGATAGTTTGTTACCAAGCTAACGCTTTCAATAATAATATCGTAGACCTTCCAGCCATTCTCACCTTTAACCAAACTGTAATCAACCTGAACAGGCTGACCGCCTTTTTGCAATATTTGCGTTTTAACATTCACGTTTTTTGCGTCTGGCTCAAAACGCATCGGCTTATATTCAATTACTTGGTCTTGGTATTTGCTTAGTGCGTTGGAATAAGTACGCAACAATAAGCTGCGGAATTCTTTCTGAAAACTTGCTTGCTGTTCAGGTGTTGCAGCTTTCCAGTTTTTTCCAAGCACCATCCGACAAACACGATCAAAATCAAAATTCGGCAAGATTTTCTCTTCAACAACCGCATACAATTTTTGTTGATTGCCAGATTGAATATCCTTGTCGTTTTTGATGATAGTTAACACATCATCAGCCGTTTGCTTAACCAGCGCATCAGGCGCAATTTGTGCGTTAGCCACACCAACTGCGGCAAATAACATTGCAAATAAACTGGCACCTGCAAAAAACTTTATTACCGATTTCATTTAAATCCTTTTTTTGATTCTGTTTTGATATTTAACTGTAGCTTTATGTATTTAGAATTAAGCACATAGCCAACTACTTAGAACGGCGCATCGCCCAATTCGGTTGACTTAGCATCTGAGGTCGCTTTAGCAGTAGACCCTTGTGCACCACCATTCGTTTCAGAAGCTTTGCTAAATAAAAAAGTGCTAATCATTTTTTCGAGCACAATTGCGTCTTGCGTTTTGTGAATTTTATCACCATTTTTCAAATTCACTACAGGCTCATCTGCGCCACCACCCTCAATGCCTAAGTACTGCTCACCCAGCAAGCCTGCCGTATAAATATTCGCCTCAACATCGCTTGGAAAAGCATAACGCTTATCAATATTTATCGTCACAACTGCCAAGTAATTCTTACTGTCAAAGGCAATACTACCTACGCGACCCACTACAACTCCAGCACTTTTCACAGGCGCATTAGGTTTGAGACTACCTACATTTTCAAATGCGGCGGTTACACTGAATGTTTCACCAAGCTTACTTGATGTTAGGTTTCCAACCTTCATGGCAAGTCCTAACAAGGCAGCCATACCCAGCGCCACAAAAACCCCTACCCATAAATCTATTTTCGTTCTATCCACTTATATCCCCCTCAATTTACCAGTCTTTATGCCTTATATCACTATCATGAAAGACGTTAAAACAAAATCTAAAGCCAATACGGTCAGCGATGAAATGACTACTGTGCGCGTTGTCGCACGGCTCACTCCCTCGGCAGTCGGTGGTGCGTCATAGCCTTCAAATAAAGCGATCATGGTACAAGCCACGCCAAACACCAAGCTTTTAATCACCCCATTGACGATATCCAACCTGAAGTCTACGTTCGCCTGCATCTGTGACCAAAAGGCACCATCATCTACACCTATCAGGGGCACAGCAACCAAATAGCCTCCCAAAATACCCACCATAGAAAACAAGGCGGCTAAAATTGGCATTGATATCACGCCAGCCCAGAAACGTGGTGCAATCACGCGCGCAATTGGGTTTACTGCCATCATCTCCATGGCAGATAGCTGTTCAGTTGTTTTCATTAAACCAATTTCAGCAGTAATAGCCGTTCCCGCCCGCCCTGCGAATAACAATGCTGTCACTACTGGACCCAGCTCACGTACTAGCGAAAGTGCTACCAATACGCCGATTGCCTCAGATGAACCATATTTTTGCAAGGTGTTATATCCTTGCAAAGCCAGCACCATACCAACAAAAAATGCCGAAACAATTACAATCAATAGTGACATCACACCCGTAAAGTAAATTTCTCGCAATGTCAGGTGAAACCGCTTAAAACTTTCACCTGAATAAATAATCGTCAAGAAAAATAGTCTGGCACCCGCACCTAAGCGCCAAATACGCTCTATCATTCGATGGCCAATGCCAGTTAATATTCGCGTAATGCCAATGAGTAGATTTGATTTAATCATTTGTTCTGATTTTGCTGACTTTTTAACGAACTGATGCTTGGTTAAGCAGCTCAGTCTGATAGTTGGCAGCGGGATAATGGAATGGCACAGGGCCGTCTTTTTCGCCATGTACAAACTGATGCACAAATGGCAGCGTAGATTGCATTAAATCATCTGGTGTTCCTTCTGCGGCAACAACGCCATCAGCCACAAAATAAACGTAATCTGCTATCAAAAAGGTTTCCTTAACATCGTGCGAAACAATGATGGATGTCGCACCAAGTGCATCATTCAGGCTACGGATTAATTCACAAACCACACCCATTGAAATAGGGTCCAAGCCTGCAAAAGGCTCATCGTACATGATAATAGCCGGGTCTAGCGCAATTGCGCGCGCCAAAGCCACGCGCCTAGCCATACCACCTGAAAGTTCAGTTGGCATCAAGGCATGGGCACCGCGCAAACCCACTGCATTTAATTTCATCAACACCAAATCTCTAATCATAGAGGCTGGCAAATCGGTCAACTCACGCATAGGAAACGCAACATTATCAAACACGCTTAAATCAGTAAACAAAGCCCCGTGTTGAAACAACATACCCATTTGACGGCGCAGCTTGAAAATACCATCTCGATCTTGCTTGTGCACAATCTCACCACCAACACGCACTTCGCCTTTAGTTGGTTTAATCTGCCCGCCAATTAAACGCAACAAAGTAGTTTTACCACTGCCGCTACCACCCATAATCGCCACGACTTTTCCGCGTGGAAACACCATATTGATGCCTTTATGCAGCAACCGACCTTTGTAACCAAAGGAAAGATTATCAATTTGTACGATATTATTGGTCATGTATAGCTTAAGATTGTACTTCTATTTTTGTTTGATTTTTTTCAATTCATCATTCTAAAACAATTTAGCTTCTAAGCAAGCAGTTAAATTACTATCGCTCTTTGTGAAATCTGAAATTTCTGGCGATAAAAAAGCCCCGAATTTCGGGGCTCTATTCGCTAGTCAGGTCATCAATTATGCCGAATAGCCAGACCCTCAGAATGCCATACATACATTATAAGTAGTCGAATCATCAACTGCACCAGCACCTGTGGTCGTTGACCAATTTGTCTCGCCAGTTTTGTAGGTTCTTACTGACCCTGTTGAGGTTTCACCATCATCTAAAGTTATATCAATTTGTTTAGCAAACCTACCTAGAATGGCTGCTGAACAAATTACATAAGCTCCATTCAACCCAGTAGGTCCTGAAAAACCAGATACACTTTGAACCCCGATGCGCCCACCATCTGCATTAGTTGGGTAGTAGTTTGCATCTGTTCCTGATGTTGGCCCTGGAGCTAACCCAGCCAAACGAACGTGTTGCCAAAATGCGCCTGACTCTGTTGCAGGTAAAGTACCATTTGCACCGCCATTCCAAGCACCTGAAATTACTGCATTGCCCGCTCCAGTTGCTGACACAGGGATTTGTATTGCCGCAGCTCCTAAATGTGCAACGGCATTTGCATCATCACCAGGTAATGCCCTGTATTTATCTTGGTAACCGTAAATATAAACTTGAGTATTTTTAAAATCACTCACCATATTTTTAACCTTGGCACTATTTATTAGCTCTTGGCCTTTTAACACGCCACCTAAGAGCAAGCCGATAATCACCAGTACAATCGCCAACTCAATTAAAGTAAAACCTGCTTGTTGTTTTTTCATGTAGTTCCCCGAACTAAAAATATGTGTTTGTTGAGACATTTCTTGCAAAAGACTATGTTCAACTTTCAACAAACTACATGCAAATACCGTACCAACTTATTTTTGGCCTATTTTTGGTATTTTTGCTGAAATAAAGAACAATTTTGCTAAAAATTCGTAAAATACCTGTCGAAAAACCAACAGTTGTGTTCAAATTTTAACGTTATTTGGAATGTTTCTTTTACTTAATTTCAGAATACAATACTAAATAAGCCAGCAATCTATAATAACTCTATGAGCCAACATTTTATGCAAACAATATTCAAATTGGGTCGCCAACTATTTAATGATTCCGACCGATTGATGGCACTCATGCTTTTATCATTGCATGCCTTATTGATTTGGGGTGACTCGAGCGGTTTGCATAGAGCATTATTTTTGTGCCACTACGGCTGTTTTTTGATGTGGCAACCTGTAATGCGGCAAACCAAAGCGCTGTCGTGGCAAGCCATATTCCTGATTGTTGTTGGCGCTGGCGTTGGCATGTTCTTTTTAAACTGGTGGGTCATTGCGTTTTGGATAGCGGGTCTGTTTGCACTGATTGGTGGCCGTATTTTTTCAGGCGAATCTACACGCGACAGGTTACCTAACATCCTGGCCTCCACCTATTTGCTTGCCATTTTGCTGTTATGGGTTGTGCCCAAACTACTTAAAGCAAATGACGATTTGGCGGCAGCTGAGTTTTTATTGACTTACTTTTTACCGTTTCTGCCAATTGCTATTTTATTCTTATCAAGCAAAAGTAAAATTAGCAGTCAAAGCACTAACATAGACTTTTTTTATACCTTATTGATTTTTTTACTTTCCTCTATCGTCATACTCGGTAGCTTTGCCATTGGCGTTATTTGGAAAATTCACTACATACAATTACTGATAGTTGTTGTCATGGGCTTGGCGGCTACCTTAGTCGTTTTGAGTTGGTTATGGAATCCAAGCTCAACTTTTTCTGGCTTAGAGTTGCTGATGTCTCGATATTTATTAAGCATCGGTCTGCCCTTTGAACATTGGATTAGACAAATCGCCAAATATGCAGAATACGAACCTACCGCAGAAAAATTTTTACAGGCAGCGATGCGAGAGCTAGTCGCGCTTAACTGGGTGAACGGGCTAATGTGGGAAGTTGAAGGCACCAAAAATCAAATTGGCAATTCCACACCTTATATTTCCACGTTTAATTTTCATCAGCTACATTTAACACTTTATTCACGCTGGCAATTTAGCCCCGCCATGTATTTACATGTGCAACTGCTTACGCAGATATTGGGTGAATTTTATGAGGCTAAACGTCGTGAGGAAATGCTTATCCAAAATACATACATGCAATCTCTTTATGAAACTGGCTCACGTCTGACGCATGACATAAAAAACATTTTGCAATCTATGGGCACGCTATCTGCAGCAGCAGAGCAAAGTAGCGATGATGGTAGTGATGACGCTAGACTGATTGAACTGGTTAAAAAACAGTTACCTCGGCTAAACCAACGTCTGGCGAGCACATTGACTAAACTTGAGCGCCCTAGCGCCGAGAAGAAGAGCCAGGAAAAAGTAGCCAGTTGGTGGAAAACCTTTAAACAGATTAATACACAACTACAAGTATCGTTTGAAGCCCCCATCAACATGCCTAAGACCAATATCGACCCAGATGTACTAGATAGCGTTGTGGACAACCTGCTACATAATGCCTTAGAAAAAGCCAAACTTGAAGCTAACACCCTCATTAAGGTGAGCTTAATGCCAAGCAATCACTTTTGTTTAGAAGTGACTGACACCGGCTCAGCAATGCCAGATAGCGTGGTTGAGCGTTTATTTAAATCACACATAAGCTCAAAAAACGGATTAGGGGTTGGGTTATTCCATGCAGCACAACAAGCCAGCAATGCAGGCTACCAATTGAGTCTGGTGGATAACCGCGATGGTGAGGTGAGGTTTAGATTGGAGATGATTGTTACTGAACAAGTAGATTAAGATATATTGAATCTACTTAATAAATGCACAGGGTAGCAAACTTGCTACCCTTTACAAGGCCTACTAGCGTAAACCTTGAATATAATCAGCTACTGCAGCCATTTCGGCATCAGTCATTTTTGTAGATATCGCCATCATCATCGGTGCATTCGCACGTTCGCCAGTGCGAAAAGTTCTCATCTGTGCCAGCGTGTAATCTGCATGCTGACCAGCTAAACGTGGGAACTGCTTAGGTAAACCTGCGCCAGCTGGGCCGTGACATGCTGCGCAAGCTGGCACATTCGTTGCCGCAATACCGCCGCGGTAGATTTTTTCACCCAATGACCCAGCACCATTTGTTTTAGCGACGCCTAATGTGAGTTTCTGATTCGCAAAATAAGTTGCTACATCTTTCATTTCAGCGTCACTTAACATCGCTGCCATGCCAGTCATCACCGCGTTTGCGCGTTTACCCGATTTAAATTCAGCGAGTTGCTTCACTAAATACTCAGGATGCTGACCAGCTAATTTTGGGTTGAGCGTAATTGCGCTATTACCATCGGCGCCGTGACAAGCGGCACATACTGTATTTACAGTCTGTAGCGTTTTGTCAGCAGGCGCTGCGGGCTTGTCCGCCGCAGCCTGCGCCGACACACTGAACAAAACACTAAACATTAAACCAGTTAAATTAACGCTTACTGAATTTAACCGCATTAGATGATGAAATTGCATTACCGCTCCCAAATATCAAATTTACTTACGCTAAACTTAACGTACACTATATAATTTTACGCACAGAATGCGCGACTAATCTAAATTATTCAATCAATTAACGCGCTATTTTAGCGAAAAACCCCTATTCGTGATAGCATTTTTCACTATTGTTTACACCGTCGTAAAATATAGCATTTAATTTATTTCTACTTGATTTCAATTAGCGCTGCATTTATGACCCATCAGATAGAATTGGATTTTCATGCCATTGTTTCAAAACGCTACGTTCTTCATTTCAGCGCATCATTTACGTGACTTACCGCTTGCCAGCGGTATTGAAGTGGCTTTTGCAGGTCGATCTAACGCGGGAAAATCCAGCGCGCTCAACACCCTTGCAAATCATAATCGCCTAGCCTTCGTGAGCAAGCAACCAGGCCGCACGCAGCTCATTAACTTTTTTACACTTGGTAATGATAGACACTTAGTCGATTTACCTGGCTACGGTTACGCCAAAGTACCTGAGGCCATGCGCGCCCACTGGCAAAACGTGCTTGCCCGCTATTTAAGTGAACGCTCAAGCTTGGGCGGTTTAGTCTTAGTCATGGATAGCCGCCATCCGCTCACTCCATTGGACCGCCAAATGCTGGATTGGTTTTGTCCTAGTGGAAAACCTGTGCATGTTTTATTAACAAAATCCGACAAACTCTCGCGCGGTGAAGCCAGCTTAACACTCAACCGTGTGCGTAAAGAACTCATTGAAACTTGGGGAAACCATTACCACAGCGAGTGCACGATACAACTATTTTCTAGCCTGAAAAAACAAGGCGTTGAAGAAGCAGAGAAAGTGATTGGAAAATGGTTGTTTGCGGAAGAGCCTGAGGATTTAGTTCGAAAATCATTTAATCTTGACGGTGACAAAGAAGTCAATTAGCAAGCTTGGTCTCGATTCAGCATAACGAAATCAAGGCTATCTATCTAATTTCAGCAATATCTTTATTTACGCCTAAACACCATATCCCAAACGCCATGACCAAGCTTCAACCCGCGATTTTCAAACTTGGTTAACGGTCTATATCCAGGTTTTTCAGCATAGCTTTCGGCTGTGTTTTGTAATTGTGGCTCAGCATTTAATACTTCTAAAACCCATTCCGCATACTCTTGCCAGTCAGTCGCAACATGCAAATACCCACCCACTTTAAGTTTGGTACAAAGCAACTTCACAAACCCTGCTTGAATCAACCGACGTTTATGGTGACGAGCTTTATGCCAAGGGTCAGGGAAAAAAATATGCACGCCATCTAAACTTGCATCTTTCAGCATATTTTGCAGCACATCGACTACATCGTGCTGAATAATTCGGATGTTAGTAAGCGCTAACTCTTCAATCAACTTAAGCAGGGCGCCGACACCAGGCGTATGTACTTCAGCAGCTAGAAAATCACACTCAGGCAAAGTCTGGGCGATTTTTGCAGTAGTTTCACCCATGCCAAAGCCAATCTCCAAGATTTTCTTGCTTTCGGTACGATTGAATTTTGCGTTCAAGTCTATAATTTCTGGCGCGTAACTGATACCAAATTTTGGCAAGCCAATTTCTAATGCGTGTGCTTGCCCTTTTGTGACTCGGCCCTGGCGTAATACAAAGCTACGAATGCGGCGATTCTTTAATGCTTCTTTATCAGTGTCCAGATTCGGGGATTCTTCTGTTTGATTTAATTTTGTCATAGCGTCCATTATATTATCAATTACATGCCATTCTAGCGAAGGTGAGAATGCGAGTAACAATGTATTTATAAAGTGTGTGATTTATCGCCGCTAATAAATCCTATCAGCGGTTCGTCAACATTTTTACTCAATGCAATCACCTTGAACAAATCGCCCATTTCTGCAGGGGATAGCAGTTTCTGCGTAGCAGCGGCCAACGGCGCGTAACTTGCCATATCTAGCGGCGACACCTGCGACAGTATCTCTAAAATGCCGCAATTCATTAAAAATTGTGCCTGACTACAAAAGCCGCTTAACACTAAACCGTTATTAACACCTGCATGAGCGATACTTGTAAAGTCCACATGTGCGGTAATGTCTTGCAAACCAATATTGATTAACGGATCAGTATGCGCATAATGCTGATAATGGCACATAACTGTGCCTTGGTTGCGCTGCAGATGATAATACTCACGCGCAGAAAAACCGTAATCTATCATTAAAATTGCACCCTTTTTTAACATGTTAGCAAGGCTAGCAATCAAACCACTTGCTGCAGGGCAAACCTCGGTAATATAGCCTTCTGGTAAGTTGAGTGCAGTGACGACACTCAATAAACTCGGCTCACTCAATACTTTATCTTGCCATGCAAACTTTTCACCATCTGTCACCACACCGCGCTCACGTAAGCTATCGGCAGTAGCATGAACAATATGGACAGGAATGGCGTCTAACACCTCATTGCCAACAACCACACCTTTAAAACTTGGCGGCAAAATGTCAAGCCATTCCACATGCTGCATTAAGTCCGATGGTAGTTTTTTCTGTAAGGTTTCTAGCTGAACTTGGCGCAAGTGGTCACTTACTTCCAGTATAAAGTACTTGGCAGGCAAAATGTTTAGCTGTGCCAATGTCAGCAAAATATCAGCTGCTAATTTGCCTGTTCCCGCGCCTAACTCAAGAACATTGCCACGTGTTACAAGTAAAATCTGTGCGATTTGATTGGCAACCGTTTGCGCAAACAGTGGTGAAATTTCTGGTGCAGTAACAAAATCTCCGCCACCTTTTTTAATATCACCAAACTTTTGACTGCCAGCGCTGTAATAACCCATGCCTGGGGCATAAAGCGCTAGCTGCATAAATTCCGCAAAACTCAGCCAACCGTCTTTTTTTTTAATTTTAAGCTGAATTAATTCAATGAGATGCTGGCTATGTTTTCTAGCATCGAACGATGGTGTGGGCAATGTACTCATAGAGTAGATTATAATAGTTAACAATTCAGATTGGACGATACGTGGTTACAAACAACACAAATAAAATAGTGCTGATTACTGGCGGTGCCAAGCGCGTAGGTGCAGCTATTTGTCGTAACTTGCATGCCGAAGGTTTTAACCTGATGATACATTACAAAAGCTCTATAAACGAGGCGCGCGCCCTGCAGGCTGAGCTAAGTTTACAGCGCCCCAATTCTGTCGCGATTATTCAGGGCGACCTATTAAATATTGCCAGCCTACCTAACCTAATTAACGAAACTGTCAGCCACTTTGGTCGCTTAGATGTACTTATTAATAACGCATCCACCTATTATGCGAGTGAAATTGGCGATATTGACGAATCCAAGTGGCAGGACTTGATGGGCAGCAACTTAAAAGCTCCACTATTTTTGTCTCAGGCTGCTGCACCAGAACTACGCAAAAATCATGGTTGTATTGTCAACATTACTGATATGCATGTAGAACGCCCGAAAAAAGGCTACATTGTGTACAGCGTGGCAAAAGCGGGTTTAGTAACGCTCACTAAATCACTCGCGCATGAATTAAGCCCTGAAGTACGTGTGAACGCAGTAGCCCCTGGGCCTGTGCAGTGGCCTGAAAACAATCCTCAGTTTGACGAAGTATATCGTCAGCGTGTAATTAACCAAACATTACTGAAACGCTTAGGCGAAGCTGAAGACGTGGCAAAAGCAGTTAAATTTTTAATTACTGACGCGCCTTTTATTACTGGTCATGTATTGGCTGTTGATGGTGGGCGGTCTTTAAATCTTTAAATTTGCTCAATTTACAAAATTCTATTAAAAGTAACCCATGATTAAACACTTACCAGCAAAGCATTCCAATAACTTTATTAAGCTTAGAAATAGCTTAATAAGCGCCACAGGCAAAGCCATTGGCGACTACAACATGATTGAAGAAGGCGATACCATACTGGTATGCATGAGTGGCGGCAAAGACTCTCACGCCATGTTAATGATATTGCTTGCTTTGCAAGAGCGCGCGCCCATCAACTTCAAACTCATTGCGATGAATTTGGATCAAAAACAGCCAGGCTTTCCCGCAGACATTTTGCCCGCTTATTTTGAAAAGCTGGGTATCGATTACCGCATAGTTGAAGCAGACACCTACTCAATTGTTAAAGAAAAAGTACCTGAAGGCAAAACCACTTGTTCGCTTTGTTCACGCTTACGTCGTGGCGTGATTTACACAACAGCTAAAGAGCTAGGCGCGAATAAAATCGCGCTTGGGCATCATAGGGATGACATCGTGGAAACTTTATTTTTGAACCTGTTTTTTGGTGCCAAAATGAAGGCTATGCCACCTAAACTCTCAACCAATGATAAGCAAAACATTGTCATTCGCCCGTTGGCATACTGTAGTGAAAAAGACATTGCCAGTTATGCACGGCAAATGGAGTTTCCGATTATTCCGTGTGATTTATGCGGCGGCCAAGAAAATCTGCAACGCCAAAAAGTAAAAGAGATGCTGCGTGTCTGGGAGCTGGAACAACCAGGCCGGGTGAATAATATATTCCGCGCCATTGGCAATGTAGAGCCTTCACATTTGGCTGACTTTAATCTATATGACTTCAAAAATTTAAGCCAAGCTAAGCCAGACGACGAAGATATGTTATTTGGAGATATTGCCAATGAGGGAGCAGCTTTAAGTATTAATAATTCCGATGGCACAAGAATCGAGTTCATTCGAAATACATAAAATAACTAAATAAATTTAAAAAATTAACGTACTATGCTCTGTAAGTTGTTGTCTTAAAGCTATTTACCTTGTTATTATCCAAGTTATTATCTTAGTAACCCCCTTTTTCTTAGGCATTCATGTCCAAACTGTTAATTGTTGAGTCTCCTTCCAAAGCGAAAACGCTGAAAAAATATCTTGGCAGCGACTTTGAGGTGCTTGCCTCTTATGGACATGTGCGCGATTTAATCCCAAAAAATGGCGCGGTCGATACTGAACATGATTTCGCCATGAAATACGACATTATTGAGCGTAACAGCAAGCATGTGGATGCGATTGCTAAGGCAGTTAAAAGTGCTGATAGCATCTACCTCGCAACCGATCCGGATCGTGAAGGTGAAGCTATTTCATGGCATATTGCCGAGATTTTAAAATCTAAAAACTTACTCAAAAATAAACTCATGAAACGTGTGGTTTTTCATGAAATTACTAAAAGTGCGGTTGAGCATGCGATTGCCGAGCCGCGCGATATTTCCATGCCTATGGTCAATGCACAACAGGCAAGACGTGCGCTAGATTATTTAGTTGGGTTTAATTTATCGCCCTTATTATGGAAAAAAATTCGCAGAGGGCTTTCAGCAGGCCGCGTGCAAAGTCCCGCCCTTCGCTTGATTGTCGAGCGTGAGTTGGAAATTGAAGCGTTTAAGTCACAAGAGTACTGGTCTATTCACCTAGATGCATTGAAACATAGCCATGGTTTTACAGCTAAATTGATACAACTTAATAACGAAAAGGTTGAACAGTTTTCCGTCATCAACCATGACCAGCAAAGTGATATTGTTGGTAAGTTATTACTCGCTAGCGCTGGCAAAACCACCGTTTCCCGCGTTGAGAAAAAGCAGCGCAGTCGCAGCCCGGCCGCACCGTTTACTACCTCCACCCTGCAACAAGAAGCAGTACGTAAACTGGGCTTCACCACGTCACGCGCGATGCGTGTTGCCCAACAGCTATATGAAGGTATGGATGTGGGCGGCGGCACGGTTGGCTTGATTACTTACATGCGTACTGACTCATTCAGCATTGCCGCCGAAGCCGTTGCGCAGATTCGTGATTACGTGAAAAAGAATTTTGATGCTGAATATTTACCAAAATCTGCCATCATGTACAAAACAAAATCTAAAAGTGCGCAAGAGGCGCATGAGGCGATTCGTCCAACCGATGTTAGTCGCACCCCGGCAAGTGTAAGACTATACTTAACTGACGAGCAGTTTAAATTATATGAAATGATTTGGAAGCGCGCACTTGCTTGCCAAATGGCACCCGCCAAGTTTGATGCTGTCAGTGTAGATTTAAGTGTTGGAGGTGATGCCAATTTGTTTCGCGCATCAGGCCAAACTTTAGTTTTTCCTGGATTTATGGCGGTGTACATGGAAGGTCGCGATGATGTAATAGCTGGCGATGAGGAAGAAAACGAAAGCAAATTACCACATCTTGAAACAGGTGAAGTACTCACCGTTGAGAAAATCTACGGCGATCAACACTTTACCGAACCGCCGCCACGTTATGGCGAAGCTAGTTTAGTGAAAATTCTAGAAGAGTACGGTATCGGCCGCCCCTCTACTTATGCGAGCATTATTAGCACCCTGCAAGACCGTGAATACGTGCTGTTAGATAAAAAGCGTTTTACGCCAACCGACGTTGGCCGCGTGGTTAACAAATTTTTAACCGAACACTTCAGCAAATATGTGGATTACGACTTTACCGCCAATTTAGAAAACGCGCTAGATAGCGTAGCTGAAGGCGAACGTGAGTGGATTCCACTCATGGATGAATTTTGGCAGGGCTTTAACCAACAATTACTCAGCAAAGCCGATGTAGATCGCCCAGGCAACGAGTTGATTGATGAAGCTTGCCCTAAATGTGGCAAGCCTTTACAGAAGCAATTAAGCCGTTATGGTACTTTTATTGGCTGCACGGGTTATAACGATACGCCAAAATGCGATTATAAGCGCAGTATCGGTGGTGCGGCACAAGCAGGTAGTGACCCAATCGTCATCGGCAATGACTCAGAAACTGGCAAAGAAGTTATGCTAATGAATGGGCCTTATGGACCATATTTACAGCTGGGGTTAGCGGTTGAAGGTGATAAAAAGAAACCAAAACGTGTGAGTGTGCCTAAAGAAATTTCATTAGCAGATATGAATTTAGAAACTGCAACTATGGTGCTGTCTTTACCTCGCGACCTCGGCTTGCATCCTGAAACAAACAAGAAGATTGTCGCAAACATAGGCCGTTTTGGTCCTTATGTAAATCACGATGGAAAATTCAAATCCATCCCAAAAACTGATAGCGTATTTACCATTGATTTAGCGGGTGCGGTAGCTTTGCTCGCAGCGGCTCACACTGGCCCTGCGCCATTATGCTCGCTTGGCAGCCATCCTACTGAAGATGGTCAAATTGAAGTGTTTGCGGGGCGTTATGGTCCATACGTGCAACACGGCAAAATTCGCGCAACGCTACCTAAAAGTGTAGAGCCAGAATCTCTTACTTTGGATGAGGCTTTAGAGTTATTAACGGCTAAACTCGCCAAAGGCGAACCTGCTAAAAAAACCACAGCAAGAAAAGCGCCTGCTAAAAAGGTGGCGACTACAAAAACTGTAACGAAATCAACTGAAAAAAAACCAACCCCTAAAAAGGCTGTTGTTAAGAAAACAGCTATTAAAAAAGCAACTGTTAAAAAAGCAGTCCCTAAAAAGCCTGCCATCTAGAACAAGTCATTTATTGAGTAGCAATAAAAAAGCGGCTTAAGAGCCGCTTTTTTTGGGTCAATAAAACTCGAATCCTAACCGCTAACGTTTTCTCCTAAGGAGCCTGCATCATTATGTTCAATCCACTTACGGATTCTGTTAGCGTCTCCAATGCGAGACAATTTTCCCGATGAATTCAGCAACACGATAATCATGGGCTGGCCAGAAATTTCTGCCTGCATCACTAAGCATCGCCCTGCTTCATTAATAAATCCTGTTTTTGACAAACCTATCACCCAATCACCACCTCGCACTAACGAATTAGTATTCACAAAATTTACTGGGTTTTCACGGCCATATAATGTAATTTCTTGTGAGGCTGCAGTGCTCACCTGACGAATCTCTGGATAATGATAGGCCGCATTCACCATTTTCACCAAATCTTCTGCCGTAGATACGTTACTACTGTCTAGCCCCGTAGTATCATGGAAACGCGTAGATTTCATTCCTAAATCTTCTGCTTTACGGTTCATGGCGCTAATAAATGCGTTAATGCCTCCCGGATAATTTCGTCCCAATGCTGAAGCGGCTCGATTCTCTGATGACATGAGCGCTAACTGCAAGAGTTCACCGCGCGATAGTGGCGAGCCTACCGCTAGCCTAGAACGCGTACCTTTAAGATAGTCAACATCCTCATCCGAAATATAGAGCAAATCATCCATTGGCAAATGTGCATCCAACATCACCATCGCTGTCATCAGCTTAGTGACTGAGGCTATGGGTGTTGATTGATTGGTGTTTTTTGCGAAAATCGTCTCGCCAGTTAGTTGATTAATCACTAGTGCCTTAGACGATGCAAGTTCTAGCGGACCGCTACCATCATAAACATCAGCATAAACTATAGCTGCCTTTTGGGGGGATAATCGAAGCTTAACTCTATGAGTTGAAGCCTTACTGCTTGGCTTATATTTAGCAAGTGCGTACTTATTAGATTTATTCTTAGGCGTAATATTTTTAGCCTGCATATACTTGCCGCCAGATGCAGTATGTTTATTCGTTTTTTTCGCAGCCGCATGCGCGCCCGCTGGAGAGAGGCTCAGCATCAAGGCAATATAAAGCAATATTAGTTTGCGCATAAATTATATTTGTTTCAGGTCATATAGTTATGAGGGAATACTATACAAAAACTTTAGCTTTGTCATCAATAAATTTCAATTTAATTTTTGTTATGTCGCGCATTGACTTTTATTTGAGTGAATATAATTTTTAAAATTCAATTATTCGCAATATAATCATTGGCTAAATCATAAGTAAAACCATCCAATTCAAATTAAGTGATTAAAATGCAGATTCCACAATCTATGCTGTACAGCGCCGAACATTTATGGACTAAAGCCACTGCGGGTGGCATTTGGGAGGCGGGTATAACTGATTACGCGCAAGATTTACTTGGGGATATTGTATTTATTGATGCGCCTGCAGTTGGCAGTGATCTTGTCGCTGGCAAGCCGTGCGGTCTAGTTGAATCAGTTAAAACAGGTTCAGACTTGCATGCGCTGATTGATGGAAAAGTAGTTGAGGTAAACCAGACATTGATTAACTCGCCAGAATTAATCAATGAAAAGCCATATCAAGCTTGGATATTTAAATATAAACCCAGTGACACTTATAACGATGGCGACATTGGCAAAAAATTATTATCAGCCGATGCTTATCAAGCGCTGATAGAAGGCTTGTAGATTGTGCTTCAGTTAGGCTGATTTATTTACTAAAAATCAACCGTACCGAGTCTAGCAGTTTTTCTATTTCAGTTTTAATGCTCAAACTTAGCTTCTGCTCTATTATTGGCACTTCAGTATTAAGAATTTCTAGCACTTTATTAGCCAGCACTTGCTCCACCTCTGGCAGTTCCGCATTTAGCGTCTGCTTGAAATTATTTTTGCTATTCTCAGCCATGCTTACAAAGCCTTGCATTAGCGCCGCTGTCAATTCACTTGATAAACCTTGATACAGCGCAGGGAAAGCATCCTTTATTTCTTGTTCTAATTGTTGCCTGGATTTCAGCTGTAAAGCATCTAAATATATTGCGAGCTCAGTTTGAGATTGTTCAGTCAAACTTTGGTAAACAGTCGTTAATTCACGTGCTAAATTATTTTGATGGTCAGTTAATATTTCTTCATGCAATCGTGTAATTTTATCTTGCAAGGCATGGCTGGCATTTTCAACGGTTTTAGTTTCCAGTTCAGATAAAGTGGTTTGTAATTGAGCTGTCAATGAGTCCTGCAGCATTGGTAGTGCGCCTATAAGCTTAGATTGCACTTCAGCAATTCCCTGCGCCTGCATTTGCAATAGCGTGCTATCCAAATCGGCTTGTATATTAGCAGTAGCCTGTGTGGTCTTTTCAATGGTTTCGGCTTCTAAACCTCCTAAAGTCGCACGCACTTGGTTAGTAAGTACCTGCTCCATAATCGGTAATGCTTGCGTAAGTTTAGCCTGTACCTCCACAATACTTTGTGCCTGCATCTGGCCTAATTCACTTTCTAAATCAGATTTAACTACTCTGGCGCTAGCTTGCAGCACTTGGGTTGCACTTTCAAGCGCGTTGCTTTCCAATTGCGCCAAATTTGTTTGAAATTGCCTGGTAAGCATTTGCTCTATCGCTGGTAAAGCTTGAGTAAGCTTAGATTGCACCTCATCAACACCTTGTGCCTGCATTTGACTCAGAGTATTAGCTAAATCTGCTTTGATAATATCTGCACTTGCATGCATCATTTTAGGAATTTCGGTTGCAAAGTCTGCTCTGGTTCTATCCGCAAACGCGATGCTGTTATCCAAAATGATTTGCTGTGCATTTGCTACT
The DNA here is from genome assembly GCF_030684185.1 of Methylotenera sp. GTDB lineage: Bacteria > Pseudomonadota > Gammaproteobacteria > Burkholderiales > Methylophilaceae > Methylotenera. Next base: position 37,612 of record NZ_JAUXOY010000008.1, read on the forward strand.
GCTTTGCTAACGTCCCGCGTTACCGACTCCATAATTTGCTCAATAGAGGCTTGTTGCGCCTGCACTATCGTTGTATGTATTGATTCCATCAAAGTAGCTTGACTAGCCTGTTGGGATATATTTAACTCGTCATTGATATGTTGTTTTAAAACTGCAGTTGTGGTCTCCTGAATGGCATTTGCCTTCTCATCGAGTTGCTCTGATTGAAGCGCATGATGCTGCTTTAGCGCGTCTGCAAGGTAAGCTTGACTGGATTTCTCTATCTCTGTCGCCTCATTTACTAAGTAATCGTGCATTTTTTTTCTTAATTTTTCAGTAACTGAAGCCTCTACTTCTTCCTCTATCTGTCGCATTAATTGCGGCTTGATTTGCGCGGCGATTTCTGCAATCAAATCAGCGGTAATATTAATTGATCTAATAGGTTGCGCAGACTTGATATGCACTTCTGTTAGCAGGGGGATATCTTCTTCTTGCATAAGTGATGCCTATTTGAAATTAGATTGAGTGCTTTTGAACAGCGTTATATCGTTCAGTTGCTTACTGCCGTGTCAGTAGATTTTATATCATAGCCGCGATCTTTATAAAATCGAAACCGTGTTCTAGCGGCAGCTTTATCTGCTTCATCGCTACCAACTAATTCAACCAAATATCTAAACCGACTAAAAAAGGGTGGCTGATCAATCTGAAGGTTAATTAAAACATCATCCTGCAGCAAATTTTCGCCATGTGTATCTATCACGATGGGGGAAAACTTACTATTGGCTTCATCTGCCATATTGCTTGGCAAAAACCCTGTCTCAGATCGTTGCCATAGTACCTTTTGCAAAGCATTGCCCGTTGCATCATCTGGCGCAAATATCGTCAACTGACGGCCCTTGGCTACAGCCCTCTCGCAGAGCTCTGCTGTTTTTTGCAATTTATTGGACACATTAAAAAAGAATTCTACACGAGTCATAATGTAATTTTATTTTTTTGAGCTATTAGCGCGATTCACTAAAAACTCGGTTAACAAAGGTACGGGGCGCCCAGTACCGCCTTTTTCCTTGCCAGACTTCCAAGCAGTTCCTGCGATATCCAAATGTGCCCAGTCATACTTTTTAGCAAAGCGCGATAAGAAGCATGCAGCGGTAATGCTACCCGCCGCGCGTCCGCCAATATTAGCGATATCAGCAAAATTGCTATCCAGCAGTGGCTGATAGTCATCCCACATAGGCATATGCCATGCGCGGTCTAGCGATGCTTCACCCGCTTTTAGCAACTCGTTTGCCAAGTCATCATTATTGCTAAATAACCCAGTTGCATGATGACCCAATGCAATGACGCATGCGCCTGTAAGCGTAGCAACATCTACCACCGCGCTTGGCTCAAAACGCTCCGCATAGGTCAACGCATCACATAAAATCAACCGACCTTCTGCGTCTGTGTTCAGCACCTCAATAGTCAAGCCAGACATGCTTGTTAATACATCTCCAGGCCTTGTTGCACGGCCGTCAGGCATATTTTCGCATGTTGGGATTATACCAATGACATTCAACGCTAAGTCCATTTCGGAGATTGTTTTAAACGTACCCAGCACGCTCGCGGCGCCGCACATATCGTATTTCATCTCATCCATCTCGGCACCTGGCTTTAATGAAATACCGCCAGTGTCAAAGGTAATGCCTTTTCCAACTAACACCACTGGCTTCTGGTCTTTTTTTCCTTTTAAGTGCTGCATAATAATAAATTTAGGCGGCTCTTCACTACCTTGAGATACGGCTAAAAATGAACCCATGCCTAATTTTTTCAGCTCTTCACGTTCTAATATTTTCACTTTAAAATCATGTTTTTTACCCAACGTCTGCGCTTGTTCCGCCAAATAAGTTGGTGTGCATACATTTGGCGGCAAATTACCCAGGTCTTTGGCAAAACTCACGCCAGAAGCCAAAGCCAAACCATCAGCCAAGCCAGCTTTTGCTTCTTTTACTTCGCTTGCCAAGGCGACATTAATATACAAAGTTGCAATGCCTTTCTTTGCTTCCTCTTTTTTAGATTCATCTTTTTTTCTTTTTATAGCGTCAAACCGATAGGCTGCATCCAGCGTTGTTTCTGCCATGAGCGCTACTTTTCTTTTAGCACTAAGCTGTTTTACCGGCAATTCAGCTAAAAAAGTAGCAGCCTTACTTGCACCACCATTTGACAAAGCTTTCACTGAGGCACGAATCGCCTTGCAATATTGTTTTTCAGAAAATTCCGATTCTTTTCCTAAACCCACCAAAAGCATGCGTTCACTGGCAACACCTGGAACATTGTGTAGCATGAGCGTCGTATCTGCCTTACCATCCATATCGCCACGTTTTAGAATATTCGAAAGATATCCGGCAGATGCAATATCTAAGGCCAAAGCCGCATTAGACAACTTTTGTGATTCATAAACGCCTATAATCACACAATCACTATGCAGTTTTTCCGGATTATCATTTTTTATGCTAAATTCCATGGTGTTGCATCCTTTTTCTATTATTAATTTAAATTATCGCGTGTTTTACACGTAATTCATAGTTGTAAATAAATACTCACCCATAAATCACATGCTTTTTAGGCGATCCCTCTTACAAGAACTCATCTCAACGGTGTCTGGCGCCTTCCTTATCTTGGCTGGTATCGTCATCGCGCAACGTGCTGGATATTTAGTACGGCTTGCTGCAAAAGGTATTTTGCCTAATGATGCGATTACCACGATGCTTGGTTTTAGCATGATCAGGTTTTTACCTATGCTGTTATCGCTAAGTTTATTTTTGGCCGTGCTCTTAACACTATCTCGCTGGTATCGAGACTCCGAAATGGTCATTTGGTTTAGCTCAGGCTTGAGTATTTCCAGCTGGATTCGCCCTGTACTCATATTCACCATTCCAATCGTGACCCTCATTTCTTTTTTAAGTTTATTCGTTACCCCTTGGGCTCATAATAAAGTTGAGGATTTTCGAGTGCAACTTGAAAGTCGAGATGACTTAGCCGCAATTAGCCCGGGGGTATTTAAAGAATCTGCCCATGCAGACCGCGTATTTTTTGTAGAAAGCTTTGATGAACTTGGCAATATCGTTAAAAACATCTTTGTGCAATCAGTTCAGCATCAAAAACTGGGCATTATCGTTGCAGCACAAGGTAGCCGACTTGTTGAGAAAAATGGTGATAATTTTCTACTCATGCAGAATGGAAGGCGCTACCAAGGACAGCGTGAAGGCGCAGATTACTCTACGACTGAATTTGAAAAATACGCGATTAGAGTCGAGGCCGGCGAAGCGCGAAACTCAGCGCCATCAACTCAATCAATGTCTAGCCAAGAATTACTTCAAAATAAAAACAATACTAATGTTGCAGAGTTGCAATGGCGGCTGGCCATACCTATTTCCACACTGATACTTGCTTTACTGGCTATTCCGTTAAGCGCACTAGACCCACGGGCTGGCAAATCTGCCAATTTTGTACTTGCCACTATCATTTACATCATTTATAACAATCTGCTAAATATTACTCAAGCCTGGATTGCCCAAGGAAAGATTAGCGGAATAATTGGCTTATGGCCAGTACATCTGCTATTTGCAGCATTTGCTTTCTATCTATTTTACAGACGCATACAACAATTGCCGATTTTCCCTAGCATTTCATTACCATCATGGTTAAAAGCTAAAAATAAAGTCAAAATTTAGCGAGTTCGTATTAAATAATTTAAAAATCCATGAAAATTCTTAACAAATACTTACTCAAAGAAGTTACTGGCAATGTGCTGATGGTGATGTTGGCGCTAATCGCAATGTTCTCGTTCTTTGATTTAATTCAAGAGTTAGAAGCCTTAGGCAAAGGCAATTACGGACTCGGCAAAATTTTACTGTTTGTCTTACTCAGTGCGCCAGGCCATATATACGATGTGATGCCAGTGGCCGTGCTGGTGGGCTGCATGTACAGTTTAGGCCAGTTTGCGCGTTATTCAGAGCTAGTGGTATTAAGAGTCAGCGGTTTGTCAATTTTCAATATTGCTGTTTTACTTTTAAAAATTGGATTAATGTTTACTTTTGTGACTTTTTTGGTGGGTGAGTTCGTCACCCCTTTCAGCGAAAAAATGGCACAGCGCATGCGCATCAAAGCGACAGACTCTGTAGTTGCGCAAGAGTTTAGATCGGGCCTGTGGGTAAAGGACGGAAATAGCTTTATCAATGTAGAAGAAGTACTACCTGATGCAACTTTGCTCAACATTCATATATATGAATTCGACCAGAACTCTAAGCTAGTTAAAGCCCGTAACGCTAAAGGCGGTCAATTTGTAAATGATCACTGGAAGCTCACAGAAGTCTCAGAAACTAGTTTTGGTAAAGATTCTGTTCAAGTCAATCAATTTGCAGAAGCTAGGTGGATTTCTCTTATTCGCCCAGAGTTACTTAATGTATTACTAGTATCACCTGAAAAAATGTCAGCATGGAACCTATATTCTTACATCAACCACTTAAGCATTAACAAGCAGAAAACTACGCGCTATAAAGTCGCACTCTGGTCCAAAATGATTTACCCGCTTGCTTGTATGGTCATGGTAGTGTTGGCACTTCCATTTGGATTTATACAGCAACGGGCAACTGGCGCCAGCACCAAGATATTTGTTGGTATTATGCTAGGTGTTATGTACCAAATTTTAAATCGCGTGTTCTCACATCTGGGATTATTGAATGACTGGCCGCCGCTGTTTAGCGCTATCACTCCAACCATACTATTCTTGATGGCGGGGCTTACGATGTTGTATTACGTGGAACGTAGATAATTCTATTTTTTAAAAGTCTGTCATGCAGGAACAGCCTATCACGATCAAGAAATGCCCATAAAAAGCCAAGTCCGAACAACATCAAGCTCACGCAAGCTAACACATACCTTGCAATCGCTGCATTCAATGAAAGTAGATGCGCCTCTTTATTCACTAACTTCAGGTGCCAGGTCTGCATAGCAAGCGTCTGCCCACTTTTCTGCCAACACCAAACAAAATAAACTCCAACCGTTATAAATAAGAATAATTGCATCAGAGTTCGTTTAATACCACTGGCTGAATTCCCAAATATCAAAACAAAAACTGCTGTACTGACAAGCAATAGCGCAATGATGACTAGTGCCTCGTACACAAGACATGCCCCAAGCTTGAGAAAACTTGGGGCCAATGCATGCGATGATTGCTGATATTGCATGCAGTCTCAGCTAATTTAAGTCTGCATCCTGATAAGTGTCTGGTGAATCTGCACGCAACCTTGCGCGCTCTGACTCTGGCAATTTTTGATATTCCAGCCATTTTTGACGTAATTCATTTTTTTTATCTGCAGATAAAGACTGAAATTGCTGATGATTTTTTCTTGCATTCTCGCGCTCATAAGGCGTCATGCGACTCCAGTTTGTAAGTCGTTTTTGCACTAGCTCTCGCTTGGCTGGATTCATTTTTGGATAATCATTGGCAATATCAAGCATTTTTTCACGCTGCCACGGACGTAAAGTATCCCACTCTGAAGCTAATGGATTTAATATTTGTCGCTGCTCACTATTCAGTTGCGCCCAAGTTACATTAACATCATCTGCTAACGCTACATTATTAAACATCAATCCGCCAACCAACAACACCGAAAATACTGCTACGAGTTTCAATCTCGCTTGGAAACTAACCATGTATCAAACCCCTTGTCTGCAAATGCTTCTGGTGGCAACTCTGATGCCAACAAAAATGCATCACTATTTTCTAAGTTATTATCTGCATTAAATTTTTGTGCCGCAAAAAAAGTCAACAACATCGCTCCCACAATAATTGCGGCAGACATAAAACGATGCTGTTCAAAATAAGCACCAAAGCCATTGCCAAACCATTGCAGCACACTACCGCTTTGATTAAAACCTTGACTTGTCACCAACTTGTTGACTGCCAAGCCGCGAGCAACCGACAGGCGCTGCAAAGTTACAGCATTGAGATGCTGTGCATTATCGTTCAACAAGCCCGCTACAACATGCGCCACCTGCTCATCGGTCATCAAATTAGCTTCGGGCAAATTCCTGTCAGTTTCTAAGTTTTTCATGTGTTTATTGATAAAATTTTCTTCTTGTGTACTCATTACTCACCTCTTAGCCTTTTGAGCCTTGATTGGTTAACATTAGGCTTGATAGGCCCAGTTTCTCTAATCCTTGTTTTTTCAGTTCCGCCGCCAGCGCGTGAACCGCCCGCGAACAGTGTGTTTTAACGCTTCCATCCGAGCAACCCATTATTTCTGCCGTTTCAGCCACATCCATCTCCTCCCAGTAACGCAGCACAAAGGCTTCTCGTTGACGTGCCGGCAGCTTTTCTAGCGCGTTTTCTATCAGTTTAATTGTTTGACTACGCTCGAGTTGTGCCGATGGCTCATCACTGTCATCTTCAACATCTATCGTATCTAAAGGATCGCGATCTTCGCCATCCTCATTACTGCCGAATGAAGATAATAACGTAGTCCATAAATTGCGCACTTTTTGCCTACGCCAAAAATCCCGCATGGTATTTTGCAAGATACGTTGAAAAAGCATAGGCAACTCTATAGCAGGCTTGTCACCATACTTTTCAGCGAGTTTCATCATCGAATCTTGCACAATATCAAGCGCAGCATGGTCATCTCGCACAGCATAAGCCGTCTGCTTAAATGCCCGACGCTCCACATTCTCAAGAAAATCAGATAGTTCTTTGGTTGTTGCCATAGCACTTCATTGTGATTTGGTTTATATATCGTTTATTATAAATGGCTGACTCACTAAGAATCAAAGTATATCAGGTTTACATTTTGAACTAGGGCTCGCTTTGGTTACAATCATAGCAATTAATTAAATGGTACATAAACACATGTGGAGACTGATTTTTTTAGGACTCATCATTTACTTGCTAATTGTCTTTTTTAAGCGCAGCACAATTGGTGCAAAAAATGACAATAAGAACGTTAAAAAAGATGTGCCTGCAAGTGAAAAGGAAATAGAAGCGATGGTCAAGTGCGCGACCTGCGAGGTGCATCTTCCAAGATCGGAGGCTTATCTAGTGAATGGCGACTTCTATTGTAGCAAGCTACATATTCCCAAATAAATGCATTCGTTAAAAAATCATTCTAAGATGAAACCCAACCTTGCTAAACCTATCGACTTATCGCTACAAAATCACGCGGTCAATATACTCAATATTTTTCGCTTTGTTTTAAGTTTAGTTTTTATTATTTCTTACCTATACATGGGTAAGGAGTCTTTATGGCAAAGCGAACACTCACTCTTTACGTTCAAGCTGTCTGTTGCTTATTTTATCTTCAGCATATTCGTCTTATTGATAAGTCCGCTTAAATCTGAAGTATATAAGCTCTCACTTCCTTTGCAGATTACTGCTGATATTGTTTTTATTATTTTATTCATGTTTGCGGCAGGTGGTATTTCTAGCGGCTTAGGCATTTTATTGATTATCATTATTGTGATTGCCAGTCTGGCAAGCAATGGCCGTTTATCTTTGTTTTATGCAGCTATTGCCAGCATAGGTTTACTACTTGAACAGAGTTATCGAATATTACTTGGGGATTTATCCGCCGCCAGTTACACACAGCCAGCCATGCTGAGTTTAAGTTGTTTTGCAACCGCATGGCTGGCCTTCAGTTTAGCAAAACGTATGCAACACAGTGAGGAACTGGCATCTGCGCGCGGCATCGACATTCAAAACCTATCACAAGTTAATGCGCTAATCACGCAGGAGATGCAGGACGGCGTTTTAGTGGTAGATGAAAAATTTAGCATTCATCAAAGTAACTTACAAGCAGCCACATTACTATCCTTACCATTAAGCAATACGCGAGATTTTACCCTGACGAATTACGCACCAGAAATCGCAGCGATTTTCAATGACTGGCTGAACGGGTTAGATGAAAATAACAATTCGACTATCTCAATCAGCAATCGTGAGTTAAAGCTCAGATTCATGCCAATCAATCAGCCAAGTGACTCACAAGCATCAGACAGACATTCTGGCGCAGTTATTTTTATCCAAGATGTCAGTCAAATTCAAACTGCTGCACAGCAGGCAAAACTAGCGGCACTTGGTAGATTAACGGCAAATATTGCCCATGAAATTCGCAACCCTTTAAGCGCAATTAGCCACGCTAATCAGTTGTTACAGGAAGACGAAAAAAACTCCGCCCCCACTACACGTCTTTTACAGATAGTTGCAGACAACATTGGTCGCATTGACCAAATCATCAAAGACGTGCTTGAACTCAACAGGCGAGATCGCACTCATCAAGAAAAAATAGAGCTTAGCGAGTTTTTAACAAGTTTTCATACGCAATTTTGCGCTGTCGAGAACATTCCACCCGCACATTTTCAACTAGAGAACTTGCTGCAGAAAAAAATTGCCTTTGACAAACGTCATTTAACGCAAATTTTATGGAATCTTTGTAAAAACGGCTGGGAACACAGCCAAAAACAAGTAGGCAGCTTAATATTAACTACACTTGATGTTGGAAAAACCAGTTTAAATATTGAAGTTAAAGATGATGGCGCAGGGGTTGCCGAGCAAGACCAATCGAGGTTATTTGAACCATTTTTCACCACCAAAACCACTGGCAATGGCTTGGGGCTTTACATTTCACGTGAACTGGCAGAAGCTAATGGCGCAAGACTGCAATATCAACCCTTGCCTCAAGGCAGTACATTTGCGCTTCATCTAAAAAAGTCCAGCTAAAAAAGGCATAATATCGCATGACTCAAAAACCTACCTGCTTAATCGTCGATGATGAAACTGATATTCGCGAACTGTTAGTGATGACACTAGAGCGCATGGATATTGACACCTACGGCGCAAGCAATATCGAAGAAGCCAAAAGCTTACTCAAGCAACGCCAATACGCGCTTTGCTTAACTGACATGCAAATGCCCGGCGGCACCGGTTTAGATTTAGTGAACTATATTAATGAGTTCCATCCAGGACTTCCTGTTGCCGTGATTACCGCACATGCCAGTGCTGAAAATGCGGTATCCGCTCTTAAAGCAGGTGCTTTTGACTACCTAAGTAAACCTATCTCATTAAAACAATTACGGCCTGTCATTGAGTTTGCGCTCAAGCTTACCTCTCAAGCCAATCACAGCAAAGAGAATGTACTCGAGATGATTGGTGACTCCGAGCCAATGACCTATGTTCGCACTATGATTGCCAAGTTAGCGCGTAGTCAGGCGCCAGTGTATATCAGCGGGGAGTCTGGTAGCGGTAAAGAACTAGCGGCTAAACTCATCCACAAAAACAGCTCTAGGGTGGATGGTGCTTTTATCGCGGTTAACTGTGGCGCAATTCCTGAAAACCTGATGGAGAGTGAGTTTTTTGGTTACAAAAAAGGTGCTTTCACAGGGGCTAGCCAAGATAAGGAAGGCATGTTTCAGGCGGCTAGTGGCGGTACTTTATTTCTGGATGAAGTCGCGGATTTACCTCTTCCCATGCAAGTAAAATTATTGCGCGCAATTCAAGAGAAAAAAATCCGCATGGTGGGCGGCACAACTGAAGAGGCTGTTGATGTACGCATTATTAGTGCCACTCATAAAAACCTTAGCGAAATGATGGATGCAGGGCTTTTTAGGCAAGACTTATACTACAGATTAAATGTCATTCAGCTCAAAATGCCCGCATTACGCGATAGGCCGAATGATATTCCCCTGCTTGCCAATTTACTACTAACCAAACTATGCGCCAGCCAAAAGATTAGTATTCCGCAGATTGATGCTACTACACAGGCATATATATCAAAATTGCAATTTCCAGGTAATGTGCGTGAGTTAGAAAACATGCTAGAGAGGGCTTTGGCCATGAGTGATGGTAAAACCATCACTATTGACGATTTAGGCGATGAAAACGAATCGAATCGTTTTTCTGGTACGAAAAACTCGGATATTCATCCTAAATCAGCATTTAATTCTGGTCAAACAAAAGAACTTAACTTATCTGACTACCTGGAAGATATTGAAAAACAAGCCATCGTTAAAGCTTTGGAAAAAACCAATCACAATAAAACCGCGGCGGCGAAACTGCTGGGCGTGAGCTTTCGCACTTTACGTTATCGGCTATCTAAACTGGGCCTGGCCAAAGAGGGTGACGCAGACTTCGATGGCGATATTGAAAATGATGAGTCTCACCGCAATTCAATCTAGTTTCGTTGCAATGTAGCATTGCAACGAAATTTGGATTTTTAGCCTAAAACGAGCACCAAATAGGTAATATACATCGCACCATTCACAAGTAAGTGCCAGACTTTAATACCCCCTTTAGCAACCAGATAGCGTAGCCAAACTGCAGCGATCAATGTCATCGCAATGCCCAATACCACCTCTTTACGGGGCTCCCATGGCGTGAGCATAATTCCGATTGCAGGTAGCAATGTGCCTTGAAAGACCATTGCTCCAGTGATATTGCCAAAGGCTAAAGTATCTTTACCCTTGCGTATCCATAAGATGCTGTTTACTTTTTCAGGTAGCTCGGTAGCTATAGGAATAATCAACAAAGATAACAGCAATGCTGAAATACCGATGAGCTGAGCTGCATCCTCAACGCCGTGAATGAAACCTTTGGCACCAGCAATAAGCAGGGCTACACCTAAAACAAGCTGAACCACAATTACAATCATATTATTTGGCAATCCAAGCTTACACAAAAACATATCTCCGCCTGCTTCGGTAGCATGTCCATCCGCCACCAGTGCTTTTGAAGCGTTTAGTGTCATCATCACGTATACAAAATAAATCATCACCATGCACGCGCTTATGCCATAACGCACAACCGCTAGGGTGTGTGGCACAACCATGGCTATGGCTGCAAAACTAAAGGCAATGATGAAAAAATTAAGGTCACGTGTTAAACCCGTGCGCTCCGGGCGTAAGTGCCCTTGCGTGCCACGACGCCTCCAAACCGAAATTGCCATTAAGGATATAGACAACGTAGCCAACATCAACGGCGCGCCCAATATAGAGCCTACGCCAATTTCCTCATTTGTCGTTACGTTTTGCGTGCCTGCGAGTAACGCTAATAATGGCACCATAGTTTCCGGCAATGCCGTACCTACAGCGGCGAACAGCGAACCTGTGACACCTTCTGAAATACCCAGTTTTTCGCCTAAATGTTCCAGCGCATTGGTAAACACCTCTGCAGCGATTAGAATTACAATTAGCATTAAAAATAAAGTTACAAAAACCATGTTTGCCTTTTAGCAGTTTTATATAAACTTGTTTAAAAAGCGCATTTTACAGGAGATTACGAACATCGTACCAACCATGCTTTTAGATGATTTACAGCCAATGACAATCAGCAAAGCTGGTTTTGCCAACCAAGGCGTTTATATTTCATCGCCCAATTATGATGAACGCCCAAACCATGAAATTTCTCTGATTGTGATTCACAATATCAGCCTGCCGCCAAATCAATACGGCGGTGCTGGCATTGTTCAACTATTCACCAACCAGCTCAACCCAAATGAACATCCTTATTATGCTGAAATTTATACACGCAAAGTGTCCTCACATTTTTTGATTCGACGCGATGGGCATTTAATACAGTTCGTGTCATGCTTAAATCGCGCTTGGCATGCAGGTGTTTCCACTTGGCAAGGGCGTGAACGTTGTAATGATTTTTCAGTCGGAATAGAACTTGAAGGATCTAATTTTGAGGCATTTGAACCAGAGCAATATCAAACACTCAACAAGTTGATTGCTGCACTCGGCTGTGCCTACGAGATACAAGCGATAGCAGGACATTCTGATATTGCGCCAGGCAGAAAAACGGACCCCGGGCCCTACTTTGACTGGCCGAAAATTAATGTAAATTAGTTAAAGAAAAATATATAAAAGAAAAATAATGATGAATATAAATAAGTTAGTACTTTTTTGCATGGCTGCTTTAATGCTTAGCTCCTGCAACAAGCCTAAAGAAGTTGAGGTAAAAACAGCGTCTAACCTACCGTTGGTGAGTATTGCCAAAGTGCATACACAGTCAATTGAAATTACTGAAGAAGCTGTTGGTACTCTAGAAGGCTTGATAGACCCAACTGTCACAGCTGAAGTCACTGCACGAGTAATCAAGGTTTATGTGGGCGTGGGACAAACCGTTAAAAAAGGTGAGCTAATTGCCTTACTGGATGCTTCAGATTTCGGCTTACAAAGCCAAGAAGCGCAAGCCGAGGTGAATCGTATTGAAGTATTGTTAGCCAACCAGAAAAAAATGGTGGAGCGTAACCAAGCACTAGTTAATAAAAACTTTATCTCTAAAAATGCCTTGGATGATGCAACAGCCCAGCAAAATGCACTCAAACAACAACTACAAGCTGCAAAGATCCGTGTGGCCAGCGCCGCTAGCACCAGTGCTAAAACACGAATTTTCGCCCCTGCGGATGGAAAAATTGAGAAGAAAATAGTCGACTCTGGTGAGTTTGTTCGCATTGGTGACCCTATAGTGCAGATTATTGGTAACCAAAAGCTACGCGCACATATTCCTTTTCCTGAGAGTATTGCACCAAAAATCAAGCCTGGCTTGGAGATTAAACTGAGTACGCCAATTTCTGGCACTACGGTCACTACGACCGTAAAAGAAATCAAACCCTTGGTGATGGCAGATAATCGTTCTATAGATGTGATTGCGGACATTAGCAATCAGCCTGATTGGCAAGCAGGTGCGAGCGTCAATGCACAGCTTATCCTAAGCAAAAAAGAAGGCGTGCTCATGGTGCCCGAGCAAAGCGTGGTTCTGCGTCCTGCAGGAGAAGTGGTGTATGTGATTCAAAACAACATCGCACAACAACGCATTATTCAAACTGGTGAGCGACAATCAGGTTGGGTTGAAATTTTAAACGGCTTAGAGCCTGGTTTAGAGGTTGCAGTGGATGGCGCTGCCTATTTGACAGACAATGCCAAAGTAAAAATTGCACAAACCAAAGTAGTGACAGGCAAACCTAATGCCGCATCTAACCAACAGGCAAATCCATGACCCTGCCTGAGTTATCCATCAAACGCCACGTTCTCGCGTGGATGATTTCTGCAATGCTGGTGTTGTTTGGCGTCATTTCGTATCAGCGCATTGGTATCGACCGCATGCCTAATGTCGAACTACCTGTCATTTCAGTGAGTACCGCCTTACGTGGCGCTAACCCTGAAATTATGGATACCAGTGTTACAAACTTAATTGAGTCTGCCGTTAACACCACACCCGGCATTGAGCATATCCAGTCAACTTCCTCCCCGGGGTTTTCTAACGTTACCATTACCTTTGCCTTAGAAAAAAATATTGATGTCGCGTTTAACGAAGTGCAATCAAAGGTCAACCAAACGTTGCGCCGCTTACCGGATAATGCCGATCCACCTGTAGTGCAAAAATTAGAGACCAATGCCCAACCGATTATGTGGCTGGCATTGCACGGCGACCGCACTGTGCAGCAGCTTAATCTGTACGCACAAAACATTATTAAAAAGAAATTGGAGAACATCAATGGTGTAGGTGAAGTGCGCCTTGGCGGGCGTCGAGACCGTACCATCCGCGTCAATCTATTACCTGAACGCATGGCTGCATACAAAATCACCGCCAGCGATTTAACCAGCGCCTTTCAAAAAGAGCACATCCAGCTGCCCGGTGGTTTTTTGGTGAGTAGCCATGCAGAACAACTACTTAAGCTAGATTTAGAGTTTCATGACCTAAAATCACTCTCTGATTTAGTGATTAGCTACAAAAGTGGTACACCCATTCGTCTAAAGGATGTTGCCGAAATCGAAGATGGCCTGACTGACAACCGCCAGATTGCCCGCTTTAATGGCAAACCTACCGTTGGCTTAGGCATTATAAAAATATCTAACGCTAATACAGTTGCCATTATTGATGCAGTCAATAAAAAATTAGACACGGAAATTCGCCCCAATTTACCGCCAGGCCTTACGTTGGACATATCCACCAACGATGCTGATTTTATTCAGGAAATGGTGAAAACCTTACAAGACCATTTGGTAGAAGGCACGTTATTTGCCGCATTGGTTGTGCTGATTTTTATGCGCTCCTTTAGCTCAACCTTAATGATATGTTTAGAGATTCCCGTCTCGCTTTTTGGCGCAATAGCCGTGATGTACTTTGCGGGCTATACCTTCAACAGTATGACGTTATTGGCTTTACTGTTACTCATCGGCGTGGTGGTGGACGATGCCATTGTGGTGCGAGAGAGTATTTTGCGTCACATGTCGGGCGAAATTGGCACTGCGTTAAAACCCGCCGACATGAACAATCCGCAAGCTATTAAACTCTTTCGCACCCAAGCCACCATTAACGGCAGCCGCGAAGTAGTCTTTGCCGTATTAGCCTCTACTGCTTCATTAGTATGCATTTTCGCGCCTGTGATTTTTATGGAAGGCATGATGGGCAAGTTTTTCAAATCATTTGCCATCGTTGTTACTTTTGGCGTGCTGGTATCGCTACTGGTATCACTTACACTTACCCCCATGCTTTGCGCGCATTACCTTAAAGTACAACCCAAGCAGAATAAAATATATATGGCTTTGGGGCGTTTTTTCACGCGCATGGACAGCGCTTACCATGCCTTGTTGGGTGCAGTGCTCAACCATCGCTGGCTAGTACTTATTGCCACCTTACTAGTTGTGTTATCAAGCGGTTATTTTTTAAAAAATATCGATAAAGACTTTGTTCCAGAGATAGACGAAGGTCGCTTTATGGTCAATTTCAAAACTCCGTTAGGTTCAAACTTAAGCTATACCGATTCACGTTTACAGTTATTAGAGCAAGAGTTAGACCAACATCGCGACCAAATTTCCAGTTACTTCGCGGCGATTGGTATGGGCAGCCAAGGACAGGTCAACCAAGGCATGATTTTTGTGACACTTAAATCCAAAGCACTGCGCAGTATGAAGCAGCAAGATTTAATCAAAATATTACGTGAGAAATTTGACAATATTCCAGGGGTGCGCGCCGCACCAAGCGCGGTTTCAATTATTCGCGGGCAACGCTCAGAAAAACTGCAATTTAACCTGACGGGGCCAAACTTGCAGCAAGTTGGCGAACTTTCACTGACCATGCAGCAGAAGCTCAATGAAACTGCAGGCATGGGCAAGGTGGATTTAGATATGCAACTCGATTTACCGCAATACGTCATGCACGTCGATAGAGTCCGTGCTGCAAGCCTCGGAATTACCTCAAGCGACATCGCCAATGCCGTTACGGTTTTTACTGGCGGTATCGATATTGCTGAATATAATGACGCCGTAAGTGACGGGCAGCGCTATAAAATTCGCCTTAAAGCGAAAGATAGCGATTTCAGCCAAATAGCCGATGTCAGCAAAATTTATCTGCGGACCAAAAGCGGTGAACTGACACGTTTAGATTCAGTGGTTCAATTTAAGCAAGAGTTAGGTGCGGCCGTGATTGGCCGCTACGATTTGCAATACGCGGCCAATTTATACACCAACCCGACCATGCCGCTGGGAGAAGCTACGCAAAAGATTGAAGATGTAGCACAATCGCTTCTGCCTGCCGGCTATGCGATTGGCTTAACTGGCCAAGCCTTAGAAATGAAAAAAACCGTTAAAAATACGGCGTTTATTTTTATATTGGCATTTGTGTTGCTATACATGGTGCTGGCTAGCCAATTCAACTCATTCGTACAACCAATAATCGTGATGCTCGCTCAGCCACTTGCAATTATTGGCGGCTTATTTGCACTTTGGCTCACCAACAACTCACTGAATATTTACTCCATGATAGGCCTAGTGCTACTTATCGGCCTGGTTGCAAAAAATTCAATACTATTGGTCGACTTAACCAACCAGCTAAGGGGAAAAGGGGCAGGCATTAATGAGGCACTTCTGGAAGCCTGCCCTATACGACTCAGACCCGTCATCATGACCTCGCTGACTATTATTTTAGCGCTGCTACCAGCTGCACTGGGGTTAGGCGCAGGCTCTGAAACGAACGGCCCATTAGCCATTGCAGTCATTGGCGGCATGATTTCATCCACATTGCTGACTTTGGTAGTGGTGCCAGCGGCATATTCATTGGTCATGGGTGGGCTGAGTAGACTTAATATACATTAGTTAGCTGTAACAATAGCGACAGCCTTGCAGGCATCAACAATTTATGTGCTAACAACATTTTACTTGGTTAGCTTATATTCTGAATGCTACTATTCTGCCAGGGTATTGCTATCTCAAAGTGATAGCAATTTAACTATATAAGGAGGCCTAACCCTTATAGTTATAAAAATTCAATAATAAAAAAGGGAGTCACAATGTCAAACGGGCAAACCCCAGTCGAATTTACGGGTAAAGCTGGTGAATACTTCGGTATCTGGATTGTAAATTTACTACTTTCAATTATCACATTAGGTGTTTATTCAGCCTGGGCAAAAGTACGCCGCAAAAAATATTTTTACAATAATACATTGATCGATGGTGTTGGGTTTGATTACCACGCAAGGCCGATTGCTATTTTAAAAGGCCGTATAATCGCGTTTGTTTTATTTGTACTTTACAGTGTGTTATCAGGCTTTAGCCCGATTCTAGGTGCACTCTTAGCTTTAGTCCTGTTTTTAGCAATCCCCTGGATTGTGGTGCGTGGCATGACTTTTAATGCACGCAACTCAAGCCACCGTGGTCTGCGTTTTGATTTTGATGGTAAATATGGTCAGGCAGCACTGGTGTTCATTGGCTACACCTTGTTGTCTATTATTACATTAGGTTTGGCAATTCCATTCGTGTCGCAACGTACCCATAAATTTATTGTAAGCCACCATAAGTTTGGGACTAGCCACTTTAAAATGGGGGCCTTAGTTAAAGATTTCTACAAAATTTACCTCATCATTTTTTTCATTCCGCTATTGGGTATTCTCGCTGCCGTAGCAATTCCAGCATATCAACAATATAAAACCAAAGTTACAAGCTTTCATGAACCTCAATACATAAAACAAGCTGCGACACATGCATTTGATGATATGGGTGGCTTTATTAAAGTAGCTGACGTAACGACTGAAGAAGTGGCAGGTGATGAGGCCTTAGCAGCAGCACAGGAATACTTAGCAGAGACAGAAGATATGTCAGAAGAAGATTACCTTAGCAGTTTAACGCCAGAAGAGCGCGCTGAATATGATGCGCAAATCAAAGCTTATGAAGATGGACTGGCAGCAGGGAATGCTGAAGACTTTTATGACGAAAAAGTTGATTCAACTCTGAAGAAAAAAGACCCGCTTGCGAAGGCCTTTGACGATATCTCCGCAACATGGGGTATGGTAGCAGCAATCTTTGCGGGCATATTGGTCATGGTACTCTACCTTGCATTTATTTTCTCATTTGCCGCTTATATGAAATCGCGTATCCAAAACTTAGTTTGGAATAACACTACAATTGATCAGGTGAGCTTTTTCAGTAACCAGCGTATGCGTGATTTAGTCCTGCTTTATTTAACGAATGCTATAGCACTGATATTTACTATCGGTTTAGCGACACCTTGGGTGCAGATTCGCATGGCACGTTACCGCGCAGAGCACTTGGCGCTATCAGGCGAAACCGATTGGGATAAATTTGTTGGCGAGAAAAAAGAGGCTTCTAAAGCGATGGGTGAAGAAATTGCCGAAATGTTTGATGTTGACCTCTCATTCGGATAATTTGAATCTTTTAAATGCAATTTGAAGCAGATTATTACGATGGCATCAGTCCCCGCGCTAAGCGGGTGCTGGTGACCATTGAGGCTGATCGCTTTTTGTTCACAGTTTCAATGTCAAATACTGATGGAACTCAGACAAACAAACCTCTAGACTTCTTAATTAGCGATTGCCATGTGCAAGCCAGGCTTGGCAGCGGCAAACGACTGATTGACTTACCCGATGACAGCCGCCTGGAAACCGACTTCAAAGAATTAGAAAGCTGCTTACCCACAAAGCCAGCAAATACTTTCTGGCAATTTGTACATTATGCAGAAACGCATAAATCCATCATCCTTATTGCCTTTATTGGTATAGCGCTAGCGAGCTGGCTACTGCTTCAACATGGCGTTCCGGCCATCGCTAAATATGCAGCATTGGCAACACCAGTCAATGTAGAAAAAGATCTGGGCAAACAAACCTTGGATGCATTAGATAACGAAAAACTCGGCTACTTTGAAGCCACTAAGTTACCCGTAGCCAAACAAGAAGAAATACAAGCGGCACTTGAAGCCATGTGTGCAAAAACCGGGACTTGCCCTGCCTACCTGTTGAATTTTCGAAAAAGCCCTGAAATAGGCGCAAATGCCTTCGCATTACCTGGTGGCTATATGGTGATTACTGATGAATTAATTGTACTCGCGAAAAATAACGATGAAATAGTTGCAGTTTTGGCGCATGAATTAGGACACGTTAAAGGCCGCCATGCCTTACGGCAAACCTTGCAAGGCACGGTTTCTGGCCTCATTATTATTGCTATTACAGGCGATGTTAGTGCTATTGCCTCTGGCTTACCCGCGTTAATGATGAATATGAGCTATACGCGTGAACTGGAAACTGAAGCAGATAATTATGCGTTGCAATCACTTAATGCCGCATGTATTCCCGCTAAATCATTTGCTACTTTACTCATGCGCTTAGAAGCCAGTCACGGTGGAGGTGATAAATCTATGCCTGAAATGCTTTCGTCCCACCCTGACACCAAAGCGCGGATTGTTCCATTTTTGCAGGATCGTAGTCACTGCACTTGATTCATAGTTACTGTACCCAATATAGTTACTGCACCTAATAATGTGTATTTAAAATGTCGCACTTGAAAACTGTACTTGAAAAAGAAATCCTGAATTACCTGGCTAGAATTAAAATGTATAATTTGTGATAAATTGAATCAGGTTTTGTTCATAACGAGTTTTTGCACAACCAAACTGCCGACCATATCACCTTCAACATTCACAGTTGTGCGCAAGGTATCAAGCAATCTGTCAATCGGTAGCAAAATCGCAATTGCTTCAGCGGGCAATCCGACTGATTGCAACACCATGACCATGGTGACCATGCCAGCACTCGGGATACCAGGTGCGCCCATCGCAGCAATCATGGCGATACAAAATACGATTAATTGCTGTGCAAAACTCAGTTCTATACCAACCAAATTAGCAATAAATAACGCAGCAGCAGCTTCGTATAAAGCCGTGCCGTCCATATTGATAGTTGCGCCTAGGGGAAGTACAAAGCCTGCTATCTCTGGCTTAACGTGTAAATGCTGTGTTGCGCATCGCATGGTAATGGGTAGCGTAGCGGCGCTTGAGCTAGTGGCAAATGCCGTCAATAATGCTTCACGTGCGCCACGCAAAAACCACAGAGGTGATTTGCGCGTAAATAAATATAAAATTAACGGTAATACAATCACGCCATGCACTAAGGTGGTGCCAACCACCACAGCAACAAACTTGGCCAGCGTAGCCAGCATGACAACATCTTGCATCGTTACCAGTTTAATCAGCAGTGCCATTATACCAAGTGGTGCCAAGCGCATAATCCAGCCCACAATCAGCATGGTGACTTCCAGCGCCTCTGCCAATAATGAACGTATGTGCTGAAAACGCTCGCCACCCATTACCAGTGTTATGCCTAAAATCAGCGCAAACATCACCACTGCAAGTACATTATTCTGTGACAAAGCAGTAAATGGGTTTACAAATAAGCCATGTAAGAATTGGGCGAAAAACTCGGGCAACGGCAATTGTTTTGCCTCAAAGTTTTGCATCGCATTTTCAAACATAGTGATTTGCAAGCCGCTACCAGGCTTAAAGTAATTACCTGCCATTAAGGCAAGGCTAATGGCAAGGGCCATGGTGACAGTAAAATAGATAAGGGAACTCACCCAAACACGGTGCATTTGCTGATGCTGCCGCAAATTTGCAATACCCACCGAAATTGAACATAAAACCAGCGGGATCAAAATCATTTTGAGTAAATCGATAAACAGCGTACCGACTAGACCAGAAGCATATAATCCACCCTGCACCACATGATTTTCAGTGCCCAGTGACTGAAAATACAAACCTATCGCAACACCAAATATTGCACCCAATAGAATTTGGATGTTGAGGCTGGGCAGCTTCATTCTTTGCTTATTCCTCTGTTACTTTTGACTTTACGACTTTAGGTTTAGCCACTTTTTCCTTAACTACCTTTTCTTTAACTACGGCAACTTTAACCACCTTCTCTTTGGGCACTTTTTCAGCCTTGGGTTTTGCAGCCTTGGCAGATTTTTCGGTAGGCTTCACTTCGACTGCAGCTTCTGTAACTTTAGTTTTTTTTGCTTTGGGCTTAGCTGCTATCTGATCTTCCTGAACAGTTTCTTCTACTGGTTCCTTAACGTCTGAAGTAACTACTGACATAGATTTTTTCACTGGTGCATTAGCATCTATTTTCTCAAAAACTGCGGCAAAGAAACCATCAGTATTATGTAAGTGCGGTAATAGTTTTAAGTATTTACCCGTAACCAAATCGATTTGCTGCTGCCTTAAAATCTCAGCCGCATTCAATAATTGATAATCAGGATGCGAGGCTAAAAACCTTTCAGCTATTTGTTCATTCTCATCGCTTAATAAACTACATGTCGAATAAATCAAGCGCCCACCAACTTTAGTCAGCTTAGCTGCGCGCGCTAGAATGTTGGCCTGCTTGACTGTCAATTCGGCTAAATCTTGTGGGGTTTGACGCCATTTAAGATCTGGATTTCTACGCAAAGTACCTAAGCCTGTACAAGGCGCATCAACCAACACGCGGTCAAACTTGCCGTTTAAGCGTTTAAGTTTAGGGTCATTTTCACTGCTGATGCTTTGCGCATTCAGGTTACTTAAACCAGAACGCTTTAACCGTTGTCCTAAACTATGCAGTCGTTTTTCTGACACATCAAACGCATATAAGCGACCTGTATTACGCATAATTGCGCCCATCGCCAGGGTTTTTCCACCTGCTCCTGCACAAAAATCCGCCACCATCATGCCGCGTTTAGGCCCAACCAAATGAGCCAATATCTGGCTACCTTCATCCTGCACCTCAATTTTTCCTTCAGTAAACAGTACATGGCGACTGATATTCAAACGCAAGGGCATACGCAAACCAACTGGTGAATAAGGTGTTTTAGTGATATTGGTTTCGCCTGAGGTATTTTCAGCAATAAATTTTGCCATGACTTCATCACGCGTGCCTTTAATGGTATTCACACGTAAATCCAGCGTGGCAGCTTCATGCATGCTGCGTGCGATGGTGAGCGCGTCTTTTTCACCATACTGTGTAGCCAGTTTTTCCCAAAGCCAATCGCGCACATCTGCCTGCACAGCTAACGGCAGGTTTTCGGTAGATTTTGCCTTAATGGTATGCGCCCATTCAATTTGCTGCTCATTCAGCATGGGTTCAATTTTTTGGATACTCATACCTTGTATGCGTAACATCCAGGCCAACACCAGCTTACGCGCATCATCCGGGTCGTTATCATCGTTGGCGGTCACGGTGCTTAAAAAACGTAATCGGCGCAATACGCCATACACACTTTCTGCCACAAAAGCGCGTTCTTTGGTACCCAGGTCGCGATTGTTGCGAAAAAATTCACTCAGCTTCACGTCCGCAGGGCTGTTGAATTCAAGCAGATTCGATAACATTACTGCGGCTTGCCGTATTAAATTGGGCGTCATTTGATTCTCTTTATATTGTGTTAGGCGACTATAAATTTAGCCGGTAGTGGTGATTTATTATTGAACATTTTCTGGTCGTTGTGTTTTCAAGCTAGTCACCAGCAATTCATAGACTTTGCCATCTTTATCAGTTTCACGTATTTTAACAGGTACGTACTGATAATCTAAGGCTAACCATAATTCTGTTTTCTTTTCGCCCTCAGCCGCCATTCGTAACAAGTGTATTGTGTGTAAATCACCCATTTTTGTAGCTATAACTTCCTCACCTTCGAAGCTGTAATCATAAACACCCAGTTTCTTACCATTGGTAATACTCATCTGCATATTTTGCAATGGTGGCACAAACATGAATTGATACATAAAACTTAATATATCTTGCGTGCCTTCAGTCAATTCAAGCGTTTGACTGCCTTTTGCACTATGCAGAATTAGTTTCTTATTTTCCCAATCAAAATCCGCACTATAGGTTTTATTCTTTTTATCACCAAACTGATACAGATAATGCTGTGGCTGCAACCCTGCGCTACTTAAAAAACCATCACTCGTTTGCAATAAATCCGGAATTATCAAAGCGGCCAAACCATTGGCTTGTATCAAGCTTTTTATTTGGTATTGCCCGCCATTCGGCAATAACTGATACACCATTCTGGCATTACCAGCTGGGCTACTTTCAGCTTTTGCCGCAATGTCTGTACGTACATCAAACTCAGCCTCAACATATTGATAGGCATTGGGGTTAATGATTAAACCGACTTCGTCTGTCATAGTTTCAGACTCAGTTACGGCTGGCTCACTCACGGCATCAGAGACTATTGGTGATACTTGCTCACTCACAGGAATAGCATCGCTAAATAGTGACGTATCTGAGGGTTCGGATTGCACCGATGTATCAGTGACTGGCGTTATTGGCGGAGGAGGTGCCTGTTTAACTGGTTCTGGCTTAGGCGACAATTCAACAGGTGTAAGGTCTTTAACAATCGGTTTCGCCAGATCAGCCTTTGGTAACACCAACCGCGCCTTAATAACGTGCTGCGGTTCATTAACGTTAGGCGAGTTAAAGTTAAACTTACCGATTAAAAATAAATGCAGTAAAAGCGATATACCCAAGGCAAGCAACAAATGCCTGACACTGACATTTTTCCATAAAGATTTCAAACCAATTAAATTAGCGCTAATCCACATGTAGCTCGGTTAACGTTTGCTCTAGCTTGGCGCCATTTTCATCAACCATCAAAAAACGCACAAGTATATAATTTTGCTCAGAGGCCAACCAAAGCTCTTTACTTTCAACCTGGTCTTTACCTTGATCTATCGGGATTAAATGCACGGTTTTATATTGGTTACCAGCTACGCTAAGCAACTCTTTCTCAGGCTTTACTTTGTACATGTACTGATTAAGTTTTTTACCTGTGGTGAGTGTTACCGTAATGTTATTTTTAAGCGGCCGAGGTAAATACATAAATTGATAAGCAAAGCTCGCCAGATCTTGCGTGCCAGTGGCTAGGACGGCCTCTTTAAGTTCGCCCTTTACCCGCATTTGCAACTTTCTTTTAGGCCAATCAAAATCTGTTAATAGCGCTTTTTTAGGGTTGTCACCTTGATGCAATTCAAAATGCTTAGGCTGTAAACCTTTACCAGTCAGCTTACCTGTGCTGGTAAGCTTACGCTCACCTAACAGAGCGTATACGCCAATGCCTTTTGTCGTACTTTCAACGGTATAAGTGTTGCCCGTGACCACAAACTGCTCACGCACATTTGCAAAAGCTTGCCCATTTTTTGTAACTACATAGCTCGCTTGAATGCGTTTAGGTAGCGTATCCTGCTGTGCTGCGCTAATATTTAATGAGAAGAAAAAAAATGCTAGGCTTAAAATTCTGACGTGATGAAACACAAAAACTCCTAAATTAGACCTTTAAGAAAAGTCACACTGCCTCTTAACGTATGAAGTTTGTTTTAAGTTACAAATCACTCTTAAATTTTAGCCTTAAACAACAATCGTCGGCGCCTCTCCTGCTTGTTGAGCGCGAATATGGCCAATCTCAAATACGGTTTCGCCTGCATCCTGCAGCATTTTTTGCGCTGCAGCCGCATGTTCTTTTGCCACAATTACAGTCATGCCGATACCACAGTTAAAAGTTTTATACATTTCTAAATCTGCAACATTGCCCTGTGCCTGTAGCCAAGTAAATAAAGGCGGCATCGTCCAGCTGCCTTTTTTTATTTCAGCGGTTAATCCTGAGGGTAATACACGTGGGATATTCTCAGTAATACCGCCACCCGTAATGTGCGCCATGCCTTTAATTGGCATTGCTGCGATTAACTGCAACAAAGGCTTTACGTAAATACGCGTTGGCGCCATCACCACATCTTTGAACTTTCTGCCATGAAAGTCAGATTCAAAATCGATGCCAGATTTTTCTATAAGTTTGCGTATCAAAGAGTAACCGTTTGAGTGCGCGCCACTTGAAGCTAAACCTAACACCACATCACCCGCCGCAATGGTAGTACCGTTTATAATATTCTCTTTATTCACACAGCCTACTGCAAAGCCTGCTAAATCATACTCACCTGCGGGATACATACCTGGCATCTCAGCAGTCTCACCGCCCACCAATGCACAACCAGATTGTTCGCAACCCTCCGCTATGCCTTTGATTACCTGTGCTGCAGTGCCTACTTCCAACTTACCACAAGCAAAATAATCTAAGAAAAACAGCGGTTCAGCACCTTGTACCAATATATCGTTTACACTCATGGCGACCAAATCAATGCCAACTGTATCGTGTTTGTTTAATTCAAATGCCAGTTTAAGTTTAGTGCCCACTCCATCGGTACCAGACACCAGTACCGGGTTTTTAAATTTCTTAGGCATTTCAAACAATGAACCAAAACCACCAATGCCCGCCAACACTTCAGGGCGCATGGTGCGTTTAGCAAATGGTTTAATTTGCTCCACTAGCGCATCGCCAGCTTCCATATCTACGCCCGCGTCGCGGTAGCTAATTGAAGTTGTATCATTAGAAGAAGTAGTCAAAACGGCTCTCACTTAAGTATAAATTGAATAGTTTTTTTATTGCGCTCGTTAAGGGTGCTTCTATAAATTCAAGTTTCTAAATTAGACAAGGCGCGAACAAAAAATAGAGACGCGGTATATAGTTGATATATAAGGAGTTATTTTTTGCGAGCAACGCAGTATAATGACGGAAATTGAATTTATAGAAGTACCCTATACACGTTAAGTATAATTTTAACCTATATGACGACTGAACCCAAAAAAACAGCACCAAAAAATCTATTTATTGATAACCGCTGGCTCATTATTGCCGCGATTTTCGCGTTTATTATTTATTTGCTGCTGCCAGTGCTTACTCCTTTCTTAATTGCGGCTATTTTGGCTTACATTTGTGACCCGCTGGTGGATAGACTTTGCTTAATGGGTATAGGTAAATTTAAGTTAGGACGCACGTTATCTACCGCGCTTGTCATGGCAGGTATTTTTGGCATCATCATCTTATTATTCTTGATTTTAGTCCCACTATTACAAAAAGAATCACTACTCATTGCAGAGCGGTTACCTGGCACCATCAACAACATACGCACTATCATTGAGCCTTGGTTACAAAGTAATTTTGGCATTAGCCTCGCTATCGACAGTGCACAAATTCAAGAGATTATCAGTAAAAACTGGAAAACCGCAGGCGGCTTATTAGGCGACTTACTAAAAATCGCTGGCAGTAATGGGTTGGCGCTTATCGGCATACTTGCCAATATTTTACTTTTACCGGTGGTGCTATTTTATCTTCTGCGGGACTGGGACGGCTTTATAGCAAGTATTACTCGTCTCATTCCACGCAATTGGCAGATAAAAACAACCTCTATAGCTGTTGAGATTGATCAGGTTTTATCAGAATTTTTACGCGGGCAACTAGCCGTGATGGCAGTGATGAGTGTTTTTTATGTCGCAGGCTTGTGGTTAGTTGGCTTAGACATGGCATTAGCCATTGGCGTAATCGCAGGCTTGCTGGGTTTTGTACCTTATTTGGGCCCTATCCTAGGTTTAGGTTTAGCTTTATTAGTCGCGGTGTTGCAATTCACGAGTCTTGCTCAGGTCATTCCAGTGCTGATGGTATTTGGCCTTGGCCAGTTAATAGAAAGCATGGTTGTCACGCCCAAACTTGTGGGCGAACGTATTGGCTTACACCCTGTGGCGGTAATTTTAGCCTTACTGGCAGGCGGACAACTCTTCGGCTTTACTGGTGTGCTGCTTGCATTACCAGTAACCGCTGCGATTGCGGTAGGCTTACGCCACGCCAAAGATAATTATTTAAGTAGCGATACTTATCTAAACTAGTCATCAAAGCTTACTATTTTGCACATGAAACAGCTATTACTCGACATTAAACCAGCGGCACCGCCTACGCTGCTTAACTTTATAGCCGGGCGCAATGCCGAGGCGCTTGCAAGCTTGAATGCTGCGGTAACCAGCACTGGAGTATCAAACTTTATCTACCTGTGGGGCGACTCTGGTAGCGGCAAAAGCCACTTGTTGCAGGCGTGCAAAGCACAAAATGTAACCGTAATGGATGATGTACATTTACTGGATAACGACGCACAAATTGCGTTATTTAATACTTTTAATCAACTAAAAGGCTTAAATTCTGAAGGACAGGGCGGCACGCTCATCACCGCAGGCTTACACGCGCCGAATCAAATGGGGCTGCGTGATGATTTAGCCACTCGCCTGGCCTGGGGCTTGGTGTATCAATTGCATCCATTAAACGATGCAGAAAAAGCGCTTGCCTTGCAAAATCACGCGGCAGAGCGTGGGATACGCTTGCCCACAGAAGTCGTGGATTACTGCTTACGCTATTTACGAAGAGATTTATCTACCTTAATGGCTACACTAGACGCGCTAGATGAATGGTCATTAACCACTAAAAAGCCTGTTACCGTACCTATGTTGCGGCAATTATTGCAATTCCCGCTCAATTTATAAAAGCAACTAAACTTATGTTACGTGTCACCGAAATCAAACTACCGCTTGAGCATAAGCCCAGCGAAATTAACGCAGCACTCATTAAAAAGTTGGCGATTAATGCTGCTGACTTGGTGGAATATTCCATTTTTAAACGTGGCGTTGATGCCCGTAAGGCCAACGCGATTTTATTGGTGTATTCACTTGATGTAACTATTAAAGGTGAAGCGAAAGTTTTAGCCAAGCTAAGCAAAGACCCACACGTCAAGCTTGCACCTGACACTTCTTACAAATTTGTAGCTAATGCGCCAGCTATACTTAAAGATAGGCCGGTGATTGTTGGCTTAGGCCCATCCGGACTTTTTGCCGCGTTAATATTGGCGCAGTCCGGTTTTAAACCATTGGTGCTTGAGCGCGGCAAAGCAGTGCGGGAACGCACCAAAGACACTTGGGACTTATGGCGTAAATCTAAGCTTAACCCGGAATCTAACGTACAGTTTGGTGAAGGTGGTGCAGGGACGTTCTCTGACGGTAAGCTTTACAGCCAGATTAAAGACCCCAATCATTATGGCCGCAAAGTGCTAAATGAGTTTGTAAAAGCGGGTGCACCAGAAGAGATTTTATACGTGAGCCATCCGCATATCGGCACTTTTAGATTAGTCGGAATGGTAGAAAAAATGCGTGAAACAATCATCGCGCTCGGTGGCGAGATACGTTTTAATAGCCGTGTAGATGATATTGAGATTTCAAACAATCAAGTTCAGGCAGTCGTGCTGGCAAATGGCGAACGCATTGCTACTAATCACTTGGTATTAGCTGTTGGTCATAGCGCGCGTGATACGTTTGAGATGATTTATAAACGTGGTATTTACATTGAAGCCAAGCCTTTTAGTATCGGCTTTAGAATCGAGCATCCGCAATCACTCATTGATAGCGCACGACACGGACCCAATGCACAACATCCGATTTTAGGCGCGGCAGATTACAAGTTAGTGCATCACGCCAGCAATGGACGCAGTGTGTATAGTTTTTGCATGTGTCCGGGCGGAACGGTAGTGGCGGCGACTTCTGAAGAAGGACGCGTAGTGACTAATGGCATGAGCCAATATTCTCGTAACGAACGAAATGCCAATGCGGGCATCGTGGTGGGTATTACTCCAGAAGTCGATTTTCCGGGACATCCGCTTGCTGGCATGGAATTACAGCGACAATGGGAAAGTCAGGCCTATTTATTAGGCGGAAGCACCTATCAGGCACCAGGGCAATTAGTGGGCGATTTTTTAGCCAATCAGCCTTCAACGCAGTTTGGTGAAGTGACACCATCGTATACACCCGGTGTGCATCTCACTAATTTAGATACTGCTTTGCCCGAGTACGTTATTAGCGCTATTCGTGAAGCGATTCCGCAATTTGCAAAGCAGATTAAAGGTTTTGATATGCCTGATGCCATACTCACGGGTGTAGAAACACGTACCTCGTCACCAATACGCATCAAGCGCAATGATGATGACTTGCAAAGTATCAACACCAAAGGTTTATACCCAACTGGCGAAGGTGCTGGTTATGCAGGAGGTATATTGTCAGCAGGAGTGGATGGCATAAGGGTAGCGGAAGCTGTGGCATTAAGCATTGCGGGCTTATAAGGATAGTAAATTGATTTCCTTCAAGCGAGTTTTACAATTATTATTAACCGCCTCAGCAATATGGCTTTCACCAGCATCCATTGCCGCGCAAGACTCAACCTCCCTGGAACTCGCATTTATTGACAATCAGATTTCAGCACACCCTGGTCAAAGCGGTGTTTACGTACTGGATAAAGGCGAGGAAGCCCTACTAGCACGCGCCTGGCTGGCAGATAATGCGCAAAAAACCATTGAAGTACAATACTTTATATGGAGTACCGACAATATAGGAATATTGGCTTCAGAAGCTTTATTGCGTGCGGCTGACAGGGGCGTAAAAGTCCGCGTCATCGTGGATGACTTATTGATAGACGCACCCGATAAATCTTTGCTTGCGCTAGCCAAGCACCCTAATGTCGATATTCATATCTACAACCCGCAACATTCAGTAGGCACGCCTTTTCATAAACGCCTGTTGAATGTTGCGGTGAATTTTCGTGGTGTAAACCAGCGCATGCACGATAAAACTTTTATTGTGGATGGCAAGTTAGCGATTACAGGCGGGCGAAATATGGCTGCCGAATATTTTGACTATCACCAAAAATATAATTTCCGCGACCGCGATGTGCTTTTACTGGGCGATGTCGCTAAAGTCATGCAAACCAGTTTTGAAAAATTCTGGTCTAGCCCGCTCAGCGCGCCAATTGAAGAGCTTTACGATGGTTTTGGCTTAATGCAAAAACATGTAAAGGTGAAAGATGACGAGATACAAAAAATCTACACTGACTTACACGCTTACGCTAAAAACCCTGATAATTTTACAACCGAAAACCGACAGGCCATTCAAAACACTCCGCAAGCGTTTATGCACCTTGCAGAGCAGGTTACCTGGACGGATATTGAGTTTATCAGCGATACGCCAGGTAAAAATAAGATGAAATACCTGCTGGGCGGCGGCGGTTTAAGCACGCTAAAATTAGCACAGATGGTTGAAAATGCAAACGAGCAGATTGTCATACAATCGCCCTATTTGGTAATGTCCAGTCAAGCAAAAAAACTATTCAAAAACGCCATTAAACGCGGTGTAAAAGTGCGTATTAACACCAATTCACTCGCCTCAACTGATAACATACAAGCTTTCAGTGGTTACCGCAACCAGCGTGAGCAACTCACAAAAATGGGCATAGAAATTTTTGAATACAAGCCAGACCCACAAATCAAACAACAACTGCTTCGCCGTGTAGTGGCAGAAAGTTCTAACCCTCCTGTATTCGCCATACACGCCAAGTCCATGGTAGTCGATAAAAAAACGGTATATATCGGCACATTTAATTTTGATCCGCGCTCACAAAATCTAAACACTGAAGTAGGCGTGATTTTACAAAACGAAACCTTGGCCAACAATGTTCAAAGTGCGATTGAAACCGATATGCGGCCAGAAAATAGCTGGAATGCAGCTACCGATAAGCCAGATCAATATGCATCATCAATCAAGCGTAAGCGCGTGGTGTTTTATCAACTCACACCCATTAAACCTTTACTTTAATGTATAGCTGTTCCCAAAAATAAAGTCATGGGATATCAATATTATGGGTTTGTAGGAGCGACGTCCCGTCGCGATTGCACCATTGCTTCGCGACGGGACGTCGCTCCTACAAAAAACAATATATTACTGTCATTGTTTAGAGGGTTGGCAGTAACTAAAGTCACTGCAATAATGTCTTATTGGTATATGCTAGGCATGCTTGTTTTGAACAAAAACAGATTTTATTTATTTTTCTAAAGGAAAAATCATGAAAGTAAATGTTGGTGGTATTGATAGAACTTTGCGCATTGTGGCTGGGGTGGCCTTAATTGCGTGGGCATTACTTGGCGGCCCTGTATGGGCTTGGATTGGCATAGCCCCGCTTGCAACAGGTTTAATTGGATTTTGTGGTGCCTATAGTATTTTTGGTATTAATACCTGCAAAACAAAACAATAACAAAAAGCTAGCAATGGATAATTTCCGCTGCTAGCCTTGAGCATTACTGCCTGATCAGATAATCAAAAGAGCCCAATGCGGCCTTTGCACCCTCGCCCATTGCAATGATTATTTGCTTATAAGGTGTAGTTGTCACATCGCCTGCAGCAAATACGCCTGGCAACGAGGTCGCATTATGATGATTGATTTCAATCTCACCAAATTTGCTTAAATTAAGCGTGCCTTTTAGCCAATCGCTATTAGGCAACAGTCCGATTTGCACAAATACCGCATCAAGTGCTAAATGTTTACTTTCTCCCGTCACGCGGTCGGTGTAAGTCAAACCATTCATTTTGGTACCATCACCAGTAATTTCGGTTGTCTGCGCACTGGTAATAATTGTTACGTTAGTCAATGAACGCAATTTTTTCTGCAGCACAGCATCTGCTTTTAGTACGGTATCAAATTGAAATAAGGTGACATGGGCAACAAAGCCAGCTAAATCAATTGCAGCCTCAACGCCTGAGTTACCACCGCCCACCACTGCCACAGGTTTACCTTTAAACAAAGGGCCATCACAATGCGGGCAATAAGCCACACCTTTGCCACGATATTCTTTTTCACCCGGCACGTTCAGCTCGCGCCAACGTGCGCCAGTGGCCAAAATCACCACTTTACTTTTAAGCGTTGCGCCACTTTCTAATTTCAGCTCGATTAAATCATTATTTTTATTGCCATCTTTACCTGGTTCAGACAAGCTCACTGCACGTTGCAAGTTCATAATATCTACATCATAACTTTTCACATGCTCTTCAAACGCAGCAACTAATTTTGGACCTTCAGTTTCTTGAACAGAAATGAAGTTTTCAATCGCCAGTGTGTCCATCACTTGACCACCAAAACGCTCCGCTACGATACCGGTTCTAATGCCTTTACGCGCAGCATAAATTGCAGCAGAAGCGCCAGCTGGCCCACCGCCCACCACCAATACATCATAAGGCGCTAAAGTCTCTAATTTTTTAGCTTCGCGCGCAGCTGCACCTGTATCGATTTTGAGCAGAATTTCATCTAACTCCATACGACCTGCACCAAATGGCTCGCCATTCAAATAGATAGTTGGCACAGACATAATTTCTCTAGCTTTTACTTCATCTTGATACAGTGCTCCATCAATCATTACGTGGGTAATGTTTGGGTTAATCACTGCCATCATGTTCATAGCTTGCACAACATCCGGGCAATTATGGCAACTTAAAGAAATATACGTTTCAAAATGAAATGTGCCTTCAATCGCAGCAATTTGTGCAATTTTTTCAGCTTCCAATTTCATTGGGTGACCACCTGTATGTAGCAAAGCTAATACCAGCGAGGTAAATTCATGGCCCATTGGAATACCAGCAAAACGCACACCTATCGCTTTTTGAGCTTCTGTATGCGTTGCAACGCGCTTTACAGAAAAAGACGGTTTACGTGTATTGTCATCCATCACGAGGGTAATTTTGTCAGACATGCTCGTGATTTCTTCTAACAGCATATGCATTTCTTTTGCTGCTGGCGTATCGTCTAATGATGCAGCCAAAACGATAGGCTCGCGCAACATCTCTAAGTAGGCTTGCAATTGAGTTTTAATGCCAGTTTCTAATGCCATGATTGCTCTCTTCATTCATTTTTTATTGGGTTGTGTGCAAATTCATCACCCGCTATATTTAAAATAAAAGGCATTATCTTTTGAATAATGCCTTTGTTATTTAACTGCGCGAAAAGATGTTTGCTCGTAAGCGCAGACTTGCTTTGCCTAAGGCAAAAATTAAATCTTAAAGCCTTAAATTTTACCCACCAAGTCTAGTGATGGCGTTAAAGTTTTAGCGCCTTCTTGCCATTTAGCTGGGCAAACCTGGCCTGGATGGCTTGTTACAAATTGTGCTGCTTTCAATTTACGCAAGGTTTCTTTCACGTCACGTGCAATTGCATTGTCGTGCACTTCAACTGTTTTAATCACGCCTTCTGGATTAATCACGAAAGTACCGCGCAATGCTAGGCCTTCTTCTTCAATATGCACATCAAACGCACGTGTCAATTGGTGTGTAGGGTCGCCAACGAGTGGGAATTTTGCTTTACCTACAGCTGGCGATGTTTCGTGCCATACTTTGTGTGAGAACTGTGTATCAGTCGTCACAATGTACACTTCTGCATTCGCTTTTTGAAACTCTGCATAGTGGTCAGCCGCATCTTCTACTTCTGTTGGACAGTTGAATGTAAATGCTGCTGGCATAAAAATAATCACTGACCATTTGCCTTTTAGGCTTGCTTCAGTCACTTCAATAAATTTACCGTTATGAAAGGCTTGCGCTTTAAATGGTTGAACTTGTGTATTAATTAATGACATAGTGTTTTCCTTATTTGTTGGTTAATAAAAATTGAAAAAAGTAGCGTTTTTGAAACAGTTTAATTTCGAGCTGTGATTGTAGGGTTCTTATTAAAGTAAGTCTAATATATCATTTTAATGATATTGATAAGTATAATTTATCAAAAACTGTATTTAGGTGAAATTACGCCTGAGTCACAGTGATATCCTGTGTTGCCGTTTTACCTAAATTATCAAGCCAGGTAACAACGACCGTATCGCCGACTTTAGCGCCTTTTAATCTAAAAGTAAGATACGGGTTTTTAGAGATTCCTGTGCCCCACTGCGCTTCCAGCACGGTTTGGCCGTTTAATGTTGCCGTCAATAATTGCACAAAATGTGCTGGAATCAGCTGGTCAAAATCATCCTTTTTACGCCCCGTTTCCATAGGGTGACTCATCAATACTTTTATTTCAGTCACTTCGCCCTTGAGTTGAGCGCGCATTTTCATGTTGTCAGATGCCATACTTATCCACACCCATTTTCTAGTACGATGACATTTTTAGCATTTGTAAAGTATTGCGTACCCGCTTTAACTACCACTTTCACGTCAGAAGTCTCCGCCATTTTGATGCGTGTTATGACAAAAGGCTCAGCACCATTGCTAAATTTAAAATGCGCAATGAGCGGTGTCGGATTCTTTTCTACCAATATAGAAATTGACTCAGTATTGACGATATTACTTTTAATCTCAACCTGAACAATCGCACCATTTTCTGCTTTATCTGGCGCGATTATTAGTATGTCCTGACTAACGATTTCATCTACAACATCTAAGCTTTTTATAGCCACGTCTAATTTAGGTGTCTCAAACGCGGCTTTGTTCCAAACCGCAGCTAACGCGCTTAATGGCGCCAATAATAGCGATGTAACTGCCCCGATTAAGAGCGTCAAAAAATTTCTGCGTTGCATACTTATCCTTTTTTCACATCACCCTGCATGCGACGCAATTCTTTTAAGCGCGCTTCAACAATGGAAATTTGATAAAAATCGCCATCTTTTGCTTTGGAGGCCAACTCCATTTGCTCGATTGCGCGCGCAAGATCGTACTTTCTAAAATAGGCCTCACCTTGTGCCTGGTGGCTCAGCAATACCTTATTTTGCATAGTATATGCCTTTGCCAGCACGTCATATAAAAATGCATCATTAGGATACAAGTTTTGTTTTTCTTTAACGAGTTTTATTGCGCTATCTGCTTGCTTAACCGCTAAAAAATGGTCTGCATAACCATAAATCAAGGCGCGATTATCCGGGTAAATCTTCAAAGCATCAGCGTACTGTTTTGCAGCCTGCTGAGGATTGTTTTTGGCCACCTGTAAACGTGCGTTTAAATTCTCTATCATGGCATGTTGCGGTGCATTCTTTTTCAGCCATGTGATTTCTTTTTCAGCGGGTGCTAGGGCATTTTTTCGCATGTACGCCACAGCTAAACCATAATGCTCAGCCGCCTCATTGGTATAACGGCGTTCACGTATATTCTGCTCAAATACAGCAATATTCGTCTCGGGAACGCCATTATTTGCCTGCAGTTTCGCTCGCACATACCGAAACTCAACGCTATCAGGCACTTGCTTATATGACATCTGCCCCACTCGATTAGAAACATCCGCAATACGCTCGCTGGTTAAAGGGTGTGTCCGTAAAAAACCAGGTGCGCTACCTTCAGAATAACGAGAGCCACGTTGCAATGTGGTAAAGAATGCAGGCATTCCACGCACATCAAATCCACCGCTATTAAGTATTTGTAAACCTATGCGATCAGCCTCACGTTCATGCTCACGAGTGTAATCCAATTGATTTTGTACACCCACAGCAGAAGCAGTAGTTAACGCGCCACTGGCTAATTGAGGATTTGCACGCGCCACTAATAAAGCCAGCGCAATACCTGCAATATTTTTAAAGGTGTCATACTTTTGTGCTGCCAACATACGCGCCAAATGGTGCTGAGTTACATGGCCGATTTCATGACCTAACACGCTGGCAAGTTCAGACTCACTATTAGCCGCCAAAATCAAACCCGTATGCACGCCAATTACCCCGCCCGGCATGGCAAAAGCATTGATTGAGTTATCCTGCACTACAAAAAAATTGAATTTTAGCTGGCTGTCAGGGCTGTTAGAAACTAGTCGCATACCCAAAGCCTGTAAGTAAGAAGTGATTTCCGCATCCTGCACCACAGCATCACTGGTGGCAACATCACGCATAATTTGCTCGGCAATCGCTTGTTCTTGTAAAGGCGAAAGAACTGTCTGCGAAACATCACCCAGCTCTGGCAAATCATTCGCGTTGGCGAAATTAAGCGCTAAATTGGTAGTTAATAGAACTGCAATTACAATAGTGTTAAATTTCATTGTTATTATGATAACTACTTTATGATGGTAGTTCAGCTGAAATTGTTAATGGAAAGTAAAAAATGAGCGATACGGCAATCAACAAACCTACGAGCAAACTCACCCATTTCGACAATAGCGGTCAAGCGCACATGGTTGATGTAGGCGACAAAGCCCACACCAGACGCATCGCAGTTGCCAGCGGCGTCATTAGCATGCAGCCTGCTACACTTGCCCTCATTAAAAATGGTGATGCAAAAAAAGGTGATGTACTTGGCATTGCCCGCATTGCTGCGATTCAAGGCTCAAAACGCACTTCTGATTTAATTCCGCTCTGCCACCCGATTAGCCTGACCAGAGTAGCCGTAACGTTTGTGATAGACGAAAGTGCTAGTTCTGTTATTTGCACCGCCACCACCGAAACCACAGGCCAAACCGGCGTGGAGATGGAGGCGTTAAGCGCAGTGAGCGTGGGCCTGCTTACCGTTTATGATATGTGCAAAGCCGCTGATAGAGGCATGATAATTGGTGATATAAAATTGCTAGAAAAACATGGTGGAAAATCGGGCGATTGGGTTGCAGAAGAATAAACTATCAAATGGTGACAAAAAGCACACATTTGTGTAGATTTAAGCCATGAAACCATTTCGCTGGAATGACGACAAAAACGAGACGCTTAAAATCGAGCGTAATATCTTTTTTGAGGACATACAATGTGCAGATTTATGAAACTAGTACAAGCCTCAGAAACATAGCAGCCGATAGCTTTACCACCATGCCAATTGCACTCAATGGCGCTGGCATTCAACCCATGAAAATCGTTAATTGGGCTGAAGCTACTTTTAGTACAGGCTAACTTCTAAGCTTACCAGCCATTACAGCACTCTTAATGACCAATATGGCGCTCGGCATATTAACGAGAACTGCACCGCAGTTGAGTTTGTTTGATATTGGCTTTCCACTTACGCTCAGCATGGGCTTACTGATTATTTTACTGACGCTACCAGGCATGCTAAAACCGATTGAAAATTTGATTGAACAAGGTCTCAGTCATATGTCTGAAATTGCCACGAACTCCAGTTTAACTAACCCTAGTTTAAAACTTTAACGTTAAAATTTAAGTCTAACAAACCAAAAAATTGAGCACTTTAAAAAGTGCTTTTTTAGTTGAGTATTTATATACAACCTTTTTGTATGCCTTGCGAGCCTTTATTTATAAGGCTCGCAGGGCAGTATTTTTTCTCCCGAGAAAAAAGAAGTCAAATTCATTTTTTACGGGTGCGATTTTTGGATGGTCTCGGCTCGTTTAAGCTATCTCAACAAAACATTCAGCCATCGAGTTAAGACTGTATGCAGTTGGTCTGGCTCAAGCGGTTTGTGTAGAACAAGATAGCCTTCGCTCTCAGCCTGCTGTAGTTCTACTGAGTTAAATTCTCCACTAATCATCGCGCCATGCGCTTCAGGATAGTGCTCTAGTAATGCACACAAAATATCAAAACCACTTTCACCCGCACGTAGGCGTTGGTCACAGAAAATTGCTTGCGGTTGAAAGGTAGTGCTCAATAACGCCAATGCTTCAGCACCTGAAGCGACACATTTTACTTGTAATCCCCATGAAGTCAGTAGCGATTCCCACGCGCTGGTTACTTGTGGGTCATCATCTACAATTAAGCAAGTACCAGATAACTGAGATTTATGTTGTTGAGAGTCAACCTGATAGGGATTATTTATAACCTGAAACGATTGCAAATGCTCTTTTAAAGCTGGCAAACGTAACCAAAAGTGCGAGCCTCGATTCAGCCGCGAACGAAACCCATATTGTGCACCCATAATTTCACAGCAACGGGCAACAACTGCCAGGCCCAAACCATGACCAGCACTGTCAATACGCCAAGCGTGCTCGTTACGAAAAAAAGGCGAATATATATGGTCTTGGTCATCATTCGCGACACCAATCCCAGTGTCCCATATGTCAATTTGCCAGCTTTCACTGTGCTTGCGAACCGCTATCAATATACCACCTTGTTTGGTGTAACGTAATGCATTATGCATTAAATTCATAATGGATTGTCGCAACAGCGTTCCGTCTGTGCGGATAACCGCATTACCGTTACTCAAATGCATACGAATTTCAAGGTTTTTTGCACGAGCTTCTTCATTAAATACCATGGCGATTTCTTGAATGAGAGGGTCTAGATATACATGACCTGTTTTCAGTTCAACTTTACCAGATTCAATTTTAGATAAATCGAGTAGCGAATTAAACATTTGCGTCACTGAGCGTACGCTTTGCTTTAAGTCTTTAAGTGCAGGCTCTAAAGAACTATCATGGTTACGGTGTGCTATTGATTCAATTAAAAAACTCATTGCATGAACGGGCTGGCGTAGGTCATGGCTGGCAGTAGTCAGGAATTGGTTTTTATCATTTAGTGCAGTTTCTACGCTTTCTTTAGCCGCTTTAAAACTTGCTGCTAAGCGTGAGCCTTCCTCTTCGAGCCAAATCATTCTTACAAAAAAACGGTGTGTCGAAAGTGCATGGCGACTAATTGCAAAACTGTAAATAATTGAAAGGGGCATGATAAATTGCCAATGGTCATGAAATGACCAAGGCATGAGCAACACAGTACCATGCCAGCCAAAAAACAACAGCCTATTAAATATACTCAACATTGGAGATTGATGCGTAGCATTAGTAGACATTATGGCTGTTAAAGTAAGTATAAACAGATACTTAAATTCCAATGTGGCCGTGTAGCTTACCATAGGCAATAGCAGCATTAAGCCAAAGCTATGTATAGCAACTATGGTTTGTATGCGAGGAAGCCAATTTTTTAAGATGGCATCAGCATCAAGATTTTGCTTATCTTTGTTATAAGTTTTGTTAATAAAATAACCGATAATACCAGCGCAAAAATAACAAAAAGACCATATTGCAACACGGTGGCTCTCGCTATTTAGTTGGTAATACCAGGCAAAAGTCGCACTAATGATTGGCATGGTATATAAACCCAACATCAACCTTGAAAACGCCATATCAAGTAAACGAGCTCGACCTTGTGCGCTGATGTCTTCTAGCTGAATAAAAGCTACTTCATTTATTTTTGGCTTAATAAATTGTTTGAACATGCAGCTACTCAAGCCTATTTCCGCGTAATTTTGTAATGGCTTCTATCCTGTTGCTTACACCTAACCTGCTCAGAATGCCGCTAACATGCTCTTTGACAGTTTGTTCGGACAGCGATAACTTTTGAGCAATACGCTTATTTGGCAACCCGTTCAGTATCAATGCAAGAATCTCACCTTGACGAGCGGTTAACCCAAGTTCTTTTGCTGTTACGGCCAATTCTCTAGAGTGATTGTTAGGCGCTTTCTGTTGAGTTGTATTAGCAAACCATGTCTGGCCCGATAACAAGTTGCTCACAGCTTGAACAAATATTACTGTACTTTCTTGTTTGTTAATAAACCCATGCGCACCAGCAACCTGCACTTTCCTTTGCACTGCAATGTCATCATCCGCACTTACAACTAGAATTAGCGTATTAGGATATTTTATTTTTAACTGACTTAACATTGGTAAGGAAGCGCCATCTGGCAACCAAAAATCTAGGATTATCATCTGTGGTGGATTCGCAGGGTCAATGACGTTCCATAAGTCATCAATGTTTGACACCGCTTTAACTACATCAAAACTACAGTGGGATTCTAGAAACGCTGCAATGCCGCGCGCTACCAGTGGATGGTCGTCAATGACAAGTGCAGTTTTTTGAGTGCTCATGCAACATCCCTAAGCCATATTGGCTGTGAAACACCATCATAGCAAATTGCATTGCAGATTAAACCCCTACTTCAGGGGGGTTCTCAATTGACACCGTTATCTTGATAATTGAATCTGATTAACGTATTGAATGTACAAGGAGTTTCACATGCAGATCAAAACATTATTTTTATCGTTTATTTTGGCAGTTTCATTTAGTACTGTTGCGCAGGCGGTGACGGTCACTTTTGAAGACATCCCTAATCAACAAATTGCTGATGGCTATGGCGGCATATCTAGTTGGAATGAGGCTGGACAAGTGCGTGACTCAGGCTTTGGGACAGGTGTTGGTGATTATTGGTTTCATAGTTGGGGCGGGGAACTGCGCTTTGATAACGCACCTGTAGTATTTGAAGGTGTTTATTATCAATCTTGGGGTGGTAATCAAGCTAATCTAAGCTACTCTTTGTACTACCAAAATCAACTGGTTTATAGTGACCCACTTGACCTTAATCTCCCAATTAACCCTTACTGGCTTGCCTCTAACTACTCTGGTTTGGTCGATAAAATTTATTTCTACAGTTCTGGTGATGGCATTGTGCTTGATAACTTAACCTATTCAATTACGGCTGTACCTGAACCTTCAAATTATGTGCTACTACTAAGCGGCCTAGCGGTTATAGGTTTATTAAGACGTAGGGGTAAACGAGATCAATTTGGTGGCAATTAGTTAAGGATACGAGCGATGAGAATGATATTAATGGTGGTAGGTTTATTCATTAGCGAAATAACTAGTGCGGGTTTATATGATGATTTGCATGAACTCCGCGGCACGATTTCAGAAACTTCAAGAACGGCAAAAGCAGCTAATGAGCTTAGTAAGACAATTACACCAGAGAAGAAACCTGATGCGCAAGTTTCAGCACAATTATCAGAGATTAAATCAGGCGATGTGATGCAAAGTAAACTTGGCAAACTCAAGCTTCTGAGTGAACCCAGTAAAAAGTCAGCTAGTTTAGGGCAACTTGCTAATGGGAATGAGATGGTATTTATGGGAGAAGAAAAAGATGGATTTTATCGTGTAACTGCAATAAATGGTGAGGGTTGGGTGGATAAATTGCTGGTACAAAAACGCTAGGAAATTGTTTTTTGACAATATCGTAATTTTAGCTTTTGTGATGATTTATTCACATTTTATTATCGAATTTATTTCATATTAGTTTGGAGTATTAAATGTTTGGGAAAAAAATAGTAACGATTATTTTATCGATGACACTATTCGGTTGTGCATCGATGGTTGTTAAACAAAAAGATATTGAGAAAAAAACGGCTCTAGCACTAGGCCTGCAAAAAAGTGATTTTACGATATCAGATCGCGCAGATGATGGCCTACAGACAAACTATGTTGTTACAACAAAAACAGGCAAAAAATATAATTGCTACGTTGAAGGTTCTTTCTCATTTGGTACAGGTGGTGTAGTTACTGATGCCATTTGTAGCGAGCCAGGCAAACCAGCAAAAAATCCTTTACAGAAATAAAGTATTAAATCTATTACTGACTCACTCATTCTTAATGTATGGTCGAAAATTATGAAAAATAATTTGATTAAAAATAGCTACAAAAACTTAGCGCCTGTCACTAAGCCATTTGCATACGTGTTGATTCTCGTCTTATTTACACTGTTATTAAGTGATGAGACGTTTGCAGCAGGCAATATTACAAATAGCGAAAAATTTTGTAATCCAAATGAGCCTTATTAAATTTTAAAACCGACATTGAAATTGCATGCGTAGCCTCGATGGAATGCAATAAACTCGAGGGAAATTATGTGATGGTTATTCCTTGATTCCACTACGCTTCATCAAGGCTACGCTTATTAGGCAACACTTTTTTAACCACTCCACTAAAAGGATTTTTAATGAAACACCTCTCACTACTCGCTGTATCTGCTCTCGTAATTTTGTCTGTCCAAGGATGCGCCACTAAAACCTACGGAAGGCAAGGCATACTAACAAGCTATGAAAAAGACTCTATGACATGCCGTGAAATTGAGCTGGAAACTGCAAAAGTCAGAGGGTTTATCGACCATGTAAATAAAGAAAGTGAATTTAGTGGGCGTGATGTTCTTGCTATTATTGGAGATTTTGGTATTGGCAATGGCATGGAAAAAAGCGCAGCTCTTGAAAGCGCGAACAAACGCGTAGAGCAACTTGGTGAGCAGCGCAATACAAAAAAATGTGGTGCAGGTTCAGCCTAACCCATCTCATTCAAGAGGATCGCGCTAAAGCGCACCCCTTATGTCAGACGTTAATGGAGTATGAATATGAACTCACAACAAGTACCACAAAAGGCGTTGGAAGACATCAAGGTCAAGGCTAATATTTCGACGGTTGTTGCGATTTCTGGTCTATTACTTATGTCGGTTACATCGACTGCTATTGCGGCTCAAAAGAGCAATCTTCTGGTCTTCGACATATTACTCAATGCCCCGTTTGATATTAATGAGTGTCGATATGAAGTTGTTTCAGTTCCTACTGGTAAGAAAGGTTTGCTAAGTAGAGACATCATGACAAAGATGTATAAGTACGTCGAATTAAAGCCAGATAATGGAAAGTGCTTTCAGAGAGAAGGCCCAGGTTATACAGTTCCCGCCATGGATGCCAACTTGAATCCTAAACCTTTGCCGCCAGCTGGGCCAGTTGTCGATGGCGATATAAGGATTATCTACTCAGACAGTAGTCGCCCCGCCATTATAGGTGACAAGTGGGTTTGGGTAAGGGTGAGTAAGTCAAAAATACAAGCCGTTAAATTCTACTTTCCAGCCCTTGGTATCAACGATGTTCGCAGGGCAATTGATGCTAAGTACGGGCCGCCAAACAAGATCGACAATTTGTATCTTGATCGCTATGAAGACGGAAAGCTCGAATTCTACATGGCGAAGTGGGTTCACCCGATGCTATCAGTCGAACTGACGAGTGTTGACACGAGCATGGACTATGACGGTCCGCGAAACTCCGTTGGTTATGTGCGGGTCGACTATGGGCGTCCAGCCGTAAAGATTGACAATAATCCGCTGTAATCGTCGTGTTGACCTGCCCACTGGCTGTATCAATAGACACTGATAAAGCCCAGCGTAAAATCTGGTAAACATTGTCTAGCTCGCACCAAGGGTTAGACCGACATGCATTTTTTGTGATAATTAAATTCTCATTTAGGAGGCCAGATGCAATCCAAACTTCATATCAATCAGGAGATATCAATGAACTACAAGCTGAAACCATTAGCAATGGCCATTCTCACAAGCTTTTTACTATCTGGATGCTCGACACTGAGTGCATCTAATTTGCATATATACACTCCAGAAGAGCAAGCGGGAATGACGCCGGATGGTGCTATTCCCACAATGATTACGCCATCCGAGTTACGGGAGCACTTCAAGAATGCAGGTAAAGTTACCAAGCCAACAGGACATGTGTCCTATTGTAATGCAGGCTTATTGAGTCAATCAGCAAGAAGTGAAGCGCTCAAGACTATTGATGGAGCCTGTGGTGGCAAAGGTCAATACACAATTGTGCGTGCCGTACCTATGCTGGATGCAGTCAATACTGCAGTTGGGACCAGTTGTACTCGTTCCGAGATGATTATTTTTAGATGCTATGGTGCGCAACCTAAGCAATAGTAGTTATAGCAACCCGCCTTAAGTTAAGCAAGCGTAGCCTCGATGGAATGCAATGAACTCGAGGGGAATTAAGTGATGGTTATTCCTTGATTCTACTATGCTGGCTCATCCATATCGTTTAAAAAAGGAGTATAAATATGAACTTACCACAAAGGGCGTTGGAAGACATCAAGGTCAATGTGAAACTGAAGCTTGCAGCACTGTGGGCGAGTTTTATGTTTC
Organism: Methylotenera sp.; assembly: GCF_030684185.1. Classification (GTDB taxonomy): domain Bacteria; phylum Pseudomonadota; class Gammaproteobacteria; order Burkholderiales; family Methylophilaceae; genus Methylotenera. Next base: position 80,248 of record NZ_JAUXOY010000008.1, read on the forward strand.
TCTACATCTATGTAGATTATTTCCACTTATATATGCCGGGCTCCATAGAGGAT
>NZ_JAUXOY010000003.1 GCF_030684185.1 Methylotenera sp.
GTCATATATAAATTAACCTGTTTATCTGAAATGTGATTACCTGACACAGCGCCTCCTTATGGTTTGCTGTGCAGAACTCTATCAGATCAACTAGACAAGTTAATTGTCGCTAGACCAGACAAGATAATTGTCGCTCAATATTTATCCCAGATTTTCCATTAGGCTAAAGATCCCTCCCCCTTGCAGGGGGAGGGGTTAGGGAGGGGGTCGAAACGTGGCAATGTTGCTGCTCTACCCCCGTCCTAGCCTTCCCCCTGCAAGGGGGAAGGAACGGTTCGGTTCTAATGGAAAATCTGGGTTTATTGCATCATTCCATTTTTTGCAGCCGTATTGCATCCGATGTTTTTTTGACGGCATTTTTAACGGTATACCAAATATCGCTAAAGTAGATTGATATTTCTGGATGACGGAGTATGAGTGGGATTGTTTGAGGACGCAGCGTAAAATGGAGTTAAGCATATAACATCCTAAAAATATGTAAGTTTTAGGATGTTGCAATCAAGTAAATAGTTTGTAAGTAATTGATATTGCAGGAAGCGATTTTCTAAATCATATGCAAAAATTAACTGACTTATGCACATTACCTAAAGTTTTACTTTAACTATGCCAGATAAACCATACAAATCAATTCTCGACATGCAACTTATTGATTTTTATGAATTAAATATTTTGATTACTATTTATACGGTTTTTATAAAACCCTTTTAAAACGGTAAGTTACGATTATATTTCACAGATAATCACAGAGTTATCCACAGATTTTGTGGAGAGTGCTTTTGGTCTCAATGCCTGTAAAAAAGTCAATAATTTAAATTATTTATTTTGTTTGACGGTATGCAATTCAGCTCTGTGTTTTCGTTTCCATAGGTCTAAGTACATATCAGATTTATTAAGTAAGTCTTCATTCATCTCTTCATACTCGGTAGCTGGTGGCAAGGCTACATCCTTAGAAATTGCCGAATAGCCTAAGCCTAATTTGCCGCCATGCACTTTAAAGCCGATAAATTCCAATATGGTTGGGAACATATCAAAAGGCAAAATATCCTCACGGTTTTTACTAATTGGATTGTTAGAAATAAATCGGTTATAAATATGACGCTCTTTTATTGTTTTTAGTTTTTCATATACAGGGTTTTCCATCGCAAGGTGATCACCCAATATCACTACACTGGTGTCTTTTAAATATCCACTTTTTGTGATGAACTCTACAAGTTCAGAAACCTGATTTGCAGAGCATTCAACGATACCTTCAAAATCCTTGATGCCACGTGCTTTACAATACTTTGAAAAATGGCCATCTGGGCCATGTGTATCAATAGTGGTGAAAGTTAGGTTGAAGGGCTGCTGTCTTGCGTGTAATTTAATCAGCTTTGCTTTGACGATTTTTAATAAATCATCGTCATACAAGCCCCAGTAATTCATATCTGTAGATTTTAGATTACCTTTTAACTCTTCACGGCCATAGATTTCATCGTAATGATGATCTTGAAAGAACATGCCCTTGCCCGCGAAGGCGAGTGCATCGCCACCTATGTACACATTGTAATAACCAGCATCGTGCAATATATCACCCAAGCAAACAGCATTTGGTAAAAAGCTTTTAATTTTTTTGCCTTGATCATTGCCATCATACAAACTCACACTTTTAAGTGGCAAAGCACATTGTGTTGAAATAATACCTGCAATTGTCCACCAGCTTCCAGGTGCTGTTTTGTAGTTGGCAAAACTAACCCCTTTTAGATGGTCCAGGGAGCTGAGTAGATTTTTACCGAATAGGACAGGATTTTTGTAGGAATCTTCCAAGCTTTCAACATAGATAAGCACAAGGTTTTTAGGCTTCACCTGACTGACTTCGACTTCTGAAGGTGCAATATAATGTGCAGCAAAGTAGTCTTTGCCAAACTGGTGTTGAATAAAAACAGTGAGTGAAAATTGCATGCCAAAATAGACGCCAGCAATGACGAGGGTGTATAAAGGTGCCCGATGCCCAATAAACCAATAAAAAACTTTTACAAAATGAATGTTTGCGTGGCGAGCAGGCCTTGTTAGCCAATGTGTAGAGCCGTGAGTCAGAAACAATGCAATTGAATATTCAACCAGCACTAAGAGTATAGAAATAAGCAAAGGAAGGACAATGCACCAGCTCAAAAAACTTTTGATGATTGCGGCATCAGTATCAACCAATCCCTGTACGCCAAATTGAGCATGGTAAAGAATCTGTTCGAGCGAAGGCTCTCCAAAATTGTCCGCAATCCAATAGGCAATTGAAATTAAAAAGAATGCACCAAGATAGGTAAGGAACCTAATGAATCCTCGTACAGCATGCCGATGGCGATTATGAAGTTTTTGAATACGACTCAGCATAGCTAATCTATCGGTAGCGATTTATTTGAAGCTTGCATATCCTCAGCTTTTATTGGGGCGCTGTGAAATAAACTGACATGCTACCGCGCTGGCGTAGGGCAGGCACTGCAGTGATAACATTGCTACCCATAGTTGGGCATCAATGTTATTAAATCCCCTTGTAGACAGCATGAAAAAGCTACATAAAGCGAGCGCTATCAATAGCGTGACTTCTTCAATAATCGGATTGAGAATTTCCAATTTTTTGCTTATGTTTTTTCCTTTAGCCGTGACTTTGAATACACCGTCTTTTTTAACAATCCCCATAATTACCCCTCTGGCAATAGCATGAGATAAGCCTAGGCTGGCAAGAGATGCACCAAAAATATCAACCCAACTACAGTTCATGGTTTTTCTATAGAGAATAGGGCCAAGTGCAGCTTTAATAACCAGGAAACACAAAATTGGCACTATCATAATAGTGACTGGCAAGCTAAATGCTGTTGGGAAAGCCAACATCGCAATTGTCCAGCCAATAGAGCCTATTGTGAAAAAAAGCTGCAAGGCATCGCCCAGCCAACCAAACCAGCCAGTTAAGAAGTGATAGCGCTGGCCAAAAGTCAGCGTGGAATCTCCTAGTAATTTAGGTAGATGATGTTTGAGAATTTGCATAGCACCAAATGCCCAGCGGAAACGCTGTGATTTAAGTGCTTTGAAGTCAGCAGGTGTTAAGCCGCGGCCAAAAGTATCATCAATGTATCTAAGTTCATAGCCATTTTCAAGTAAGCGTAAGCCTAGCTCGGTATCTTCGCAAATGCACCATTCGGACCATTTTCCGTTATCAACCAGCGCCTGATGTCGAACCAATGTCATGGTGCCGTGCTGGATTAAAGCGTTGCGCTCATGGCGGTGGTGCATGCCGATGCGGAAAAATCCTTCGAATTCCCAGTTACTCATTCGGCGAAAGAAGTTGTTTTCCCATTCCCTATGGGCTTGAGGCGCCTGTACGACGGCAACTTTTGGTTCGGTAAAATGTGGTACCAAGTCAGATAGCCAATCTGCGGTGACTTCGTAGTCTGCATCTACCACACCAATAACTTGCGCTTTTGGATTGGTTTGACCCAGTGCAAAATTTAAAGCACCTGCTTTAAAACCTGGCCATTGCGGTAAATGGAAAAACCGGAAATTATCCGGCATTTTCGCCATATAGGCTTCTAATGGCTTCCATTTGGCTTCATCTTTAGTATTGTTGTCGACCACAATCACTTCAAAATTAGTGTAATTAAGGTTGGCCAGACTCTTAATGGTGGTAATGACCATCTCCGGAGGCTCATTGTAACAAGCCAAGTGAATGGAAACGAATAGTTCCTGGTCGGCAGGTAAAGGTTTCGCACGTTTGTAAGCGCGTTTCCAACCGCCCTTAAACATCACTTCGCTAAACTCTACGCCATAAATCATCAATACCGCAGAGGTGAGTCCCATGCCAATAATTAAAGCGATTAGCACGATAAAGTCACGTAGCGTATAGTAATAGTCACCGGGCAAATTCCAGGCGACTACCAGGGTGGTAATGCAGGCTTGCAGTAAGACGGCCATCGAGAATCGTCCACCTAGGCCCCATTGCCTAAAACGATAACCAATAAAGAGGATGGGTAAAAAGGCTAACAAAGTGGCCCACAAAGCCTTTTCTTCCCAGCGACTGTCTTTCGGAACAGCGCCGTGTAATGAGTACTTTTCGTGACGATCGGCAGAAAACATTCCCCAGTAGGGGCCAGCCCAGCCTTCAATTTTTTGCTTCCAAGGTTGATCAAATGCTTCCATCAAGTAATAGTCATAGTTCTTATGCACAGTTTTTGCTAAAAACTCTCTTACAAAGCGTGCCTGATTGACATCTGATGCGACTGCGGCACCTAGCGTTGGGCCATGGCTAGGCCAGCCGATTTCAGTAATGACGATTTTCTTGCGGGGAAATGTTTCCATCAGCTCTTTATAGCGACTGAGTGAGTAATCAACGGCGTTTTCGACTGGCAAGCCTTCATGGTAAGGGAGTAAATGCACCGCGATATAATCGACATGCTTGACCATCTCTGGATTTTTGAGCCAGACATGCCAGGGCTCAGCGGTCGAAATAGGTAATTTTGTGGTTTTACGCACTTCATCCAGATAGCTAAAGAGTGCTTCTGGTGTGAGATCTTTTCTAAGCAATACTTCGTTACCCACAATGGCACGTTCAATATGAGGGTAGTTTTGAATTTTAGCTTTTAGTGCATCAACTTCACGGCGATTGGCGTTTAAATCACTATCCAGCCATGCGCCAGCGGTGATATAAAAACCGAGATTTGAGGCAAGGGCAGTGACTTCGCTATTTTCCAGGGCGCCGTATATGCGAATACGGTTGGTAAGCGGCCTTAATATTTTAAGATCATGCTCCAGTTCAGCTGTGCTTGGATATTCTTTATCAAGCGGACTTTGACTTTCTTGAAAACCGCTATAAGCAAAACCATGCACGATGGTTGGCGCGTTCATAACTGGTAATGAGCGATTGAAAATGCTCCATATACCAAAATGAATTAAACCGATGATGGCCGCAAATATGAATGGGCTGATAAAGCGCTTGAGTGGGGCAATCATAAAAATTAGCGAGTATTTCCTGAAATAATTAATGAGTCGAGAGTTGACGCTTAGGCCAGGTGCCAGCTGCTATCAGCATGCTGATAGCTAACCAAAGGGCTGCGAGTAAATTCTTAGGTTCTAAGTATAGACAATATGCAGCGGATACAATTAAGAGCACATGCAGTAAAAAGTAAAGTTGTAACTTTGGCCTGACGTTTTGCTTAAGTAAATATAAACCTAGCGAGAGTTGTATTGCTGGCAGTGCATACAAACTGATTGAAAAATCACGGTAGCGGCCATCTATGATTAACAGCATGCTTAATGTAATTGCAGCCAGCAGCAATAGTGTTAAACAAACTTGTAACAAACGTAGGTTGTTGGCGTTAGCTTTGCTCACAGTCCAAATGATGCTGATGATTGCAATCCAGCCAGTCACTGCTACGCCCCCTAAAGCTAGCCACTCATCTCTATTTTGACACGCGGTTAATAAATATTCGGTTTGCAATAAAGTGCTGATTCCAAACAAGGCGCCTAAACTTGCCAGCGCAATTAAAGCTGATTTGCGGCGTTCATTCAGGTAAAGACTTAAGCCTAAAAATAACAGCGCACCCAGGCCGCCGAAAAGTAATGGTCGTAACCCGTCCGCACGGGCTTTAACGTCACCATTGAATAAAAACTTGGGTGTAAGGTTGGTGTTGTAGATTCCCCAGTAACCGCCCACCGTGCCTTCTAGCTTACGCTTCCAAGGTTGGTCTATTGCTTCAATGAGATTGTAGTTCCAGTTTTTGTCATGGGCGAGCTGGAGGAAACCGCGCATGTAAAGTGCCTGATTGATGACGCCTGGCTGCGATTCTTGACGCTGCCTGCCAACCGATGGCCAGCCTGTCTCGCCAATCAAAATCGGTTTTTTGAAAGTATCTTTGAGCAAATTCATCACATTGCTAGCATGGTCTAAAGCATGCTCTATGGGTTGCGGATTGTCTTCCCAGTAGGGGAGGATATGCACAGTCACAAAATCTACAGAGTCTTCCAAGGCTGGATGTTTGCGCCAAAACTCCCAGACGTCAGCGTAAGTAACAGGCACAAGGGTTGCTTGCTTTGCCTTAGTTAAGTAAGCTTTCATTGCTGCTTCGGTCTGCTCTCCCCGCAGTAATACTTCATTGCCGACAATGAGTGCTTTGATGGTTTTAGGGTGTTTATTTGCGACTGCAATGGCTAAATCAAGTTCTTTATCATTCAGAGCTTTTACCCAGCCTATCCACGCGCCTAAGTATACTTGCATACCTAATTTAGAGGCTGCCTCTGGAACGTAATCCAAGCCCTGGCTTACAGAATAAATGCGCACACAATTGAATTGTTTAGAGAGCAGTGTTAAATCCTGATCAATTTGTGCAGAATCAATTAACGTGTTGGGATTGAGCGGTGTTTGTCCCGGCTGGTAGTAAGGCGAATATGACACGCACTGGAGTTTGCCATCGTCAGGTAGTTGAGGTTCTATAATCGCTGTAGCTTGATTTTGCTGCCAAAGCCAAATGCTAAGCAGTGTCAGTAATGTAATATTAAATAGAGTGAAATGCCATGTTGGTTTTGGGCTGGATATAGTCATAAATTTCTGGAGCTGAAGTCAAGCCTTTGATGGGTAAATCAAGTAATCGTCTATGATAATCCAGCCGTTAAACAAAACAAAATTTAACGCATAAAAATATCAGTATATTTACTTCGCTGACGGGGCTCACGTTACAATAGCACCTTTGAAAAATCGTTGAGAAATTCGCATGAAAAAACTGTTTTTACTTCTCTTGGTAATCGCCAGTGCGGCTTTGGTTAACCCGGCAGAAGCGAAACCTATTTTTACTGGCGCTGATTATAGCGGTGTTTATGCTTGTAAAGGTAGCAACAGCAAAGTTGGGAACTATGAAGTACAGGCAACCTTAACGCTTAATCGCTCAATTAGCCAAGGTGCTTACGGTGTGTATGACTTTAACACAGAGACAGAAAACTCTTTGGTATATAGAGGGCAAGCCATTGCTAATGGTTATAAGCTTGCACTGACATTTAATTTGCTCGATGGCCTTCGGGCTGAATTTAGCACGGGGATTGCTGATGTTAAAAGAGTGTCATCTACCCGCTGGGCTTACACTAATCATTACTATGAGCCTAATAGCAGCGGCGGTGATTATGGTACTGAGTATTGCGTGATGAAAAAACCTGTCAAAATAGCCAAGAAGGTAAAAAGCGCAACAGTTAAAAAGGCCGTTGTTACGGAGTGATAAGTATTGAATACTAGTGTGGTTTACGTGTGAGTTTAACCGTTTGCAGTAGTGAGTGGAAGTTATTGCTATTGAGTACCAAAAACTCGTTTAGTCTAGCTGCGTAAATCGGGTCGTTTATTTCACTCCCTAACTTATCTATAGCGGGGTGACACATTAAAGCGGGCGTACCTAAGCTGTTGTTGGCGGCTGATATCCAAGCGCCAAGCAGTTTTTCATAATCTTTACTATCACCGGTAAAACTATAAACACCCAGTAAATCCCCGCTACAATCAAAGCCCATGCTTTTAGCTTTACTTTCTAAAGCATTTGCGCCAAGCAGCTTAATGATTTTACCTTTAAAACCATCGCTGGCTGGTGGTTTTGCAATACGTATCCAAGGTAATTTTTTGCTGTATCGCTGCTTTAAAATATCAAGTAAGGCATCACGAATTTGCGGTAATTGATGCACATGCTGATGCCCATCTACATAGTCTGGTGCTGTACCAAGCGCATCTTCAAAACGGTCTAGCTGCCTATGAATACTTAGTCGTATGGTTTGGGCAGGTAAACATCTAAGTAAACTGCGGGCTATTAATACAGGATGAGCATTAGCATCGCCAAACTGGGTGAAATCAAGGTGTAAGCCAATATCCGCTTTGTTTCTTATTTCTGGCGTGAGTGATTTTGCGGCCTCGGCCCAGCGTGGGCTAAGCACCATGCATGAAGCCGCACTGAGTCTGTTTTGTTGAATCAGATGAATAATCCCCGCGTCAATCGCGAGGCTTTGTGCATAATCATCAGCACATACAATAAGAGGCTTCATAGCACGCCCTTAAATGCCCAATAGCGACTTAATAAATAAGTGGACACTGCAATGATAACCATGACAAAGCCGAGCACCAGCCAAAAAGGCATTTGCGTGAATCGTAAAGTCCCTATGACCAAAGATTGATTGGCAATAAAGCCTGCTACCGCGATTGCCAGAAAACGTGGTAAAGCCTGTTTATGCGTAGCGCTTTGACTGGAAAAACTTAATTTGCTGTGTCCAAAATAGCTCACGGGAAATGCGCTTAGAAAACCGATGATATTGGCTTGAGTTGGCGGTAACAGCTGGCTCCACTCGAGTCCAACTGCAATCACATAATGCACGGCGGCCGCGATGATGCCGATGACTGTGAACCATGTGAGCGACTTAGCGTGTGTTTGGCGCATTAAGCGGTTTTGTTGATTATTTGAGGCTTGGTTACTTCTGCCACAATGTAAGGTGGGCGACCTTTTACTTCATCGTAAATACGTGCCAAATACTCACCTAATATACCAATAAACAAAAGTTGTACGCCAGCAAAAAACATCATGCCAGCGACGATGGTAGGCCAGCCTGGAACGGACTCATCGAAAAACAGATGATCTATCACCACGTACATACCATAAATAAAGGCGAAGAATGCGAGCGACGCGCCAAGGGCACTGGCTAAACGCAGTGGCATGACAGAGAAGCTTGTAACACCTGTCCAGGCAAGCTGCATGAGCTTTAGTTTGGAAAACGCGCTTTCACCGTGTGAACGTGGCAAAGGCGTAAAGGGAATGCCAACAGAGTTATAACCAACCCAAGCGTATATACCTTTCATGAAGCGGTTGCGTTCTGGTAAAGAGAGCAGGGCGTTCACCACTTGTCTGTCCATCAGGCGAAAATCGCCTGCATCTCTTGGAATGTGGATTTGACCGCCCAAACTGATGGCGCGGTAGAAAATGCGTGAGCCCCAGCGTTTAAAGTGCGACTCTGACTCACGGTCTTGACGCACAGCATATACCATATCGTAGCCTAGTCGCCATTTTTCCAGCATTTTCTCCAGCAACGTAGATGAGTGCTGCCCGTCTGCATCCATACAAATCACTATGTCACCACTTGCATGTTCTAAGCCTGCGGTAATGGCATATTCTTTGCCAAAATTGCGGGAAAATCTCACCAAACTCGTACGCAATTCAGACGACAGATATCTAATCACTTGGGCAGTTTGATCGTGGCTGCCATCGTCAATCACAACGATATCCCAATGCGGACTAAGCTGCGCCAGATGCTCTGCAATGTTATCTACAGTATTGACGATAGTTGCGGCTTCATTGAAGGCGGGCACGATTACCGTGATATGCGGTTGTGTGTTGTTTCGTGAAGTAACGATATTTTTGGTCATTGATTTAATCTCGTGGTGCCGCATGTGGACGGCGATCTTCACCTGTTAAATTCCGTCGATCTTTAACAATGGCCAGTGGAGTGTCTAAGCGTTCGATCGTTCCGATTATTTTGCCTTTAAGCACTTTATCGCAATTCATGTTAGTGCTCGAAATATAAAAGTCAGCAGCTACCCAATCTTCAGTGATGGTGAACCGTTTATCCAGATAGGCGCGGCCTTGAAAAGCTTCGGCGCAAATCGCAACCGAATATATTTTTTTATGCGATTTTGGTAATTTCATTTGTTCTGCATCAATATAAAATTTTAATAGCTTGGTTGCGTCTATTAAGCTACTCGACCAATAGTCGCCTTCCCAATCATGCACATCCTTCTTGAAGTTTTCACCTGCAAAATAATTGTAGTATACATACTGATAAGGATGAAGTGCATACAGCGTATAGATGGTGTTTGAAGTTAATAGTATGCAAAATGCGATAAGGCCCAAACGCAATTTTTTATATGGGTTCAAAATATCGAATGCTGTGGATAAGCCAATGCCGGCAGCAATTGAAAGTACTGGTATGATAAAGGTGAAGTGTCTGACACCGTTGTAAAGCGCAGGCCGGTCATAAAGCACAAATAATAGGGGCGTGATTATTGCAATCGCAACACTGATATCGGGTAAATGGTTTGCTGGACGTATTTTTTTTATTTTAATTAACAGAATAACTGCTGCGCTCAATAAACCAAGCAAAAAAACTTCAGGTAATCTAACAGATAAATACTGTAATAAATAAGTGCGAGGTACGTCACCAATACTGACAAACACACCGTCAACTATCGTATTCATATTAAACGCAAAATGAGAAAACGATTTTGCGGCAATGAAAATATGGCTCAAACCCATTACAGCCCAAGGCCAAAAAATAGCCATTAAGCAAAAAGCAGCAATGCCTGCTGGCAATAAGCTTAAAATACTTTGCCAGTAATAGCTTAGTCTGTGTTTGAAAGTTCCTGCATTTAGTAAACCTGCTATCAAGACTAACAAAATGATGTAGATTACTGCAAATGCGCCACCGATTCTTAGGCCCAATGCAAGGCCTGTTGCCACGCCTAATTTGAGACTTAAATGTAGGGGGACGCGCGGCAGGTGTCTGGAAACGAGGATGGTGTAATACAGTGCCCAGGCCATGCACGCACCAAACGACACATCTTTGGTATGGGTAAACATGGCGCCAGTCCATGCTCCCGTTAAGCAGAGCAACAGTACCGCTAAAAATGCAGCCCGCTCATCAGCAAGTTCACGTGTGCATTTATACACAGCAATCATTCCGGCATAACCAAAGGCTGCTGAAAGTAGGTGCCGAATATCCCAAACCCAAAGCGGTAGTATCTTTTCTAAAATGGCCGCGATTAAATCAAAAAAGCCGCCATAGAGATAAAGATTTTTGTACATAAATGCTGATTGATCGGTAAAGCCTGAGCCGTAAAACTTTAACAGCAGCTGACCATAAACGTGTTGAACTTGCTCGTCATTGCTAATACCGTACTGTTTAAACGTTAGCAAAATAAAAATAGCTAATGCCGCAAAAAGCACATAAGAAAGTTTTTCGAACAAATTTAATGTCATAGCGTTTGGTTTTAAGCTCACAAAGGTGGCAGGATTATACCTTCATGTCATTTTTTCTTATATCCAAGATACACACTTAATCTAAAGATATACACTATAAACTAGAGTGGTTTGCTATTTGTAATCAAAGAGGGATTAACGAGAGTTTGCTAGCTGCCAATTGCCATAGAGCTTCAGTTTTTTCTTAAGCAATAATATGTAAAATTGAAGTTGCGTTCCATAAGTTTGCGTATATCGGCACAAGCAAAAAAGGCTTTAGTTTTAAAAAGTTACTGGGCTGTTTGTTGACGTTGATATTCCAAACGTTTCATTTTAAGGTAATCTATTCGTTCCAGTTCATGCAATTGGCGGGCATACAGCTCCGTAGCGCTGTACCATCGCTGTAGCCGTAACTCTAGCTGGTCCTGGCGTGCAGATGACATCTCGGCAATATAAGTATCTATCGCCAGGTAATAGCGCATGGTATTGCGTTCTACAACACCGCGTACCCCTTTAATATAGGCAGGTTGACCATCATCCAGCTTGCCGTTAATGGTGAATCCAACTTTGTTTCTACCTACAGTTGCAAGATAGGTTTTCATAGCAAGGCGACCAGATAATCCAAAGGAGTAGGCATAAGTGAAATGTAGAAATGTATGCCCATCATTGAGAGGTGTAGCTTCAACCCATATACGGTAATTACTTGTACCTAAAGGCCCGCTCTGAGCACTGAGTTGCACTGCAAAGTATTCCGGCGTTGTGGCCATTTCACGATAGTTAAAATTTACCCGATAGGCATCTGCTAATGATTGCCCTAATTTATTGCCTATATCTACTGTGAGAACACTGCCTGACTTGGTGGTGGAGGCATGGCAGTATTTAATGTTGACATGTAATATAAGCGCATCACACCAATTATCAGGGTTGTTGAGCGCTTCATTCACTTTAATGAATGGGTAATCTACTACGGCGTAAATTTCACCCTTTAAATCGTTCGGGCTTTCTTCTGAGTTTAAGTACAGTTGACGTTGATATTGATTGTTGTTGAGTTGCTTGGTTAATTCTGTGTACTTATCTCGTAACTTGTTTGCTGCAGCATCTGATTGCGCAGCAAAAGAGTTTCCGCAGAATAAGCATATAAGCCCGATAAGTGAAAATACTGAAATCCTGTTTAACGATATTGTCTTGAATAGACAATTAAAGCACATGCTTTTTATGCTGATTTGTAAATTAGGTAAATTCAGAGTCATATATGCACCTATAACCAACGTGCCCACAAGCGAGCCGCTCTTTCTTTGAGGCGCACGCTAATTGAACGCGCTCTCCATTCATCAAGGGTGATGAGTGTAGAAGATTCAAGGTCCATTTCGAACATATTTTGCATTTGCAAACCAAAGTCCTGCCCCAGCAGTACTGCATTGATTTCCTGGTTATTGGTGAAACTGCGCCAGTCCAGATTAGTTGAGCCAACTGTTGACCAAACACCGTCTATCATCGCAGTTTTTGCGTGTAGCAATGCATCACGGCGTTCATAGATTTTTACGCCAGCGCACAATAGCTCCTCGTAATATGAACGTGATGCGTAAAATACCATGAGGGAATCTGTTTTTTCCGGCAATAATAGCCGTACGTCAACTCCGCGTTGAACAGCTTCTTTCAAAGCGGCAAGCAATTTTGGGTCGGGAACAAAATAGGCATTGGTGAGTGAGACTCGGGTTTCAGCGCTATTGATAGCCGAGAGTAAGGTCACGTAAATCTGACTATACGGCTCTTCAGGTGAACTGCCGATAGCACGCACAACTTCATTGCCTTTATTTGTTTGCTCAGGAAAATAATCTCGGGTGGCTAATAACGCTCCCTTTTGCTCATTCCATGTTGCCATAAACAGCTTCTGAAATTCGTTGACCACAGGCCCGACTAAACGCAAATGCGTATCTCGCCACTGCTGGTCGCCCTTGGTTGATCTAGATTTACCGAATGAGCCGCTGGAATATACGCTACTAATGTTAATGCCGCCAACAAAGGCAACCTGTCCGTCTACGATTAATAACTTGCGGTGATCTCGCCGGTTAACGTCCCAACCTTTACGGGTAGCGAGTGGGTTGATTGGGTTGAACTCTAAAACATTGACACCACTTTCTGTTAGCGGTTTGAAAAACGCTTTAGGCGTGCTGATAGAACCCACGCTGTCATAGATAAGATTCACCTGCACGCCGCTAATCTGTTTGCTGATTAATAGCTTGGCAAAGCGCTGGCCAATTTCATCATCTTCAATAATAAAAGTTTCCATGTTAATGCTGCTTTTCGCATTTTCTATGGCTAAAAACATCGCATCATAAGTGGTCGGACCATCAATCAGAAGCTCCACTTTATTTCCCACTACTAGTGGGCTGCCAACAATCTCTGCTTCAAGCGCAAGATGTTTGTCGAAAATATTAGTATCGTCGCCATTCTTTTTAAGTCTGGCAAGAACGGCTTTGCTTTGTTGGGCAGTTAGTGGGCCATGTGCACCATCAAGTTGCACAGCATGTTTCGGCTGCATCGCCATGTCTGGCACCATCGTGGGTATTGACGAACAGCCCGCCAGCAATGTCAGGAAAAGCGTAGGTGCAAATCGAAATATGCTGAGATTGTTAATTTTTATTAAGTACATGACGTCAACCTTAAATAATCATGAAACGCTATTAGTAAATGCTAGTAAACAAATCATGTGTGACAATAATTCATTCTGCAGTTTTTCATCTGTGCGTTAGCGCACTTTAAACCAATTAAGCTACTCAATTGATTTAGGCTTATTTTGAGATTTTTTAAAGATAATCTCTGCATATTTTCTAGTATGTGCGATACCGAACAGAAGCATTTGAAAGTGATTAGTAGTCTGTAGTAACAGAGAAGATGTCACATTTCTGCTGATAATCAATATGTTGTTTTGGTCTATTAAGTTGAGGTAATAACATGTTAAAAATACGAAATTTATTCCTGGTGTTAGGAATGTTGTTATGTACAACAGTTAATGCAGACGTTCGTATAAGCATTGGCATCAATGTGCCGGCATATCCTGAATTTGTAGTTGTTCCTGGTTACCCAGTTTATTATGCACCACGCATGGAAGCCAATATGTTTTTTTATGATGGGCTGTATTGGGTCTACCATAATGATAATTGGTATGAGAGCTCTTGGTATAATGGGCCTTGGTGGTTAGTCTATCCAGAAGATGTGCCGTTGTTCATACTAAGGATTCCAGTACGTTACTACCGAATGCCACCGGTCTATTTCATTGGCTGGCAGTTTAATGCACCCCCACGCTGGGGTGATCATTGGGGTCGTGATTGGAGTCAGCATAGACGCGGCTGGGATAAATGGGATCGCCGCTATGTGCCAGCCCCAGCGCCATTGCCTGCTTATCAACGACAATACTCAGGGGATCGCTACCCACGACAAGTGGAACAGCAGCGTGAACTTCATCAGAAGAACTACCGTTTCCAGCCACGTGACCCGGAGGTGCGCAGGCAGCATCAGGAGCAATCGACACCAAGAGCGCCTGTTCAACAGAACAATCGCCAGCAAGAAAGACAAATAGTGCCCGAGGACAGAGGATATAATCAGGATGAAAGACAAAGAGTGCCTGAGAATAGAGGTTCTAGCCAGCAAGATAACAGGCGTTATGAACCATCCCGTTCTGAGCCCTCGCAACAGACTGAACCGCGCCGGCAGAATAGACCTGACGCCCCGCATTCACGGTCACCGCAAGATGGAGGGATGAAAATTGAGAGGTCATCTCAAACTGAGACGATGCAAGAGCGCACCGAGAATGAGATACCAAGAAATCAGGCTACCAGGCAGCAACAAGGGCAGGAAGTTCTCCAGCGTGAGCAGAACGAACCAAGATCACAAGGCCAAAGAAATAAACAGCAAGGTGATGAAAGGCCTAGGGGGCAAGATAGAAGTCAGGATAGAGGTAAAGGTCGCGACGACTGATGTAATAAAAACAGCTATCTTCACGCCTAACTAAGCAAAAGCATTAAGTATTTTTAAATATAATTTAATAACCATCAGGAGGTTTAACATGAAACGTTTAATGATTGTCGCAGCAGTAGTTACTGCTGCTCTTAGCACCCCGGTATTGGCGGCAGATGTAGGAGTCTCGGTCAGTATTGGCCAGCCTGGCTTCTATGGCAGAATAGATATAGGAGACTACCCCTATCCTCAACCGCGGGTCATCTATACTCAGCCTAGAATAGTCGAGCGCGTGTATATAGAGCGCGAACCTATTTATATGCGCGTACCGCCTGGCCATGCTAAAAACTGGCGCAAGCACTGTCATAAATACAATGCCTGCGGTGAGCGCGTCTATTTTGTGCAAGATAACTGGTACAACCAGGAGTTCGCGCCGCGTTATCGTGAACAGCATCGTGGCTACCAAAATGACCGTCATGATGGATACAGGGACGATAATCGCGGTAAACAAAAAAATAATCATCCGGGCAAGGGCCATGACCGTGGTCGAAATCACTAAATACTGATACCCAATATTAGTTATGTAAAAGTTTTACTAAACACCTCTGCAAGTCTGTAGAGGTGTTTTTTATTTGCCGAGTTTAGATGGACTGCATTGCAATAATCATTGCAATATGTGCGTTAGCGTACAGAGTAATAGCGCAAACAAGCTCAATATTCGCTTATTGATGTGATTGATTCAACTTGAGTTAGCACACCATTTAGAATACCTTTTTTAGGGTTTAATTCTTAAAATAATATGGAGATTATCAATATGAAACAACTTAAATATATTTCTACAATGCTTGTTGCTGGAGTGCTGGTGACTACATTGGGTTGTGCTTCAACGTCCAATAAGAGCGAAGGTGCGACAACATCTAGCAAGGAGAGTGCAGGCGAGTATATTGATGATACCGTTATCACCGCAAAGGTAAAAGCAGCGGTACTGAATGAATCCACTTTAAAATCCGCTGAAATTAACGTTGAAACATTCAAAGGTGTCGTGCAGTTAAGCGGTTTTGTGAATTCGGAAGCTGATATTAAAAAAGCAGTAGAAGTTGCAAAAGGCGTTAAGGGTGTGACATCCGTTAAAAATGATATGCATCTTAAAACCAAATAGTCAATCTGCAAGTTTAATTAGGAGTATTAAAAATGCTTGAAACAATCGCGATTATATTACTTATCCTTTGGGTGCTTGGACTCGTTTCATCATACACCGTGGGTGGATTCATACACATTCTTTTAGTCATTGCAATTGTGATGATATTAGTTCGTTTCATAGGAAGATAGCTTTTAACAGTTACTCTTGATTAGTACTTTATAAGTTGTTCGTGTACAGCAGGTTATTTGGTGAAATGAATTGACTATTATCAGCAACTTTTTACTTAGGCTTGTTTATTATCAATATCAATTTAGAACACTATGAATTTAAGACGCTATGAATTTAAGACGCTATGAATTTACAACACAAGGAGAAGAAAAATGAATGCAGTCAAGATGTTGGCAATTGTACTAATTATCGCTGGCGGACTGGGTTTGATATACGGCGGTTTCACTTATACCAAGGATACCCATCAGGCCAAAATAGGCCCGATTGAGCTTTCAGTCAAGGATACCGAGACAGTCAATATTCCAGTTTGGGCTGGAATCGCATCAATGGTGGCGGGCGCATTTTTGCTGTTTGCACGCAAATAACATCAGCGATATTTTTTAGATATTAAGATATTAAGATATTAAGATATTGAGCAGTAATCAATTCAATAATTGGAGAAAAGTATGGAAAAGTTTGCAGATCAATTTAACAAAGATCATTTAATCAATGAATTTAAGGTGGTAGTTGCAGATGCAGAAGCTTTGCTGAAAGCGACTGCAAACACCGGCGGTGAGAAACTGGCCGAAGTGCGTGCCAGAGCGGAAGAGTCGCTCAGTATCGCAAAAGCTAGAATGCTGGATGCTCAAGCTGAAGTGCTTGCAAGATCTAAAGCTGCTGCCAAGGCCACCGATGAGTATGTACATGAAAATCCATGGCGCTCTATTGGTCTAGCCGCCAGCGTTGGTGTGGTCGTGGGTCTGCTTATTGGCCGTCGTTAGCCTGGATATAGTCATACAACTAGTCCTTATTGTAAGTAATAATACTGGTACTGTGAATTACGGGGCTAGTTCAAAATATTCATATTTTAGTTATAACGCTAGCGGTAAGAGATGATTGGTATCTTAATTGGTAAAAGGCTAATTCGAGTTTGATTATTTCTATGTCATTCAAAACGTCAAAACCGCTACCTCCAGGAATCTGAATATCGAGAAGTAATATATCTGGCTTGATTTTTTGTAACATATAACATGCCTGATGAAGATCACTAGCTTGTTCAACTCTGCTTATCCAGTCTAACTTTTCAACCAGTCGAATTAGCCTTCGGCGTGCTAGCGGCCCATCATCTACGATTAATACGCAAAAGCCTATCATGCAGACCTCCAAGGTATATCAAAAGATGCTCGATAGCGACTCTCTGAGATAACGCCTGATACGAAATTACATTCCTCTTGGAATCTGGTACTTAAACGCTCCGCAACATTGCGCAGCCCAGCTCCCATTCCAGGCGGACGGCTTCCCCTTGTTTCAATCGATGGCATGTCATTTTCCACCGTGATATGCAGTTGATCAGCTTCTCGACTGGCCTTGAGCGTGATTTCCACCAGACCGGACGTGGCGCCGACTCCGTGCTTGAGCGCGTTTTCAATCAGCGACTGGAGGATGAGGCTGGGGACCAGTGCGCTACGGACCTCCATTGGCACGTCAATACTGAAGGCCATGCGATCAGAGAAGCGTTCGCGCTCGATTTCCAGATGCTCCTTTTAAGCGTAATTATGAGGCTTAAAAGTGTCTACTGCATCTTGGTCGATTCAATATTCATAGCCATATTATGAAAGTAATTAGTGCCTGTTGAATTAGCTCCGGGTGGCTCTTTTCACTGAAATACTCACTTTACTTGAGAGTTACCCGCATATTCTTAGAATAGGTTCTTCCGACACGTACTTCAGACCCGTCACTTAACACTATAATCAGTTCAGAAAATGGTGCTTTCCTGATTTTTGCGATGGCAGTTCGTTTGACGATGTTGCTACGGTGAATGCGAATAAACTCATCAGAATCAAGCCGCTGTTCTAAGGATGTAAGAGTTTCTTGATATAAGTAACTTGTACCTGATACATGGATTCTTACATAGTCACGTTCCGCCTGAAATCTAATAATATTATCTTGCGTAACTCGTATGAATTCGCCTAAAGACTTAACCCAGAATTCTGCTGTTTGTCTAGATTGCGTTCTTAATGTTCCTTTAAGAGACGCTATCATTTCCTGTAACTCTGAGATTCGATCAGTCTGAATATGCGAACTTGCCGTTAACTTTGCTCTGTCCATGGCAATAGAAAATCTGGATGCGTCAATCGGCTTAGTCAGATAATCGACAGCATTGGCTTCAAAAGCACGTAATGCATATTGATCAAAAGCTGTGACAAATACTATTGCAGGTGGGTCACTTGCTAATTGCTCTAATACATCAAAGCCACTACCACCTGGCATCTGAATATCAAGTAGTAGAATATCTGGGCAGCATTTTTTAATTTTAAGTTGAGCTTCAATGGCATCCTTTGCTTCGTCAACTCGATCAATCCATTCTAGCTTGCCTAGCATGCGAATCAGGCGGCGTCTCGCTAGGGGCTCATCATCAACTACAAGTACGCTCAATTTAGTCATGCGATTTTAAATGGCAAATCGATTGAAGCTTGGTATCGACCAGGACGTATGATTCCCGAAGAAAACTGGCTATTTCCCTGAAAGCGCATATGTAGTCTCTCTTGTACATTCCGCAATCCGACGCCCATTCCAAAAGGGTTTTTGCGATCTGAGTTATCCAACGGAATATCATTTTCAACTGTTAGCACAAGCCGGTCAGACTTACTACTGGCCGTAAGTGAAATTTCTACTTGACCCGTGGCAGCACCCACGCCATGTTTAATTGCATTCTCAATTAAAGGTTGAAGAATCAAGCTAGGCACTAGCGCATCTTGTAACGCTTCAGGCATTTCAATCTTGAATGTTAAGCGGTCTAAGAATCGCTCTCGCTCAATGCCCAAATATTCTTCTTGTAATGCAATCTCTTCGGATAGTTTTACATCACTCATTGGATCAACCTCGAGCGTTGTGCGCATAAAAGTAGATAGTGACAGCACCATGCGTTCGGCACGGGTTGTTGCTCCTTCCTCAATTAACCCTGCAATAGAATTAAGCGTATTAAACAAAAAATGTGGATTTACTTGGTAACGAAGTGCCTGCATTTTGGAAGTAAGCGCAACTTCACGGATGGCGGCAAGCTGCAACTCTCGTTGACCAGTTTCAAAATTATCTGTCACTGCAAGAAATAGGCAATTCCAACCAAATACCATGGACACATATTGAATTAAAGTATAGCCAGAGTGAATCGGATCAGATGTCACTGATTGAGGGTACAAGTTTAGAAAGTCTATCGCCGTGTAAACGGGAACTGCAATGATTGTCATCACTAAACAGAGCAGTGCTTTGAGCGGAAATGAAAGACCTCGAACGCGTATTAGTATTCTTGCCATCACGTAAGTCATGAGCGCACTCACGCCAAATAATGTGAGTTTCAACGGTGCAGATTCTATGGGGTCAATCTTAACGAAATATCCTAATACGCAGTCAGCAAGAAACATGCATACCCAATAAATGAGGTTCAGCCGAAATGCAGCTTGAGTCAGGCAGGCCATGTCACTTTGTGATGGTAGTGAATTATTACTCGTTGTCATTTTTATATTATCGCCCAGCCTGCCATATGAGCTGAAGCAGTTCATCGGCAATTATTTGCTATTCGTAGAATTATTTGCACTTTATCGTCGTCGATTTGCATTTAATCGACAAAAAAAAATCAACTTATAACCATCTGATTATAATTTAAAAAAGCAACATTCTTGATTAGTAACTCTATGAGTAATTTATGGAAAATAGTCTACTCCGTTTTGCACTGACAATCGTCACGGCTCCTCTAATTGGGGATGCATTGGCACGTGGGAGCAATGCTGGCATGTCAAATTGTTGCTACAGCAACACTCTTTCTCAGTAGATCATTCCCTAATTCACAACGATTAGATAATAGCTTTAATTTGAATCACACTAGGAGTCTTAAATGAACACTAAAATTTTTACAACAACCTCTATCTTGTTACTTCTAGCTGGCTGCGCATCGGTTGCAGTCACAGACAAAGCCATTGAAGACCGGACTGCATTTGCGCTTAATTTAGAAAAAGGCAGTTTTAAAGTCATCGATAGAGCGAATGATGGACTAGAAACTAGTTACACCGTCACTACAAATACGGGTAAGAAATATAACTGCCGCGTGGAAGGTTCTTTCTCATTCGGTACGGGGCGGGTTGTTACCGACCCTGTTTGTAATGAGGTTGGTAAACCGGCGAATACTACCAAGTGTGACTCTCTATCAAAAGCTGCTGGTAAATGTAAATAATAATAAAAAATTAGGAGCTTTATGATTAAGAATGTAAGGGGTATGACGATGTTGGTGCCTGTTGTTGTGTTGCTTTCAAGCTGTGCAACTGGTGCTGGTGGATTCGACAGTATCAATTTTAACAACGCTGCCAGGGTGCATATCTTTACGCCAGAAGAGCAATCAAACATGACGTCAGATGGTGCTATTCCGACGATGATTACACCTTCTGAGTTGGTGGAACTCTCTAAGAGTGCAGGCAAAGTTGCCAAGCCAACTGGACATATATCCTACTGCAACGCAGGCTTGTTGAGTAAGTCAGCAAGAAGTGACGCGCTCAAGGCCATTGATGGAGCCTGTGGAGGCAAAGGTCAATTTACAATTGTGCGTGCTGTACCTATGCTAGATGCAGTTAACATTGCGGTAGGAGTCAGCTGTACTCGTTCAGAGATGATTATTTTCAGGTGCAATAGTGCGCAAGCTAAATTACGGTAGTTCTACTTAGTAATATGTGCCACCAAACTTTACATGAAAAAATAGTCATCAATCACGGTGTATGCCCCATGAACCTACTGAATCAAAATTGACAGTGTCAATTGCAATAGCCTAGGCACTCAGTGAATCTAGAACAATAATATACAACCCATTTAAAAAAGTTTGCCCCTACACAGGAATATTAACTTCAGCAGTTTGCTAAAAACAGAAGCGCATAATATGAAATTTCTAGGACTCCTATTTTTTACTACCCTATCATTGCCACTTCCAGCAGTTGCCTGTCCGAACGGCATGGTGTTCGTCGGGGATGGTTGCAGTCCTCCGTATGAATACACTGGCTGGGACTTGATGCGTGACCGTCGGGCTGCCATTGATGCCATGGGCTCCAACCATCGACCTTCTGGCCCTCCTCTGACCGCTGAGCAAGCGCGCAAATTGAACGAGGACATGAAACAGCTGGAAAAAGAAAAAGAGGAAAAAAGGAAGGTACTTGCAAAAGGCGTTTGGGATGTTGATTCTAAATCTACACCTGAAGGAAATCTTTGCGCGGCGGTTTTTTCCAAATACAAGCTTGACGAAGGCGGTATTGTGACGATTATGGGGTTCCAAAGCCCCAAGTCTGATGCATGGCTGATTTTTCAGGGTGTGGGACTACCCAAGTCAAAAAACGTGACGAAGATGAAAGTTACTCTCCAGCAGGATAATGAACCTGCGCAAACCCTTCAGGTATTTAACTACAGGGAATCAAAAGACGTAGGCACAATTATGTTTGCTGTGCCTGGGCTGACTGCGATGTTAAATGGTATGAGTGACACGCAAAGATTCAGGTTGTCAGATAACGGGAAAATGCTCTTGGATATTCAATGGACAGATGCCGCACCAGTTATCGAGAAACTCAAGCAGTGCGCAAAATAGTGCAGTGGAGCAAATAGGTTGTTGTCCGCCATGGCTCTGCCACCCAGCTCTAACAATCCATTCAGACCGCAAGGGTCTTCCACAATCTCGCTAGGTGGTAAACCACCAAGTCGATTGAGAAAGCGGGACGCCTAACGGCGCACCTTAATTCAAACGTTAGGTTTTGCAACTTTCAGGATGTATTGTCGTAAACCACGAAACTCATCCATATCGTTTAAAAAAGGAGTACGAATATGAACTTACCACAAAGGGCGTTGGAAGACATCAAGGTCAATGTGAAACTGAAGCTTGCAGCACTGTGGGCGAGTTTTATGTTTCTCTACATCTATGTAGATTATTTCCACTTATATATGCCGGGCTCCATAGAGGAT
>NZ_JAUXOY010000013.1 GCF_030684185.1 Methylotenera sp.
GCAACATATGCTTCTGCTGAAATACAATTCCGTTGTGTGCCTTCTGATGACCCTAGGCTGCCAAAATAAAAGTAAAGAAATGCCCAACCCGGCATTCGAGCGGGACTGCCCAAAAGCGGGCAGCCCCTCAATTTTACGTTAGGCATTAAACTTTACTCAAACAGAGGAAACTTCATGAAACCAATAAAACTCATACTTTTAATTGCTATAGCTCTTACTGGATGTGCTACATCTGAACAAATTCAGGGCCCCAATGGAAGTACCTCTTACTTCATCAAGTGTGGCAGTGCTGTAATTGAAAAATGTTACAAAGAGGCCGCAAAGGTTTGTCCAAATGGATATACGTTTGCCGATCGCCAAACCAATCCAAATGCAATAATTATGCCTTCTGGCAATGGTTACCTAATGGCACGAGGCCCAAATAGCATGCTTATCGAATGCAAGCCGTTAGATAATGCTGCGAAATGAAAGATGTAAAATCACCTAAAGACATAAAAAAACATTAAAAATGGGGTCAGACACGATTTATAAAGCCATGGTCATTCTTAGTGCTGGTTATGTCTCGTAAAAATCGTGTCTGACCCCATTTTCAAGTTAATTTTAATGCAAGTTAAAAATCGTGTCTGACCCCATTTTAATGCAACCTAACCCATCTCTAGGGACTGGCTAAAGCCAGCCCATTAATTCAAACGTTAGAGTGCATCATTTTCACTTGATTTTAGTGCAATAAAGGTATATTTTATATACCATGATTACATTTGAATTTGACGAACCGAAAAGTCAGGCTAATCTTCTGAAACATGGCATCAACTTCGTTGATGCACAAGACTTATGGAACGACCCAAGATTATTGGAAATCCCCGCTAAAACCGAAGATGAGCCGAGATACCTAATAATAGGGCTGATTAACACAAAGCACTGGTCAGCGATTATCACCTATAGAGGTGTAAATATTCGGCTTATTTCTGTTCGTCGCTCACGCACCGAGGAGGTGACATTATATGAAAGCTAAAAACTTTGAAAAACAATTTGACGAGGATGTTGATATTACTGCGCTGCTTGACCTTTCAAAAGCAAAGCGCGTGTTACAAGAACAAAAACGCGTGAATGTTGATTTTCCAACATGGATGGTTGAGTCCTTAGACCGAGAAGCTGGGAAGCTTGGCGTTACTAGACAGTCCGTCATTAAAGTGTGGCTTGCAGAGCGTCTCGAAAAGTCCGCTCTAACCCATCCATCAAGCGGGACGCGCTAAAGCGCGCCCCTTATGTCAAACGTTGGGCATAAATACAAACGAACTTTATGAGTGAGCATCAAATAGATAAAAGGCGTCGTTCCATCCTAACTGCTGGTGTAATTTCAGCATTGGCAATTATGTCGGGGTGCGCTACACAGAATAAAAAAACAGGTCCAATTCAAGTTGATGTTTCTGGGGTTAAAGATGTTCCGAGCTTAATTGCTGCAATTAAAAAATCGGCTGGCAGTTTATTGCCTGCATCTATTACCGATGAAACTTTTTACAAAGAGTTTGCAAATTCATTTGTAAAAAACGCTCGTGCCGCAGCCGAACTTGGTTATTCAACCCCTAAATGGGTACTCGATAAACTCCCTCTACAAAGAAAGGTTGTCCTTCCATTTTTAGGTGTTGCTGTTTTTATGGTTGCTGGTGTGGCACTTGCTGTACCAGTATCTACAATTATTATTGCTGTCTTGGCATCTATAATTCTTTTAGGTTCGGCTATTATTTCAGCACTTAGTGCATTGTTTGCATCTGCTCCAGTGTAAATGTAAAAATGGGGTCAGACACGATTTATAAAGCCATGGTCATTCTTAGTGCTGGTTATGCCTCGTAAAAATCGTGTCTGACCCCATTTTTCTCCACAAACTTATCAGTTTGTTTTTTAGACACAAAACAATAATTTGACATATCAAACACACGCCATTAAACTAGTCACCTAACTAGTCTAATTGGAGTATTTTATGATGAACACATGGCCTGTGCAAGATGCTAAAGCGCGCTTTAGTGAATTTTTAGATGCCTGCATCACTAATGGCTCGCAACTTGTGACGCGTCGCGGCGTAGAAACAGCCGTTTTAGTGCCAATTGCCGAATGGAAACGCCTAAACCAAGCAGCACCGCCCACGTTAAAAACACTGTTATTGTCTGACACTGCACGCGGCGATTTGAATCTACCACCGCGCGGCAAAGCCAAGCGCCGCCCAGTTATTGGCGCATAAGTATGTTTTTACTCGACACCAACATTGTTTCAGAGCTCAGAAAAATCAAACCGCATGGCGCAGTGCTGGCGTGGCTGCAAAGTGTAGATGATCATGACTTGCACTTATGCGCTGTCACTATTGGCGAAATACAAGCAGGTATTGAAATCACCCGCATGCAAAATGTTGACAAAGCCAACGAAATTGAAGCGTGGCTAAACCAGCTTGCCAACAGCTACAGCATACTACCGATGACGGCGGAAACATTCAGAATATGGGCAAAACTGATGCACGGGCAATCAAACACCGTTATAGAAGATGCCATGATCGCTGCTTGCGCCATCGCGCACCAGCTCATCGTGGTGACCCGTAACGTGCGTGACTTTGAACGGTTCTCTGTAAAAGTGCTTAATCCGTTTGAATTTTAGCTAAAGCCTCAACAGCACATACTTTGGGTGACGCTTATCAAAATGTAAAATAAAGCGTTTAATCCAATCTAAATAAGCTTGTTCAGTACGAATGCTGTAATGTTTAAGTCGAATTTTTCCGCGCACTTGGTCTAAAAGCTTAAGTGACTCAACATTTTTGCTTGAATTTTGTAATGAGTTTTGCATATTTCACGCCGTATAATAATATCAATTATAGGCAATACTAATAACAGTTAATGCCATGATTTCGTTATATACTTTATTTAAAAAATTTAAATGGTATTCAGTTTTGACGTATTGTAAAGCGTCAAATAGGATGCCTACTTTACGTTAAGCTCAGATAGCTGTGCGCCAGCGACATAGGCAGAATGACATTGCAACACCTTAGTTTACCGAATGCACAACCATCTGCGCCTAACGCCTCGTTCGAGAGTGCGCATTGCCCATACACGATTTCAGAACTTGTCTGTTTAGCTAATGGGCAATTCGCCCCTCAACTCGAAACACGTTAGGCTTTCATACCATGCCCACTCAATCGTTCTCAGTCGTCCCCTACAAAGCATGGCTGTTGCTTACAGCGGGGCCAGCGTTGTTCTTGATAGGCATCGTCGGCGTCTCGATATTTCTTAGCGTCCGAGAAGTGCCAGAGGCACAAATACTAGAACGAGTCACGGCGCTGGTGCCACATATCTTACTCGGAGTGCTTGTGTGTCTTGCTGTCCTCATGACACGCTTCGCCCCCCAAGTCAAAGCCGCGTGGCTGCTGCCTAATCCCAGCAAAGCATTCTCAGACATCACGGTCGGTTTGCTTGTTGGCGCACTATTGGCCATCTCGTATCTTTACTGGTTAGCACCGTTACTTGAAACATTGCAGCGCACCTTCGGTGACTTCGTTCCACCTGGGGCAGTGCTACCCACCGTTTCGAGTAGCATTGTGCTGTTCTTCATTGCAAACGTTCTGCTGGCACCACTCGTCGAAGAAACTTTGTACCGTGGCATTGCCATTCCACTCCTCACCACGCACCTTGGCGCGCTTTGGGCAGTGGTGCTTACTTGCGTGTTCTTTGGTCTTCTGCATTGGGCGGGCGGGCTTTGGTACATGCTGCTAGCTGGCGTCGTAGCTGGTGGCGCGTTTGCCGGTTTGTTTTATTGGCGAGGTGGTGTTCTTGCACCCTTCGCCGCACATTTTGCATTAAATCTCATTGAGTTTATATATGCATGGCATGCACAAAACCAAGCCTAACCCGGCGTTCGAGCGGGACGCCGCAAAAGCGCGGCGTCCCTCAACTTTACGTTATACAATCATGATAAGCACAACGACTGATAAAGCTTCCGTTGACGTTTCTAAGCTGAAAAAGCTTTACAGACACGTCATAGTTGCGGAAGTGACGTATTACTGTAGCGTTTTGGTTTTATGGGCGGCCTTCTATGTTGACACAATTCATCCATGGTGGCTCTTGGTACCTACGATCCCTGTTTTGGGTGCCCGTGTAAGATTTTTTTACAAAAAAATGGTATGCCCGAATTGTAATGAGAGGCTTCTCGATGAAGAGAATAATATTTATATTGGAAAATCATGTGAGCATTGTGGAGTTCAATTTCGATGAAACCGCCTAACCCATCTATAAAGACTTCCCTCTCAACCCCGTGGGGTTGAGAGGGAAGTCTTTATAGAAGTTTAGATGCGATGATTGAGCGCGAAACGTTTATTACTAATGACTTCTACACATTTTTCCAAAGTCACAGGCAAATAACGCATGTATTCTTCAATGGCGCTAAAGCAGAGGCCTATTTCATGCGGGATGTGCTGCCAAATATTAACATCGACAATATCAACTTCTTACGGCTGCCCTCTACGAGTCCAGCGAACGCTTCTATGCACTATGAGGTTAAACTAAAAGCATGGCGAATTATTCTGGAATCTAATCAGTTAGAAAATGAAATAATCAGCAACCAGGGTTGCAGCATCGCATTATCATCAGCTATAGCATGAACTGCCATTTGACGTTCTTGACCATCAATAGCGCTATTATTAAAAGAGCATTTTTATTTTATTTAAGCCTTGAAGTATTAAAACTTAGGTAAAATCCAACCTTTACTTATCAGCGCATCTACTCATGTTTGTTCACCCACAGTTTGACCCAATTGCAATTCATCTTGGCCAGTTTGGTATTCATTGGTACGGTCTCATGTATTTAATTGGCTTTTTGGCATTTTTGGGCTTAGGCAGATGGCAAATTAAGCACCGCACATGGCATGGCTGGAGCATGCAAATGCTGGATGACGCGTTGTTTTTTGGCGCCTTAGGGGTGATTCTAGGCGGCCGTTTAGGCTATGTGCTGTTCTACCAATCTAGTTATTTCATGCAACATCCCGCCGAGATTTTAGCGGTGTGGCAAGGTGGCATGAGCTTTCATGGTGGCTTTTTAGGCGTGTTAGTGGCAATGTGGTTTTTTGCACGTAAATATCAGCTTAAATGGCTGGGTATTATGGATTTTGTAGCGCCACTTGTGCCGATTGGCTTAGGCGCTGGGCGCATGGGTAACTTTATCAATGGCGAGTTATGGGGCAGGGTAACCAATGCTGAATATGGCATGGTATTTCCTGGTGTGGATAATTTGTTACGTCATCCATCGCAACTTTACGAGTTTGGCCTTGAAGGCATAGTGTTGTTTTTAATGCTTTGGATTTACTCGGCAAAGCCTCGTGAAACAGGTTCTATTTCTGCTTTATTTCTAATAGGTTACGGTACTTTTAGATTTTTGATTGAATATACACGCGAGCCGGACGGCTTTTTGGGCTTACTCTCCATGGGATTTAGTATGGGTCAGTGGCTAAGTTTGCCTATGATATTACTTGGCGTTTGGATGTGGTTTCAAGCTCGGCAAAACAGGTTTGCCTAGTATTTAACTTAATTATGAAAGCTTCTTAAGCTTTCATTTTTCATGTGTCGAAATTTTAAAACCTTCGATTAAAAGCTGACACTTATTAAGCTGGTTTTAAAGACTAAATTT
The DNA here is from genome assembly GCF_030684185.1 of Methylotenera sp. GTDB lineage: Bacteria > Pseudomonadota > Gammaproteobacteria > Burkholderiales > Methylophilaceae > Methylotenera. The sequence goes on from NZ_JAUXOY010000013.1 coordinate 5,658, forward strand.
TAATCTTCACCCCTACCTTAAAATCTAATTAAATTTATTCTATTAACAATCAATAGCTTAATTTTTTTCATTTCAAACCGTAAATACTGGCATGCACATTGCATAGTTAATATTACGTGTATGACTTTGAGATGAATGAAAATGAAAAACTTAATTGCTAAAATCTTTAATAAAGAACCTAAGTTAAATTACATCATTGCTGAATATCAACCGATGGAAAATAGCTCATTAAATACTGTTGCAAACGCTACAGAGTATGATTTTGAAGAGCCCATCGAGATTGATGAAATGCAGATTGATAAAATTTATAAAAGTTTGTAACGCAAAATCACAAGCTTCATTTGTATAGCTTGTTGTGTTGCTTTGATTGATGCCGATTTACAGCTACCACCCGCAACTTGAGGTGCTTGGTTACTTGCCCGCGCGTTCGCTTACGCCAGAGCTTGAATGAGCTGAGTTTTAAATTGGCGCGCATTAATTTTATAACACCATCCTGATTCAATTTAAATTGAGACTCAATTGCCTCAAAAGCTGTTCTGTCTTCCCACGCCATTTCAATGACACGCGAAACATCACCCTCAGTTAAGCTATTTACAAGCGGTTTTTTTAACAACAACGTTTAACACCTTTCCACTTGTTATCTTGCCAAAGTTTGAAAAACTCCTTGCGTGATAGTGCTGGTGCTGCATCTACACTAGATTCATGAAACTCCGCATGATGTTTTAAGTACACATCATATGCATCATCGCCAGTGAGCTGACGCAGAATATGCCAAAGGTGTATTATTTTTTTTAGCATGCTTAAATACTCTTAGTCTCTTACCCAGTTCTCTACCAGCCGACTCGGCTCATGCGCCGCTTCTGAAGTTGGCAGTAGCGGTTTACCTGATAAATATCTTGTCGTCACTCTCACCATATCAATAATCACTATCCATAATACGACTACAAAAAACATTGTTAAGTAAGCATCGAGTTGCTGGTTAAAGATTAAATGTGGCGCAACGGCGGCCTTATCTGGCGGCAAGACACCAGCAGCTAATTTTGTAGCCAAGTCATTCGCTGCAGCAAAAAATCCCACGCGAATATCATCACTAAAAATCTTTTGCCATGCGGCAGTACTGGTTACTATCACCAGCCAAACCAATGGCAACCCCGTTACCCAAGCATATTTCAACTTGCCGGACTTTACCAAAATGCCTGTCGCTACACATAAGGCAATGGCAGCAAGCATTTGGTTCGCAATACCGAATAGCGGCCATAAAATATTCACGCCGCCGTTCGGGTCTATCACCCCGATATACAAGAAATAACCCCAACCTGCCACCACCAGCCCGCTGGTGAATATCACGGAGGGCATCCATGAAGTCTGCCCCATTTTTGGCCAAACATTACCCAGCATATCCTGCAGCATAAAGCGGCCGACGCGCGTGCCTGCATCTAGCGTGGTGAGAATAAAAATCGCCTCAAACATGATGGCAAAATGGTACCAAAGTGCCAACATGCCTTTGCCAAACGCGCTGCCAAAAATGCTCGCCATACCCACCGCCAAGCTTGGAGCGCCGCCTGTACGGGCGAACAAACTACTTTCGCCCATATCGCTTGCAAGTTGATTCATTTGTTCTACCGTGACGGCATAGCCCCAGCTATTGATTTTTGCAATGGCATCTACCGCCTCTTTCCCCACCACGCCTGCAGGGCTATTGATGGCAAAAAATACACCCGGCTCCAGCACTGTGGCAGCTATCATCGCCATAATCGCCACAAAACTTTCCAGCAACATCGCGCCGTAACCTATCATACGAATATCGCGCTCGTTGGTGAGTAACTTAGGCGTTGTGCCAGAGGCAATTAGCGCGTGAAATCCAGAAATTGCACCACAAGCAATAGTAATAAATACAAATGGAAACAACTTGCCGCCAAAGATTGGCCCTGTGCCATCTACAAACTGCGTGATTGCAGGCATTTTGACTTCTGGCTGCAAAATCACAATGGCTACTGCCAATAAAATGACCGTACCCAGTTTCACAAAAGTCGATAAATAATCGCGTGGCGCGAGCAGCAACCATACAGGCATGACTGCTGCCGCAAAGCCATAGACGATAATCGAGCCGGCCAGAGGCAAACCATCATGGTCAAATAAGGTACGCAAGCTTTCGTTATGGTCTATCCAGCCACCGCCAACGACTGCCAACAAGAGTAAAACCACGCCAAGCAGCGTCGCCTCCAGCACTCTGCCTGGACGAAAGTTGCGCATATAAAAACCTACCAGCATGGCAATAGGAATAGTCGCTGCCACGGTGGAAGTCGCCCATGGGCTATGTTTCATGGCATTGACCACCACCAAACCCAATACAGCGATGAGAATAATCATGATTAAGAATGTACCGATGAGCGCGGCTACACCACCAATTGGTCCTATTTCATCCCGTGCCATTTGCCCTAAGCTACGCGCATTACGGCGAGTTGATATAAATAGTATGACCATATCCTGCACAGCACCACCTAATACCGCGCCAATTAAGATCCATAGCGTGCCTGGCAAATATCCGAATTGCGCAGCCAAAGTGGGGCCAATCAGCGGGCCAGGTCCGGCAATCGCCGCAAAATGATGTCCAAATACCACCCATTTATTGGTTGGAATAAAATCACTGCCATTCTCTAGCCGCTCTGCTGGTGTGGCGCGCGTTTCATCTACCATTAAAACCTTTGCCGCTATCCAGGCCGCATAAAAGCGGTAAGCAATGGCGTAGACACAAGCCGCAGCCGCAATGAACCACAATGCGCTGATACTTTCACCGCGGTTTAGCGCAATAGCGCTAATGGCCGTTGCGCCCAACATCGCTATTGCGATCCAGATCATTATTTTGAAATTTTTATGCATGATAATAGTAAGATAATTATTTAGTTTTATAAGTATAAATCAGACCTGCAATCTTTCTTTAATCTTTATGTGCGCTCATTTATGTAGAATGAACCTTACCCGCATGAAGTTGCCAGTGCTACTATCAACACTCAATTTAAAGATATGATTAACATGCTAGCTGCCGACAAACCCTCTTCTAAATCCTCAACCAAAAAACTCTCTTCCTTAGGTAATTTATGGCCATTTTTACGCCCATACCGCTCACGGGTATTTTTAGCATTCGTGTTGCTGTGTTTGGGGTCTGCCACACTGTTATTGGTACCATTGGCATTTAGAGATTTAATCGACTTTGGTTTTGTAAATAACGCCGCACCGGCAAAATCGCACAACGGCCTGATTGGTGCACTAAGCCTAAACGGACATTTTTTAGTAATGTTTGCACTCGCTGTATTTTGGGCGCTAATGATTGCATCGCGCTATTACACGGTAAGCTGGGTGGGCGAGCGTGCCACGGCAGATTTGCGCAGTGCCGTATATGCAAGAGTCATGACTCAGTCTCCCCAGTTTTTTGAAACTACGCAAACAGGCGAAGTATTATCGCGTCTCACTGGTGATACCACACTCATCCAAACTGTGGTTGGCAGCTCTATTTCTATGGGTTTACGCAGCTTGTTTCAATTTATCGGCGGCATGGTGATGCTGGCTGTCACAAACTTGTATTTATTCTCGCTCAATATCGGGTTAATGCTGTTACTGATATTGCCAATTATCATCATTGGCCGCTCGGTTAAAAAACTATCGCGCGAATCGCAAGACCGCATTGCCGATAGCTCTGCCATGGCAGGTGAAATACTTAACGCAATGCCGACTGTGCAGTCGTACACACAAGAACATCGTGAAATTGATCGCTTTAGCACAAGTGCAGATATCAGCTTTACCACTGCGCTAAAAAGAGTACGCGTGCGCGCAATGCTCACCATGCTGATGGTGACAGCAACTTTAGGTACGATTATTTTTGTACTATGGATAGGCGCGCGCCAGGTAAGTGCTGGCACGATGACTGGTGGTGAACTAGCCTCATTTGTGCTGTATGCCATGATGGTGGCGGGTGCGGTAGGTACGATGGCAGAAGTTTGGGGTGATGTGATGCGCGCGGCAGGCGCAACCGAAAGATTATTAGAATTGTTACATGCTGATGCCGCGATTAAAGAGCCTGTGGATGCACAAAACCTGATTAATCCAACCCACGCTGCCATTGAGTTCAAAAATGTCGTATTTCATTACCCTTCGCGCCCGCAAATTGCGGCATTAGACAATATCTCACTCAGCATTGCCGCAGGTGAAACCATTGCGCTGGTTGGCCCTTCTGGCGCAGGTAAAACGACTTTATTTCAGTGCTTGCTCAGGTTTTATGAAGCCGATAGTGGCAGTATCACTATCAATAGACAAAATATAGCCTCGCTAAGCCTTAACAGCTTGCGCAAAAATATCGCCATAGTGCCGCAAGATGCCGTGATATTTTCAGCCAACGCATTAGAAAACATACGCTACGGCAAGCCAGATGCCACCGATGATGAAGTGATTGCCGCTGCCAAGGCCGCGCAGGTAGACGAATTTATTCACCGATTACCTGATGGTTATCAGACATTTTTAGGAGAACGTGGCACGCGTTTGTCTGGCGGGCAGCGCCAACGCATCGCTATTGCGCGCGCCATACTTAAAGACGCGCCCATATTGTTGCTGGATGAAGCCACCAGCGCACTCGATGCAGAATCAGAAATTCTCGTTCAACAGGGCTTGAATGCAGCCATGCAAGGCCGCACCACCCTAATGATTGCTCATCGCCTGAGCACCGTGCAAAAAGCAGACAGAATCATAGTGCTGGAAAATGGGCATATTGTAGAAATCGGCAGCCCGGCAGAACTGCGTGAACAAGGCGGACTATATGCAAGATTAGCTGCGCTACAACTTGCATAAATTTTGACGGCGTTAGGATAAAATACAACCACTTGAAGCTCTCAAGAATTTGTTATCTTTACCGATATATAAAGAGTAGGCTAAGTTAAAGGCAATTGTTATATACATGCTTCACAAAGCACAGTCATCTTACTTAAACTTTACAATATTCGTTTAAAATTAAAGATAATCATGATCAATATCACACCCAAAATGTCAGAGCAAGACCACCAACTTATCCACCAATCCAAGATTTTCAGAGCGGTGAATATTGAGGACTTATTCCATTTGATTGAAGAATGCGAGCTATTTGCCATTCCTTCTGGCCAAACCCTTATTCATGCTAATGTCCGAAATGAACATTTCTATGTTGTGCTTACAGGGTCCATGAAAGTCTATCTTGATGCTGAAATCAGCGAGCAATTTATTTCACTATTACCAGGCGATTGCGCAGGAGAACTTTCGCTCTTCGACGGTGCAAGCACTTCGGCTCAAGTCGTTGCTGCAAGTGATAGTCGTCTATTGAGGATTAACGAGGAAACGCTTTGGCGCTTAGTAAGAGCATCGCATAGCTTTTCTAGAAACTTATTGTTTGTGCTGGCAAAGCGCTTGCGCAACGATAACATGGCCATTATCAACGGCTTACGCCATCAGCAAGAATTAGAAAACATAGCGAACGTAGATGGCTTGACCGGGCTATTCAACCGGCGCTGGATGAATGAATATTTCAAGCGCCAGATTAGTCGCGCGCTGAATGACAACAAACCTTTGGCATTAGTACTGGCTGACCTCGACCATTTCAAAAAGATTAATGATATTTACGGCCATATGGTAGGCGACGAAGTGCTATTTGCCGTAGCCTCCGTGCTTACGCAACAAATCCGCCCGACTGATCTTCTGGCTCGGTTTGGCGGTGAAGAGTTTGCCATGATTCTGCCAGACACTTCGCCCGATGAAGCTAAACAAATTGCTGAACGGGTTCGCATGGCCATAGCGTCAACCCTGCTCCAGTTCGACAACGATGTGCATCATGAAATTCATGTGACACTTTCATTAGGCGTGACGAGCTTGATGCTGGGCGATGATATCAACAACTTACTCACGCGCGCTGACCATGCGCTTTATAAAGCTAAAGAAAATGGGCGTAATCGGGTTGAAGCGGGTTAATATTTTATCCAGAATCAATTTCCAAACAGCCTCTAAAACAACCACCAGCCTAGCCAAGTGGCTGAAACCTGAATAATCAACCCTGGAATCACCTGGCGTGAGAACTCCGTACCACCACTAACTATTGCCGCAACTGCTTTTGATATCGCATTAATTGAAAAAGCAACCAGTATAGGAATTACAGCATCAGCAGCACTCAAATTACCCGCTGCCGCCAGCGAAGCCACTGAAATGGATGATGCATGAACATCGGCTAAACCTGCCACACCAGAAGCAAAAACCAGCCCGGCCTGACCAAACCAAGCTTTTAACGCCGCAGATGCAACGAGCACCACCGCAATCACCGCCGCCAGGACGAGCGCTGTTTTTACGCTAAAAGATCGGCTGGGCTTTGTCATTTCTGCCCCGTCATTGTGAAAAGAACTTAATGTCACCACCAATCCATACATAGCCACCGAGACTCCGCCAAAAATAAGCGGCGCGGCAAGTGCTTGCAATGTTGGCCTGTGGATTGCTGCTAACAGAAGCGAGAGCTGCAAAACAGTAGAAAGGCTCGACAGCACCGCACCTGCAACTGCGGAGCCCATTAAAGCAGGCATTTGTTTAGCACGCTCTCCCATAGCACCAACCGTGGCTATGCTAGAAATAAATCCCGATACCAGTCCAACTAAAGGCAAGCCGATACGTCCGCCAAACCAGCGTAGTGCAATGTGCCCAAGTGCACTAATCAACATCACCAAAATCACAATAAGCCACAGGTTTCGCGGGTTAATGGCACTAAACGGCCCGATAAATTCATTGGGCACTAATGGCAATACAATAAGTGTTGCCGCAGCAAGAATAAGAAAATCATTTAACTCATCTTTGGTAACGACCCCACGAACAAACCCATGGATGGGTTCTTTTGCAGCAAGCAATATTGCCGCAGTCACTGCAAGACTTGCCGCAAGAGAAGGTGAACTCATTGCCAGCCCACCCAGAATAACAGTAAAAACTAATGTAATTTCTGTAGTGAGCCCTGGGTGCTTATCTACCCTAACCACGTATGCAATAGCGGCAAACACCGTGACGCAAATAACCGAAACCACAAGCAGCCAGAAATTAACCACCATGCTTACTGCACCCAGCAGAGATGCAATGGCAAATGTGCGAATTCCAGCTAAAGATCTATCAGGGTCAATACCTTTACTGCGCTCGCGCTCAGCGCCAACCAACAACCCAATCCCTAAAGCTACCGCCAAATCAAGCCATAATGCGTTGCCTATCATATTCAATTTATCCTAATATTACATTTACCAGATTTATTACTAGCAGTTACAGCAAACCACGTTCAGCAAATGACAAGGTATTATTACCCGCAACAATAAAGTGATCGAGCACTCGCACGTCTACTAGCGCTAGCGCTTGTTTTAATTGCTTAGTAATAAGTTCATCTGCTTGGCTTTGTTGCGCAATGCCTGAAGGATGATTATGCGCGAAAATTACCGAGGCCGCATTATGGTACAACGCACGCTTTACAACTTCTCTAGGGTAAACGCTGGTTTGCGTCAGTGTGCCACTGAACATTTCCTCGCTGGTCACAATTCTATTTTGAGCATCTAAAAATAACACTACGAAGACTTCCCGTGTCAAATTGCCAAGCTTCAAACATAGATAATCACGCACCTGCTGTGGCGAGTTTAAAATATCTTTAACTTGCATTTGCTCATTAAGCGCGCGGCGGCTCATCTCAAAAATGGCTTGTAACTGTGCGTATTTACTGCTGCCTATGCCATTAACCTGGGTAAGCTCATTAAGCGGCGCGGCAAAAATGCCATTTAAACTGCCAAACTGCGTGAGTAAATCACGCGCTAAATCAACCGCACTTTTACCAGTGACTCCTACACGCAAAAATATGGCCAGCAACTCCGCATCGGATAACGCTTCCACACCAAGTTCCAGCAATTTTTCACGCGGGCGCTCTGCGGCTGGCCAATCGGTAATTGCCATCATTCACCTCCGGAAGATTTTAACCAGCCTATTTCACGCGCCGTCTTTTCACCAATTAAAGTCTGTTTCAGGCTTTTTGGGATGTCCGCTTGTGTTTCGCTTATCGGCACTCGTCCACCCATCAGCTCAGCAAAATCTTGCGAATAGCGCGGTGTTCTATCTGGCTCGGCAAAACCATCTGGATACATAGGCAGCGAGGTATTCAAATCATACTTATCAGTCGCGTTAAGCGTATGCAGTAACTCATGCGCCAAAATCACTAAATTTTGTTTTGAGTATGCGCTATCGCCAAACAAATTTACCCGCCCTATTCGGCCTTTATTCAATGCGGTTGAGTGGCTCAAGCGTGGATTTGTGGCAGGGTCGTAATACAACAGATAAAGCCTGATTGCTGGTCTAACATTGACTTTCGGGCTATTTTTCCAGGCAAAGTATCTAAACTTTAGGCTCCAGATGATGTTACTTAATACCTTGCCATTTGTTGGTGGTGCGGGTGGAATGTCGTTCACTTGTGCTCCTAATTGCACTTCAATAGGTCTGCGTAACCCTAAATGATACGGCACGGCCTCGCTAGCAAAATATTCAGCTACGGGCTCAAAATCATCGCGACTTAATGTGCGTAAGTACGCACTCACTTTAGGGCTGTTATCCACGTTCACTGGGTACACCGCCACATAAAAATTATCTTTCCATGCTAAATCTGCTTTATCCAGCCAGGTTTGCTGCACCACAGTTGCCAATATCAGCAACAAAACGGCTATTCTTAATTTGCGCCACATGAATTATCAGTCTTTCGCAATTGTTTTCTAATAGAAAATCTGGGTTAAAATGAAAGCATTACATAAATACTAACTTTAGTGTTTCATAAATATGCAAAAAAACAAATCACCTGTATTAGGCAAACTGGTATTGGGCAAGCTTGTATTAGGAATAACTGGCGGCATTGCCGCCTATAAAGCCGCAGAGCTTGTACGCCTGTTAGTTAAAGCAGGTATAGATGTGCAAGTGGTGATGACTAGCGCCGCATGTCAGTTTATTACCCCCGTGACTATGCAAGCCCTTTCTGGCAAGCCAGTATTTATTGACATGTGGGATAGCAGCATTAGCAATGGCATGCCCCACATAGAGTTAAGTCGTAATGCAGACGCTATTTTAATCGCACCAGCCAGTGCAGACTTTATGGCTAAACTAGTACAAGGCCGTGCAGACGATTTGCTTTCCACATTATGTTTAGCAAGAGATTGTCCATTATTAGTGGCACCAGCCATGAACAAGCAAATGTGGGAAAACCCAGCAACGCAACGTAATATCAAGCAACTAATAGCTGACGGCATCAGCATTTTAGGTCCAGATAGCGGCGAGCAAGCCTGCGGTGAAGTTGGCTTAGGCAGAATGCTAGAAGCAGAAGCCTTGCTAGCATTAGTAAACGCTCACTTTACGCCTAAACTATTGGCTGGTAAACGTGTTTTAATTACGGCTGGCGCAACGCTAGAAATGATAGACCCTGTACGAGCCATTACCAATTTAAGCAGCGGTAAAATGGGCTATGCCATTGCCCAGGTAGCGGCTGATATGGGTGCAGAAGTTACTTTAGTCAGTGGTGCAACTACACTTAATGCACCAAGCCATGTGAGCACCGTTTACGCAACTAGCGCCCAAAATATGTATCAAGCGGTGATGAGCAACATTGCGACCCTAAAATTTGGCACTGAAGATATTTTTATCAGCGTGGCCGCAGTGGCAGATTATCGCCCAGTAGAACAACATAAAGAAAAAATTAAAAAAAGCACATCTTCCCTAACCATAGAACTCACGCCTAACAAAGATATTTTGGCCGACGTTGCCAGCTTACCCAATGCACCATTTTGTGTAGGCTTTGCCGCAGAAACTGAAAACTTGCTTGAATACGCAGAAGCCAAACGACAGGCAAAAAAATTGCCACTCATTGTGGCAAATTTAGCAATTGACGCGTTGGGAAGTGACGAAAATCAAGTAACGCTACTGGACAAAAATGGGGCGCATCCATTAGAACGCGCCCCTAAACCTGAAGTTGCCATACTACTGTTACAGCATTTAGCTAACATGCTGCAATAACAACCATTCATAAATAATGGTTTTCTTGATTGCCTAACTTTGAGGGGCAATATACCATTCACGCTTTCCAAAAAGAATACTTCCCACCATGAAAAGAAAACAGTTATTCATATTAGTTACGGCCATCGTTTCCCCTCAGGCTTATGCTGAAGACCCAATTTCACTTGCCCCTGTAGTTGTTACGGCAACACGCACAGAACAAAACAGTTTTGACTTACCAGTTTCAATTGATGTAGTTAACGGTGAAACCATTCGTGACGGAAGACAGCAAGTCAACTTATCTGAATCAGCGGCTCGAATTCCCGGTGTGGTAGTAGCGAATAAATTCAACCTTGCACAAGACTTAGCTGTTTCAACGCGTGGATTTGGGGCTCGGTCGGCTTTCGGTGTTCGCGGGGTCAGACTCTATGCAGACGGCATTCCGCTTTCAATGCCAGATGGTCAAGGCCAGACTGGTACATTCAACTTGGACACAGCCAAGCAAATCGAGTTTATGCGCGGACCATTCTCAGCACTATACGGCAACTCTTCTGGCGGTGTTGTTCAAATTTTCACTAAAGATGGTTCAAAACAACCAACTGTTTCAGGTGGAGTAACATTTGGAAGTTATAACACACATCGGGAATCACTAACTATTGAAGGTGAAGACGGCGGTCTTAACTACGTCGTTAACGGGTCTCATCTTTCCACAGATGGCTACCGTAACCACAGTGAAGCAACGCGAGATATGCTACATACCAAACTTTCCTTTAAGGCCAGTGACGCGACTAAAATTACTATGGTAGCTACCGCGCTAAATCAACATAACTCACAAGATCCTCTAGCGTTAACCCCAGCTCAATACAAGGTCAATCCAAAACAGGCTGGAACCAATGCAGTGCTTACCGATGCTAGAGCCAACAAAAAGCAGATACAAACTGGTTTAGTTATTGATCACAATATTTCCGAACAGCAAAGCATCAGCCTTATGGGTTATTACGGAACGCGCACCTCCGATGGCTACCTAGCACTCACTACAGATACTTACAACGGGAGGTTATCTGCCATTGATCGTCAGTTCGGTGGGCTTGATGCGAAATGGACTTACAAGGACAGTTTGGCTGATAAACCATTCTCACTCGTCGCAGGTTTGAATTATGACAAGATGGAAGATGACCGCACACAATTTCCAAGCAGCTTCGGCATCAAAGTTCCCATCCTCAAACGAAATGAAACCCAGTCCGTACATAACTTTGACCAATATGTTCAAGCAACCTTTGAACCAACTGATCGCTGGTTATTGATTGGCGGATTGCGGCACACTAAAATAAATTTCGAAGTTGATGACAAAATGCCTGTAATTGTAGGCGACCCTGACAGTAGCGGCTCACTTGAGTACTCAAACACTAGTCCAGTGTTGGGCGCAACGTTTAAGTTAACCCCGACAGTGAATTTATATGCCAATTACGGCAAAGGCTTTGAAACACCAACTTTTATTGAAATGACATACGCTGGCAAACCATCAGATGGCAAAGGTCCAAATCTCACATTGCAACCGAGTAAAAGCAAAAATTATGAAGTTGGAGCAAAAGCGTTTGTTGGAGATAATACACGTGTCAATTTAGCGCTATTCAAAGTCAAGACCGAAAAAGAGATAGTAGTAGATCAAGGCCAAGGCACGACTGCATCATTCAAAAATGCAGGTGACACAGAACGGCATGGCCTTGAAGTTTCTTTAGATAGCGTATTACCACATAACTTTGGAGTTTATGCTGCCTATACTTTGATGAATGCAGAGTTTAAGGATAGATTCTGTACTGGGACTAGCTGCACTGCTACAACCATTGTGAATTCTGGAAACAAGATTCCTGGAGCTTACACTTCAAACACTTATGCAGAAGTCTCTTGGAAAAACCCAGCATCTGGCTTTTCTTCAGCTATTGAAGGCATTTACTTTAGTGATGTATTCACCAATGACATTAACACAATCAAAGCTGACTCCTATACGATATTTAATTTGCGTGGCGGTTTCACTCAAAATCTGGGTAATTGGAGACTCAACGAATTCGCAAGAATTGACAACTTGACGGATAAAACCTACGTTAGCTCCGTGCGTGTCAACACAGGCGCTGCCTATGACCCAGGTGCTCCACGTAACTGGACTGTTGGACTTAATGCTAGCTATAAGTTCTAATCTTCAAGTACAGAAAAAACCCGCTCATTTGCGGGTTTTTTGTTAATTAATTTGCAGGATTAAAGTTAATCAATATCCATAGTGATTTTAATGATTATTTAGTGTTTAATGCTAACCTAAATATATTCCACCACTTATTTACATATTACTAATGAGAATGTCATGAAAATTATCGTCGACTTAAAAATTCTAGATGATCGCTTACATCAGCAAATGCCGGCTTACGCTACCACTGGCTCGGCTGGTTTAGATTTACGCGCGTGTATTGATGCGCCTATTACCCTGCAGCCTGGCGAAACTACGCTTATCCCAACGGGCATGGCTATCCATTTAGATAATATTTATTACGCGGCTATTATTTTGCCGCGCTCTGGGCTTGGCCATAAACATGGCATTGTGTTGGGTAACTTAGTCGGCTTAATTGATTCAGACTACCAAGGCCAGCTGATGGTATCTTGCTGGAACCGTGGCAACACCGCCTTTGAACTTAACCCAATGGAGCGGATTGCACAGCTTGTGATAGTGCCTGTGGTGCAGGCTGAGTTTCATTTAGTTGGTGATTTTGATGCCAGCGAGCGCGGTGAAGGTGGTTTTGGCAGCACTGGTAAACATTAAACAAACCGTATTTAGCAACCGAATACGCTTACTTTAGCTTAAACACTTAATTTAACTTACTAAAGTTTAAATATTATTGATATTTATCTTATATTTCCCTTGAGAATAAGTTGGCTTTCGTACTATAATTGCGGTCTTTCTAAAAAAGCAACGTATTTTAAGATTAAGCGTTAAGGATCAAAACTATGGCACGTGTATGTATGGTAACTGGCAAAAAGCCAATGGTGGGTAACAATGTTTCTCACGCTAACAACAGAACAAAACGCCGTTTTTTACCTAATTTGCAAAACCGCAAATTCTGGGTTGAAAGCGAAAACCGCTGGGTAAGTATGCGCATTACTAACGCTGCTTTACGTACAATCGACAAAAATGGTATTGATGCCGTTCTTGCTGGTATGCGTGCTGACGGTCAAAAAATCTAATCGCTAAATTTATTTAGCCGACTACTCATTCAGCAAACTAGGAAATTAAGTCATGCGCGAAAAAATCAAATTAGAGTCAAGTGCTGGTACAGGCCATTTTTATACCACAACTAAAAACAAACGTACGATGCCAGGAAAAATGGAAATCAAGAAATTTGATCCAGTGGTTCGTCAACATGTAATGTACAAAGAAACTAAACTTAAATAGTGGATTGTTTAACACTAAACATGTTTAGTTTGTAAAAAACCCGCAATCTGCGGGTTTTTTTATTGGTGCTATTTCTATATTTGATGCTATATAGCTGTTTTCTCAATAAATACGATGCTGCAACCAATTCGCACTGCCGTCATATCAGTTGCTCCCTGAGCTTGTCGAAGGGTGGCTGGTATCCAGTCACGTTGCATCAATTAACGACCATTAGTGCCTACCACCGTGACTGGATTCCCGCCTGTGCGGGAATGACGGGTTATTTAGCGGAATAGCTATAAATTAAACTTCAGGCTGCTTGACCTGCCCACCTAAAATGCGCACTTCTCTTTGCGGATATGGAATTGAAATATTATTCTTTTGAAACGCACGCCATATCTCTAAATAAATTTCAGTCTTTAAACCAGCAGAACCCTCCTCAGGGTCAGGTATCCAAAGATTCAACACCAAATCAATGCCACTTTCGCCAAACCCCTGAATCTGTACCGCAGGCAAAGGCAGTTCAAGCACTCGTGGGTGTCTAAAAGCGATGTCGCGCATTAATTCCATGGCTAACTCTAATGAACTAGCGTAGCTCACCTGCACAGGCATTTGTACTCTAGCTTTATGGTCTGTAGATGAATGGTTAATGACAGGGTTGATGATTAAGGTTTCATTGGGAATAATCACTTCCGTACCATCTAGCTTACGTAATACAAGGTAACGCGTGCGTAAATCACTCACGACACCATAATGGGTATCGATGGTCACCACATCACCAATCTGCATGGATTTATCTAGCAGAATAATAAAACCGCTCACATAGTTACTTGCAATGCGTTGCAAACCAAAACCCAAGCCCACACCAAGTGCGCCACCAAAAACTGACAACATCGTAATATCTAAGCCAACCGCTGAAAGTGCAAAGAGTATCGCTATAAACAACAAAAATACGCGTAGCAATTTTGCAAGGACCACTCGCAAATTCATATTTACATTTTGCGCACTCATTAGCCTATTTTCGACCACGCGACTAAACCACAGCGTAATAAATATTGTGACCAATATGGTGAGTATCGCTTGTAGCGCTAATAGTAAATTGAAGGGATTTTTACCAATGCTAAATTTTACATCTTCCAATACATTCAATATTTGCGGTAACAATCCACTTAAATGCAGTGCCGTCACTATCCAAATAAAGCCTGAAACGGTATTTTCCAGCGTCTTGAGCAATCCGCCTGGCGCAACAATATAACGTACGGCATAAACCACTAAGCGGATAACTGCCATCGCTAACAATAATTTGCTGGCAAGCTGTAACAAGCTGGTATGTTGCCAGTACGCGAGAATCAATTGCGCGATATATACAAAAATAAGAGTTGATAGCGGAAATAGCACTCGGTTGATACCACCGATGCCCAACTTCCAGTTTTCCGGGGCATTACTCATCACGTAGGCACGCAAGGCACCGTTAATTGCCCAAGCTAGAGTACTAGCAGCAATTATGATTGCAAATTGCCATAACGCAGCTTCTGTAGATATGTCTGCGAGCACTTCCTGCCAAATTAAAAGTATTTCTTGTTTCATAGTTGCGATTTTTTGTTATACCTAGAGATTTTTATACCTAAATCAATATACCTCAAATTAATATATAAAATCTCTAAATGAGAAAAATTGTGGCTAAGCCCAGAAAGATAAAAAAACCTCCACTGTCAGTCACAGCCGTAATGAGTACGCTGGAACCCACTGCTGGGTCGCGCCCGAGTTTATTCATGACTAGCGGTATCATTACACCCATTAAGGCGGCTAATAATAAATTAAGTGTCATGGCAGCCATCATCACTAAGCCTAGATGATAATTACCATACAAAGCAAAGGCAACTACCGCCAGCACGCCGCCCCATATCAAACCATTTAACAAGGCTACACCCAGCTCTTTCGTGATAAGTGATTTCATGTTATGAGAGGCCACTTGACCTAATGCCAATCCACGCACAATCATAGTAGTGGTTTGGTTGCCAGAGTTTCCTCCTATGCCAGCCACAATAGGCATTAAAGCAGCAAGCGCTACTATCTTTTCAATTGAGCCTTCGAATAAACCAATCACACGCGATGCCACTAATGCTGTCATTAAGTTAAGCGCTAGCCATGCCCAGCGGTTTTGTACAGATTTCCAAATGGAAGCGAAAAAGTCCTCCTCTTCGCGCAAGCCCGCCATTGACAGCACATCGCTTTCAGTCTCACCACGAATGTAATCCATCACAGCGTCTACGGTTACACGGCCAACCAATTTATTATTCTCATCAATAACTGGAGCAGTCACTAAGTCATAGCGCTCAAATGCCTTAGCTGCATCATCTGCAATGTCCTCTGGGTGGAATGTGACGGCATCTTCAGCCATTACATCGGCCACATTGGCATCTAAATCATTCACAACCAAGCGTTTTAGAGGCAGCACGCCACGCAAAATACCATCTCTATCCACTACAAACAGTTTATCGGTATGGTCGGGCAAACTACCTAGACGGCGCATATATCGCAATGCAACTTCTAACGTAATATCTTCACGAATTGTGACAATATCAAAATCCATAATAGACCCAACCGCATCGTCTGAATAAGATAATGCCGACTGCAAGCGGGCTCTGTTCTGTGAATCCAGGCTATCTAACAGATCCTGCAACACGTCTTTAGGTAAGTCTGGCGCTAAATCTGCCAACTCATCGGTGTCAAGTTGCTCTGCGGCTGCAAGCAACTCCTCAGAGTCCATATCCGCAATCAAAGTTTGACGAACCGCATCTGATACTTCCAGAAGAATGTCGCCGTCTCTATCCGCTTTAACAAGCTCCCAAACACCCAGTCGCTGCTCTAGAGGAAGTGCTTCTAAAATGTCGGCTACATCAGCCGGATGAATTTGATCTAACTTCTTTTGTAGCTCATATAGATTTTGTTTATGGACAATCGATTCAATCAGATCATGCTTTGACATAGATTGCTTATGCACAAGATCTTCAACTAACTTATGCTTTTCCAAAAGCGTAATTATTTGTTTTAGATTTTCGCTTAAGCTCTCTTTGGATTCTTGATTTTCTGCCATGATGACCCGTGTATGAAATTGGCTAATAATGCTAAAGCAAAACTATGCTGAATATGCCATTATGGTTTATTTTTAAAGTAACATAGATATTTTTAGATTAAATTTACTGTAATTTTTAACATAAATAAAATTATGTAAAAAAAGGAGCAACTGTCACAATGATTCAACTTCAATTATATTCAACTTCACATTGCCACCTTTGCGAAGAAGCCGAAAATATATTAGAAATCATAGGTAAACAACATGACATCTCTTGGACGACGATTGAAATTACCGAAGACGCTAATCTATATGAAAAATACAGCCTTATTATTCCAGTGGTAAAGCGCAAAAATTACAACACAGAATTAGTTTGGCCATTTGCTATTAATGACATCGAAAAATTAATCGATTTAAAATAAATTAAAAATTCGTAACCAACAATGTTAAAAGCCAGCGTATAGCTGGCTTTTAATAAAATAATGAATATTAATTCACTTATTCTGCAACTACCACATCAGCACTGGTATCTGGACGATCAACCAACTCAACCAATGCCATTGGTGCGTTATCACCATTTCGGAAACCACACTTCAACACACGTAAATAACCGCCATTACGGGTCATATAGCGCGGACCAAGTTCTCCGAACAACTTACCAACGATGTCACGATCACGCAGGCGACTGAATGCCAAACGACGGTTAGCCAAAGTTGGTGTTTTACCTAATGTGATTAGGGGTTCTGCAAATTTACGTAACTCTTTTGCTTTAGGCAAAGTAGTTTTAATAACCTCATGGCGTAATAATGAAGCCGTCATGTTGCGGAACATCGCTGCACGATGGCTGCTAGTACGATTTAATTTACGATTGCTATTACCGTGACGCATAGTAATTCCTTAAAGTTTCTTTATTTATACCGGTCAATTAAGCTTTTTCAAGCCCAACAGGTGGCCAGTTTTCTAATTTCATGCCTAATGTAAGGCCACGAGTTGCGAGTACATCTTTAATTTCGTTCAATGATTTACGACCAAGATTAGGCGCCTTTAAAAGCTCATTCTCAGTACGTTGAATCAAATCACCAATGTAGAATATATTTTCAGCTTTTAAACAGTTAGCTGAACGTACAGTTAATTCTAAATCATCTACTGGACGCAATAAAATTGGATCAACCTGAGGTGCAGATTTCACTTCAACTTCACTTGGTGCGCCTTCTAAATCAGCAAAAACAGACAACTGACCCATTAAGATACGCGCAGCATCACGGATAGCTTGCTCTGGTTCAATCACACCATTAGTTTCAACATCCATCACCAGCTTATCCAAGTCAGTACGTTGCTCAACACGAGCGCTTTCAACTTGATAGCTTACTTTATTAATTGGGCTAAATGACGCATCAACCATGATAAAGCCAAGAACGCGATCTTCTTCATTTGCTTTTTGACGAGCTGGAACTGGTTGATAACCACGACCCATTGCTACTTTAACTTCTAAATTCAGTTTGCCGCCTTTTGTAAGGTGTGCAATCACATGATCGGGGTTAACAATTTCTGCATCATGGCCTGTTTCAAAATCGCCTGCAGTAACAACGCCTTCAACTGATTTATTTAAAACTAAAATAGTTTCTGACTTTGTATTTAGTTTTAAAGCTACGCCTTTAAGATTTAGTAAAATATCCACCACATCTTCTTGTACGCCATCTAAAGTTGAATACTCATGTACAACACCATCAATTTTAACTTCAGTAATAGCGAAGCCAGGAATTGAAGACAATAAAACGCGACGTAAAGCATTACCTAATGTGTAACCAAAGCCACGTTCCATAGGCTCTAACGTTACACGTGCGCGTAATGGAGATAATACCTCTACATCTACTACACGTGGTTTCAAGTATTCGGTAGGACTGTTTTGCATAGTTATACCTTTTAATTTTTGTATTAATCTCTACTAACTTATAGTTCTTAGAGTATATATTTAGGTGAACCGTAAACGGCTCACCTAACATAACAATTTAAATCTTAATTATTTTGAGTAAAGCTCAACTACCAATGATTCATTAATTGTTGGTGGTAACTCATCACGTTGAGGCTTAGCCTTAAAGGTACCTTTAAGCGCTTTAACATCAACTTCAATCCATGCTGGAAAGCCACGTTGCTCAGCTGCTTCTAGAGCACCTTTGATACGCAACTGTGTTTTAGATGATTCAGCCACACTCACAACATCACCAGCTTTAACTTGATATGAAGGAATATTTACGCGACGTCCATTTACCAAAATACTATTGTGGCGAACAATTTGACGCGCTTCAGTGCGTGAACCACCAAGACCCATACGGAAAGTAACGTTATCTAAACGGCACTCTAAAAGTTGCAACAAGTTTTCACCTGTAATACCTTTTTGGCGATCAGCTTCAGCATAATAGCTACGGAACTGAGCTTCAAGGACGCCATAAATACGTCGAACTTTTTGTTTCTCACGTAATTGTACACCGTAGTCTGATAGACGTTGGTTGCGACGTTGACCATGTTGGCCTGGTGGAAAGTTACGTTTTTCAATTGCACATTTGTCTGTGAAACACTTTTCAGCCTTTAAAAAAAGCTTTTCGCCTTCACGACGACACTGACGGCACTTAGGGTCTAAATTTCTAGCCAAGGGATTCTCCTGTTATCTCTACTAAAGTGAGCTTTAAGCTCAACTTAAATGCGGCGTTTTTTAGGTGGACGGCAGCCATTATGAGGCACTGGCGTCACATCAGTAATGCTGGTGATTTTAAAACCAGCTGCATTAAGTGCGCGCACTGCAGATTCACGACCTGGGCCTGGGCCTTTAATACGCACTTCTAAATTCTTAACACCGTTTTCTTGTGCTGATTTACCAGCAACTTCCGCAGCAACCTGCGCAGCGAAGGGCGTGCTCTTACGTGAGCCTTTAAAACCTTGGCCACCAGAAGTTGCCCATGACAACGCATTACCCTGACGGTCAGTAATGGTGATGATGGTATTGTTAAAAGAGGCATGCACGTGGGCAATGCCCTCTGCAATATTCTTTTTAACTTTCTTTCTTACGCGTACATTAGCTTTTGCCATGTTGCACTATCCTTACCAATAAATCTTACTAAAATTTGCCTATTTAAAAATCACAGGCCTAAAATTTTCCAACCACTAACTTTGAACCAAGTTATTTAGATTGCTTAATCGCTTTAACTGGGCCTTTACGTGTACGAGCATTTGTTTTAGTGCGTTGACCACGCACTGGCAAACCACGGCGATGACGAATGCCGCGATAACAACCCAAATCCATCAAACGCTTAATATTCATTGAAACTTCACGGCGCAAATCGCCCTCAACCTTTTCTTTAGCAACCTCATCACGCAGCTTATCTACATCAGCGTCATTTAAGTCTTTCATTTTTGTTGTCGCTAAAACGCCAGCTGCAGCACAGATTTTTTGTGCTGTAACACGTCCAATACCGAAAATTGCAGTTAATGCAACGTCAGCATGTTTGTTATTTGGGATGTTCACCCCTGCAATACGCGCCATACTTTACTCCAAATTTAGGTTTACCTAAAAATCTACTGCTTTAAAAAAGCCGACGATTCTAACAGTAAAACCAATTTATATCAATTAGCTTATCTTCTGATCAATTAAATATTGACCAACTTAATTAGCGGCTATGTTAAACAGCCACTAATTGGATTAATAAAACTCTATTAACCTTGACGTTGTTTGTGACGTGGATCTGTACAAATGATACGTACAACGCCACGACGGCGAACAACTTTACAATTACGGCATAATGCTTTTACAGATGCACGAACTCTCATTTATAACTCCATCACTTCTTAAACTACAGGTTCTAAATTATTACTATTAATTACTTTTGCGTATTGCCTTTGAAGTTGGCTTTTTTAAGCAGACCTTCATATTGATTCGACATCAAATGTGACTGAACTTGCGTCATAAAGTCCATCGTAACAACAACAATAATTAACAATGAAGTACCGCCAAAATAAAACGGTGTGTTGAATTTCAATCTTAAAAACTCAGGCAACAAACAAACCAACGTGATGTAGATAGCACCGATTAATGTTAAACGCCCCATTATTCTGTCGATGTATTTTGCAGTTTGGTCACCAGGACGAATTCCAGGAACAAACGCACCACTTTTCTTTAAGTTATCAGCCGTGTCTTTTGGGTTAAACTGCAATGCAGTGTAAAAGAAACAAAAGAAAACAATAGCAACGGTAAAAAACAAAATATAAATTGGCTGCCCAGGTGATAAAGCTGCGGCTATATCCTTGAGCCAATACATACTTTCTTTACTGCCAAACCAACCAGCCAATGTAGCAGGAAACATAATAATACTTGCCGCAAAAATAGGAGGAATAACACCTGCCATATTTAGCTTCAAAGGCAAATGCGTCGTTTGACCACCATAAACCTTATTACCCACCTGGCGCTTCGCATAATTTACAGTAATCTTACGTTGACCGCGCTCTACAAACACAACTAAAGCAGTCACTAAAATTATTGCTACCAATAAGAAAAAAGCCAATGGCACACTAAAAGCACCTGTATTAACCATCTCAGCGGTTGAGCCAAGCGCACTTGGCAAACCAGCAACAATACCTGCAAAGATAATGATTGAAATTCCATTACCAATACCACGCTCAGTGATTTGTTCACCCAACCACATTAGAAACATCGTACCGCTAACAAGTGTAACGACAGCCGTTAACCTAAAAGCCATCCCAGGATCTAACACTAAGCCTGGTTGACCTTCTAAAGCAATGGCTATACCTAATGCTTGAAAAGTTGCAAGCACAACTGTGCCATAACGCGTATATTTTGTAATAACCCTACGGCCAGCTTCGCCCTCTTTTTTAAGCTGCTCAAGTTTTGGAGAAACTGCCGACATCAACTGCATAATAATAGACGCAGAAATATAAGGCATAATCCCCAAAGCAAATACGGTAAATCTTGAAAGAGCTCCACCAGAAAACATATTAAACATGCCTAATATGCCATTGCTCTGAGACTCGAACAGCTTAGCCAACACAACAGGATCAATACCTGGTACAGGCACATGAGCGCCTAAGCGAAATACAATTAACGCACCTAACACAAATAATAGGCGGCTTTTAAGTTCACCCATTTTTGATGCTGTTTTCAATAAACTATCTTTTGCCAAAACAGTACTCTTATGCAGCTTCTAAAATTTTACCGCCAGCTGCTTCAACCGCGGCGCGAGCGCCCTTGGTCAATAGCAAACCTTGGATATTATATTTTGCAGTTACTTCACCAGATAAAAATAATTTAGCATTTTTAACTGTTCCTGAAACGATATTTGCTGCTTTTAATGCTAACAAATCAATCACTTCGTTTGGAATAAGAGCAAGTTCGCTAGTGCGTACGTGAGCCGTCTTAGCTTTTGTCATTGATTTAAATCCACGTTTTGGCAGACGACGTTGAATTGGCATTTGACCACCTTCAAAACCAACTTTATGAAAACCGCCTGTACGTGATTTCTGTCCTTTATGGCCGCGACCAGCTGTTTTACCAAAACCAGAACCGATACCACGACCAACGCGGCGACGTTCTTTCTTTGCGCCTTCAGCAGGCTTGATTGTATTTAATTGCATTATCCTTCTACCTTTAAGAGATAGCCCACAGTATTGATCATACCGCGAATTGCTGGAGTGTCTTGTAATTCAACAGTGTGGTGCATACGACGCAAGCCTAGGCCAGTAACGGTAGCTTTATGCGCCTGAATGCGGCCAATTGTACTTTTAACTAACGTCACCTTAATAGGTGTTGCAACTTTTTCTATTTTAGCCATGATTAGCCTCTAATTTCTTCAACTGATTTACCGCGTTTAGCTGCGATTTCTGCTGGTGTATTCATTGACTCTAGGCCATTTAAAGTAGCGCGAACCAAATTGTAAGGGTTAGTTGAACCGATACATTTAGCAACCACGTTAGTCACACCCATTACTTCAAAAATAGCGCGCATTGCACCACCAGCTATTATGCCAGTACCTTCTGAAGCTGGTTGAATAAACACTTTAGCTGCGCCATGCACACCAGTTACAGCGTGATGCAAAGTGCCGTTAGTTAAATTAATTTTCAACATACCACGACGCGCCTCGTCCATAGCCTTTTGTACAGCTACAGGCACTTCACGTGCTTTACCTTTACCCATACCAACAGCGCCATCGCCATCGCCAACTACTGTAAGAGCTGCAAAACTCATGATACGACCACCTTTAACCGTTTTACTTACACGATTAACTGCAATCATCTTTTCGCGCAAACCATCAGTCTGCTGCTGTTGCTGTTCCATTTCTCTCGCCATCATTAACCTCTTTAGCAATCAGACCAATTAGAAGGATAAGCCGTTTTCGCGAGCGGCATCAGCCAACGCTTTAATACGACCGTGATATTTATAGCCTGAACGATCAAAAGCAACAGTTGTAACACCAGCTTTAACCGCTTTTTCAGCAATAAGTTTACCAATAGCTGCAGCTGCTTCCACATTGCCGCCATTTTTAATGTTTTTACGAACGTCAGCTTCTACCGTTGAAGCACTAACAATTACCTTATCGCCAGATTCAGCAATAATTTGTGCATAGATGTGCGTATTTGTACGGTGCACACTTAGACGTGTAACTTTTAGCTCTGCAATTTTGGCACGGGTTTTACGTGCACGACGCAAGCGATTATTTACGTTGTTCATTTTTTAAGCCTTATTTCTTTTTGGTTTCTTTAATTGCAACAACTTCATCAGAGTAACGTACACCCTTGCCCTTATATGGCTCTGGAGCACGATAAGCTCGAATCTGTGCAGCAACCTGGCCAATCACCTGCTTATCAACACCTGTTAACAGAATTTCTGTTGGTGTAGCAGTTACCACAGTCACGCCAGCTGGCATTTTGTGGTTGATTGGGTGTGAATAACCTAACTCCAAGTTCAATATAGCGCCCTGTGCAGCAGCTTTGTAACCAACGCCAACTAGCGTTAATTTACGTGTAAAGCCCTCTGAAACACCTTTAACCATATTTGCCACTAAGGCACGCAATGTACCTGACATTGCACGTGAGTGTTGAGCATCACTTGAAGCTTGAAACGTAATTGTTTCTCCTTCACGTTTAAGCACAACCGCACTTGTTAGCGGATGAGACAATTTACCTAATGGACCGCTCACATCAATTGAATTAGCACTTAATACCACTTCAACTTTGGCTGGAATAGCGACTGGATTTTTAGCAACACGTGACATTTGCTTCTCCTTAAGCCACTACGCAGAGCACTTCGCCACCGATACCGGCAGCTTGAGCTTTACGATCTGTCATTACACCCTTAGATGTAGACATAATTGTCACACCAAGACCATTCATTACCTTAGGAATCTCTTGAGACCCTTTATATACACGCAAACCCGGTTTGCTAATACGCTGTATACGCTCAATAACTGGGCGACCAGCATAATATTTCAAGCTAATAGTTAAAGTAGCTTTACCACCCTCAGTTTGCACTGCAAAATCTTCTACATAACCTTCTTCTTTAAGCACGCTAGCAATAGCAGTCTTAACATTTGATGAAGGCATAGCAACAACCGCTTTGTTAACCATTTGCGCATTACGAATACGCGTCAACATGTCGGCAATCGGATCACTCATACTCATAGCTATATCCTCCTATTACCAGCTGGCTTTAGTGACGCCTGGCACTTGGCCACTCATCATTAAATCGCGTAATTTACTACGC
>NZ_JAUXOY010000007.1 GCF_030684185.1 Methylotenera sp.
CGCTGCCGCAGTTGCTTATGGCGTTTAGTTAAGGTTGCTGTTGCAATGTCGAGTACTCGATGAGTTTTCTTATCCTTGGCGCCATCACGCCAGCGCTCGTTTTCCAGCCAAGCTGCCAGTGATAATAGTAGATAATTGTAACGCTGTGAGGAAAGTGCCGTGCGCACTTCGACATAAGCTTCTTCTTGCGCAGTTAAAGCTATGTCGCGTAGCTTCAGTAAGCCTGCATGATTTTCATATTGTGTAATAATGGCTGGTAGTGTTTGGGTCACCAATACATCGAGGTCGCGTGCTTTGCCCAAAGCGTTAGAAAGCCAGCCAAGTTCAACCAATAATGCAACGTTGTTCTTACTCCCAAGTATCTTCTTAAATACTGAAAATGCCGAACGCAAGCGACGCAGCGCCACGCGCATCTGGTGGACGCCTTCCACATCTGTACCATGTAATACCATGTCCTGATTACTCTGCAGGTGGTTAATACATTCCCAGGCGATTTTTTTGAAAGCGCTGTTTGCATCGGTAGTTTTGACAAGCTTTGGCAGATTTCCTTTGAAAACACATTGGGGCGTAGTTCGGTAATAGGCATATCCACGCAGGGCTTTGCTCGAATTTTCCAGCGTTAACGGGATGGTTTTCTGCAACTCCAGTGCTAGGTCAAACAACCGCCCCACATGACCAGCTTTCAGTTCCAACTCAATTTCACTGATTGGCTCGCTATTTTTGCCTGCAGTCAGTTTACCTAAATCAAGTGCCAGTTCAATCTTGTCGCCATTTTCGAAAGCGAGCTGCCATTCGCTGCGCCGCACTTCTGTTTGAAAAATAGGCCTGAGCGCATCGCGCAGATTCTGATTAGCGAACAGTTTTACCAAGACTGGGTCAAGTATTTTGGTGAAGTCTGGATGGTTGGCTGCAATTACGTCCTCCCATTCCATACGCTTATGCAGCCCTGTTAGTGAACTGCCAACGGTCTTAATTGATTGAATCCAGCGGCCACAGCTATGGCGCACACGAAGACTAACACCAGCATCCAGAAGTTTCAGGTCTGGGGTGTCATAATAGATGGTGATAAGTCTGTGTGTGACAGGTTTGTCGATACAGGCGTTAACGATGGCAGGATGACTTCGCAGACGTGTGATACTCTTGCGTTCGATACTCAATTTGAGCTCAACTTCATTCCACATTAGCAATCGCCTTTAGTAATCATTCCAGCAAAAGTGCCCATTGCTCAACGTTTTT